>NZ_JAPDDP010000028.1 GCF_027587195.1 Solirubrobacter phytolaccae | reverse complement strand
GTGGCGGCCGCGGCCGCGTTCCTGGAGCAGGCGACCGCGCTCACGCCCGACCCGCGGCGGCGCGGGCTGCGCGCGCTGGCGGCGGCGGAGACGATGCTGCGCGCGGGCGCGTTCGACGGAGCGCTCGTGCTGCTCACGACCGCCGCGGAGACGCCGCTGGACGCGCTGTCCCGCGCCCGGGTGGACCTGCTGCGCGGCCAGATCGCGTTCGCCTCGCGCCACGGCGCCGAGGCCGCGTCGCTGCTGCTCGCCGCCGCCCGCCGACTGGAGCCGCTCGACGACCAGCTCGCGCGCGAGACCTACCTGGAGGCGTTCTCCGCCGCGCGGCTCGCGGGCCGGGCGGGTGAGGCCTGCGCGGCCGAGCTCGCGGACGCCGTCCGCCGGCTCCCGCCCCGCTCGGGTGAGGTCGACCTCGTGCTGGAGAGCCTGGCCGCGCGGTTCACCGACGGCTACGCCGCCGCGGTGCCCGTCCGCCGGCGGGTGGTGAAGGCCTTCCGCCGTGACGACCTCCCGGCGGAGACCGGGCTGCGCTGGCTGTGGCTCGCGTCCTCGGACGCCGCCGAGCTGTGGGACGAGGCGGGCTGGATGTCGCTCTCGACGCGGCACAACGAGCTGGCCCGCGCGGTCGGCGCGCTCAGCGTGCTCCCGCTCACCCTGCACTCGCGGGCGGTCGCGCACGTGCTCGCCGGGGAGTTCGCCGCCGCCGAGGCGCTGATCTCCGAGCTCGACGCGGTCCAGCACGCCACCGGCACGACGCTCGCGCCCTACAGCGCGCTGGGTCTCGCGGCCTGGCGGGGGCGTGAGCAGGAGCTCACCGACCTCATCGCCATGACGCTCGGCGGCATGGTCGCGCGCGGCGAGGGCGTCGGGCTGCTCAACACGCAGTGGGCGCGGGCGGTGCTCGCGAACGGCCACGGCCGGTTCCAGGACGCGGTCGTCGCGGGGCAGGAAGCGGCGGCGCACCCGAACCACGCCGGGCCGGCGAGCTGGGCGCTGAGTGAGCTCGTCGAGGCGGGGGTCAAGAGCGGGCAGCCCGAGCTGGCGCGAGACGCGTTCGCGCACCTGGAGCCGGTCACCCGCGCGAGCGGCACCGACTGGGCGCTGGGCATCCAGGCCCGCGCGCAGGCGCTGCTCAGCGATGACGAGCGCGACCATCGCGAGGCGATCGAGCGGCTGGGACGCACGCGCGTACGTGGCGAGCTGGCCCGGGCGCAGCTGCTCTACGGCGAGTGGCTGTGCCTCCAGGACGGGCGCGGCGCGGACGCCCGCGCGCAGCTGCGGCTCGCGTTCGACCAGCTCACCCAGATCGGCGCGGACGCGTTCGCCGAGCGCGCCCGCCGCGGCCTGCAGGCCACCGGCGAGAGCGTGCGCCGGCCGGCCAACGGGCGCCACGAAGCCCTCACGGCGCAGGAGACGCACATCGCCCGCCTCGCCGCGGACGGCCACACCAACCCGGAGATCGCCGCGCGGCTGTTCCTCAGCCCGCGGACCGTCGAGTACCACCTGCACAAGGTGTTCGGCAAGCTGGGCATCAGCTCGCGGCGCGAGCTCGCGGACGCGCTCCCCTGAGCATGCTGCGCGGCCGCCGCCACGAGTGCGCTGCGCTGGACGCGCTGCTGCAACGGATCCGTGTGGGGGAGAGCGCGGTGCTCGTCCTGCGCGGCGAGGCCGGAATCGGCAAGACCGCGCTGCTGGAGTACGCGGCCGGGCAGGCGGGCGGCTGCCGGCTCGCCCGTGCGGTCGGCGTGCAGGCCGAGATGGAGCTGCCGTACGCGGGCCTGCATCACCTGTGCGCGCCGATGCTCGACGGGGTGCGGGCGCTGCCGTCGCCCCAGCAGGAGGCGCTCGAAGTCGCCTTCGGGCTGCGCGAGGGGAGCGCGCCGGACCGCTTCCTGGTCGCCCTGGCGGTGCTGAGCCTGCTGGCCGAGACCGCCGAGGCGCAACCGCTCGTGTGCCTGGTCGAGGACGCGCAGTGGCTGGACCGGGCCTCCGCGCAGGTGTTCGCGTTCGTCGCCCGCCGGCTGCTCGCGGAGCGGATCGCGATGGTGTTCGCGGTGCGCGAGCCGTGCGACCCGGACGCGCTGGCCGGGCTGCCGGAGCTGCGCGTGGAGGGCCTGGCGACCGCGGAGGCGCGCTCGCTGCTCGAGTCGGCCGTGCCGGGGCGGATGGACGCGCGCGTGCGCGACCGGATCCTCGCCGAGACGCGCGGGAACCCGCTCGCGTTGCTGGAGCTGCCGCGGGGCCTGACCCCGGCCGAGCTGGCCGGCGGGTTCGGCCTCCCGGACGCGCGGCCGCTGGCGAACCGGATCGAGCAGACGTTCCGCCAGCGGGTCGCGTCGCTGCCGCCGGACACGCAACGGCTGCTGCTGACGGCCGCGGCCGAGCCGCTCGGCGACTCGAGCCTGCTGTGGAACGCCGCCACGCGACTCGGGATCGGCGGCGACGCCGGTCGCCCGGCGGAGGCCGCGGACCTGATCGAGCTGGGCGCCCGGGTGCGGTTCAAGCATCCCCTGGTGCGGTCGGCGGTGTACCGCGGGGCGGACCTGCTGGACCGCTGCGCCGTGCACGCCGCGCTCGCGGAGGCGACCGACCCGGTCGTCGATCCCGACCGCTACGCGTGGCATCGCGCGCACGCGACCACCACGCCCGACGAGGCGGTCGCCGCCGAGATGGAGCGGTCCGCCGACCGCGCCCAGCGCCGTGGTGGGCTCTCGGCCGCCGCCGCGTTCCTGGAGCGCGCGGCGGAGCTGACCCCGGATCCCGCCCGCCGTGCGCAGCGCGCGCTCGCCGCCGCGCAGGCCAAGCTCGAGGTCGCCGACGCCGCGGCCGCGGAGGAGCTCGTGTCGGCGGCGAAGCTCGGTCCGCTCGACGCGCTCGGCAGCGCCCGGCTTGAGCGGCTGTGCGCGGAGATCGTGTTCGCCCGTGGGCGCGGGCGCGACTCGCCGCCGCTGTTCCTGGAGGCGGCGCGGCGACTGGAGCCGCTGGACCCCGTGCTGGCGCGGGAGGCGTACCTGGACGCGATGGCGTCGGCGATGTTCGCCGGGCGCCTGGCGATCGGCCCGGACGAGCACGCGGTGGCCGTGGCGGCGGCGCACCGGGTCCGCACCGAAGGGCCCGCCGAGGCGCTGCTCGACGCGCTCGTGACGCGGTTCAGCGCGGGCTACGCCGAGTCGGTCGAGCCGCTCTCCGCGGCGGCGCGGGCGTTCGCCGAGGCCGACGGCGGCGGCGCGGACCGGCGCTGGCTGTGGCTCGCGTGCCGGATGTCCCAGGACCTCTGGGACGACGAGCTGTGGCACGCGCTGGCGACGCGCGGGGTGCAGCTCGCGCGCGACACGGGCGCGCTGAGCCTGCTGCCCGTGATGGCGAACTTCCTCGCCGTGCACAACGTCCACGCGGGGGACTTCGGCGCCGCGAAGGCGCTGATCGACGAGGTCGACTCGCTCATCCGCGCGACCGGCATCCCGCCGCTCAAGTACGCGGCGTTCGCGCTGGCGGCGACCCGCGGCGACCGCGCGCAGGTCCGGGCGCTGCTGGACTTCGGGCTCCCGAACGCGATGGCACGCGGCGAGGGCTCGGCGTTCGGCCTGGGCTTCTGGCTCACCGCGCTGCTCTACAACGGCTGCGGCGAGTACGCCGACGCGCTTGCCGAGGCGCAGCAGGCGGTCGAGCACGAGGACGTGATGGCCTACGGCCCGGCGCTCGTCGAGCTGGTGGAGGCCGCCGCGCGCTGCGGGCGGCCGGACGAGGCGGCCGCCGCGCTGGAGCGGTTGCGCCCGCGGACGCAGGCGGCGGGGACGGCCTGGGCACTCGGCGTCGAGGCACGCTGCCGGGCGCTGGTGCACGACGACGAAGCCGCCTACCGCGCGTCGATCGAGCACCTCGAGCGCAGTCGCGCGGCCGTCGACCTCGCCCGCAGCCGACTGCTGTTCGGCGAGTGGCTGCGGCGGGCCAAGCGCCGCACGGAGGCGCGGGAGCTGCTGCGCGCCGCGCACCTGGACTTCAGCCGGATCGGTGCGGAGGCGTTCGCCGAGCGCGCCCGCCGTGAGCTGCTGGCGACCGGCGAGACCGCGCGCCGGATCACGCCGGACCTGCGCGACGTGCTCACGCCGCAGGAGGTCCAGGTCGCGCGGCTCGCCCGCGACGGGAACACCAACCCGGAGATCGGCGCGCAGCTGTTCATCAGCCCGCGCACGGTCGAGTACCACCTGCGCAAGGTGTTCCGCAAGCTTGACGTGAGCACCCGCAAAGAGCTGCGCGAGGCGCTCGCGGACACCGTCAACGCCTAGCCGTGCCGCGCGGCTTCCAGGATCAGCTCCGCGGTCGCCACGGGCTCGGACACCGGCGCGGCGTGCGACGCCGTCGGCCGCTCGAGCACCCGGCGCGCGCAGGCGCGCTCGGCCATGAAGCGCTGCGCGGTCGCGGGCAGCAGGCGGTCGTTCCCGGCGATCAGGAACCGTGACGGGACCGCCTTCCACAGCGGGCGCGGGCCGGCGGGCTCGAGCAGCGCCTCGCGGGTGATCGGGCGCTGCGTGGTCGCCAGCCGCGTGACCTCGCGCTCGGGCAGGTCGGCGGCGAACTCGGCGTGGAAGTGCGCTTGGACGAGCGACAGGTCGGTCGTCTCGTCGGCGCGCAGGACCGCGTCGAGGTGCTCGCCGAGCGTGCTGCCCGGGAACTGCTGCGCGAGCGTGAAGCAGCTCTCGCCGGCGTCCGGCGCGTACCCGGCGACGAACACGAGCCCGGTCACGTCGTCGGCGACGACGCCGGTGATCACCGCGCCGCCGTAGCCGTGCCCGACGAGCACGATCGGGCCCTCGATCGAGCGGACGAGGTCACCCACGGCGCCCGCGTCGGCCGCGAGCCCGCGCAGGGGGTTGGCAGCCGCGACCGTGCGCTGCCCGGCCGCCGCGAGCAGGTCGATCACGCCGTTCCAGCTCGCGGACTCGGCGAACTCCCCGTGCACCAGCACGATCGTCGGCGACTGCAGAGATCTCATGGGTCTGACCGACGTGACCGCACGGCACCCCGGTTCCGTGACACCCGAAAACGCGACACCTGTTGCTAAAGAGGGACAGTCCCTCTTTATGTTCGGTGTCACGGACGAGGGGTGCTGTGCGGTCAGTGAGGGGTGCAACCGCACCCCTACCGAAGGGAACCCCGATGGAGCCCACGATCGTCCTCGTCCACGGCGCGTTCGCCGAGTCCGCGAGCTGGGACGGCGTCGTCGACACGCTGCTGGAGACCAGCCACCCGGTGATCGCCGCCGCCAACCCGTTGCGCGGCCTCGCGTCGGACGCCGCCGCGATCAGCGACCTCGTCGCCACCATCGACGGGCCGGTCGTGCTCGTCGGGCACTCCTACGGCGGCATGGTGATCACGAACGTGTCGCCGGACGCGGGGGAGATCACCGGCCTCGTCTACGTGGCCGCGTTCGCGCCGAAGGCCGGGGAGAGCGCGTTCACGCTCGCGGGCATGTGCCCGGGCAGCACGCTCGGCGAGGCGCTCGAGCCCACACCGCGCGCCGACGGCCTGACCGACCTCACGATCATCCGCGACCGCTTCCACGCGCAGTTCTGCGCGGACGTGCCGGCCGCGCAGGCGGCGCGGATGGCGATCACCCAGCGGCCCGTGACCCAGGAGGCGCTGGTCGAGCCCTCCGGCGACCCGCTGTGGAAGCACGTGCCGTCGTGGTTCGTGTGGGGTGAGGAGGACCGGAACATCCCCGCGGCGCTCGAGCACCACATGGCCGAGCGGGCCGGCGGGCGCCGCCGGATCGAGGTCCCGGGCGCCTCGCACGCGCTGTCGGTCGCGCATCCGCGCGCCACGGCGCACCTGATCCGCGAGGCCGCCGCGCTGCACGCCGTTGCGTGACTAGGGTGCCTGGCGCCAGGGACTAGGGGGTCGACGCGGGGGTGCCCCAGATGAGGGGGCGGCCGCGCCGGAGGAGGCTCGTCCCATGGCCCTTTCCCAGCCCACCGCCCCCACCGAGGGCACGGCCTTCAGCGAGGTCGTGCCCCTCGTCTGCGCCGTCGCCCTGTACGGCCCGCCCGTCGTCTTCCTGCTCGCGCCGTGGCTGGTCCTCGGCGTGATGCTGAGCGGTCCAGCGGCGGTCATCCTCGTACTGGTCGCCGCGCTGCTCGCGGCCGCCGCCCTGCTCGCGGGCATCGCCGCGCTGCTCACGATGCCGTTCCGGATGGTCCGCCGGCACCGCGCGGCGGCCGCCCAGCCCGCCGTCGGCGCCCTGCGCCGGGTGGCGGCGTGAGCGCCCCGGTGTCGGCGGCCGACGCCCGCTCGTTCGCGCACGCCCGCCCGCGCCTGCTCGGGATCGCGCGGCGGGTGCTGCGGACCCCGGCCGACGCCGACGACGTCGTGCAGGAGGCGTGGATCCGCTGGCAGGAGAGCGACCGCAGCGTCGTCCGCGACCCGGCCGCGTTCCTGGCCACGACGACGACGCGTCTGGCGCTCAACGTCGGCCAGTCCGCCCGCGCGCGCCACGAGACCGACTTCGCCCCGCGGCTCACGGACATGGTCGACCCCGGCGCCGACCCGAGGCTTGCGGCGGAGCGGCGGGCGGCGATCGAGCTCGCGCTGAGGTCCGTGCTCGAGACGCTCTCTCCGACCGAGCGGGCGGTCTACCTGCTGCGGGAGGCGTTCGACTACCCGCACCGGCGGATCGCGGCGGTCGTCGGGCTCAGCGAGGCCAACGCCCGCCAGCTCGTGACGCGGGCGCGCCGACACATCGTCGGCGCGCCGCGCTGGCCCGTCGACGCGGCCGAGCACGAGGAGCTCGCGTCGGTGTTCCTCGCCGCCGCCCGCACCGGCGACCTCGAGCCGCTCGAGCGGCTCCTGACCGAGGAGGACGCGCATGTCGCTCTCGCCGCCTGACGCCGCGCGGGCGCCGCTCATCCGCGACCACTGCCTCGCGCCCGAGCGCGTCGACGCGCCGATCCACGGCGGCCGCTACCGCCCGCTGTTCCCCGACCTGCCGCCGCTGCGGGTCGACGCGGAGGCGCTGCACGCGCTCGGCCGCGCCGGCGGCCCGTGCGACCTCGGCGACGACACCGCGGACACGGACGCCCACGGGGCCGCGGTGTGGCCGTTCTTCGGCCAGTTCGTCGCGCACGACATCACCGCCGACCGCTCGCCGCTCGTCGATCGCGCCGACCCGCGAAGGATCCGCAACTTCCGCGTCCCGAAGGCGAACCTCGAAGGCGTCTACGGGACCGGCCCGATCGGCGCCCCGTACCTGTACGCCGCGACCGACCCGGCCAAGCTCCTGCTCGCGCCGTCGGGCGTCGACGTCCCGCGCAACCACGAGGGGATCGCGCTGATCGGCGATCCGCGCAACGACACGCACCTGTTCCTCAGCCAGATGCTGGTGGCGTTCATCGGGCTGCACAACCGGCTCGTCGACCGGCTGCGCGACGATGGCGTGCGCGAGGCCGAGGTGTTCGCCGAGGCCCGCCGCGCGGCGACCTGGCACTACCAGCACGTGCTCGTGCGCGAGTTCCTGCCCGGGCTGATCGGCGCGGAGCTGACCGCCGACCTGCTCGAGCACGGCCCGCGGCTGTACGAGCTCGACGAGGACCCGTACATCCCGTTCGAGTTCGCCGACGCCGCCTACCGCTACGGCCACGCCCAGATCCGCCCCCGCTACCAGGTCAACGCCCGCTTTGGCCCGGTGCCGCTGTTCCCGGACCTGATGGGCTTCGGCCCGGTCTCGCCCGCGCACACGGTCGACTGGGCGCTCCAGTTCGCGCAGCGCGCCAAGCGCATCGACGGGCGGCTCCCCGCGCCGCTGATCGCGCTCCCCACGCAGATCACCGGGGAGGCGCCGGGCAGCGACTACGCGTCGCTGGCCAACCGCGACCTGCAGCGCGGCCAGTCCGTCGGGCTCGCGTCGGGCGAGGCCGTCGCGCGGCGCCTCGGCGTGCGGCCGCTGACGCCTGCGCAGGTCGGCCTCAGCTGGACGGACGAGACCCCGCTGTGGCTCTACATCCTCAAGGAGTCCGAGGTCCTGCACGCCGGCGACCGGCTCGGGCCGGTCGGCGGGCGGATCGTCGGCGAGGTCCTGGTCGGGGTCGTCGACAGCGACCCGGAGTCCTTCCGGTCGGTCGACCCCGGGTGGACGCCGACGCTGCCGAGCCGCCGTGCTGACGGCTTCGGCCTCGCCGACATCCTCGACCCGGTCTAGTCGCCGAGCAGCCCGGCCGGCGGCAGCTTCGCGCGCAGGCCGGGCTTCTCACCGGTCACGACGTACGCCGTGACGGCGCCCACGAGCTCGCAGAACGCGGCCGGGCGCGCCGCTGGCGAGAACAGCGTCCGGCACTGCAGCCAGGTGGCGAACTCGGACTGCAGGTCGAAGCCGACGCCGAGCGCGGCGTGGCCGAGCACGTCGTGGACGACCCGCAGCGCGTCGAACCCCGCCGCGCTCAGCACTGGGTGCGACGCCTCGCGCACGAGCGTCATCGACCCGTGCTCGCGCAGGTCCGAGCACAGGTCGGAAGCGCTCGCGTACGGCTCTTCGGTCGCGTACCGGACCCGGACGCCGAGGCACTCGCGGACGAGCGCGAGCAGCAGCACGGACTCGTCCTCGAGCGCCCGATAGGCGCGCCGCACGTCCGCGGTCGGTGGCGCATCCGGAGCCAGGAACCACTCGGCCACACGGTCGGCGTGCTCCGGGGCCAGGAACCCGGTCGTGCGCAACACGTGTCGCGCGGGCGGCGTCTCACGGGCGTAGAGCTGCGCGTGGTGCTGCGCGCGCGGCCACGCCGGGAACACCTCCGACGGGCGGAGGAGCTCGACGGTGTGCATCGGTCAGATCTCCCAGTCGCCGGTCACGAGCACGCGCAGCACGGCCTGCTCGACGGGCAGCAGGTCCGGGCTCGCGTCGACCATGACGGCGCGCGGCGCCGCGTACGACAGCAGCTCCGGCGTGACGCTGAACGCGGACGGCAGGTCGCTGCGCGCCGCCGCGGCGTAGACCGCGACCACGTCGGTGACCGCCTCCCGCGCGCTCTCGCAGACGCGGACCGCGGTGCCGGCGCGGGCGAGCAGCGCGGGGTCGGGCAGCAGCGCCTCCGGGGCGGCGACGTGCACCGTCATCCCCGTGCGGATCGCCGCCTCGATCAGCGAGTGCATCGCCGGCTCGCGACCGCCGACGTAGGCGACCTCCAGCCCGGCGAGCTCGCCGAACCGCTCGCGCAGCGTCAGGCAGTCGGCAAGGGCGCGGCACGGGTGCGCGGCGTCGGTCAGTGCGTTGATCACCGGGACCGTCGCGTGTGCGGCGAGGTCGAGCAGGTCCCGATGGTGGTCCGTGCGGATCGCGATCGCGTCGCAGTAGGAGGACAGCAGCCGCGCGGTCTCCTCGATCCCGCCGCTGCGCTCCAGCACGACGGGCAGCGCGCCGAGCCGGTGCACGGCGACCTCGAGGGAGACGCGGCCGCGCGTCCACGGCCGCTCGAACAGGCACGCCACGGCGCGCCCCTCGAGCGCGCCGCGCCAGGCCAGCGGGTGGCGCTTCATCAGCGCCGCCAGGTCCAGCAGCGCGTGCAGCTCGTCCGCCGCCAGGTCCTCGATGCCGAGCAGGCTGCGTGGGGTCGTGACGGTGGCGATCATCGTGCGTGCCCGAGGAGGCGGTGGACGAGCCGGTGCGCGTGGTGGCGCCGCCGGTGGTGGAAGTGCCGCACCGCCAGCACCGGCAGCGCGATCACGCCCACGACCGCGGCGATCGCGAGCGTGGGCACGATGACCACGACCGCGAGGATGAGCAGGGGCGGGCTGACGAGCAGCACGAGGAGGGCGATCACGGCCAGCTCCGCGACGCGGAGCGTCTCCGCGAGCGCCAGCCCGGCCGTGGTGAGCTCTTCCTCGGCGTGCTCGAGGGTGGTGGTCGTGTCGCTCATGGCGGTCGGCTACGCGGTCGCGAGCTGGCGCTCGAGCCAGTCCTGGAAGCGGACCTCGCCGAGCAGCGCGCCGTCGGCGGGCACGAGCGTGGTGTCGTCGACCGTGTAGATGCCGAAGTACGGCGCGTCCGGGTCGGTCACGACCGTGCGCGGGTCGTTGCGCGCCGCGAGCGCCTGGCGGACGAGCTCGTCCATCCGGAACTGCTCGGGCCCGCCGATCTCGACGATGCCGTTGACCGGCGCGCCGACCGAGATCCGCCCGACGGCCTTGGCGACGTCCTCGGCCGCCATCGGCTGGAACAGCGCGGGCGGCAGGCGCACCGTGTCGCCGTCGGTCGCGAGCGCCGCGATGCTCTTGATGAACTCGTAGAACTGCGTGGCGTGGACGATCGTGTACGGGACCGAGAAGCCCCGGATCAGCGTCTCCTGCACGCTCTTCGCGCGGAAGTAGCCCTTGTCGGCCATGCGCTCGGTCCCGACCACCGACAGCGCGACGTGGTGGCCGACGCCCGCCGCGGCCTCCGCCGCCAGCAGGTTGCCGGTCGAGCGCTCGAAGAAGTCGAGCACCGCCGCGTCCTCGAACGACGGCGAGTTGGAGACGTCGATCACGACGTCCGCGCCGACGAGCACGTCGGCCAGCCCTTCGCCGGTCAGCGTGTTCACGCCGGTGTCGGGCGAGGCCGCGACGGCCTCGTGCCCGTGCTCGCCGAGCCGGGTGACGATCTGCGAGCCGATGAGCCCAGTGCCGCCGATGACCACGATCTTCATGAGAACCTCCCTGGATGCATGTGCACCCGTCATGACCGGACAGCGGGGCCAATGTGTGACACGCGCGCCTAGATCCAGCCCTCCTCGTAGGCGATCTGCGCCGCCTCGGCGCGGGTCGGCGCGTTGAGCTTGGCCATCGCCGAGGAGAGGTAGTTGCGCACCGTGCCCGGGGCGAGGTGGGCGATGGCGGCGATCGCGCTCGCGCTGCGGCCCGCGTGGACGTGACGCAGCAGGTCGAGCTCGCGGTCGCTGAGCGGGCAGGCCCCTTCGGTGAGCGCGGTCGCGGCGATCTCGGAGTCCACGTAGCGGCCGCCCGCGTGGACGTCGCGCAGGATCCGGGCGAGCCGGTCCGCCGGTGTGGTCTTGGGGACGAACGCCCGCGCGCCGGCAGTGAGCGCGCGGCGCAGCACGCCGGGCCGCGCGTGGCGGGTGAGCAGGACGACCGGCACGCTGCGCGTCGCGAGGATCGCCTCGGTGGCCGACACGCCGTCCAGCTCCGGCATCTCGAGGTCGAGCACGATCAGGTCCGGCTCGTGCTGCTTGGCGAGCTCGACCGCGGCGCGCCCGTCGCCGGCCTGGGCGACCACCTTGAAGTCCGGCTCGAGCTCGAGCAGCGTCGCGAGCGCCTCGCGTAGGAGGTCCTCGTCGTCGGCGAGCAGGAGCCGGATCACGAGTGGGGGCGCGCGGCGAGGCCGGCCGCGGCGAGGTCGTGGGTGGCGCGCGGGCACGGCGCGGCGAGGTCACGGGCGGTGCGCGGGCGCGGCGTCATGTCGCGGCCTTGTGCGGCGCGCGGGCGCGGCGTCATGTCGTGGCCTTGTGCGGTGCGCGGCCGACCAGCTCGAAGCCGCGCGGCGCCAGCGGCTCCGCGTCCACGCGGCCGCCCACCGCCGCGAAGCGCTCCTGCAGGCCGGCGACGCCGGTGCCGTCGCCGGACGGGACGACCACGCGCGCCACGCCGTCGTCGATCACGCGCACGACGACGTCGTCGCCGTCGCGCTCGACCGCGATCTCGCAGCGCGCGGCCTTCGTGTGGCGCAGCAGGTTGGTCGCGCCCTCGCGCACGAGCGAGCCGAACAGCGGCTGCAGCGCGACCGGGACGGACTCCGGCGCGCCCTCGACCTCGGCGTCGACGCCCGCGGCCTTGAGGATGCCGACGGCGTTGGCCAGCTCGGTCGCGAGCCCGACGCGCCGGTAGCCCTGCACCAGCTCGCGGGTCTCCGACAACGCCTGCAGGGCGAGTGCGTGCGCGTCGTCGGCGTGGCCGCGCGCGGCTTCGTCGTCGTGGCCGATCAGCCGCGACGCGAGCTGGGCCTTGAGCGCGATCGCCTGCAGCTGGTGCCCCTGGATGTCGTGCAGGTCGCCCGCGAAGCGCAGCCGCTCGCGCAGCACCGCGACCTCACCGGCCGCCACGCGCGCCTCGTCCAGCCGCAGCGTCACGTCCCAGATCCACACCTGGGCCAGGCACAGGAGCACGAACGAGGCGAGCAGCCAGGCCGCGCCGCCGACCCGCGCGAAGTCACCGGTGGCCAGCCAGCCGACGGCGACCGCCACGGCGATCCCGCCGCCGACGATCACCCAGCGACTGCGCGGCCCCGCCCCGAACGCCGCCCCGGACAGCACGCCGGCGAACGGCAGCACCCACATCCAATGCGGCTCCTCGTCCGGGACGAGCAGGCCCCAGAGCGCGAGCGCGACGACCGCCGCCGCGCCGATCACCGGCCGCGACCGCGGCGCCTCGTCCAGGCCCGCCATGCCGGCGAGCAGCAGCCGGGTCTGGACGTAGCCGACGAACGCGAGCCCCACCAACGCAAGCCCGATCGCCAGGGGGGAGAGGTCGTCGCGCGAGAACAGGTCGCCCGCCGGGATCAGCACGACGAGCCCGGCGACGCTCGCCAGCGTCCACTGGGTCACGCGCCGCATCCATTCCAGGCTCACGTCGGTCCGGTCCACACGGCGAACGTACCGCGTGCGTGACGAACACGGCAGACGTCATGACACGCGCACGGAATCTGGTGACAACCGGGCACTAACGCGACGGCGTCCGCGCAGGCAGGCTGCAAGGCATGGCAGTGATCGAAGTGACCGACCTGCGATGCGCGTACGGCGACCACCTCGCCGTCGACGGCATCGACTTCACCGTCGAGCGCGGGGAGGTCTTCGCGCTGCTCGGCGCCAACGGCGCCGGCAAGACGACCACCCTCGAGACGCTCGAAGGCCACCAGGCGCCACAGAGCGGCAGCGTGCGCTTGTTCGGCCACGACCCGCGCGGCGAGCGCCGCACCGTCCGCCGCCGCACCGGGGTGATGCTCCAGGACGGCGGCTTCGCGGGCGAGCTGACCGTGCGCGAGACCGCCGACCTGTGGGCGCGCCTCGGCACCCGCAAGGGCGACGTGACCAGCGACCTCGAGCGCCTCGATCTGCAACACCGCGCCGACGTCGCCGTCGAGCAGCTCTCCGGCGGCGAGAAGCGGCGGCTGGAGGTCGCCCTCGCGATCCACGGCGACCCCGAGCTGCTGCTACTCGACGAGCCGACCACCGGGCTCGACCCCGAGTCGCGCCGCCGCACCTGGCGGGTGATCGCCGAGCTCGTGGACGCGGGCACGACGATCCTGCTCACCACGCACTACCTGGAGGAGGCCGAGGCGCTCGCGAACCAGGTCGCGATCCTCCGCGACGGCAAGATCGCCGTCGCCGGCACGCTCGGCCAGGTCTCCGCCCAGCTGCCCGCCCGGATCGCCTTCCGCACGCCCACCGTGCCGCTGCCGCCCGAGCTCGCCGCGCTGCGCGTCGACAGCCGCGTCGGCGAGCTGATCCTCGAGACCCCGCACCTGCAGCCCGACCTCGCCCGGCTGCTCGCCTGGGCGGACAGCCACGCCCTCACGCTCGACCGCCTGCACGCGCGCGGCGGCTCGCTCGAAGACGCCTTCATGGAAGTGGTCGCATGACCCGCGTCGCGGCACTCGCGCTCTCCGAGACGCGCATCCTCACCCGCAACAAGCTCGTGTGCGCGACCGCGCTCCTGCTCCCGCTCGGCCTCGGCGCCCTGATCGCCGCCGACGGCGAGGAGGGCAGCTGGGGCGAGGTCGTCGCGATGCAGTTCGTGTTCGTGCTGCTGTTCTGCGTCTACGCCACCGCGACGACGTCGATCGCCGCGCGCCGCCGCCAGCTGGTGCTCAAGCGGCTGCGCAGCGGCGAGCTGAGCGATCCGCAGATCCTCGCCGGGCTGCTGGCGCCGCTGGTAGTCCTGGCCGCGGTCCAGATGCTCGTGCTGCTGGCCTGCGCCGTGGCGCTCGGCGCCCCGCTGCCGGATCGCCCGCTCGCGCTCGTCCCGGCCTACCTCTTCGGAAGCGTGATGGCGGCCTCGCTCGCGCTCGCCACCGCGGCCTTCACGGCGAGCGCCGAGCTCGCCCAGATCACGGTCGCGCCGGTGTTCCTGGCCGCGCTCGCGAGCGCCGCCTGGGTCCTGTCCGTCGCGCCGGACGCCGTCACGTGGCTCATGCACCTGACGCCGGGCGGCGCGCTCGCCGACCTCGTCCGTCAGGGCTGGGCGTCCGGCGGCGCGCTCCTGCCGTCGATCGCGGGCCTGATCGTCTGGACGGCGATCGGCTGGGAGGTGACCAAGCGCCGGTTCCGCTGGGAGCCGCGCCGTTAGCGCTCGGGGACCGGGCGCAGGAGCTGCGTGCCGAGCTTCCGCGCCCGGTTCGCGGCGGTGAGCAGGTTGCGCGTGAGCGCCACCACGTCACCACTGCGCCGGCCGGGATGGCCGTCGCCGAGCCGGGCATGGTCGTTCTCGCTCCACAGCGCGCCCGGAGAGACCGCCGGCTCGCCGCCGATCCGGTACCAGCGATCCACGAGCACGAGCGGGATCTCGCCCAGTGGCCGCGCGACCTTGTAGAGCCCGGTCATGAGCTTGGACTCGCCGCCGACCACGTGCTCGTGGCGCGGCCGCCCGATCGCCTTCACGACGGCCTTGGCGATCTCGTCCGGGTGGTAGGCGTCGAAGAGCTTGGCCGGCTGGTGGCCGGTGGCGCTCGTGGCGCGGCCGTAGATCGGCGTGTCGAGCGGGCCGGGGCTGACCATCGCGAAGCGCACGCCGGTCCGCTGCTCGCGCTCCTCGACGATGAGCGTGTTGATCAGCCCGCGCAGCGCGTGCTTGGCCGCCGTGTAGGCCGAAAACGCGGGCAGCGGCAGCTGCGCCATCATCGACGACACGACCACGATCGTGCCCCCACGATCCCGCATGATCGGGAGCGTGGCGCGGATGACGTTGGCCGCGCCGGTGAACGAGACCGCGACCGTGCGGTCGAAGTCGTCGGGCTCGACCTCGAGGAAGTGGCCGAAGGCGACGGCGCCCGCGTTGGAGACGAGGACGTCGATCCCGCCGAGCAGCTCGTCCGCACGCGCGACCGCGTCATTCACGGCCGCGCGGTCGGTCACGTCGGTGGGGATCGCGTGCGCGACCGCACCGCGCTCCCGGGCCAGCGCGGCCGCCTCCTCCAGCGCCTGGGCGCCGCGCGCGATCAGGACCATCGCGGCGCCCTCGTCCGCCATCCGCTCCACGGTCGCGAGCCCGACGCCGCTGCTCGCGCCCGTGATGAGGATCCGCTTGCCCTTCAGTACGTCCATGCCCCGGATACGCGCGCGCTCCGGTCTTCGCTCACACGCGGCGCAGCACTCGCAGCGTCCGTCCCGTCAGCGTGGTCGACGCGCCGCCTTCGAGCTCGCCGCCCTCGCCGTCGGTCGCCAGCTCGGTGCGCCACGCGTCGCCGAGCTCGGGATCGAGCGTGAACTCGACGCCCTCGTGGTGCGCGTTGACCAGCACGAGGAACGAGTCCGAGCGCTGCGGCGTGCCGTCCTCGGCGGGGTCGACCTCGCGGCCGTTGAGGAAGATCGCCAGCGAGCGGTGGTGCCCGTTGCCCCAGTCGCCGTCGGCCATGGCCTGCCCGTCGGGGCGCAGCCACTCGACGTCCGCGAGCCCGGAGCCGGAGCGCGACTCGCCGCTGAAGAACCGCCGGCGCGTGAACACGGGCTCGGCCTGGCGCAGCGCGATCACGCGCTGCGTGAACGCGAGCAGCTCCTCGTCGACGCCGTCCCAGTCGTACCAGGAGATCTCGTTGTCCTGGCACCAGCCGTTGTTGTTGCCGCCCTGCGTGCGACCCAGCTCGTCGCCGCCGAGCAGCATCGGCACGCCCTGGGAGAGGAGCATCGTGGCCAGCAGGTTGCGCTGCTGGCGGGCGCGCAGCTCGAGCACCGCCTCGTCGTCCGTCTCGCCCTCGACCCCGCAGTTCCAGGAGGAGTTGTCATTCGCTCCGTCCTGGTTGTCCTCGAGGTTGGCCTCGTTGTGCTTGTCGTTGTAGGAGACGAGGTCGCGCAGCGTGAAGCCGTCGTGGGCGGTGACGAAGTTGATCGACGCGCTCGGGTGGCGGCCGTCGTCGGCGTACAGGTCGGCGGAGCCGGAGAAGCGCTCGGCGAACGTCGCGAGCGGCAGCTCCCCGCGCCAGAAGTCGCGGATGTCGTCGCGGTACTCGCCGTTCCACTCGCTCCAGAGCACGGGGAAGTTGCCGACCTGGTAGCCGCCCGGGCCGACGTCCCACGGCTCGGCGATCAGCTTGACCTGGGAGAGGATCGGGTCCTGGTGGATCGTGTCCAGGAAGCCGGACAGGCGGTCGGCCTCGTGCAGCCCGCGTGCGAGCGCCGCGGCGAGGTCGAAGCGGAACCCGTCCACGTGGCAGTCGAGCGCGAAGTAGCGCAGCGAGTCCATGATCAGCCGCAGCACCTGCGGGTGGGTCGGATCGAGGCTGTTGCCCGTGCCGGTGTAGTCGTGGAAGAAGCGCGGGTCCTCGGCGGTGCGGTAGTACGCGGCCGAGTCGATGCCCTTGAACGAGAGCGTCGGGCCGAGGTGGTTGCCCTCGGCGGTGTGGTTGAAGACGACGTCGAGGATCACCTCGATCCCCGCGGCGTGCAGCGCCTTGACCATGTCCTTGAACTCGGCCACCTGCTCCCCGCGCGAGCCGGCCGCGCTGTACGGGCCGTGCGGCGCGAGGAAGCCGATCGACGCGTAGCCCCAGTAGTTCGTGAGGCCCCGGTCGGCGAGGAAGCTCTCGTCGATGAAGTGGTGGACGGGCAGCAGCTCGACCGCGGTCACTCCGACGGACTTCAGGTAGTCCGTGATGGCCGGGTGCGCCAGGCCGGCGTAGGTGCCGCGCAGCTCCTCCGGCACGTCCGGGTGGGTCATCGTGAGCCCGCGCACGTGCGCCTCGTAGATCACGGTCTCGCTCCACGGCGTGCGCGGCCACACGTCGTCGCCCCAGTCGTAGCGCTGGTCGGCGACGACGCACTTGGGCAGCGCGGGCGCGCTGTCGGTGTCCTCGCGCAGCAGGTCGGCGTCGTCGCCCTCGCCCGCCTGGTAGGGCAGCAGCGTCGGCCCGTCCCAGTCGACGGTGCCCTCGATCGCCTTCGCGTACGGGTCCAGCAGCAGCTTGGCGGGGTTGAACCGCTGCCCGTTGGCCGGGTCCCACGGGCCGTGGACGCGGTAGCCGTAGCGCTGCCCGGGGCGGATGCCCTCGAGGAAGCCGTGCCACTGCTGGGCGGTGCGCTCGACGAGGTCGACGCGCGTCTCGTTGCCGTCGTCGTCGAACAGGCACAGCTCGACGCGCTCGGCGTTCGGCGCCCAAAGCGAGAAGTTGGTGCCGGACGCGTCGGCGGTCGCGCCCTGGGGGAAGGGTTTGCCCGCAAGCAGCTTGCCGGCGGGGACCGTGAGAGTGGACATGGTGCTCCTGAGGGGAATTTCGGGATCAGGCCGTCCCGTCGCGGGGAGCGGCCCGGCCGATCTACCCAGAGCCGCGCGTTTCTATCTGCCCCGCGACTGTGCGAAGCGTCCGCGCGGCCCAGGGCTCGTCGATGCTCTCCAGCCAATCGACCGCCGCGTCGATCACCTCGCGCAAGTCCTTGCCCTGGAACGGGAGCACGTCCTGGGGGCTCGACCGCGGCTCGACGAACAGGCTGCCGGTGTAGCCGTCGCCGTCGGTCCAGTCGAAGCCGAGCGCGAGATAGCTGTCCGGACGGGGGTCCAGCCGGAGCTCCACGTAGTCGGGCGACTCGCGGTCGACGAGGGCTTCGAGCGGCGCACCGTCCCGGCCGGGCACGGTGATCCGGTCGGTGCCGCCGGGCCGGTGGCGCACGGCGCGCGGCCGCCGCCGCTCAGGCCCGAGCAGCCCGCTGCGGCTCAGCATCTCGGTGTGCGTCGGCGCGGGCTCGCCGGCGAGGCGCGCCCGGGCGAGGTGGGCGAGCTCGAGCCAGTCCCACGAGTCGAGCGGGTACACGCCGCCGGCCTCGAACGGGGCGAAGCGGCCGCCGACGATCTCGCGCACGGGCTTGGCGGCCACCGCGTCCAGCCGCGCGAGGTCGCCGTCGCGCGCCGCCTCCACGAGCTCGACCGCGAGTGTCCGGATGCCCTCGCGCTGAGCGAGCGCCAGGGCCGCGTCGACGTCCCCGCCGGCGAACAGCGTGTCGACGGCGGTCGGGGCGTCGAGGCCGTCGATCGCCCGTCGCGCCCACTCGCGCGCCGACTCGGGCTCGCCGGCCATCCGGAAGAACCCGGTGGCGCGTGCCCACATCGCGCCGTCGCCGCGGCCGAGTCGCTCCATCCGCTCGATCAGGTCGACGGCCGCGGCGTGGAAGAGCCGCTGCGACTCGTCGACCTCGTCGATCCACCGCAGCCCGCGCGCGAGCAGCTCGTAGCCGGTCCATGACGGGTTCTCGGCCACGCGAGCGCGCCGGCGCTCGACGCCCTCGGCCAATGTCCGTGAAGCGAGCCGCCAGGCCATCGGGGACGAAGGTTAGGCTGCGGGCGTGAGCGAGCCCAAGCCGGTGTCCGAAGCGCGGGTCTGGGACCTGCAGCGCGCCTTCTACGACGGCGTGACCAGCGAGGCGTTCGCGGACGTGCCACACCAGGCCGTCGACAACCCGTTCGTCGCGGCGGCCTACGCGCGGGTGGTCGTCGGGTTCCTGCGCGACTGCGCGCGCGGGGCGTTGGACCTGACCGAGCCGCTGTACGTGGTCGAGCTCGGCGCCGGGGCGGGGCGGTTCGCGCACGGGTTCGTGCGCGAGCTCGCGGCGTGGACGGACGCGCTGCCGCTCGCGCTGCCCCCGATCGTGTACGTGATGACCGACCTCGGCGACGGCACGCTCGACGAGTGGGCCGCCAACCCGGCGCTCGATGACGAACGGCTGGACTTCGCGCGCTTCGACGTGTCGGCGGACGCCACGCTCGCGCTCCGCCGGCGCGGCGTCGAGCTCGACCGGCTCGCGAACCCGCTCGTGGTGATCGCGAACTACGTGTTCGACAGCGTTCCGTTCGACGCGTTCGCGGTCGGCGACGGCGAGCTGGAGGAGCTGCTCCTGGCCGTGGCGGGCGACGACGTGCCGTCGATGGACCTGACCTGGTCGCGCCGCGCCGCCACGCCCTACGGCGACCCGGATCTAGACGCGCTGCTCGAGCACTACAAGGACGCCTTTCGCGACACCGTGATCACGGTCCCGCGCGCCGGGATCGAGTGCCTGCGCCGCCTAGGTGCGCTGTCGGGCGACCGCCTGCTCGTCCTCGTGGGCGACAAGGCGCACAGCACCGAGGCATCGCTGGCCCACCGCGGCCCGCCCGAGCTCGACCGCCACGGCGGCAGCTTCTCGGTCATGGTCAACACGCACGCGCTCGGCTGGTACGCGCGCCGGCACGGCGGCGAGGCGCTGACCGGCGGCGACCGGCACGTGGCGGTCGACGTCGCCGCGCTGGCCTTCGGGGACCCGCCGGGCGGGTTCGCCGAGACGCGGCTGGCCTACGCGGACGGGATCGATCGCTTCAGCCCGCAGGACCACTCCTTCCTGACCGAGGGCGTCGAGCGCGCCGCGGAGAAGCTCGGGGTCGCGGAGCTCGTCGCGCTGCTGCGCCTGAGCGGCTGGGACGCGTTCGCGCTGCTGGGTGTGGCGGGCACGCTGCGCGAGCAGGCCGCGGAGGCCGACCCGTCCGCGCAGGAGGACCTGCGCGAAGCGCTGCACGAGATCTACGCCCGCCACTTCCCGCTCGCGGGCGAGGAGGACCTGCCGTTCACGATCGCCCTGCTGCTGGCCGAGCTCGAGGACTACGAGGGCGCGGTCGCGTACTTCGAGCGCTCGCTCGAGCAGCACGGACCCGACCCCGCCACGGTGCGCAACCTCGAGCTCTGCCAGGCCCAGCTCAAGGCGTGACGGTCTTGACCAGGCCGCCGTCGATCAGGTAGTCCGAGCCGGTCACGTTGGCCGTGCGCGGCGAGGCCAGGAGGGCGACCAGCGTCGCGACCTCCTCGGGCGTCGAGAAGCGGCCGGTCGGCATCCCGCCGGCGATCATCTGCGCGTGGACGTCCTCGGGCTTGCCGCCACTGGCGGCGGCGATCGTCGCCGCGACGCCGTGCTCACCCAGCCACAGGTCCGTGGCGACCGGACCGGGGGAAACGCTGTTGATGCGGATGCCCTTGGGCGCGAGCTCCTGCGAGAGCGCCTTGGCGACGTTCTGCAGTGCCGCCTTGGCCGCGCCGTAGTCGATCACGCCGCCGTCGGGCTGGAAGAACGCGTTGACCGACCCGACGTTGACGATCGCGCCCGGCGCCTCGCGGCCGAGCATGTCGGCCACGGCGGCGCGGGTCGCGCGCAGCGCGGCGTAGAAGTTCAGCTCCATCGACGCCGCGAACTCCTCGTCCGTGAGCGAGAGGAAGCCGCCGAGCCGGATGTGCGCGGCGCCGACGTTGTTGACGAGCACGTCCACGCGACCGTGCGTCGCGACCGCATGCGCGATCAGGTCGCCCGGCCCGTCCGGCGTCGACAGGTCGACGGCGAACGGCGTCACGCGGTCGAGCCCTTCGAGCGTGCCGACGCTCCGGGCGCCCGCGACCACGCGGGCGCCCTCGGCGGCGAGCGTGTCCACGACCGCGCGTCCGATCCCCTTGCTCGCGCCGGTGACGACGCATACCTGATCCTGCAGCTGGAGGTCCATATGTGGGCGGGACGCTACTGGTCGTGGATGAGTCAGCTCATGGCGTGGTGGTCGAGAGGGTGAACGTGAGCGTCTTCGCGTAGCTGCCGGTGCGCAGCGCGTCGTTGGCGTTGATCTTCTGGCTGAAGCCGATCGCGACGCGGTCGTTGCTGACGGGCGCCGCCCAGGACGACTTCGAGAGCGAGACCTGGAGCGGCTCGGGCAGGCTGAACGCGCCGTTGGTCAGGTGGCCGAGCCCGCCGACGGCGAGGCTCGCGTCACCGGCGGTGGACACCACGTCGGCGTAGGTCGAGGCGGTGTACGTCTTCTCGACGCCCGGCGTGAACGCGCCGAATGAGGCCGGCGCGCCGAGCGTGAGCGACAGCGTGGCCGGCACCGAGCCGCCGACCGGCGCCTCGACGACGTTCTCGTTCTCCCACAGGATCACCTCGGTGCGCGCCGGCGTGAGGGTCTCCTTGCCCTTCCAGTTCAGGAACGAGACGCCCGGCATGAAGTCGGCGCCGAGCTTGAAGCCGCGGTTGATCGACGTGACGTCGATGCTGTACGCGCCGGGCGTGCCGTTCGGCACCGCGAACGCCTTGATCGCGGAGATGTTGGCCGGGGTCGTGCCGACCGGCAGCTCGATCGTCGTGGCGGCGGCCAGGTCGCGCTCGATCGACAAGCCGGCGACGCCCTTGTTGGACGTGTACCAGCGGTCGCCGACCTTGGCGGCGAGCGCGACGCCCGCCCAGCTGCCCGCCGGCGGCGCCGTGGCGTAGCTCGTGGCCTTCTTGAGCTCGGCGAACAGGTAGTTGCGCTGGTCGGACATCGTCTGCGTGTCCGGGTCCGGGACGGTCTCGACCTTGCCCTCGCGGACCATCTCCTTGGCCATCAGCCCGTAGGTCCACGGGTTCTGGTCCATCATCACCTCACGGGCGCGGTTGTCCGGGAGCCGGTCGCCGGTCTCCAGGAAGAAGCGGTAGCCCGAGGAGGTGGCCACGTCGGTGACCGCGACCATGTTGTTGTTGGACGAGGCGACTTGGATCAGCGGGTGGTCGTCCTCGCGCACGCCGTTGAACGCCTCGGTGCCGTGGTTCAGCGCCTGGAAGGCGTCGGTGATGCGGTTGCCCTGCGCGTCGACCGTGACGCGGTAGAACCACTCGATGTCGGTCGTGCGGCCCCAGCGCGCCATCAGCGACGGCGTGTTGGTGCCGCCGTCCTCGTTGGACCAGATCACCGTGTACTCGATCACCCGGTTGCCCTGGGCGTCGGCCGCGGACGTGTGGTACGCGAGGATCGGCACGTCGGTGTTGACGTTCTCGAACGCGCCCGGGACCTCCGGCAGGTTGCGGCCGTAGAGGATCGGCGCGTAGCGGGCGACGATGTCGTCGGCGGGCGCGAGCGACGGCTCGAGCTTGCTGATCACGGCCTCGTCGACCGGCGACTTGGCCGCGTCGAGCGTGACCGTGATGTCGTGCTTGCCGGCGCTCACACGACCGAGCGCGACCTCGTACGTGAACGGCCCGGGGCCGTTGAAGGTGACGACGTTCGTCACGGGCTTCCCGTCGACCTGGACCTCCAGGAAGGCGGACTCCTTGCCCGCCAGCTGCCAGTCGGCGCCGGGGGCGGAAGCGGTCAGGGCGAGCTTGGCCTCGCCGGCATGGTCGGCGTTCAGCTCAACGCGCGCGAGTGGCTGGTCCTGCGCCTGCGCCACGGCAGGCGCGAGCAGCGCGGCGACGAACGCCGCGCTCACGATCTGGCGAATCACGGGGCCGCACGCTAAGCGCGCGGCGCCCCGGTTCCGTTACGTGGTTGTTGCCCGGAGCAAGACGCTTCCGGGGTTGAGCGTGCCGGCCGGATCGAGCCAGGCCTTCAGACCCTGCAGGACCGCGTACTCGGGGCGGGCGCGCTCGAGCCAGTGGGCCTTGGCGGTGCCGATGCCGTGCTCGGCGCTGATCGTGCCGCCGTGGTCGAGCACGAGGCCGAGGACGGCGTCGTCGACCGTGGTGTCGGTGTGGTCGCCCGCGTCGAGGACGTTCACGTGCAGGTTGCCGTCGCCGAGGTGGCCGAAGACGACGAGCCGTGCGTCGCTCGCGGCCGCGCGGACGACGAGCGGCAGCTCGGTGAGGAACGCGCCGAGCTGCGCGAGCGGGACGCCGACGTCCAGCTTGTGCGGGACGCCGACGCTCGCGATGGCCTCGGCGACGCCCTCGCGCAGGTCCCAGAGGCGCTCGCGGGAGGTGGTGTCGTCGGCGACGGCCGCGTCCTCGATCCCCGCGTGCTCGAACGCGGCGACGAGCTGCGGCGTCGGGTCCTCGTGGTCGGCGAGCTCGGTGAAGACGTAGAACGGCGCGTCCTCGACGGGGTTCGTGCGGCGCTGATGCTGCAACGACAGGGAGAGCGCGTCGTGGGTGAGCAGCTCGCACGCCTCGAGGGCCGGCGCGTGGGTGGTGAGCGCGGCCAGGAGCCCGGACGCCGACTCGATGTCCGGCAGCGGCACGAGCGCCGCGACGCGGCTCGGGTAGCGCGGGACGAGCTGCCAGAGGACGCGGGTGATGATCCCGAGCGTGCCCTCGGAGCCGATCAGCAGCTGGGAGAGGTCGACGCCGGCGTTGTCCTTGGCCAGGCCGGACAGGCGACTGATGATCGTCCCGTCCGCGAGCACGGCCTCCAGGCCCGCGACGCGAGCGCGGGCGGTGCCGTAGCGGAGCGCGCGGGCGCCGCCGGCGTTGCAGGCGACGATGCCGCCGAGCGTGGCGGAGTCCCGCGCGCGGAAGTCCAGCCCCGTGGCGAGCCCGGCCGCCGCGGCGCTGACATGGAGCTGGGCGAGCGTCGCGCCCGCGCCGACCAGCACGTGACGTAGCGCGGGATCGACCGGCGCCACCGTGTTCAACCGCGTGAGCGAGAGCACGACCTCACCGCCGCGCGGCACGCCGCCGCCGACCAGACCGGTGTTCCCGCCCTGGGGGACGAGCGCGACGTCGTGCGCCGCACACACGCGCACGACCGCGCTGACCTGCTCGGTGTCGGCCGGGCGCACGACGGCGAGCGCGTCGGCGCCGAAGCGGCCGGTCCAGTCGCGCTCGAACGGCGCGCGCAGGTCGGGGTCGGTGAGCACGTGCGCGTCGCCCACGACGGCGCGCAGCTCGTCGAGCAGGCTCACAGCGCGTACTCCGGGATCCGGCCCTTGAGCCGCATCGCGGTGCGGACGCGGTCGGCGGCGAGCGTCCGGGCCGCTTCGTGACTGGTGACGCCGTCGGTCTCGGCGGCCTCGAGCACGGTCGCGGTGTTCGCGCGCATCTTCTGCGAGACGGCGGCGAAGATCGCGTCCGGGTCGATCGGGAACGGCGAGTGGCGGCCCTCCATCGCGTACGCGGCGGCGATCACGCCCCCGGCGTTGGCGATGAAGTCCGGCACGACGGTCACGCCGCGCGCGGCCAGCCGCTCGAGCGCGTCCGGCCGGATCGGCAGGTTCGCGCCCTCGACGATCGTGGCGAAGCGCAACGACTCGGCACGAGCCACGTCGATCACGTCCTGCGTCGCGGCGGGGATGAGCACGTCGGCCTGCACGTCCAGCTCGTCGCCGGGACGCAACGTCCCCGCCACACCCGCGTCGCCGTGCTCCGCCCGCGCCGCGAGCAGCGCGTCGACGTCGAGCCCGTCGGGGTCGTACGTGCCGCCGAGCGAGCTGGACACGGCGACGACGGTCCCGCCGAGCGCCACGACCCGCTGCGCCGCGGCCGCACCGACCGCGCCGAAGCCCTGGATCACGACCGACGCTCCGTTGAGCGAACGCGCCGCGTCGGCGGCCTCGGCCACGCCGTAGCCCGTCACGCCCCACTGGTCGTAGGGCACGCCGCCCAGCTCGCGCGGCGTGCCGACCGACGCGCCGCGGTCACCCAGCTCGTCCTGGATGACGGCCGCGTCGTCCTCGGTCAGCCCCATGTCGAGCCCGAACACGTACTCGCTCGGCACCTCGTTCGAGAGCGCGCGCACGAACGCCCGCAGCGCGCGTTCCTTGTCCGGCGAGTGCGGATCGAAGCGGATGCCGGCCTTCGCGCCGCCGAAGAACAGGTCGACCGCGGCCCATTTCCACGTCATCACGCGGGCGAGCCGGGCGACCTCCTCGACGGTCACGTCGGGCTGCATGCGCGTGCCGCCCTTGCCGACGCCGCGCGCGGTGTTGTCGATCACGAGCACGCCGCGCATGCCGGTGCGCCCGTCGGAGACGCAGACGATCTTCTCCGGGCCCCACTCGTCGATCAGCTCGAGGCTCATGTGAAGGTCACGCCCTGCGCGAGCGGCAGCTCGTCGGAGTAGTTGATCGTGTTGGTCGCGCGGCGCATGTACGCGCGCCACGCGTCCGAGCCGGACTCACGGCCGCCGCCCGTGGTCTTCTCGCCGCCGAACGCGCCGCCGATCTCCGCGCCGGACGTGCCGATGTTGACGTTGACGATGCCGCAGTCGGACGCGACGAGGAAACGCTCGGCCTCCCGCTGGTCGGTGGTGAAGATGCTCGACGACAGCCCCTGCGGCACGTCGTTGTGCAGCGCCACCGCCTCGTCCAGCTCGCGGTAGGTGAGCACGTAGAGGATCGGCGCGAACGTCTCGGTCTGGACGATCTTGGTCTGCGCCGGCATGCGCACGATCGCGGGCTCGACGTATAGACCCTCGCGGCGCGCGCCGCCGACGAGCACCTCGCCACCGTCCTCGACGGCCTGCGCGAGCGCCCGCTGCATCGCCTCGACGCCGGCCTCGTTGATCAGCGGCCCGACGAGCGTGTCGTCCGCGTACGGGTCGCCGATCCGCAGCGAGGCGTAGATACCGGTGAGCCGCTCCACGAGCGCGTCCGCGACGTCCTCGTGCACGATCAGGCGCCGCATCGTCGTGCAGCGCTGGCCCGCGGTGCCGGCGGCGGAGAACACGATGCCGCGGGCGGCCAGCTCCAGGTCGGCGCTCGGCGCGACGACCGCGGCGTTGTTGCCGCCCAGCTCCAGCAGCGCACGGCCGAAGCGGGCCGCCACGCGCGGGGCGACGGCCGCGCCCATGCGCTCGGACCCGGTCGCGCTCACCAGCGCGACGTCGGGCGAGTCGACCAGGACCTGCGCGGTCTCGGCGTCGGTCACGACCACCGCGTTCAGGTGCTCCGGCGCACCGCACTCGCGGGCGGCTCGGTCCAGCAGCGCCGCGCTCGCCAAAGCGGTCAGCGAGGTGAGCTCGCTCGGCTTCCACACGACCGTGTCGCCGCAGACGAGCGCGATCGCCGTGTTCCACGACCACACCGCGACCGGGAAGTTGAAGGCCGAGATGACGCCGACGACGCCGAGCGGGTGCCAGGTCTCCATCAGGCGATGCCCGGGCCGCTCGGACGGCATCGTGCGCCCGTCGAGCTGGCGCGAGAGGCCGACCGCGAAGTCGCAGATGTCGATCATCTCCTGCACCTCGCCGAGCGCCTCGGAGGGGATCTTGCCCGCCTCGATCGTCACCAGTTCCGCAAGGTCGGCCTTGTGCTCGGTGAGCAGCTCGCCGAGCCGCTTGACCAGCGCGCCGCGTACCGGGGCGGGCACGGTGCGCCAGGTCTCGAACGCGGTCTTGGCGTTGGCGATCGCGGTGCGGACGGCGTCGGCATCCGCGCCCGGGACACCGAACAGCGCCTCGCCGGTGATCGGCGAGCGCGCCTGGACGGGACCGTCGAGCGCGCCGACGCCGCACGCGGTGAGGGCGACTCGAGCGCGGTTGCGCAGCTCGTCGGTGGTGGTGAGGGTCGAGGCGATGGCGGTCATGAAGGGTCAGCTCCTGGCAAGGACGTCGAGCGCGTCGAGCGAGCGCTCACGCTGGGCGTCGTAGAGGTCGAAGGGGTCGGCGAGCTCGCGGTCGAGCACGCCCGCCATCCAGTCGGCGTCGAGGGCAGCGTGCTGCTGCCCAGTTTGATGGCGGCCGGCGCTCGTGAGGTTGGATTGGAAGATGCCTGCCGCCGAGCGTGGCAGGAAGTCCTCGTAGACGATCGGCTCGGCCGTCACCCAGCCGCCCGCGAGCAGCGCCGCGAGCTCGGTCGGCGTCTGCTCGTCCCGAGGGCGGTCCGTGGCGTGGAAGGTGAAGTACGCGAGGTCGGCGGCGGCGAGCCCGTGCTCGGTGTGCGGGAGCCGCGCGTTCCAGACCTCGACCGGCTGCCCGATCAGCTCGTCGTAGCGCGCGCGGCCCGTGCGGGTGAGCGCGATCCCGCGCGCCTCGACCTCGCCGAAGCGCACGCGCAGGGCGGTGTCGCGCACCACGCCGTCCGCGTCGCGGAACGCCCGCGGCTCGGCCAGAGCGCGGAACGAGGTCTGGCGCAGCAGCACGTCCGGTCCCTTCCAGCGCGGCGGCCCCTGGATCGCGTCGATCATCTTGATGCCGCGCGTCTGCATGCGCGCGTAGAGGTCGTCGATGTCGAGCACCCGCGGCGTCAGGTGGTTCACGTGCGTGGAGGCGACGCCGCCGATGTCCGCCGCGACGCTCGAGATCGCCTCCAGCTCGCGGTACCACGGCCCGTCGACCGGTGCGCGCGAGAGCTCGAAGGCCTGTGTGGCGAGCGCGACGAAGCGGTCGGCGTCGTCGGCGTCCAGCCCGCCGTCGGCCTCGGCGCGGTCGGCCAGCGCCAGCAGCTCGGGGCCGAACAGCTCGCGCGCGTCCAGGAAGGCCTCCAGCCGCGCCTGCAGCGCCGCGTCGAAGAAGCGCCGGTCCGAGGTCGCCAGCACGGAGGTGAAGACGCGGAACGGGTTGCGGGCCAGCTCGTCCTCGTCGACCGGGCGGAACGCGGTCGAGACCACCGGGACCGGGGTCGGCGCCGCGTCGCGCAGGTCGTAGTAGCCGACCGGGAACATGCCCATCGCGCCGAAGATCCGCGCCACCTGGGCCAGCTCACGCGGCGTGCCGAGCCGGATCGCGCCGTGGCGCTCGGCGGTCACGCGGTCGAGCGACCCGAGCCGCTCGGCGTCCGCGCCGTGCCTGCGCACCACGTCCGCGTTGACGGCGTGCGAGACCTCGACCAGCGTCCGGTAGGCCGGCACCTCGTTCCCGTACATCTCGGACAGCGAGCGCGCGAAGCGGGCCCGGAGCTTCCAGGGTTCGACGAACATCGGTACCTACACGATCGTGGCTTCGAGGATGGACGCGCGCTCGGCGAAGCGCTCGGCGCGCAGGGGGGTGACGTCGACGAACGGCTCGCGACCGAGCACGAGGTCGCGGATGACCTCGCCGGCGGCCGGCGCCTGGCTGAAGCCATGGCCGGAGAACCCGGTCGCGTACAGGAACCGGCTGACGTTCGGCGCCTCGCCGATCAGCGCGTTCGCGTCGGGCGTCATCTCGTACAGGCCGGCCCAGCCGTCGGGGAGCGGGAGATCGGCGAGCGCGGGCGCGCAGCGACGGGCGTGGCCGCGCAGGGCGTCGAGCCAGCGCTCGTCGTACGTGCGGTCGAACCCGTCGGGCTGGGCGGCGTCGGAGTAGCCGAGCAGCATCCCGTCGCCGGCGTTGTGGAAGTAGAAGCTGGTCTCCAGGTCGATCGTGAACGGCACGCGGCCGTGGTCGCACGCGCCGCTGAAGGCGATCTGACGGCGGATCGGGCGCACGTCGAGCGTCACGCCGGCCATCGCCCCGATCCGCGCCGACCACGCGCCCGCGGCGCAGATGACGGTCGAGGTGGCGATCGTGCCGTGCGTCGTGTGCACGCCCGCGATCTCGCCGCCGCGCACGTCGATCCCGCGCACCTCGCAGCGCTCGAGCACGCGCACGCCGCGCCGCCGCGCCTCGGTGGCCCACGCCTCGATTGCGACGCGCGGCCGCGCGTGGCCGTCGCTCGGGCAGTAGGTCGCGGCGACGTAGCGGTCCGGGTCGATCACCGGCGACAGCGCGTGCGCCTCGGCGGCGCTGATGATCCGGTTGGGCACGCCGAGCGCGTTCTGCAGCGCGACGGACGGCTCCAACCGCTCGACCTGCTCGGCGCTGCTGAGCAGGAACAGGTAGCCGACCTGGTCGAACGCGAGCTCCGGCCCGAGCCGGCGGTAGTGCTCGAGCCCGCGCGCGGCGAGCGCCACGTTCAGCGCGTCCGAGAACGTGCCGCGCAGACCGCCGAGCGGCTTGCCCGACGAGCCGCCACCCAGCTCGGCCGCGTCGAGCAGGACCACGTCCGTGACGCCGGCCTGCGCCAGCTGGCACGCGATGCTCGTGCCGAGCGCGCCGCCGCCGACGATGACGATCTCTGCCTCCATGCCGGCATCCTCCCGCTCCCGATGCGATGGCACAAGCGATTGTTGGTGCGCTCAAAGCAATAGGATCGCTATATGGATTTGCCGTGGGGAGGGTTGCGATCGCTGCGCGAGATCGCCCGGCACGGGACGATCGCGGCCGCTGCCGAAGCGCAGGGCTACACCGCCGGCGCGGTCTCCCAGCAGCTCGCCGTGCTCGAACGCGCCGCGGGCCGGCCGTTGCTCGAGCGCGTCGGCCGCCGTGTGCAGCTCACCGACGCGGGCCGCGTGCTCGTCGAGCACGCCGGGCACATCCTGCGCGCCGAGGAGGAGGCGCGCGCGGCGCTCGAGGCGGCGGGGGAGGAGGTCGCGGGCGCGCTCACCGTCGCCACCTTCGCGACGTTCGCCGCCTCGCTGCTCGCCCCGTCGATCCACACCGCGACCGCGCGCCACCCACGGCTGTCCGTCCGCACGCTCGAGGTGCATCCGGACAACGCGGCCGCCGCGGTCGAGCACGGCGACGCCGACGTCGCCTTCGGGCTCGACTACCCCAGCGCGCCGGTACCGCAGGCGCCGACCATCGACCGGGTGCGGATCGCCACCGAGCGCTTCGGCGTGGGCGCCGCCTCTGATCGCGCGCTCGGCGGCCGCGAAGGCGTGCGGCTCGCCGACCTCGCGGGCGAGCCGTGGATCCTGCCGCCCGAGCACACCAACTACGGGCGCGCGATGTTCGCCGCCTGCCGGCGCGCGGGCTTCGAGCCCGACGTCGCGCACGTGGTCGACGACACCGCCGTCTCGCTCGCCCTCGCCGCCCAGGGGCTCGGCCTCACGATGACGACGCCGATGATGCTGACCCTGCTGCCCGCGCCCGGGCTCGTGCGCCACGAGCTCGCCGACGACGTGCGTCGCGACCTCGTGGCGATCGGCCGGCGCGGCGGTCAGCAGCGCCCGACGGTCGCCGCGATCACGAGCATCATGCGCGAGCTCGCGGCGCCGTTCGACGTCAGCGCGCGGTCGGGAAGTTCAGGTGCGCCTGCTCGGGGGCGTCGGGCCAGCGGGTCGTGACCACCTTCCCGCGCGTGTAGAACCGCACGCCCTCGGGCCCGTGGATGTGGTGGTCGCCGAACAGCGACTGCTTCCAGCCGCCGAAGCTGTAGAAGCTCATCGGGACTGGGATCGGGACGTTGATGCCGATCATGCCGACCTGGATGTCGCGCTGGAACGTGCGCGCGGCCTGCCCGGAGCCGGTGAAGATCGCGGTGCCGTTGGCGAACGCGTTGCGGTTGATCAGCGCGATCGCCTCCTCGAGCGAGTCCGCGCGCACGACGCCGAGCACCGGCCCGAAGATCTCGTCGGTGTAGACCTCCATCTCGGTGGTCACGTTGTCGAGCAGCGTGGGGCCGACGAAGAAGCCGTCGCCGTCGAGGCCGCGGCCGTCGACGACCACGTCGGCGTCGGTGCGGTCGATGTAGCCGACGATCCGATCGCGGGCGTCCGCGGTGATCACCGGACCCATCTCGGACGCGGGATCGAGGCCCGGGCCGACCTTGATCGCGGTGGCCTTCAGACGCAGCTTCTCGACCAGCTCGTCGGCCGTGTCGCCGACCGCGACGGCGATCGAGATCGCCATGCAGCGCTGGCCCGCGGAGCCGAAGCCCGCGGCGGTCAGGTGGTCGGCGGCGAAGTCCAGGTCGGCGTCCGGCATGACGATCGCGTGGTTCTTCGCGCCGCCCAGGGCCTGCACGCGCTTGCCGGCCGCCGTGCCGCGCTCGTGGACGTACTTCGCGATCGGCGTGGAGCCGACGAAGCTCACGGCCGCCACGTCCGGGTGGTCGAGCAGCGCGTCGACCGCGACCTTGTCCCCGTGCACGACGGAGAAGACGCCGTCGGGCAGTCCGGCCTCGCGGTACAGCTCGGCGATCACGTCGCTCACGGACGGGTCCCGCTCGGACGGCTTGAGCACGAACGTGTTGCCCGTCGCGATCGCGATCGGGTGCATCCACAGCGGGACCATGATCGGGAAGTTGAACGGCGTGATCCCGACGCAGACGCCGAGCGGCTGGCGGAACGAATGCAGGTCCACGCCGGTCGAGACCTGGTCGGAGAACTCGCCCTTGGTGAGCTCCGCGATCCCGCACGCGTACTCGACGACCTCCATCCCGCGCACGACTTCACCGCGCGCGTCCTCGACGGTCTTGCCGTGCTCGGAGGCGATGATCCGCGCGAGCTCGTCGGTGCGCTCCACGAGCAGCTCGCGGAACTTGAACATCACGCGGGCGCGGCGCACGACGGACGTGTCCGCCCAGCCTCCGAACGCGGCCTTCGCGGCCTGCACCGCGGCGTCGACGTCGGCCGCGTCGGCGAGCTCGAGCTCGCGCTGCACCTGGCCCGTCGCGGGGTCGTAGATCGGCGCGGTCCGCCGGGTTTCGAGTTCGAGCATCAGCCCTCAGTCCAGGTTGATCATCGCGTGCTTGACGCGCGTGTAGTCGTCGAGCGCGTACGTCGACAGGTCCTTGCCGTAGCCCGATTCCTTGAAGCCGCCGTGCGGCATCTCCGACAGGAACGGCAGGTGGTCGTTGACCCACACGCAGCCGAAGTCGAGCGCCCGGATGGCGTTCATCGCGCGGCCGACATCGCGGGTCCAGATCGAAGCGGCGAGGCCATAGGGGACGTCGTTGGCGAGGCGGATCGCCTCGTCGGCGTCCGCGACGCGCTGGACGGTGACGACCGGCCCGAACACCTCGCGCTGGACGATCTCGGCGTCCTGCCCGACGCCGGTGACGATCGTCGGCTCGACGAACGCGCCCGTCGCGCGGCCCGTGGAGCCGCCGAGCAGGAGGTTGGCGCCGCCGTCGACCGCGCGGTCCAGGAAGCCGAGGATCCGCGCCTGCTGGGTTTCCGACACGACGGGTCCCATCTCGATCGCGTCGCCCTCGGCCGGGTCGCCGACCCGCAGCGCGGCGACGGTCGGCACCAGCTCCTCGAGCAGCGCGTCGTAGACGCCCGGCGTGGCCAGCACGCGCGTGGCCGCGGTGCAGTCCTGGCCCGAGTTGCAGAAGCTCGCGACGCGCAGCCCGGCGGCGACCTTGGCCGGGTCGGCGTCATCCAGCACGACGACCGGCGCCTTGCCGCCGAGCTCCAGGTGCACGCGCTTGAGCGTGTCGGCCGCGGCCTGCGCGATCCACTTGCCGGCGGGCACGCTGCCCGTCAGCGAGACGAGCGCGACGTCACGGTGCGTGACGATCCCGCGCCCGACCGGATCACCTTCGCCCGTGATGACGTTGAGCACGCCGGGCGGGAGGATCTCCGCGGCCAGCTCGGCGAGGCGCAGCGTGCTCAGCGGCGTCAGCTCGGACGGTTTGAGCACGACCACGTTGCCGGTGGCCAGCGCGGGCGCGAGCTTCCAGATCGCCATCATCAGCGGGTAGTTCCAGGGCGCGATCTGGCCGACGATCCCGACCGGCTCGCGGCGGACGAACGACGTGTGCGTGGGGCTGTACTCGCCCGCTGCGGGCGCGTGCAGCGTGCGCGCGGCGCCCGCGAAGAAGCGCAGCTCGTCCGCGCAGATCGGCAGCTCCTCGGCCGCGAGCGAGCGCGGCTTGCCGACGTTGGCGACCTCGAGCGCGGCGAGCTCGTCGGCATGCCGGTCGACGGCGTCGGCGAGGGCGAGCAGCGCTTCCTGGCGCTGGCCGGGAGTCGTGTCGCGCCAGCCGGTCCGCGCCGCGCGCGCCGCGCCGACCGCGCGTTCGACGTCGGCCTGGGTGCCCTCGGGTACGCGCCCGATCACCTCGCCGCTCGCCGGGTTGACGACGTCGCGGATCCCGCCGTCGAGCGCGTCGACCAGCTCGCCGCCGACGAGGTTGCGGAAGGCGATCGTGGTCGCGGTGCTCATCGCACGGTCTCCGCGGCGGTCGCGAACGCGATCGCGGCGGCCAGCTCGCGCTGCGCGTCGGCTTCGAGCGGGAGCAGCGGCGCGCGGACCGGACCGGTCGTAAAGCCCGTGATCGTCGCGCCGGCCTTGATCGCGGCGGGGTAGCTCACGCTCTCGAGGAACTGGCACAGCGGCCAGATCCGCGCCCACAGCTCACGCGCCGTGGGGAGGTCGATGTCGTCGATCAGCAGGCGATGCAGCTCGACGCACTGCTCCGGGATGATCGAGGCCGTGCCCCAGACGACGGCCTGCACGCCCGAGGCGAGCGCGACGAAGGTCTGCGTGTCCCAGCCGTTGAGCAGCGTCGGGCCGTCGGTCTGGATCAGCTCCTGCGCGGCGGTCGCGTCGCCGCCCGTGTCCTTCAGGCACCCGATCGGCAGCGCGCGCAGCTGCTCGGCGGTGAGGTTCACGCCGGTCGCCGACGGCAGGTTGTAGTACATGATCGGGATCGAGATGGCGTCCGCGACCGCGCCGTAGTGGGCCTGCAGCTCGCGCCAGGACAGCGCGTCGTAGAACGGCGGCACGACCATCACCGCGGCCGCGCCGGCCTGCTCGGCGTGGACGCTCAGCGCGACGGTCTCCGCGGTCGAGAGCGCTCCCGTCCCGGCGACGACGGGCACGCGGCCGGCGGCGGCCTCGACGACCACCTCGGTCAGCTGCCGGCGCTCCGCGGTGCTCAGCGTCGTGAACTCGCCGGTGCTGCCGCCGGGCACGAGGCCGCCCACGCCGGCGCCGATCAGGCGCTCGACGACGGCCTCGAGCGCCTCGGTGTCGATCGCGCTCCCGTCCGCGGTGAACGGGGTGATCAGCGCGGGCAGGACGCCGTGAAAATCAGACATGCGTAATGGCCTCTCGGATTCGGGACTCGACGCGCTCAGCCGCGGCGAGCCCGGTCTGGGCGGCGGCCTCCATCGTCCCCAGCTCGGCGAAGTAGTCGCCGGCCAGGTGCAGGTTCTCGTGGGCGCCGAGGGCGCCTTCCAGCGCGGGCTGGAGCGCGCCGCGGCCGGGGCTGGCATAGACGTTGCCCAGCTCCCAGCGGCGCACGGTGGCGTTGGCGATCGCGCCGCGGGTCTGCGGGTACATCGCGTGCAGGTCGGCGAGGAAGCGCTCGGCGATCACCGCGTCGCTCTCGCGCATCAGCGCCGCCGCCCGCTGCGCGCCGGCGAACAGCATCAGGCTCCCGCCGGGGCGGCGCGGCCCGACGCGCAGCGCGTGCGCCTGGTTGGTGAACATGTCGAACACGCGGCCGGGCGTGGCGACCGCGTAGACGCCGTCGTAGGGCATCGCGGTCGTCTCGTTCGTCTCGATCGCGACGCTGAGGAACGCGCCGTAGGTGAGGCGGGAGAGCGCGTCGGCGGCCTGCTCGGCGACGGCCGCGACGAGCGGCGCGGCGTAGGGCGCGTTCGCGGCCATGATCACCTGCCGCGCGCGGATCTCCTCGCCGCCGACGCTGACCACCAGCACGTCGCCGTCCTCCCGAACCGCGTCGACCCGGCTGTCCACGCGTGCGCGCTCGCCCAGCTCACGCCCGATCGCGGCCGGGAGCATCCCGGTGCCGCCGCGCAGGTTGCGCGCGATCAGCGAGCCCTTGCCCGCCCACACCAGCGCGAACAGCCCGATGCCGGCGCCCGCGGCCAGCTCGTCCAGCTCGCCCGTCGCGCGGTGGGCGGCGCAGGCGAAGATCTCGTGCACCTTCGGCGGGAGCGGGCCGAGGAAGTCGGCGAACGTGCGGTCGTTCTCGAACTCGTAGCGGTTGGGCGCGGCGTGGTAACGGCGGACGGCGAGCTGGACCTTCACGCCGGCCTTCGCGAACGCGACCCGCTCACGCACCGACAGCGGCAGCCGGAACGGGTAGCTCTCCACGCGGCCGCCGTCGAGGATCGTGCCGTCGACGGCGAGCCCCATCATCCCGCCGGTCACGGGGACGGTCTCGAGCCCGAGCTCGTGCGTGATGCGGTCCACGAGCGTGCCGGGCGCGGGGAACAGGTGCGCGCCGTAGTTGAGCCAGTAGTCGCCGCAGGGGTCCGAGCGCATCCGGCCGCCGAGTCGATCGCCGGCCTCCAGCAGCAGCACGTCGCGGTGGCGCAGTCGCCAGGCCGCCGACAGGCCGGCGATCCCACCGCCGACGATCACCACATCCCGAGTCATGGCGACCATGGTTCTGCACGCGCGCCCGGACAGGTAGCCTCAATCGCTTGGCGCAATCCAAAGCTGAGCTTTTGTCTCTGCAACAGCTCCGTTGCTTCTGCGCCGCGTTCGAGCTCGGCTCGTTCACCGCCGCGGCCGAGACCCTGCGCGTGTCCCAGCCCGCCGTGGCCGAGCAGATCCGCAAGCTCGAGCAGACCCTCGGCGCGAGCCTGTTCGTCCGCGCCGGCCGGGGCGTGGTGGCGACGGAAGCGGGGCGCGCGTTCGCCGAGCACGCCACGCGCAGCCTGCGCGCCGTCGAGGACGCGGCCGACAGCGTGGGGGAGCTCACCGAGCTGCGCACGGGCACGGTCGCGCTCGGGATCTTCGGGGGACCGTCGGCGTGGCGGCTCGACGAGCTCGTCGTCAGCTTCCTTCAGCGCCACCCGAACGTGTCCGTGCGCCTGGTCGGCCGCAACTCGTCGGTGATCGCCGACCGCGTCCGCCGCGGCGAGCTGGAGGCCGCGCTCGTGGCGCTCCCGATCGACGACGACAAGCTCGACGTGCGCCCGATCGTCCGCGACGAGGTCATCTACGTCAGCGCCGACCCCGAGCGCACCCGTGAGCCCGCCACGATCGAGCGCCTGGCCACGACGCCGCTGATCTTCTACGACGCCGAGTCGGCCGACAACGACCCGATCCGGCGCCAGCTCGCCGAGCGCGCCCAGGCCCTCGGGCTGCGCCTGGAGCCCAAGGTCGAGGTCGAGCTCAAGGACATCGCGCTGCGACTCGTGGCCGCCGGCGTCGGCGACACCTACCTGCCGAGCGCGTTCATCCACGCGCCGTACTTCCCCGCCGGCCTGAGCACCGCGTCCTTCCAGCCCGCGCTGTTCGACACCTTCGCGATCATCACCCGGGCCGGCGCCCGGCTCACCCCGGGTGTGCGCGAGCTGCTGGCCGGCCTGGAGACGCACATGCGCACCGTGGCCGACGAGCTCGACCGCACGCGCTGACTCAGAGCGGGCGGGTGTTGACGACGTCCGCGGCGGTGGCGCCGCCGCGGCGGGCGGTGTGGACGGCGAGCGTCATGGTCGCGAGGCTGTCGATCGAGTGCGCGTCGGTGGAGCAGACGATCCTCACGCCCGCCTGCAGCGCCGCGCGGACGTGCTCGCCGCTGAGGTCCAGCCGGGGCGCGAGGCCGTTGACCTCGAGCGCGACGTCGTGCTCGCGCGCGATCGGGAAGATCGCCTCGAGGTCCAGCGCGTTCTCGGGCCGGCGGCCGATGATCCGGCCCTTGGGGTGGCTGAGGCAGCTGACCGACGGGTGCTGCAACGCCTCGGCGACGCGCTTGGTCATCTCGGCCTTCGGCATCCGCTGGCCGCCGTGCACGCTGGCCTGGACCCAGTCAAGCTCAGCCAGCACGTCGTCGGGGAGGTCGAGCCGGCCGTCGGGCAGGATGTCGCACTCGATCCCCTTCAGGATGCGGAACGGCGCCAGGCGCTCGTTGGCCGCGGCGATCTCCTCGCCCTGGCGGCGGACGTCATCGCCGGTGAGGCCTTTCACGGCGCCGACCGCGGGCGTGTGGTCGCAGATCGCGAGGTAGTCGTAGCCGCGGTCGCGGGCCGCGCGACCCATCTCCTCGACGCTGAAGCGGCCGTCGGACCAGGTCGTGTGGGTGTGCAGGTCTCCGCGGATGTCGGCCTGCTCGAGCAGACGCGGTGGCTCGCCGGTGAACGGCGCCTCGCGCAGCTCGGGCGGGACGAACGGGAGGCGCAGGGCCTCGTAGACGCTGCGTTCGGTCGGGGCGTCGGGGAGCGGGCCGAGCGCGGCCAGGTACTCCGGCGATCCCGTGGCTTGGAGCAACGCGGTGCCGAAGCGCTCGGGTGGCGCGACGACGAGCTCGACGGGGATGCCCTCGACCGTCAACCCGCAGTGGCCCTCGATCATGGCGACGATCTGCGGGAGCGCCTCGAAGCGCGCGAGCGCATCGGGGGCGGCGCTCACCACGGCCAGCCGCGTCGGCGCGTGGTGCCAACGACGCGTGTCGCCGGCCGCCTCACCGTCGAGCGCGGCGGCGATCCCGTCCACGAGCGTCTTCGCCCGGTTGAGCAGCACGGTCGGGCCGCTGCGCGCATCGGTGCGCTCGAGCGCCACCTTGATGCGCGCCTCGAGCTTCGGGCCGACGCCCGGCACGTCGCGCAGCCGTCCGCCGGCGACAGCCTCGCGGAACTCGTCCGGCGTGCGTACCCGGAGGGCCTTCGCGAGCTCGACCGACCGCTTCGTCGTGAGCCCGAGGAAGCGGCCGAGGCCGATCAGCCCGGGGGAGAGCTCGCGTTCGAGCTCGCGCAGCTCCGCGATCGAGCCGGTCTCGACCAGCTCCCGCAGCCGCCCCTCGATCCCCGCGCCGATCCCCCGCAGCTCCCGCACACGGCCGCTGCGGATGAGGTCCTCGACCGGGACCGGCGTGGCGCGGATCAGCTCCGCCGCGCGCCGGTACGCCCGCGCCTGGTAGGCGTTCGCCTCCGCGAGCTCGAGCAGCGCCGCGAACGCGTCGAGCTGGTCGGCGAGGGCGGCGTTGTCCACAACCACACACTAGGTAGGCTGCGCCCGTGCCCGAGTCCGGATTCCACATGCCGCCCGAGTGGGCGCCGCACGCCCGCACGTGGATGGCGTGGCCGTCGTCCGGCTACACGCTCGGCGACGAGCCCGAGGAGGCGCGGACGACGTGGGCCGCGGTCGCGAGCGCGATCCTCGCCTTCGAGCCGGTGACGATGGTCGTCGACCCGGTCGCGGTGGCGGACGCCGCGCGCCATCTGGACCCGCGCGTGAACGTGGTGCACACGCCGCTCGACGACGCCTGGATGCGGGACATCGGGCCGACGTTCGTGCTCGACGAGGCGGGTGAGCTCGCGGCCATCAACTGGATCTTCAACGGCTGGGGCGCGCAGGAGTGGGCGTCGTGGGAGCACGACGCGCGGGTCGCCCGGTTCGTGGCGTCGCAGGCCGGCGTGCCGGTGTTCGACTCGCCGTTGGTGAACGAGGGCGGCGGCCTCCACGTCGACGGCGCGGGCACGGCGCTGATCACGCGCACGGTGCAGCTCGACGCGGGGCGCAACCCCGACTGGGACGCCGCGCGCGTGGAGGCCGAGCTGGCGCGGACGATCGGCGCCGAGCGCGTGATCTGGCTCGAGCGCGGGCTCACGCGCGACTACGACGCGTTCGGCACGCGCGGGCACGTGGACATCGTCGCCACGTTCTGCGCGCCGGGTCGCGTGCTCGTCCATCGCCAGGACGACCCGGGGCACCCCGACTACGAGGTCTCGCGCGCGATCGCCGACCAGTTGCGCGGCGAGCAGCTCGAGGTGATCGAGGTGCCGGCGCCGCGGCTCACGCACGACGAGCACGGCCCCGTCGACTACAGCTACATCAACCACACGCTCGTCAACGGCGGCGTGATCCTGTGCGGGTTCGGGGAGGAAGAGGCCGACGCGCGGGCCGCGGCGATCATGGCCGACGCGTACCCCGGGCGGCGCGTGGAGCTCGTGGACGCGCGGCCGCTGTTCGCGCGGGGCGGCGGCATCCACTGCATCACCCAGCAGGAGCCGGCGGTCTGATGCGGCTGCTCCCGAGCGAGGAAGACCGGCTGCTGCTGTTCCTGGCGGGCGAGCTCGCGCGTAAGCGCCGCGCGCGTGGGCTCAAGCTCACGCAGGCCGAGGCGGTCGCGCTGATCGCCGACGAGGTGTGCGAGGCGGCGCGCGACGGGCGCTCGTACGCCGACGTGCAGGCCTTCGGCTACGGCGTGCTGGGTGAGGCCGACGTGCTCGAAGGCGTCGCCGACGCCGTGCCGCGCGTGGAGGTCGAGCCGCTGTTCACCGACGGGCACCGGCTGGTCGTGCTCCACGACCCGATCCGGCGCGACGGGCCGCCGGAAGCGGTGGACGTGCCGCCCGAGTGGGTCGAGGACGGCGTCGCGCTGGAGGTCGTCAACGAGGGTGAGGTCACCGTCGCCGTGACGTCGCACTTCCACTTCTTCGAGACCAACCGCGTGCTGCGCTTCGACCGCGCCGCGGCCTGGGGGCTGCGACTGGCGATCGCGCCGGGCGCGAAGGTCGTGTTCGTGCCGGGCGAGCCGGTGACCGTGCGGCTGGTGCCGATCGCGGGCGCGCGGGTCGTGCGCGGTCACGGCGGGCTCGTCGACGGACCGTTGGACGAGGTCGGCGCTCTCGACGCCGCGCTGGTGCTCGCCCGTGAGCGGGGGTACCGCGGTGCCTGACCGCGTCCGCCTCGCCGACAGTGATCTGTGGCTCGAGCCCGAGGGCGAGCCGGACGCGATCGTCCCCGGCTGGGGCGGCACGATGCGTGACGGGCTCGGCGTGCGCGCCGAGCGCGGCGGCGTCGAGGTCGCGATCACCGGCGGGCTGCTGATCGACCCCGTGCTCGGCGTGCGCTACGCCTCGATCGGCATCAATGACGGCCGGATCGTCAGCGTCGGGCGGGCGGGCAACCCGGACACGATGGACGGGATCGACGTCGTGCTGGACACGGCGACCGCGGTGCACGACGCCGCCGGGCTTATCGTCACGCCCGGTGGGATCGACACGCATGTGCACTGGCTGTCGCCGCAGGTCGCGGATGCGGCATTGGCGGGTGGGTTGACGACGCTGGTCATCCAGGACCCCGGTCCGGTCTGGAACCTCGGCTGCAACCCGCCCGAGCTGCTCCAGACCGCGTGGGCGGCTCTGGATGCCTACCCCTTGAACGCCGCGCTGCTCGTCCGCGGCTCCTCGGCGCGCCAGGAGCCCGTCCTGCACGCGCTGCGCGCGGGTGGCGCCGGGCTGAAGATCCACGAGGACGTCGCCGCCGGGCCCGAGCAGATCCGCACGGCACTCGACATCTGCGACGCCGAGGACGTCCAGCTCGCGATCCACACCGACGGGCTGAACGAGGCGATCTCGGTCGAGGAGACGTTCGCCGCGTTCGGCGGCCGGACGATCCACGCCTTCCACATCGAGGGCTGCGGCGGCGGCCACGCTCCCGACCTGCTCGCGTTGGCCGGGCGCGAGCGCGTGCTGACCTCCTCGACCAACCCGGGCCTCCCGTTCGGCCCGGGGACCGAGGCCGAGGGCCGCGCGATGGTCGAGGCCGTGCACCTGCTGGACCCGAGCCGTCGCAGCGGCGACCTCGCCATCTTGGATCTGCGCGTGCGGGCCCGCACGATGGCCGCCGAGGGCGTGCTCCACGACCTCGGCGTGATCCACATGATGTCGTCGGACTCGCAGGGCATGGGCCGCGCGGGCGAGGTCGTGCGCCGCGCGCTGCAGAACGCGGACTGGATGAAGGCCGTCCGCGGCGGCGAGGGCGCGCACGACAACGCGCGCGTCCTGCGCCACATCGCCAAGGTCACGATCAACCCGGCCTTGACGCACGGGCTGGCGGGCCACGTGGGCGCGTTGACGCCTGGCCGGTTCGCCGACGCCGTGCTCTGGCAGCCGTCGCTGGTCGGCGTGCGCCCGGAGCTCGTGATCAAGGCCGGGATGGCCGCGTGGGGCGCCTCGGGTGACGGCAACGCCACGACGATGCTCGCCGAGCCCGTGCGCGTTCGCCCGCAGGTGGGCGGCATCGGCGGCGCCGCCGCGCGCAACTCGCTCGCGTTCCTCGCCGGCAGCGCGATGGACGCCGAGCTGCCCACGGTGCGCCGCCGCGCGCGCGTCGAGGGCTGCCGCGACCTCACCGCCGCAGACATGCTTCACAACGACCGCCAGGGCGAGGTCCGCGTGGACCCGCGGACCTACGCGGTCACGCTCGACGGCGAGCCGGTCGACGCGCCACCGGTCGAGTCGCTCGCCTTCTCCGGGCGCTTCCTGATCGGCTGAAATCCGGTCACGCTGCCCGTTCGGTCAGCGCGAACACAGTCAATGTGAACTCGGTTGATTGAGGTCTCCCGATCGGTGTAGTGTCCGCCGCGCTAGTCCGAGGCCGGACTGCTCGGAGGGGTTCCTAAGAGGGGGTAGATGCGATGACCGCGGGAGCGGCTCGTTTCGTCGTACGCCTGTCGTCAGCAATGGCGGCGGCGGCAGTTCTTCTTGGCGGGGCGACGCAGGCGCGCGCCTCGGAGTGGGTGAGCATCACGGCGGACCAGTGGTGCACGATCGACAGCCCGGACTCGGGTGGGTGTGAGGGCGCGATGGTCGGCACGGACGGGGACCCGCCCGGCGTCGAGCACCGGGCGCTGCTCGGCTTCGACATCGCGGCGGAGGTGCCCAGCGGCTCGGAGATCATCGACGCGACGCTCAGCTTCGTCGCGCCGGATCCGGGCGGCGATCCGTTCTGCGTGTTCTGCACGATCACGGGCGGCGCGATCGCGTCCGCGTGGGATCCCGCCTACGTGACCTGGACGGAGCGCACGTCCACGCAGTCGTGGACCTCGGCGGGCGGTGACATCGGCACCGCGATCACGTTGATCGACTCGTTCGGCAACGCGGTGCTCGACGCCACCGACGCGGTCGCCGAGATCGTCTCCGGCGCCGAGGACAACAACGGGTTCCTCGTCAAGAGCGACAACGAGGACTTCGCGTTGGCGATCGACACGTGGAGCCTGAACGGGAAGCCGCAGCTGGCGATCACCTACGAGCCGCCGGGCCCGCGGCTCTAGCCATCACACGCAGGTCATGGCGGCGGTGCGCAGCGCCGTCGCCGTGGCTTCGCGGTGGTCGGGGCGCGGCGTGGTCCAGGCCAGCAGGCGTAGCGCGGGGCTGAGGCGCTCGGCGTGGGCGGCGAGCTCGGTGGCTCGGGCGAGGATCGGCGTGTACTCGTCCGCGGGGACCATCGCGCGCTCAGGCCGCACGCAGACGCCGATGCAGGGCTGAGGCGCCTCGATGTGGCCGCAGTCGCACTTCCAGGTCGTGACAGTGTCGGCCGGTTCCGGGATGGGTGGCGTGTGGAGCGCGGCGCGGGCGCGGGTGCGCAGGGCGGCCCATTCCTCGTCGCTCAGCGTGGAGTGCGCGACGTCGCGCAGCAGCCGCTCGCGCTCGGCCAGGAGGCGCTCGAGCGCGTCGACGGTTGCGGCGGCGGCTTCGTGCTCCTCGGCCGGGACGAGGTCCAGCCGGTGCTCGTGGCAGCCCCCCAGGCACGGCTGCGGCGTCTCGATCGCGCCACAGCCGATGCACTGGTGGATGAGGATCACGTCATGCGGCGCGGGCGACATCCTCGTCCTCCGCGGGGCAGCCGTGGCGCACGACCAGGGTCGGCCGCGTGGTGTGGTGGACGACCGCGCCGGAGACACTGCCGAGCACGAGCGATTTGATGCCGCTCAGGCCGCGGGAGCCGAGCACGATCGCGGCGGCGTCGCGGTCCTCGGCGACGTCGAGGATCGCCTGCCAGATCGGGCCGCTCGCGCGCATGGTCAGCGGCTCGGCGTCGAGGCCGGCTTCGCGGGCCAGCGCGGCGCCCTTCTCGGCCAGTTCGGCTGCGCCTTCGGCCGCGGCCTTGTCGATCGCGTCGAGGTCCTGCGCATAGGCCATGCCGGGCCAGCCATAGGCGAGCTGGGCGTGCGCGCGCGGCCAGACGACGAGGACGAGCGCGGGGCGCGGCCCGAACAGCGCCGCGGCGCGCTGGATCGCGACCACCGCGTCTTCGGAGCCGTCGTAGCTGAGGATCACTGGGGAGGCGCTCATGATCGGTCCTTCGGTCGGAGCTCTTTGGTGTCTCCAACCTAGGTCCGCGAGCGCCTCCCGATCAGCGGGGAACTCCGCGTCCTATTGCGGGTTCTCCGCAGGCCACGTCCAGTCGCGCAGCGCGGCCGGGTCGTCGCCGAACTCGCGCGTGTAGGCGCGCGCCCGCAGGCGCTCGTCGACCATCTCCTGGCGCAGGAGCGCGGCCCGCTGGCCGAGGCCGGGCACGCGGTCGATCACGTCGATGACCAGGTGGAAGCGGTCCATGTCGTTGAGCATCACCATGTCGAACGGCGTCGTGGTGGTGCCCTCCTCCTTGTAGCCGCGCACGTGGAGGTTCATGTGGTTCGCGCGCCGGTACGTGAGCCGGTGGATCAGCCACGGGTAGCCGTGGTAGGCGAAGATCGTCGGCTTGTCGGTGGTGAAGAGCGCGTCGTAGAGCCCGTGGCTGAGGCCGTGCGGGTGCTCGCTCTCGTCCTGCAGGCGCATCAGGTCCACGACGTTGATCACGCGCACCTTCAGGCCGGGCAGATGCTCGCGCAGGAGCGCCGCGGCGGCGACGGTCTCCAGCGTCGGGATGTCTCCGGCGCACGCGAGCACGACGTCCGGCTCGCCGCCCTCGTCACTGGACGCCCAGTCCCAGATGCCGATCCCGCGCGTGCAGTGCGCGACCGCTTCGTCCATCGTCAGGTAGTCGAGCGCGGGCTGCTTGCCGGCGACGATCACGTTCACGTAGTGGCGGCTGCGCAGGCAGTGGTCGGCGACCGACAGCAGGCAGTTCGCGTCCGGCGGCAGGTAGACGCGGATGACCTCGGCCTTCTTGTTGACCACGTGGTCGATGAAGCCCGGGTCCTGGTGCGAGAAGCCGTTGTGGTCCTGGCGCCAGACGTGCGAGGAGAGCAGGTAGTTCAGTGACGCGACCGGCCGCCGCCACGGGATGTGGCGCGTCGTCTTCAGCCACTTCGCGTGCTGGTTGAACATCGAGTCGACGATGTGGATGAACGCCTCGTAGCTGTTGAACAGGCCGTGGCGGCCGGTGAGGAGATAGCCCTCCAGCCAGCCCTGGCACAGGTGCTCGCTCAGGACCTCCATCACGCGGCCGTTCGGGGCCATGTGGTCGTCGGCGGGGTCGATCCCCGCCATCCACGCGCGGTCGGTGGCCTCGACGACCGCGCCGAGCCGGTTGGACACGGTCTCGTCCGGGCCGAAGATGCGGAAGCTCGTGTCGTTGGCGGTGGCCACGTCCTTGAGCCAGGTGCCGAGGACGCGGGTCGCTTCGCTGGTCGTGGTCGCGGGGGAGGCGACCTCGACCGCGTAGTCGCGGAAGTCCGGGAGCTTGAGGTCGTGCAGGAGCAGGCCGCCGTTGGCGTGCGGGTTCGCGCCCATCCGTCGCGTGCCTTTCGGGGCGAGCGCGACGGTCTCAGGGAACGGTCGCCCTTGGTCGTCGAACAGCTCCTCGGGGCGGTAGGACTTCATCCACGCCTCGAGCTGCTCGACCCGCTCCTCGTGTCCGCTCAGCCCCGACAGCGGGACCTGGTGCGAGGCGGGCGTGCCCTGGTTCGGGCCGGTCCAGCCCTTCGGCGTGCGCAGGACGAGCATCGGCCAGCGCGGGCGCTCCGTCTTGCCGCCGCGCGCGTCGTCCTGGATGGTCTTGATCTGGGCGACGATCTCGTCGAGCGCGGCGGCAAGCTGTTCGTGCACCGTCTCGAGGTCGTCGGTCTCGACGAAGTGCGGCGTGTGCCCGTAGCCGCGCATCAGCGCTTCGAGCTCTTCGTGGCTGATGCGGCTGAGAACGGTCGGGTTGGCGATCTTGTAGCCGTTCAGGTGCAGGATCGGCAGCACCGCCCCGTCGCGCGCGGGGTTCAGGAACTTGTTCGAGTGCCAGCTCGCGGCGAGCGGACCGGTCTCGGCCTCGCCGTCGCCGATCACGCACGCGACCAGCAGGTCCGGGTTGTCCAGCGCCGCGCCGTACGCGTGGGCGAGCGCGTAGCCCAGCTCGCCGCCCTCATGGATCGAACCGGGCGTCTCCGGCGCCACGTGGCTCGGGATGCCACCCGGGAACGAGAACTGCCGGAACAGCCGGCGGATGCCCTCCTCGTCCTGCTCGAGGTTGGGATAGAACTCGCTGTAGCTGCCCTCGAGCCACGTGGACGCGACGAGCCCCGGCCCACCGTGCCCAGGTCCGGCGATGTAGATCGTGTCGAGGTCGTGGGCCTGGATGACCCGGTTCAGGTGCGCATAGAGCAGGTTCAGCCCCGGGGTCGTGCCCCAATGGCCCAGCAGCCGCGGCTTGATGTGCTCAGGCTTGAGCGGCTCGCGCAGCAGCGGGTTCTCGAGCAGGTAGATCTGCCCGACGGACAGGTAGTTGGCGGCGCGCCACCAGGCGTCGATCCGCGCGACCTCCTCCACCGACAGCGGAGAACGGGTCTCTGTCATTGCCATCCCTTCATCGTGCCCGGTTGTCCCGCGACGCGCAGTCCGGCGTCCCAGCCCGGCGCACGCTCGCATTGCCGCCGAGGCCGCGCGTCCGGACTCGTCCGCGAGGTCGACGTGCGAACTACGGGTCTTCCGCCGACGCGCGTGCGAACATACGTTCGTGCGTGGTCACGTGAAAGCTGAGAATCCTGATGGGTGAATCCGTCGATTCGTTCGCGGTCAGCGACGACTACCGAGCGCTAATCGAGCGTCTCAAGCAACGGGTGCGGGCGGCTCAAGCGCGCGCGGCGCAGGCCGTAAACAGCCAGCTGGTGATGCTGTATTGGTCGATCGGTCGCGAGATTCTCACGCAGCAACAGGTCAGCGGTTGGGGAGACGATGTCGTTGGACGGATCAGCGCGGACCTGACCGCCGACATGGGTGGCGCGCGTGGGTTCTCGCGGCGGAACCTCTTCTACATGCGTCGGCTGGCTACGCTCTGGCCCGATCCAGAGAAAGTGCCACCAGTGGTGGCACACATCGGCTGGTCCCACAACCGGCTGCTGTTGGACGCCTTCACGGATCAGCCCGACGTCTACGCGTGGTACGCGGCGAAGGCCAGCGAGCAGCGGTGGTCACGCCGCGAGCTCGAGGCACAGATTCATCTGCGTCTGCACGAGCGTCAAGGTGCAGCGGTGACGAACTTCGCGCATGCGCTTGCGCCGGCTGATGCAGATCGCGCGTTGCAGACGGTCAAGGACCCGTACGTCTTCGACTTCCTCGACCTCGCCGAGAGCGCTCGGGAGCGAGAGCTCGAGCAGGCGCTCATCGACGACATCCAGCGGTTCCTGCTCGAACTCGGCAGCGGGTTCGCGTTCTACGGGCGTCAGAAGGCTCTTTTGGTTGGCGAGCAGGAGTTCTTCCTCGACCTGCTCTTCTATCACCACACACTGCGCCGGTTTGTCGTGATCGACCTGAAGGTCGGGCGCTTTGAGCCTGAGCACGTGAGCAAGATGAACTTCTATCTCAACGCGGTCGACGAGCAGTTGCGCGTCGGGGACGACCGTGACAGCGTCGGGATCATCCTCGCGGCCGGGCGCGACGACACGGTGGCGAAGCTCTCACTCCATCGGGTGAGCGCTCCGATCGCGGTTTCGACCTGGCAGACCGACGCGTCGGCGCCCGACCCGCACGAACTCGCAGAGCTGGAGGACGTTCGCGCGCGCCTCGTCGAGCGCATCACGCACCATCGATCCGCGTCGACGAAACCGCTCGGATAGCTCGAAAGGCGACCGTGGTCGACCGCACGCGCGGCGCGGCGGACTACGGATGGCCACGCGCGACGCCCGCCGTACCGTCGTGGCATGAACCTGCCGCCGCACATCGTCGTCGCGGGCGGGGGCGTCGCCGCTGTCGAGGCGGTTGCGGCGCTCCGGGCCTTCGCCGGCCCACGTCCGCGCATCACCGTGCTCGCGCCCAATGACGCGCTGAGCGCACCCGCCGCTTCGGTCGCCGCGCCGTTCGGGTTCGGCCTGCCGAACGCGGTGCCGTTCTCGGTCATCCAGCATCACGCGCGCTTCGATCACCATCGGGCGAAGCTCGTGCGGGTCGTGCCGGAGGAGCACACGGTCGTCGACGACCGTGGCGAGACACTGGGGTACGACACGCTGCTCGTCGCGCTCGGGGTGCGGCCGTTGCCCGCCGTCGCGGGAGCGATCACCTTCACGGGGCCAAAGGACGTCGGCGCGGTCGAGGCCGCGCTCGGCGAGACGGCGACGCTCGCGTTCGTGCTGCCGAGCGTCTCGACCTGGGCGCTGCCGCTGTACGAGCTCGCGATGATGGCCGCGACCGAGCTGCGCAGCCGGGGTCGCGAGCCGCGGATCACGATCGTCACGCCCGAGCCCGCGCCGCTGTGGATGTTCGGCCGCGAGGCCGGCGCGGCGGTCGCGGAGCTGCTCGCCGCACGCGGGATCGCGGTGCGCACCGGTGCGCGGCTGGGCGAGGTGCACGACGGCTGGCTGGAGCTCGCCGGCGGGAAGCCCGTGCCTGCCGGGCGGGTGATCGCCATGCCCCGCCTGGTCGGGCCGGCGGTTGCCGGTCTGCCGCACGACGCCTCCGGGTTCATCCCGGTCGACGGGCACGGCCGCGTGGCCGGCACCGAAGACGTGTACGCCGCCGGCGACGCCACGACGTTCCCGCTCAAGCAGGGCGGGCTCGCGGCCCAGCAGGCCGACGCGGCCGCCGAGGCGATCGCGGCCGACCACGGAGCCGCGCTCACGCCGAAGCCGTTTCAGCCGCTGCTCCGCGGCCTGCTGCTCACCGGCGGCGCGCCGCTGTACCTGCGGGCGCCGGTCAGCGGCGCGGGCGAGCCGATCCCGACCGACGAGCCGACCGTCTCGCACACGCCGCTGTGGTCGCCACCCGGCAAGGTCGCCGGGCGCTACCTCGCGCCGCTCTTGGCGACGGCGCGCCCGCCGCAGCTCTCGCGCGCGCCGATGGAGGACCTGCCGCTGCGCCGTTAGCGGGTGACGATCACGGTCGTGCCCGGCTCGAGCAGGTCATAGAGCTCGCGCGCGAACGCGGCCGGGACACGCACGCAGCCGTGGCTGGCGCGTTCCACGTCGGTGGTGCCGGCGTGGAACGCGACGCCGCCGTTGAAGTAGCTCGCGTAGGGCAGCCAGACCATGTAGGGCACCGACCACGAGCGCAGCTCCTTGCGGCCGACCTTGAACGTCCCGGCCGGCGTCTCGTAGCCTTGCTTGCCGGTCGAGACGGAGTAGATCCGCTCGACGGTGCCGTCCTCGACGACGAGCAGCAGCTGGCGGGAGCGGTCGACCTCGACGTGGAGTCCCGGCTTCCGGCTCACCGGCTTCAACGTCGCCGGGGCATCCAGCGCCGCGCGGGTCTTCGGGCCCAGAACGCCGTCGGCGCTGAGCCCATTCGCCTTCTGGAACGCCTGCAGCGCGGCCTTGGTGGACGGCCCGGAGCAGCCGTCGACGACGCCGCCGGGGAAGTGCAACTCGGAGAGCCGCTCCTGGACGGCGGCGGTCTTGTCGTCGCAGCGCGGGGCGGCGACAGCGGTGGTGGGGAGGATGAACATCGCGACGAGCGCCGCGACCAACAGGATCAAACGTGCCTTCATGACCGTTGGACGAACGGGGCGCGCGATTTCTTCACGACCGCCGTGAAGAAATCACGGGGTTGGTAGGTCTAAGGGTCGATGCTGCTCATCTTCATCGCCGTCGTCGCCCCGCCGCAGCGGGGCGAACGGCGCCTGATCAAACGCGCGCAGGGCGGTGACGTCGGAGCGTTCGAGCAGCTGCTGGAGGCCAACGGCCCCGCCATGCGCCGGCTCGCGTACTCGATGCTGGGCGACGAGGCGACGATGGACGACGTGCTGCAGACCGCGTACGTCCGCGCGTTCCGCGCGCTGCCCAAGTTCGACGGGCGCTCGAGCTTCGGCACCTGGTTGCACCGGATCGTCGCCAACGCGGCGGTCGACGAGCTGCGCCGGATCGCGCGCCGCGGCGAGGTCGACCTCGAGGCGCTGGAAGGCCGCGCGGCCGCGTCCAGCCCCGACATCGGCGAGGCGAGCGACACCCGCATGGACCTCGCCAACGCGCTCGCCGGGCTGCCCGCGGACCTGCGGATCGTCGTCCTGATGGTCGACGCCGAGGGCTACAGCTACGACGAGGTCGCGGAGGTCGTCGGCATCCCGCCCGGCACCGTCGCCTCACGCCTGAGCCGCGCCCGCGCGGCACTCCGTCCCGTCCTGGAAGCCCGATCGGAGGCCGCATGACCTCGCGCGAGAGGGGCGGCCTGCGCCCCACCCAGCGGACCCGGACGGAGGCGACGCGATGACCGACCGCGACGAGGAGCTGGGCCGCGCGCTGCGCGACCTGCCGGCACCCCCGCACCGCGAGGGCTTCCACGCCGAGCTGCGAGCGCGCCTCGAGGACGAGGTCGCGAGCCGCCGTACCGCCAAGCGCCGTGCCTGGCGCCCACGGCTGGTCCCTGCGCTGGCCGGCGCGACCGCCCTCGCCGCGACGATCGTGCTCGTCCTCGCGCTCCTCCCGGGCCGGGTCGACCGCGGCATCGTCAACGAGCCCGCGCAGGCGGCACAGGTCGTCGAACGCGCCCGCGCCGCGCTCGCCGGCGTGCGCTCGCTCCGCGCCACGCTCGTGGTCCGTCAGCGCCTGAACGAGCAGGAGCCGCTCACGACCGACCGCCTGCGCGTCGCGCTCACCGACCGCGGCGACCTGCGCGTGCTCGGCAGCGCCCAGGACGGCGACTTCTACTACTCCGCCCGCGACGCGCGCGAGGTCCAGCTCGAGCTGCCGTACGCGCCCGGCTCGTTCGTCACCCGCGGCGTCGCCCCGGGTGCGCCGGACGGCCTGATCGGCGACCGCCGGCTCGGCCTGCAGGCCGCCGCGATCACGCGTGCGCTGGCCGCGGCCCGCACCGGCACCGTGCGCGAGGAGACCGTGGACGGCCGCGCCGCGTACGTGCTCCGCGCCGACATCCCGGTCAACAAGCTCGGCTACAGCGGCGACCGGCTGGAGGTCGTCGTCGACCGTCAGACCGGCTTCCCGCTCTCCGTCCGCGAGACGCTCCAGGGCCGCCTCGTCCAGGGCTTCGAGCTCGACGACCTACGCCTGAACCCGTCGCTGCCCGCCTCGGCGTTCGCGCCCGACTACCCCGCCGATGCGACCGTCGTCGACGAGGGCTTCCGCACGGTGCCGTTCAGCGCCGCGCAGGCGCGCGTCGGCTACACGCCGATCGCCCCCCGCGCGCTGCCCGCGGGCTTCGGCCGCTCCGTCACGCGGGTCGCGACGACCACGCCCTCACCGACCGGCAACGAGGCGCTGAACCCGCCGTCGCGGGACGTCGTCAGCACGGCCTACCGCCGCGGCCTCGACACCGTCATCGTCAGCACGCGCCGCACCGGCGCCGACCCGGACGCGTGGGCCGACCCGATCGCGTCCGGCGAGGGCAACCTCGTCGAACCCGAACGGGTCCGCATCAACGGCGGCGCCCTGCGCGGCGCGACCGCCAACCTCGTCCTGGACCCGCGCGTGGAACCGCACGTCTACGTGGTCACCGACGAGCTCGTCGTGACGATCACCGGCCCCCTGACCCGGGAGGAGCTGCTCGCCGCCACGGCCTCGCTGGGCTGATCACGGCGCACCCAGCCACGTGAGCAGCTTGTCCTGCGCCGTGCGGTTCGCGAAGAAGTTCGTGTGCACGACGCCGGCGTCCTTGGCGAACACGTGCCGATCGGCGATGGGGAACGAGGCCGCGCCGTTGGCCGCGTAGACGCCGTCGGTCGGGACGACGAGGTCGTTGCCGAGCTGCTTGAAGATCGTGTCCATGACCGCGTCGGCGATGAAGCCGCGCAGCGCGGGGGACGTCGGCTCATAGTCCGCCGCGAGCGCGCAGTAGGTCGTGCCCTGGGGCTTGGGGCCGGCGTTCAGCCAGCGCTGGAACTCGCCGTCGGGGACCATCGAGCGCAGCCCGTCGAGCCCCTTCATCGCGCCGACGGCGACCATCTTGGCGACGGTCACGATGCCCTCGAGCACGTCGGTGACGCCGTTGTCGGGCACGAAGTTCAGGACGTTCGTGTACGTGTCGAGCAGGTCGCCGAGGTGGGCGCCGTCGGCCAGCGCGGTGCCTGCGTTCGGGGTGGCGACGAAGATCACGCGGCGCACGCGCAGCGAGCGCGAGCCCAGCGACAGCGCGCTCTGGCGCTCCGCGAGCGTGCGCGAGACGAGCCCGCCGCGCGAGTGGCAGACGATGTCGAGCTCGAGGTCGGTCGCGTCCGGGATCTGCCGCAGCAGCCACTCCACGTTCTGCTGCGGCGTGTGCGAGAGCGTGAAGTGGTCCAGCGCGAGCACGCGCCCGCCGTAGCTGCGGTACAGGTCCTCGAACGTCGCGCGTGAGAGCTGGCCGAAGCCCGAGTGCGAGCGGCTGAACGTGCCGTGGACGAGCAGGAGCGTCCGCTTGCCGGCAAGCTCGCGCCAGTCCTCGTCCCGCACGTCCCGGCCGCCCGGCGACGTGAAGTCGTCCGGCGTGCTGAACCGCAGCCGGTACGGGCGCTTGGCGGCCTCCCACTTGCCCGCGAAGTGGTCGGCGACGCGACCGATCGCGGGCTCGACGAGCGGGAACACGAGGACCTTGACGAGCTTGGAGGCGACCGCGCCGGCGAGCCCGCGCGTGGCCGCCTCGGCCGGCTCGGGCGCCACGACGACGCGACGCTCGATCCGGTACTCGCGGCGAGCATCGTCAACGTCGCGCGACGGCACCGCGAAGTGCCAGGTGAGGATCCCGCCCTCGTCCTTGGCGAGCACCAGCTGCCTCTCGCCCGGGCCGGGAGCAGCCGGGCGCAGCGCGATCGTGGGCGGCGCCGCGTCGAGCGACCGCGCAGCCGCGGGTGCGACGTCGCTGAGCTCGATCGCGGCCTGCACCTCCAGCCCCGCCGACCGCACGACGGACTCGAACGCGTCGGTCGTGAGGTCCACGGCGCGCGTCCGGCCGCCGCCGCCCGTGCCGACCGCGAGCGCGCCGCCGCGCAGCCCAGGCGTGACCAACGACACCCCGGCGACCTCGACCGGTGTCCCCGCCGGCCGCAGCGGCGACGCCGCCGTCCGCGGCCGCAGCCTCAGCGCGCGGGTGACCGTCGTCCAGTCCTCCCTCGGCTCGGGCGGCGCCGCGGCGAAGGGCAGGTCGCGCAGCGCCCGCGTGGCCGGCCGCACGCTCGGCTGCAGCAGCTCCGTGTAGTCGGCCGGGGAGGTCGTGACGAACAGCTTCACGATCTCGATGCCGCCCTCGGACGCGTCCGCGTCGCCGCCGAACGGGAAGGCATCGGGCATCTGCAGCGGCAACTCGGAGCCGGGCCGCGTGCCGACCTCGATCGCCGCACCCGGGACGAGCTCCTCCTTGCCGGCGTAGACCCCGTGCACGCTGACCGCGTACGCGAGCCCGAGGTCGAGCACCGCCGGATACAGCGACCGTGTCGAGCGGTTGGCGATCCGCAGGCCGAGCGGCTCACCGACCTCGAACACGACCTCGCCGCCGGCCTCCTCGGGCGTCGCCTCGACCCACGTGCCGTCGGCCGCGCGACGCAACAGCGTCAGGTCGACGTCGCCGTCGAGCTGCGTGCCCAGGTTCTCGATCGCGAGCGCCCGGCGGTAGCGCGCGACGGTCTCGAGGTCCTTCAGCACGGTGGCGAGCGTGTCGGGCGGTCGGGCCGGGAGCAGGAGCCGGCCGTCCGGCCCGAGCACCACCACCAGCCGACCGACGAGCGGACCGAGCTGGGGCGCGGGATCGTCCGCCGCGACCGTGGTGCGCGGACCGACGACGAGCACGCGCGCGTCCCCGCCGCCTCGCTCCAGCACGGGTGACGCGTCCACGAGCCCGGCGAGCGCCGGCAGCTCCGTCGGCACCTCGACCCGCAGCCGCGGCGCGTCCGGGGCGACGCGCTCGAGCACCGCCCGCGCCGGTGGAGCGAGCATCCCGCCCTGGTCCTCCTCGACGACGAGCGCCGTGGACGTCGTGACGCCGACGTCGTTCACCCGCAACCGGCCGACCGGCTGCGCGCCCGCGAACGCGCTCCACAGCGACCCGATCGCGACGCCCTGCGCGGCGCCCGCGTTGAGCGTCACCTGCGCGCCCGCACGGGAGAGGACGAGCACGGACGGGGCGGGCTCGGTGTCGCGGATCCCGAAGACCTCGCGGTCCACGGCGCCTTCGAGCTGCGGGTGCTGGCTCGGGAACGCGGCGGTCACGCCGAGCGCCGCGTGGTCGAACACGTCGCGGTACGTCGCGCCGGCCTGCGCGCGGGCGAGCGCCTGCGTGAGGAACCACGTGAGCGCGCCGTGCGTGCGCCCGTGCGGGGCGACGTGCTCGTGCGAGAGCTCCTCGTCGCGGCAGCCGGCCAGCAGCGTGTAGCGGCGCGACGGCGGGAGCCAGCCGCTCGGGCCCGCGCCGCGCGTCCCCGCCACCGCCCCGACGGGGGAGGGCGGAAGCGCCTCGACCGGCCGCCGGTCAGGCTCCAGCCGGCGCACGCCCGCGCCGGTCACGTCCCGCGTGACCGTGCCCGAGTGGCAGCAGTCGAAGATCAGCGTGACGAGCGGCGTCTTGGCCGTCAGCCGCGTGAGCAGCTCGTAGACCTCGTCGTCGGTGATGTCGCGGTTGGGTTCGGAGCCGCGCCCGGAGTCGGCCGGGACGATCGTCTCGTCCAGACCGTCGGGCTCGTCGCCCTCGCGGTCGGTCATCTGCGAGCCGTGCCCGCTGTAGTGCAGCACGACCACGTCGTCCGGCCCGGCGCGCTCCACGAGCGCGTTCCAGGCCGCCAGGATCCCGTCGCGGGACGCCTCGCCGTCGCGCAACAGCGTGATCCCCTCCTCGGTGAACCCGAACGCGTCCCGCAGCACCGCCGCCATCAGCTCCGCGTCGTTCACGCACCCCCGCAGCTGCTGGTGCGGCGCGAGCTTCGGGTACTCGTCGACACCCACCAACACCGCAAGACGCTGTCCCCTCATCGTTCCTCCTCGGCGTGAGACCTCTCAGCTGTGGAGGACCGCTCAGCCGCGATTGATACGACGAGTTGCTCAGTAGGAGCGGGGGAGCCCCAGCACCTTCGTCGCGACGAAGCTCGTGACGAGGTTGTTGTTGACCGGGGCGACCTGGTAGAGCCGGGTCTCGCGGAACTTGCGCTCGACGTCGTAGGCGTCGACGAAGCCGTTGCCGCCGTGCGTGTCCAGGCAGGCGTTGGCCGCCGCCCAGCTCGCCTCGGAGCTGAGCAGCTTGGCCATGTTGGCCTCGGCGCCGCACGGCTCGCCGGCGTCGAACAACCTTGCGGCCTCGTAGCGCATCAGGTCGGCGGCGCGCACGGCCATGTACGCGCGGGCGATCGGGAACTGCACGCCCTGGTTGGCGCCGATCGGACGGCCGAAGACCTCACGGGCGTTGGCGTAGGCGGTCGCGCGCTCCGTGAACCAGTAGCCGTCGCCGATCGCCTCGGCGGCGAGCAGGATGCGCTCGGCGTTCCAGCCGTCGAGCACGTAGCGGAACCCTTCGCCCGCGTTGCCGACCAGGCTGCTCGCCGGCACGCGCAGTCCCCGGTACTCCACCGCGTTGGTGGCGTAGTTGAACATCGTGCGCACGGGCGTGACCGCGAGCGCATCCGGCTGCTCGGCCCGCACCGCCCGTAGGTCGATCAGGAACAGGCTCAGGCCTTCCTCGGCACGGGCGAGCAGGAGCAGCAGGTCGGATTGCTCGATCCGGCTCGTCCAGTTCTTGTGGCCGTCGATGACGTACGCGTCACCCTCGCGGCGGGCGCTCGTGGTGATCGCGCGCGTGTCCGAGCCGGCCTCGGCCTCGGTGATCGAGAACGCCTGCAGGCGGAGCTCGCCGCGCGCGATCGCGGGCAGGTACGTGCGCTTCTGCTCCTCGCTGCCGTGCCGCAGCAGCGCGCCCATCGTGTACATCTGCGCGTGGCAGGCGGCGGAGTGCCCGCCGGAGCGGTTGATCTCCTCCATCACGACGCTCGCCTCGGTCAGGCCGAGCCCGAGGCCGCCGTACTCGGTGGGGATGAGCGCGGCGAGCAGGCGTGAGGCGGTGAGGGCGTCGACGAAGGCCTGCGGGTACTCGCGCGCCTGGTCGCGCTCACGCCAGTACGCGTCGGGGAAGCGCGCGCACAGCTCGCGGACCTGAAAGCGCAGCTCCGTCATGTGATCGTGGCGCGCGCGGTCTGGCGGCCGCCGCGGTCGTGGACGGCGAAGCCGCTCGCGTCGGCGCGCACGACGAGCCCCTGATGCTCGAACAGCGGCGCGAGCAGCCGGTACTCGATCTCGTGGCCGCCGACGTCGCGGGCGCGCGCGGCCTCGGCCATCGCGAGCGCCTGCAGCGGACCGTGCGTGACGAGGCCGGGATAGCCCTCCACCTCGCGCGCGTAGTCGCGGTCGTAGTGGATGCGGTGGCCGTTGTAGGTGAGCGCGGAGAAGCGGAACAGCAGGGGTGCGGTGACGTCGATGGACCAGTCGCCGTCACGCGGCTGCACGGCCTCGACCTCCTCGCGCGCCAGCGGCTCGCTCGGCGGGTCCCGGTACACGAGGTCCTGGCGCTCGTCGACGACCAGCTCGCCGCGCTGGAACACCTGCACGCCGACCGTCACGAACGTCAGGTGCCCGCTGCGACCCTGCTTGTCGACGGTGTCGAGCACCTGGCGCCGGCGCGTCGCGGGCTCGTCGAAGCGCAGCGGCGCGACCGAGCGCACGCGCCCGCCCGCCCACATCCGCCGGCGCCCCGGCTCCACACCCTCCGCCGGATGCCCGTCGGGGCCGAGCTCGGCCTGCGCGGGCCGGTCGAGCAGGTAGAGCCAGTGCCACAGCAACGGGAGCGTCTCGCGCGGCATCGGCACGCCGAGCAGCCCGGCGAGCGCCTCAGCGGGACCGCGCTGGATCAGCTCGTGCATGCGGACGCCCGATCGTACGCGACACAGTCACCCGCGGCGGGTGATGCGCCGTGCGCACGGTCGCGCCTACCGTCGCGCCCATGACCCGTCGCCCCGTGTGGATGTGGGCGAGCGCCCTGCTCGCCGTCGCCGTCGTCGCGCTGCTGGTGTGGGCGCTGAGCGTCCGCTCGGACCTCGACGACACCCAAGCCGAGCTCGACCAGGCCAACGCGCAGGTGGCGACGCTCGAGGCCGAGGAGGAGCCCGACACGACGATGCAGGCCGCGCTCGACGCCGCCTACGAGGAGCTGTCGACGCGGCTGGGGACCAAGGGCGAGGATCTCGAGGCCGCGATGGCCGCGGTCGAGGCGGCCAAGCGCACCGCCGACGCCGCCGTCGAGAAGGCGAACACGGCCAAGGAGGCCGCTGCGGGGCTCGACGGCGCCACCGAGCAGGCGCAGGCCACGGCCGACCAGGCGCGGGCCGAGGCGGAGGCCGCCAAAGCCAAGGGCGCCGTCGTCACCGACTGCGCGAAGGCCTCGTTCGCGGCGCTCGGCGAGCTGCTCGACGGCGGCTCGCTCACCGCCCAGCTGTCAACCCTTCGTGACACGCTCGAAGGCATCGCCGACGACTGCAAGACGGCCTTCGCGGAAAGCTGACAACAACCAACTATGCGGGCTAGTAGATCCCTGTAGGCTCCTGCTGACGGACCGTCACTGGTCCATTGCCGCACAACGAAGAGGGGGTACTTCTTTGTCCCGGAGTCGTCTGGCTCTGGCGGTCGCCTGCGCCGCCACGTTCGCCCTTGTCCCTGCAACCGCGTCCGCGACGGGTGGGGGGATCACCCCGCGCGACTACGGCGCGAAGCGCTTCGTCGAAGGCGTATCGGTCCCGAACATCAAGGAGCATCTGACCGCGCTGCAGCGGATCGCGACGCTCAACGACGACACGCGCGAGGTGTTCTCGCCCGGCTACCAGGAGTCGCTCGACTACGTCGTCAGCACCCTGCGTGAGGCGGGCTACCGACCGCAGGTCACGCAGTTCAACTATCCGACCTGGGGCGAGAGCCAGCCGGCCGTGCTCAACCAGGTCAAGCCGACGCCGAAGGTGTACCGGCCCGGCACCGCCGAGCAGTCGGACCTGCCGACGTCGGACTTCATCACGATGGCCAACTCGCCCACGACCGTGCTGACGAACGCGCCCGTGTTCCCGGTCGGCGGGATCCTCGATCCGCCCACCGGCGGCTCGGTCAGCGGCTGCGCGGCCGCGGACTACACCGGCGTCTCCGGCAAGATCGCGCTCGTCCAGCGCGGCACCTGCGCGTTCGTCGAGAAGTGGCAGCTCGCGCAGGCCGCGGGCGCGACCGGCGTGATCATCTACAACGAGGGCAACACGCCCGAGCGCCAGAACCCGATCTTCGTCGACAACCAGCCCGACCCGCCGGCGACGATCGCGGCCGTGATCTCCAGCTACGCGCTCGGCAACGAGCTGCTGCAGGCCTACAAGGCCGGCCAGAACCCGACCGTCGACTTCAAGGTCTACGGCACGTTCACCGACCGCTTCCTGCCGCAGGTGATCGCCGAGACGCGCGGCGGCGACGCCAACCACGTCGTGGTCGCGGGCGCGCACCTGGACTCGGTGCCCGAGGGCCCGGGCATCAACGACGACGGCTCCGGCACGTCGGCGCTGCTCGCGATGGCGCAGGAGCTCGCCAACGGCCGCTACGACCTGCGCAACAAGGTCCGCTTCATGTGGTTCGGCGCCGAGGAGAACGGCCTGGTCGGCTCCTCGTACTACGCCCGCACCCTCAGCCAGAAGGAGGCGGACAAGATCGACGTGATGCTCGACTACGACATGCTCGCGTCCGCCAACTACATCCGCGGCGTCTACGACGGTGACGGCGACGACACCGAGGGCGGCAGCGAGGCCTCCGAGTCCCCGGACTCCGGCAAGGTCGAGGCCGTGTTCGAGGACTGGTTCCGCTCGCAGGGCCAGCCGGTCGTCAAGGGTCCGTTCGACGGGCGCTCGGACTACGTCGGCTTCACGCTACGGGGCATCCCGTCCGGCGGCATCTACGCCGGCGCCGAGGGCGTCAAGACGCCCGACGAGGAGCGGATCTTCGGCGGTTCCGCGGGCTCGTGGTACGACCCGTGCTACCACCAGATCTGCGACAACCTGAGCACGGTGTTCACCGGCGTGATGCCGCTGAGCGCCGAGGGCCTCGCGCCCGAGGGCAGCGACGCGGACAAGCGCGCCGCGCGTCGCAAGATGTCCGGCGGGGCGCTCAAGAGCCTGAAGGAGCTGTCCGCCGCCGCGTCCTACGCCGTGTACTACTTCGGCGCCTCCAAGGACGCGTTCGGCACCAAGCCGGGTGGCCACAAGCCGCCCAAGTGGCCGCGTCGCGGCCCGCGCTGGCACGGCCACAACCACCGGGTCGGTCGCTAGCACCGGCTCACGTAAGTACGCACGATTCTGGCGGCCGCCGATCACCGCCTGGACCCACCCAGCGACCGGTCATGTGCCCCGGCACACTTCCGGTCACCGGGCGGTCCCAGCCGGCGCCGGCGGCCACCAGCGATCGCACGTACTTGCGTTCACCGGTGCTAGTCAGTAGGTCCTACGGATGAGCACCGGGCGCGCGCCCGTCATCGTCGCTTGACATGAAACGCGCGCCCGAGCTCACCCGACTCTCTCACGACCACCACCACGCCCTCGACGTCGCCCGCCGCCTGCGCCGGGCGCACCGCGACAGCCTCGAGGACGTGCTCGACCAGCTCCACGCCTTCCTGCGCACGCGCGGCGAGGAGCACTTCGAGGTCGAGGAGCGGCTGTTCACTCCGGGGCTCTGCGCCGGGGATCCGCGCTGGGAACCGGCCGTCGCGCGCATGCTCGCCGAGCACGCCGACCTCCGCGGACGCGCGACCACCGTGGCCGACGTCGCCGCCGCGCACGCGCTCGGCGACGCGCTGCACGACCACGTCCGCTTCGAGGAGCGCGAGCTCTTCCCGATCGTCGAGGTCACCTTGGCCCAGGCGGAGCTCGAGCGCCTGCAATCGGCCCTCACCGTCTGAACTCAAACGGGGCAGGCGTGGTCCGGGACCGCGTTGGACAGAGTGAGGCATGGCCCCAGTTGCAACCTTGTCGCGCGAGCGCGGCCGGGCAGAAGATGTCACGCCGCTGTTCGAGCGGTACCGGGCCGACGGTGATCCGGAGGCCCTGGAAGCGCTCGTCGCGCGTTTCCTTCCCTTGGCGCGCCATCTCGCGCGCCGTTATTCCTCAGGCTCTGAGCGTGAGGACGTCGAGCAGGTCGCCGCGGTCGGCCTGATGAAGGCGATCGAGCGCTTCGACCCGGGACGCGGGCTCGCGTTCACGTCGTTCGCGATGCCGACGATCCTCGGCGAGGTCAAGCGCTACTTCCGCGACCTGGGCTGGACGGTCCGGGTGCCGCGGTCCCTGCAGGAGCTCGCCCCGAAGGTCGAGCGCGCCACGGAGGAGCTGGCCTCGCAGACCGGGCACACCCCGAGCGCCCAGCAGGTCGCCGAGCGCCTGGACGTGAGCGTGGAGCAGGTGCTCGAGGCGCGCGCGACCGTCAGCGCCCACCGCGCCGACTCGCTCGACCGCCCCTGGTCCGACGAGGAAGAGGGCGTGACGCGCGGCGATCTCCTCGGCGGCTCCGACCCCGGCTACGCCCACGTCGAGCGCGTCGCGGACATCGACCGGATGCTGTCCCGCCTGCCCGAGCGTGAGGAGCGGATCGTGCGCCTGCGCTTCCAGGCCGACCTCACCCAGCGCGAGATCGCCGAGCAGGTCGGCCTCTCCCAGATGCACGTGTCCCGGCTGCTGCGCGAGGCGCTGACGACGCTCGCCGACGACGGTCAGGCGGCGAACCCCGACGACAACAACCACAGGCCCATGCACGTGAACACCACCATCAGACCGAGCATCGCGAGCTGGGAGCCGACCGCCGCGCGCGAGGAGCCGTAGACCTCGAGCGCGGCGAGCACTGCTGAGCGGGTTTTGGACGACTTGACGGGAGGGCAGGACGGGGTATAAGCACCGAGGCCCCGCTCGGGCGAGTTCATCCTCGGCTGCGCGATCCTGCTGATCGGGCTCGACCAGCCGCTGGTGCTGCTGCTCGTCATCTCGGCCTGCGTCGGCGTGCTCTCCATCATCACCCTGATCGACGAGGGCGGCCAGCTCTTCGAGTGACCGCGCGTTAGCGTCCTGGCCGTGATCGCCGGCCTGGACCCGACCCTGCTGCTGTGGCTGAACCTCGTCGGCACGTTCGTGTTCGGCCTCAGCGGCGGGCTCGCCGCCGTCCGCGCCCAGCTCGACGTGTTCGGCGTGGTCGTGCTGTCCGCGGTCGTCGGCCTCGCGGGCGGCATCGTCCGCGACCTGCTGATCGGCGTGCCGCCCGAGACGTTCCGCGACTGGCGCTACCTGGCGGCCGCCGGCGCGGCCGGCGTGGTCTGCTTCTTCGCCGGCCCGGCGCTGGACCGCTTCCAGCGCGGCGTGCAGGTCTTCGACGCGGTCGGGCTCGGCCTGTTCTGCGTCAGCGGCGCGAGCAAGGCCCTGGACTTCGGGCTCGGCCCCGCGCAGGCCGTGATCCTCGGCGCGATCACCGGCATCGGTGGCGGCATGCTGCGCGACGTCCTGCTCCGCGAGATCCCGACCGTCCTCCGCCAGGAGCTCTACGCCATCCCGGCGGCCGTCGGCGCCGCGGTCGCCGTGCTCGGGCGTGAGGCCGGCAGCCTCAGCCCGGTGTTCCCGCTCCTGGGCGCCGCGCTGTGCTTCGCGGTGCGGATGTTCGGCGTGCGCTACGGGATCGACGCGCCGCGCGAGCCGCCGCGGCGGCGTTCGTCGGACTAGTCGCGGGGTAGGACCGCCTCAGCGACGAAGGGAGAGCGTCCGATGCGAGCTCGTTGGATCACGGCCGCGGCGTGTGCCGCGGCGACGTTGGCGTCCGCTGCCCCGGCGGCGGCGAACACCCGCTGCGTGCGGGAGGCGGGGGACACGACGCTGGACGTGCGCTTCGGCGGCACGAGCTACCCCGTCCTGGTCTACGTGCCCGAGGGCGCGCGGCGCGGCGCGCCGCTGCCGCTCGTGCTCAACCTCCACGGCAGCTCGGCCAACGGGCCCGTGCAGATAGAGGTCAGCGGCCTGCGGCCCGTCGCCGACGACGAGGGCTTCCTCGTGGCCGCGCCGAGCGGCGCGCTCCCGCTCGCGCCCCAGAACCCGCCGGACCCGAACGGCAGCTGGGCGTGGAACGTGCCCGGTGTCCCGACCACGGCCGGTGAGCTGCCGCCGCCGACCGCGCGGGACGACATCGCCTTCCTGAGCCGCGTGATCGACGTCGTCAACCAGCGGCTGTGCGGCGACCCACGGCGCGTCTACGCCACCGGGCACTCCGGCGGCGGGCGGATGACGTCGGCGCTGGGCTGCCGGCTCGCCGGCAAGCTCGCGGCGATCGCGCCGAACGCCGGTCTGCGCGCCGGCCGGCCGGACCCCGACGACCCGACGGTGCCCGAGGTCGAGGACTGCGAGCCCGAGCGGCCGCTCCCCGTCCTCACCTTCCACGGCCAGCAGGACACGACGAACCCGTACACGGGCAACGGCGACCTGCGCTGGGGCTACACCGTGCCAGTCGCGCTGCAGACGTGGGCGCGGCTCGACGGCTGCCGGCGCGGCCCCAACGCCACGCCGGTCAGCGCCAACGTCACCCGCCTCGCCTACGCGCAGTGCCGTGACGGCGTGTCCGTCGAGCTCTACCGGGTCGCCAACGGCGGGCACACATGGCCCGGCTCCAACGGCCCGCCGCACGGCGGCGGGCTCGTCACCCGCGAGATCGACGCCTCGCGGATCATGTGGGACTTCTTCGAGCGCTATCGCCTGCGCCGGTGAGTGCCGGCGCGGCGTCGAAGATGTCCACCGCCAGCGCGCCCACGATCGTCTGCAGCCACGCGCGTTCGTCAGGGTCACCCGTGCCGACCCGGCGGCGCGCGTAGGCCGTGACGTCGTCGCGTGAGCCCGCGATCAGCAGCGGGCCGGTCACCGCGTAGCGGCCGTCCTCGAGCGCGACCAGCGCACCCGGCTGGTCGCGGCGGGCGCGGAGCTTCGCGACGACCGCCTGGCCGAGGATCTCGGTCGGGTCGTCGAACCCGCCGTCCATGGCGTCGTCGTCGCCCGGACGGATGGTGAAGATCGGCGCGCCGCCGCGCAGCTTGCGGCGGGGGCGGGGCGGCGCGTGCATCGGGCCGTGGCGCCAGCGGTCCTGGAGCGCCTCGACTTCGCGCGCGACCTCCTGCCGGGCGAGAATGTGCAGCCGGTCACCCGAGCGGATGCGCGTGGAGCCACGCGGGGCGACGACCTCGTCGCCGCGGACGATCGCGGTGACCAGCGCGTCGCGGGGGAGGTCGAGCTCGCGCACGAGCGCGCCGACGACCGCGTAGTGCGGCTTGACCGGGTACTCGACGGTGTCCGCGCCGAGCCGGCGGATGGCGCCCACCTCGATGATCGAGATCGCTTCTTCGGCCTCCTCCATGTGGTCGCGCTCGTCCGAGTCGGGAGCGAACCAGCGCCGCGGGAGCCAGCTCGCCAGCACGTGGGAGCGGGCGGAGGCGAGCGGCGAGATGATCGAGAGCGCGAGCACGAACAGCGCCGCGAACGCCGCGACCTTGCTGTTGAGCCCGGCGGCGATCGCGAGCGAGGCGAGGATCAGCTCGAACTCGCCGCGGCTGACGAGCATCAGCGCCGTGTTGGACGCCGCGAGCCGCCCGTAGCCGTAGATGCGCGCGGCGACGATGCCCGCGACGATGTTCATCGCCAAGGTGAGCACCACCGCGGCGGCCACGGCACCGGCGATCTCACCCAGCGCGCTCGGCGCGATCGTCGTGCCGAACCAGAAGAAGAAGATCGCCGCGAAGACGTCGCGGATCGGCACCAGCAGCTTCTCGACCCGGTGGCCGAGCCCGGTTCCCGCGACGACCATGCCCGCGAGCAGCGCGCCGACCGCGTCCGACGCGCCGGCGAAGTGCGCGAACCCGGCGACGAACACGCCGAAGCCCATCGCGAGGATCACCGACAGCTCGGCGTCACCGGCACTGAAGAACGGGCGCACCAGCTTCCCGCCCCAGCGCGCCAGGGAGAACAGGCCGATCAGGAACGAGAACGCGATCAGCACCGAGACGACGATCTCGCCCGCGCCCTCCGAGCCGCCGAGGATCGGCTGCAGCAGCGCGAGGTAGAACGCGAGGAACACGTCCTCGACGACGATGATGCCGAGGATCATCCCCGACTCCGGCCGCTTGATCCGGCGCAGGTCGACCATCAGCTTCGTCACGATGGCCGTGGAGGAGGTGCCGATCATGCCCGCCAGGACGAAGATCTCGCGCGTGCCCCAGCCGACCGCCCAGCCGAAGATCAGGCCGGCGCCGAACAGCAGGCCGATGTACGAACCGCCGGCCCACAACAGCTTGCGGCCGCCCTGCAGCAGCTGGTCGACCGAGAACTCGATCCCGAGGTGGAACAGCAGCAGGACGAGCCCGAGCGTCGCCAGCAGCTCGAGCTCGTGTGGATCTTCGAGCAGCACGACGCCGGGCGTCTCCGGCCCGAAGATGATGCCCGCGACGATGAAGAACGGGATGGTCGGCAGGCCGATGCGGCGACCGAAGCGGGCGAACAGCCCGGCGACGATCAACGCTCCGCCGAGGACGGCGAGCTCGTTGTCCATCCGCGTCAGCCGCTCGGTGCGATGAGCACGGGCTGGGCCGCGCGCCGCAGCAGCCCGCGGTCGAACGAGGAGCGCGTGACCGGCTCGGCTTCAGGGTCCGCCGCCGGCCCGATCACCAGCACCGGGCAGGGCGCCCGCTTGGTCACGTAGCGCGCGACGCTGGGCCACCGCTTCCCGCGCGTGCCGAGCACGATCAGCGAGGCTTTCCGCTTACGGGCGAGCTCCAGCAGCCCGGGCCCGGTTGGACCGTGCGCGACCACCCGTTCGGTCTCGGGGTCGGCGACGAACGCCGGGATCGTCGAGTCCAGCAGGCTGTTGGCGACGTGCGCCATCAGCACGGGCGCACCCGTCGCCTTCGCCGCGTCCAGCACCTTCGTGCCCGTCTCGGTGCGATCGACCGCGCACAGAACCAGTCCGTTCTCCATGCGTCCCCATGCTCACGGACAACGCATCCGCTCTCCATGGGGAGTAACCACCAACCTAAAGTGCCAGGCACTTTAGGTTCGGCGGCGGGCCCGGAGCACGTCGTCGTGCGTCCACGGCGAGCCGGCGGGCGTCGGGCGCACGCGCGGGCGCTGCTCGTGCACCAGGACCTCCCAGCGGTCGTCGAGCGCGGCGGCGACCGTGTCCGGCAGCACGTAGTCGGCGGGGTCGAAGCCGCGGGAGCGGGCGAACTCCGGGTTCGGCGGGCCGTGACCGACCACGAGCAGCGTCCCGCCGACGGCCACGAGGCCCAGCAGCGCCGCGAGCTCCGGCTCGCCCGGGGAGCGCTTGATCGCCGGGTAGTGCGCGGCGACCAGGTCGAACGTGCCCGACGCGTCCGCGACACCAGCGGCGATCCAGTCGACTTGGACGCCCGCGGCGCGAGCCGCCTCGGCCGCGCGGGCCAGCGCCACGGTCGACACGTCGAGCCCGGTGGTCTCCCAGCCGGCCCGCGCCAGCCAGATCGCGTCCGCGCCCTCACCGCAGCCGACGTCGATCGCACGGCCGGGCGTGAGCCCCGAGACCTCGACCGGCAGCGGCCCGTTCACGTTCCCGCTGAAGAGCCCGTGCTCCTGGCTCGCGTACCGGGCTTCCCACTCGGCGACATCGTTGTCCATGTCGTCCACCGTGGCACCGACTCACCCCGACGGCAAGAGCACTTGCCGTCGGGGCAAATCAGGTCGAGCGACCTACGGCTGCGTCGTCGACAGCGTGAAGGTGACCGTCTTGCTGTACGAGCCCGTGCGGAGCGGGTCGTTGGCCTTCACGAGCTGCTTGAACGTGATGCCGACCTTCTCGTTGGAGGTCGGGCCGGTCCACGACGACTTCGCCAGCTCGATGCGGAGCGGCTCGGCGAGCGTGAACGCGCCGTTGGCCAGGTGGCCGGGATCGCTGTGCGAGAGCGTCGCGTCACCCGCGGTGGAGATGACCGTCGCCTCGGTGGTCGCCGTGTACTCGCGCGCCACACCCGGGACGAACGAGCCGAGCGACGGGATCGTGCCCAGCGACAGCGAGAGCGTCGCCGGAACGGTGCCCGACGGCGTGGTCTCGCCGCCGACCGAGGACGCCAGCGCGCAGCCGCTGTAGCTGCTGCCGAGCTTGTTCGCCGCGCCGAAGTCCTTCACGGCGGCGCTGTTGCCCGCGCACACCAGCGCGCCCTTGATCGTGCTGCCGGCCAGGATCGGGCCGTACGCGCCCGCCAGGCGGGAGTAGCGCTCGTTGGCCGTGACCTGCGTGTTGCCGCTCAGCGTCAGGCCGCCGTTGAACGTCGAGCCCGCGATCGTGACGTCCTTGGTCGAGTTCTCGACCTTGGCCGCGCCGCCCACGGTGGAGCCGATGACCTGGACGGCCTCGGCACCGGTCGCGCTCAGCGAGCCGACGGTCGAGTTCCGGACCAGCACCGAAGCGCCGGCCGCGACCGTCACCGCGCCGCTGACCGTGGCCCCGCTCACGCACGTCACGCCGCTGGTCACGTTGACCGCCGACTGCGTGCCCGTCACGGTCGTGCCGCACGTCAGCGCCGCGCCCGGAAGCGCCGTTGCCTTGTAGGACTCCGGGATCGAGTAGTTGCCGGCCGGGTCGATCGCGCGGTGCTCGACCGTGTGCGTGCCGAAGCCGGGGATGAACCCGCCGCCCGGATGCGTGTCGGGCAGGGTCTGCTCGAAGCCGGCCTTGGAGACGCCGCCGGTGCCGAGGTTGCCGTAGGTGAGCGCCTTCACGACCTGGCCGGAGTGGCGGAACTCGTACGGCGACTGCGGCATCGGCTTCTCCGGGAAGCCGAAGTAGTTGAACCAGCCGTCGCCGTCGAGGCGCAGCTGGCCGACGACGGCCGGCGTGCCCTCGTAGCCGGTGGTGTCGTCCTTCGGGTCCAGGAGCATGTCCCAGCCGTCGAAGTAGATGCCCTGGCCCGCGGCCGTCGTGGAGGTCGTGAGCGGAGTGGCCAGCGTGCGGTGGGCGGTCGGGTCGACGTTGTCGATCTTCCACTCGACCGAGTCCGACGCGGCGCCGTCGGTGACCGTGGCCACCAGCGTGTGCGTGCCGACCGGCAGGTCCAGCGTGCCGAGGTCCAGCGTGCGGCTGTTGCCCGGGTTCGGCAGCGCGGCGCCGTTGAGCGTCCACGTCACCGGCAGGACCTTGTCGAGCGGGTGGTTCGTGTTGACGAACACGACCTCGTCCTGGGCGACGGGACGCGTGTTGACGGAGTGCCGGACGATGTCGGCCGCGGCCGCTCCCGGCGTGACCGTCGTGTCGCCGACCGTCCACGTGCGCGTCTGCACGAAGCGCGAGCCGTTGAAGCCCGAGTCGGTCGAGCTGTTGTTCGTCGACGGGTTGCGGACCCAGTCCTCGCCGTCCGGGCCGATCGGGTCACGGACCTCGGCGTGCACGACCGTGCCCGCGGGGAGGTTCAGCGGCTCCAGGTCCAGATTGCGGCCGGTGCCGACGACCGGGCCGGTCGCGCCGCCGGTGCGCCAGGTGACCTTGACGTCGTGGAAGCGCGGGTTGCCCGGCTCGACCCACAGGACCTGGTCCTTGGCGACCGCGCCGACCGCGGTGTTCTGCACGTTCATCTGGCCCGAGTTGCGCATGCCGGTGATGCGGGCGACCATGTGCTCGAGGCCGACCTGGTCCCAGTCGAAGCCGATCCAGCGCATGATCGAGTGCGAGGACGGGCGCTTCTGGCCGCACGGGTACGTGCCGCCACCCTCGTGGGCGCCGATCTTGCCGCCGGAGAGGCTGTCCTCGCCGATCCAGCGCCACCACTTGGCTTGGCGCGTGAGCAGCTCGGCCGCGCTGTAGATCGAGTGGTGGAAGGAGCCGACCTCGTTGCCGGTGTAGCAGTTGCGGACCACGTCACGCGACTGGTACGGGTACTCGTCGGCCATCGTGCCGAGCGAGTGGCCGAGCTCGTGCAGCGAGATCAGCGGACCCTGCGGCGAGCCGCCGGACGTCGTCGCCTGGACGCCGCCGATGCCGCCGTAGGTGAAGGTGTTGAAGATCGCGAGCGTCTGCAGGTTCTGCGCGGTGCGCGGGATCCCGAGCACCGGCGAGACGTAGTTGGTCACGATCCGCGCGTGTGCCTCGTCGCCCGTCTCGCACGGGTTGACGCCCTCGGGGTAGTAGGCCGCGTAGTTGGCGCAGTTCGGCGCGCGGTCGCGCGCGTAGACGGTGCCGCGCGCCAGCGGGTCGCTGCAGCCGCCGTCGTAGACCATCTTCAGCGCGGTCTGCTTGGTGTTGATCGGGCCTTCACGCTCGCCCGTGTCGCGGATCGTGCCGTCCGCGTGCCGCTTGCGGCCGTCGGGGTCGCAGCGCACGCCATAGTCGACCGACGCGATCTCGACCGCGTAGATGTTGATGTAGTTGCGGTAGGACCGGAACGGCTCCGTCGCCCACATCACCGACAGGTTGCGGTCGACGTCGCGGCGGAAGATCTCCTGCTGGTCCTTCTGGTAGCCGTCGCCCATCACGATGATGTTCAACCGCTCCGTGGGCGGCCCGGTCACCTGGATCGGGACGACCTTCGGCTCCGGGAGCCGTTCCTGCGCGTTCGCGACCCCCGCGAACGCCAACAGCATGGCTACGGCCGCGACCGCGACCCCGACGCACCTGCTCATTCCCAACCCCTCTTCCTCGGTGACACCCTCTCATGCGACGCTAACCGCGCACACCGGCGGCTCGCATCGAACAAACGACGGAATCCGGTGTGCAGCTGTCGGACAGCCGCCGAGAGGTGCGCCGCTCAGGTGGAGGCGACGGCGCCGGTCGCGAGCAGGATCAGCACGAGGCTGCCGAGCGCGATCCGGTAGATGACGAACACCGTGTAGGTGTGGTGGGCGATGAACCGCAGCAGCCACGCCACGGCGACGTAGGCGACGACGAAGCTGGTCAGCGTGGCGACGAGCGTCGCCGTCCAGCCGACGCCGTTGGCGATCTCGTCGAACTTGGTCACGGTCTGCAGGATCGTCGCGCCGGTCAGCGCCGGGATCGACAGGAAGAACGCCATCTTGGTCGCGGCCACGCGGTCCAGCCCGCGCAGCAGGCCGGCCGACATCGTCGCGCCCGAGCGGGAGATGCCGGGGATCACCGCGAGGCACTGCGCGACGCCGATGATCAGCGTGTCACGCCAGGTGACGTCCTCCTCGGAGCGCTCCTGCGTGGCGGTGCGGTCGGCGAACAGCATCACGAAGCTGAACCCGATCAGCGCGCTGCCGACGAACCACAGGTTGCGCAGCGTCGTCTCGATCGTGTCCTGGAAGAGCAGGCCGACGATGCCGATCGGGATCGAGCCGAGCACGAGCGCCCAGGCGAAGCGGTAGTCGGCCGTGCCGCGCTGGTCCGGGGTGAGCACGCCGCGCACCAGGGCGGTCAGGAACCGCCACAGGTCCTTGCGGAAGAACAGCAGCGTCGCCAGCACGGCTCCGCTCTGGATGATCGCCGTGAAGGCGGTGATGTCGGGGTCGTCGATCTGGTGGCCGAGCAGCTTCTCGAGCACGGTCAGATGGCCGGTGCTGGAGATCGGCAGGAACTCGGTCAGGCCTTCGACGGCGCCGAGCAGGATGGCTTCGAGCACGTTCATCGGGCGGCCCGATCCTAGAAGGGCGCCTCGGACACCCGCTGAGATGGCGTGGCCCGAGTCCGTGGTTCGGGCGCCGCGGTCGATGACCAGGGGGTGAAGAGTGCGCGGAGTCGATTCCTGGTGGGGCTGGCGGCCCTGGTCGCGGCGTGCGTGCCGGCGGCCACGGCGGACGCGGCGATCGACCCGCAGCGCCTGGAGGCGCTCGACCGCCAGGGCGCGACCGAGATCGTCGTGCGGCGCGAGCCCGGCCTCAGCGCCGCGCAGCGCGCCGACGTGCGCGCGGACGCCGACGTGGAGCTCGAGCGCCGCACCGCGATCACCGACACCGAGCTCGTCACCGCCGAGCCGGGCGAGCTGGCCGAGGCCGTCGCCGCGCTCAACCGCGACCCCGACGTGGTCTACGCGGAGCCAGTGACGGTCATGACCGCGCAGACCGCCGACCCGTACTTCACGTCGCTGTGGGGCCTGGAGAACACCGGCCAGCGCATGTACGTGCCCAACGGCGGCGGCGCCTACTACCCGTCCGGCACCGCGGACGCCGACATGGACGTCCCGGAGGCGTGGAGCAAGGCCACCGGCGCGGGTGTCACGGTCGGCATCGTCGACACGGGCGTGCTCGCGACCAACCCGGACCTCGCCAATCAGCTGATCACCAACCCGGCGGACCCGATCAACGGCGTCGACGACGACGGCAACGGCTATGTCGACGACTGGCGCGGCTGGGACTTCGTCACCGCCAACCCCGGGCTCCAGGTCACCGAGGGCGACGCCGAGCCCGGCCCCGACAACGATCCGCAGGACAACCACGGCCACGGCACGCACGTCGCCGGCACCGTCGCGGCGCAGGCCGACAACAACGCGGGCATCACCGGCGTCGCGTACGGCGCGAAGATCATGCCGCTGCGGGCGCTCGGCGCGTCCGGCCGCGGGTCGAGCCTCGCGATCGCGGAGGCCTTCGACTACGCGGGCAAGATGGGCGTGCGCATCGTCAACGCCAGCCTCGGCGGGCCCGGCCTGGACCAGACGCAGCTCGCGGCGGTCAACGCGCACCCGAACACGCTGTACGTGATCGCGGCCGGCAACGACAACATCAACAACGACGTCACGCCGTACGGCCCGTGCGCGCTGCCGGCAGCCAACATCCTCTGCGTCGGCGCGACCGACGTCGACGACCGCAAGGCGTCGTTCTCCAACTACGGCGCGCAGAGCGTGGACGTGTTCGCGCCCGGCACCGCGATCCTCTCGACCTACATCGGGCCGGAGTACTCCTACCTGCAGGGCACGTCGATGGCGAGCCCGAACACGGCGGGCGTCGCCGCGCTCGTGCTGTCGGCGCGGCCCGGCCTGAGCGCACTCGACATCAAGAGCGCGATCATGGGCTCCGTCGACGCGAAGGCCGACCTGACCGGTCGCTCGGTCACCGGCGGCCGCGTGAACGCCGACCGCGCGCTGGCCGGCACCCTCGGCGGCGCGCCCGCGAACGGCTCCCCGCCGATCATCTCCGGCACCACGCGCCAGGGCGCGACGCTGAGCACCTCCACGGGCTACTGGGACCCGGCGGGCACGTCCTACAGCTACGTCTGGCAGCGCTCCAACGACTCGGGCGCGAGCTGGACGTCGATCCCGGGCGCGACCGCCTCCACCTACATCCCCGGCCAGTCCGACATCGGCGCGACGCTGCGCGTGACCGTGATGGCCACCAACCCCTTCGGCGTCTCCAGCGCGACCTCGGCGGCCGTCGGCCCGATCACCTCCGGCGTGCCGGTCAACATCGTGCGCCCGACGATCACCGGCGTGTTGCGTCGCGGCCAGACGCTGTCCACCAGCGCGGGCTGGAGCCCGGGCGGCACGACCTACGCGCACCAGTGGGAGCGCTCCGCCGACGGCGGCGTGACCTGGATTCCGATCGGCACGAGCAACGCCAGCTACACGCTGACCACGGCCGAGCGCAACACGATCGTGCGCGTCACGACCACCGCGATCAACGCCTTCGGGCAGACGCCGGCGACGAGCGACCCGACGACGGTCATCGTCTCCGACCCGCCGGTCAACACGTCCGCGCCGACCCTGTCCGGCACGACCCGGCGCACGTTCGAGCTGACCGCGACGACGGGCGGCTGGGACGGCTCGAGCAACGACTACGCGTACGAGTGGCAGCGTGAGGACGCGGGCGGCAACACGTGGTCGCCGATCCCCGGCGCGACGCTGAACACCTACCGGCTCACCCAGGACGACGAGGGCGTGCGCGTGCGCGTGCTCGTGAAGGTCACCAACCCGGACGGCACCGCCTCCGAGGCGAGCGATCCCACCGAGCTGCCCGTGTCCCCGTTCCCGCCCGCGAACACGAGCGCGCCCACGATCAGCGGCACGCCGCAGCGCGGCAAGACCCTGAGCGCCACGCGCGGCGCGTGGACCGGGCCGGACAACATGTACAGCTACCAGTGGCAGCGCGACTTCGGCGAGGGCTACGTCGACATCGCCGGGGCCGTCGGCGCGGCGTACACGCTGGTCGCCGCCGACGTCGACGCGCTCGTGCGCGTGGTCGTCACCGCCAGCAACCCGGACGGGACGATCGTCGAGGCCAGCGCGGCGACGCCGCCGGTGCTCGCCGCGGGTCCGCTCAACCAGGCGGCGCCGACCGTCACGGGCACCGTGCAGCGCGGCCTGATGCTGACGGGCCTGCCCGGCACCTGGAGCGGCGCCAACAACGCGTACGCCTACCGCTGGCAGTCGTCCGCCGACGGCACGACCTGGAACGACATCCCCGGCGCGATCGCCAGCTCCTACGGGATCGTCGCCGGCGACGTCGGGCGCTACCTGCGCCTGCAGGTGACGGTCACCAACCCCGACGGCACGGGCCGCGCGTACAGCACCGCGACCGTGCGCGTGCTCGGCGCGCCGGCCGTCAACACCGTCGCGCCCGCGATCACCGGCAACGTGCAGCGCGCCTCCGTGCTGTCGGCCACGCGCGGCACCTGGAGCGGCAACGGCAACGCGTACACGTACCAGTGGCAGCGCGACGGGGTGAACATCCTCGACGCGACCGCCACGGCCTACACGCCGACCGTCGACGACGTCGGCAAGCAGCTGCGCGTGGTCGTGACCGCCACCAACCCCGAGGGCAGCGCGACCGCGTCCAGCTCGCCCACGATCGCGGTCCCAAGCTCGCTGCCGGCCAACAACGCGCGCCCGGTCGTCACCGGTACGGCGTCCCGCGGCTCCCAGCTGAGCGGGACCACCGGCAGCTGGACCGGCATCGGCAACCTTCCGAGCTTCCAGTGGCAGTCGTCGCTGGACGGCGTGACCTGGACCTCGATCCAGGGCGCGACGGCCTCCTCGCGCGTGCTCGCCACGAGCGACGTCGGCCGCTACATCCGTCTGCTCGTGACCATGACCAACCCGGAGGGAGCGACCACCGCCTCGAGCGTCCAGACCGCGCAGGTCGTCGCCACGCCGCCGACGAACACCGCGCGCCCCGTGGTCACCGGCACGGTCCAGCGCGCGCAGACGCTGGTCGGCACGCTCGGCACGTGGACCGGCAACGACAACGTCTACGACTACCTGTGGCAGCGCTCGAGCGACGGCACGACCTGGACGGCGATCCAGGGCGCGACCCGCCCGGCGTACGACCTCACCGTCGCGGACGTCGGCATGCAGGTGCGGCTGCTGATCACCGCCTCCAACCCGGACGGCGTGACGAACGCGGCGAGCGTCGCGACGGCCGCGGTCCCGAGCGCGGCGCCGGCCAACACCGTCCGCCCGACGGTCACCGGTACGGCCAAGCGCGGCCAGACGCTCACCGGCGCCACCGGCACGTGGACGGGCATCGGCAACGTGACCGAGCGCCAGTGGCAGCGCTCGACCGACGCCGGCGCTTCGTGGCAGGACATCCTGGGCGCGACCGGCGCGACCTACGCGCTGTCCGCCGCCGACGTCGGCGCGACCCTGCGGCTGTTCGTGACCGTCACCAACCCCGAAGGCAGCGCGGTCCAGACGAGCCTCGCGACCGCGACCGTGGTCAGTGACGGCCCGGTCAGCACGAGCGCCCCGGCGATCTCCGGCACCGCGCGCCGCGGCTCGGTCCTCACCGCGACCGCCGGCACGTGGGGCGGCGCGACCAACGCGATCACCTACCAGTGGCAGCGCTCGAGCGACGGCGTGACGTGGACCGCGATCGCCGGCGCCGACCGCGCCGACTACGAGCTCGCGGGCGCCGACGTCGGCTTCACCGTGCGCGTGCTCGTCACCGCCACCAACCCCGACGGCTCCTCCAACCGCGCGAGCGCCGCCAGCGCGACCGTCGTCGCCTCGCCGCCCGTGAACGTCGTCAACCCGACCGCGACCGGCGCCGCCGTGCGCGCGACCACGCTGAGCGCCTCGACCGGCAGCTGGACGGGCACCGGCAACAACTACGCGATGCAGTGGCAGCGCGACCCGGGCACCGGCTTCGTCGACATCCAGGGCGCGACCGGCATGGCCTACACGCTGACCGTCGCGGACGTCGGCTCGCGGATCCGCGTGCGCGTGACCGCCAGCAACGCCGACGCGACCGTCTCCGCCGTCAGCATCGGCTCGGCCGTCGTGCTGGCCGGCCCGCCGCTCTCGCAGGTCGCGCCGACGCTCTCCGGCACCCCGAAGCGCGCCTACACCCTGACGTCGACGCCCGGCCAGTGGCTCGGGATCGAGAACGACTACGCGTACCAGTGGCAGCGCCGCGCCACCGTGTCGGACCCGTGGACGAACATCGCGGGCGCGACCGGCACCGCCTACCAGCTCGACTCGGCCGACATCGGCGCGCAGGTGCGACTGGTGATCACGGCGTCCAACGCGGACGGCAGCGCCGCCGCGGCCACCGCCCCGACCGCGGTCGTCACCGCCTCGCCGCCGCTCAACATCGCGCTCCCGACCGTCATCGGCATCATGAAGGTCGGCTACGAGCTGACCGCGTCACGCGGCAACTGGATGCCGAGCGGGCCGGCCGTCGAGTACGCCTGGCAGCGCGACGGCGTGGACATCCCGGGCGCCACGGGCGTCAACTACACCGTGCAGACCGCCGACATCGGCACGCAGGTGCGCCTGAAGGTCACGGCGACCAACGTCGACGGGCGCGTGAGCGCGGTGTCGGCCGCCGGCTCGGTCGTGCCCACGCCGCCCGCGAACACCGTCGCGCCGCCGATCCCGACCGGCACCGCGCGTGAGGGCTCCTCGCTCACGGGCCAGCCGGGCACCTGGAACGCGCCCGGCGCGACCTACACCTACTCGTGGTACCGCTGCGCGGCCACCGCGACCGACCTGACCGACGCCAGCTGCGAGCGCGTCGCCTCCGGCTCGGTCTACCCGCTCGGCCTCTCCGACGTCGGCAAGCGCATCGGCGTGCGGGTCGCGGCCTCCAGCCCGTCCGGGGACACTGTCGCCGATGGCGCGCTGTCGTCCGTGGTCGGCGGGCTCGCGCTCGCCAACACCGTGGCGCCGTCGGTCACCGGCAACGCGTACGTGGGGGAGGTCCTGACGGGCGATCCCGGCCGCTACACGTTCCCGAACTCCGAGGTCACCTTCGACTGGCAGCGCTGCGCCGCCGACGGCGTGACCGGCTGCGTGTCCGTGGGTGACGGTGAGAACCGCTACCGCGCGGTCGCCGCCGACGCCGGCCAGACGATCGTGCTCGTGGTCACCGCCGGCTGGAACACCCAGTACGTGACCGCCCGCAGCACGCCGGTGCCCGTGCTCGCCCGGCCTCTGCCGGTGGCGTCCGCGCCGCCGGCCGTGAGCGGGGTCACCAAGCGCGGCCAGACGCTCACCGCCGCGCCGGGCACGTGGTCCAACAGCCCGACCGGCTACGTCTACCAGTGGCTGCGCTGCTCGGGCGCGGACTGCTCGCCGATCGCCAGCGCGATCAACGACCGCTACCTGCTGACCCCGGCCGACATCGACTCCACGATCGCCGTCGAAGTCATCGCGCGCAACCAGTGGGGGACGGGCACGGCCCGCTCCGCCCAGAGCGCCGCCGTGGTCGCCGGGCCGCCCGTGAACCTGCAGGTGCCGGTGATCTCCAGCTCGAGCCCGATCATCCAGCAGGGCGCGACGCTCAGCGTCGGCGGCTACGTCTGGGACGCCACGTCGGACACGGTCTACAGCCTCTCGTGGGAGCGCTGCGACAGCAACGGCTGCACGCCGATCGCGGGCGCGACCGGTGACCGCTACCTGCTCGTCGCCGCGGACGTCGGCTTCAAGATCGTCGCGGTCAGCACGGCCGCGAACGTCGACGGCACGGTCAGCGCCCGGTCGGCCGAGACGGTCACCACGACCCTCGCCGGCCCGCGCTGGAAGACGCTCCCGACGATCACGGGTGCCTCGCCCAAGGTCGGCGACGACGTGACGATCACCCCCGGCACCTGGAGCGGCCCGCCGGTCGTCACCGACGTCACCGAGCTGATGCGCTGCACCAACGTCTGCGTCTCCCGCGGCACCGCTTCTCCCTACACGATCGCCACGGGCGACCTCGGCGCGATCCTGCGCGTGCGGGAGACGGCCTCGAACGTGGGCGGCACGACGATCGTGTGGTCGGCGCGCTACGTCGGCCCGGTCGTCTCGAGCTCGTCCGGCTCGCTGACGCTGTCGACGCGCGAGGCGCCGGTGCGCAACGCCGACGGCTCCACGTTGGCGTTCGCCCGCCTGTCGGGTGGCGCGAGCGCCGCCGCCGCGAAGCCCAAGGCCGCCTCCGGTCCGAAGGTCGCGCTGCGCCGGCCCGGCAAGGTCAAGGGCAAGCTCGTGGCCTGGGCGTGCCCGGTGTCCAACGACCCGGGCGCGACCCCGGCGCCGTGCAGCGCCAAGATGACCCTGAAGAAGAAGGCGACGCTGAAGCTCCCGGCCGGCACGACGGGCAAGGTGCGCGTGGTCGTGGTGAAGTCGCGCTGACATCCTTCGGCGCGTGGACCGTCCACATCCGCGCTTCGCCCGCCTGTACCCACGGGCCGCGGCCCGCGCCGACGCCCGCGGCGCGGCTGAGCACCGCCGACGGCTCGTCGCGGGCCTGAGCGGCCGCGTCGTCGAGATCGGGGCCGGGCACGGCGCCAACTTCGCGCACTACCCGGGCACCGTCACGGAGGTCGTCGCGCTCGAGCCGGAGCCGACCCTCCGCGCCCTCGCCGAGCAGGCGGCGGTGCGCGCGCCGGTGCGGGTCGCGGTCCGGCCGGGCGTGGCGGAGGCGCTGCCCTTCGCCGACGGCGAGCTCGACGCGGCGGTCGTCAGCCTCGTCCTGTGCACGGTCCCCGACCAGACTCGCGCACTCGCCGAGATCCGGCGCGTGCTCAAGCCCGGCGGGGAGTTGCGCTTCTACGAGCACGTCGTCCCGAAGCGCGGGGTCAAGCGCGCGTTGATCCGGCTCGCCGACCGCTCCGGCGCGTGGCCCGCGCTCGCCGGTGGCTGCCACCCCGCGCGGGACACCGGCGCCGCGATCACCGCCGCCGGGTTCACGCTCGAGGCCTGCGAGCGGATCGAGTTCAGCGCCGCGTCGATCGAGCCGACGATCCCGTACCTGCTCGGCACGGCGCGTAGTGGACCGGCCAGTCCGTGGTAGCTTGGCGTCAACCCCGCGGGCACCTGCGCATCGGATGCCGGGGTTCGCGGGTAGCTCCCGCGCCGTGCACGAACCGACGATCATCTCGCCGCCCGCTGAGCTGGACGTCGCGACCGTGGACGCGTTCCGCGACTCGCTCGGCGTCGCGGTGCGCACGAACGGCGCGCGTGTGGTGATCGACCTGAGCGAGGTCGGGTTCATCGACTCGACCGCGCTCGCCGCGATCATCGAGGCCAACCGTCAGCTCCGCCACGAGCAGCGGCAGCTGGCGATCGTCGCGCCGCGCGGCACCGCGGCGGCGGTGCTGCTGACCCTGTCAGGGCTCCGCTCGGCGCTCGCGGTCTACGACTCGCGCAGCGCCGCGCTCCGCGACGGCCGCGCCTGAGCCCGCTCCGCCTCGGCCTTCACCGCGCGTAGGACCTGGCCGCGCAGCAGGGCGGCGAACGGCGCGATCAGCGGCCACGCAAGCGCGAACCGGCGCCCGCCGCGCGCTTCCGTCCGGCTGACCAGCAGTGTGTGCCCGGCGCCGAACGGCTGGGCGTCGATCGTCCACCGGACCTCCGCGTCTCCGGCCGGCCAGCGCAGGCCGAGCACGACGGGGTGCTCGGCGAGCAACCGCCACGGGCTGCCGGGCGCCAGCAGGTCGCGCAGCGTGGCCGACCGGGCGGTCCGCGGCGGGGCGGGCGCGCGCCGCGCCCAGGCCCGCAGGCGATCCGGCCACAACGCCATCGCGCTCAGGGCTCGGGCGAGCGGGGTGCTCAGGAGGTCCGCGGACCAGACCGCGCCGGTGGTCGCTTGCGGTGTCGCGCGGACCAGGACGTGTTGGACGGTCTCCATTGCACCCGAGCGTACGGTCGTCGCGAACGGTCGGCATCCGGCGTCGAGCGTGCGAGCGTTGCGGGTTTTCCGCAGCCTGAACCGCGCTTGTCCCGGACGGCGCGACGCCCGATCGCGTCGATCCTGGACGCATGCCCACCAGCGTCCTGATCGCCGGCGGCGGCCCCGCCGCCGTCGAAGCCGCACTCGCCCTCGGCCGCCTCGCCGGCGACCGTGTGGCGGTGACCCTCCTCGCGCCCGAGGCGGACCTCACGTACCGGCCGCTGAGCGTGCTGTCGCCGTTCGCGGCCGGGGGCGCGACCACGTACTCGCTGGACCGGATCGCCGCGGACGTCGGCTTCACGCACCTGCGCGGGCGGCTGGCGAGCGTCGATCCCGTCGCGCACGAGGTGACGACGGTGGCGGGCTCGCGCCTGAGCTACGACGCGTTGCTGATCGCGTCGGGCGCGCGTCCGGTCGAGCCGTTCGCCGCCGCGACCGCGTTCACCGGCTCCAAGACCGCCCAGGAGCGCCTGCACGGCATCGTCCAGGACATCGAGGAGGGCTACCTGAAGCGGATCGCGTTCGTCGTCCCGCCCGGCACCACGTGGCCGCTGCCGCTGTACGAGCTGGCGTTGATGCTCGCCGAGCGCGCGTTCCAGATGGGCGTGGACGCCCAGATCCACCTCGTCACGCCCGAGGCCGGGCCGCTCGATCTGTTCGGCGAGGACGCGTCGACCGAGCTGTCGTTCCTGCTCGCGCAGGCCGGGATCATGCTGCACGCCGGCGTCGAGGCGGAGATCGTGGCGCCGGGCCGTGTGCGCGCCGGTGAGACGCTGCTCGACGTCGAGCGGATCGTCTCCGCGCCCCGGCTCGAAGGGCCCAAGCTCCCGGGCCTCCCGGCCGACCCGGCCGGCTTCCTGCCCACGGACGCGCACTCGCGCGTGCTCGGCGCGCCCGACGTCTACGCGGCCGGGGACGTGACCGACTACCCGGTCAAACAGGGCGGGATCGCCTGCCAGCAGGCCGACGCCGCCGCGGCCGAGATCGCCGCCCGCGCCGGAGCGCCCGTCACGCCCGAGCCGTTCACGCCGGTCCTGCGCGGGATGCTCCTGACCGAGCGCTGGGCACGGTACATGCGCAGCGGCGAGGTCGCCGGCCGCGCGCTGTGGTGGCCGCCGGCCAAGATCGCCGGCCGTGAGCTCGCGGGCTACGTCGAAGGCCTCGACGCCGCCGACGGTCGCCCGGCCGGCACGCCCGTCAACGTCCCGCTCGGCACCGGCACGGACGCCATCGAGGTCCTCGGTAGGGTCTGACGCCTTGTGAGTCTCGCCGTTCTGCGCAGGCGCGAGTTCGCCCTGCTGCTGAGCGGCCAGGCGATGTCCGGACTGGGCGACCGCATGGTCGCCGTGGCGCTGGCCTTCGCGGTGCTGGAGATCGGCGGCTCGGTCTCCGCCGTCGGGCTCGTGCTCGCCGCGGGGATGATCCCGCTGGTCGGCTGCGTGCTCGTGGGCGGCGTGGTCGCCGACCGCGCTTCGCGGCGGACGGTGATGGTGCTCGCCGACCTGGTGCGGGTCGCGAGCCAGGGGGCGATGGCGGCGCTGCTGATCGGCGGCGTCGCCGAGGTGTGGATGCTCGCGCTCCTGGCCGCGGTGAGCGGCGCGGCCACCGGCTTCTTCAGCCCCGCGTCGACCGGCCTGCTCCCGGAAGTCGTGCCGGAGAAGGAGCTGCAGCCCGCCAACGCGCTGCGCTCGTCCGTCCTGTCCGTCGGCGAGATCCTCGGGCCGGTCGCGGCGGGCGTGCTCATCGCCGTGGCCGGCGCGGGCTGGGCGGTGGCGGCGGACGCGGCGACGTTCGCGGTGAGCGCGGCCTGCCTCATGCTGCTGCGGCTGCCGAAGCGAGTGGCCGCCGTCGCGGCGAGCTCCTTCCTCACCGACCTGCGCGAGGGTTGGGACGCGTTCCGCTCACGCCGCTGGGTGTGGACCTTCGTCGCCTACTTCGCGGTCGGCAACGTGCTCTGGGGCGCGTGGCTCGTGCTCGGGCCGATCGTCGCGCGTGACGACCTCGGCGGCGCCGCCGCCTGGGGCACGGTCCTGGCGGCGGCGGGGATCGGGACGCTCGTCGGCAGCCTGATCGCGACCCAGGTCGAGCCGCGGCGCCCGCTGCTGTTCGCCGCGATCGCGGACGCGCTGTTCGCGTTGCCGCTCGCGTGCCTGGCGGCGAGCCCGTCGGTCGTGGTGGTCGCCGCCGGCGCCCTCCTGTCCTCGATCGGGGTGACCGTCGCCGCCTCGGTCTGGCAGTCCACGCTCCAGCGTCAAATCCCGCGCGAGTCGCTCTCCCGCGTGAGCTCCTACGACTGGTTCGGCTCGCTCGTGTTCTCGTCGTTCGGCGTCGCCCTGTGGGGACCGATCGCCGGTCTGCTCGGGGTCGGCACCGCGCTGTGGCTGGCCTTCGGGCTCGCGCTCGTCGTGATCCTCGGCCTGCTCAGCGTGCCCGACATCAGGGCGTTGGCGAGCTGACCCGCGCGCGCTCTTCGATCAGCGCCACGTCGCGGACGGCGCCGCGGTCGGCGGACGTCGCCATCGCCGCGTAGGCGCGCAGCGCGGGGGAGACCACGCGCTCACGTCCGACCGGCAGGTAGCCCGTCGTCGCCTCCAGCGCCTCGCGCCGCTCGGCCAGCTCGGCGTCGGTCACGGCGAGCGCGATCGTGCGGTTCGGGATGTCGATGTCGATCGTGTCGCCCTCCTCGACGAGCGCGATCGCGCCGCCGGCCGCCGCCTCGGGGGAGACGTGACCGATCGAGAGGCCGGAAGTCCCGCCGGAGAACCGCCCGTCGGTGATCAGCGCGCACTCCTTTCCGAGGCCACGGCCCTTCAGGTAGGACGTCGGGTAGAGCATCTCCTGCATGCCCGGCCCGCCCTTCGGCCCTTCGTAGCGGATCACGATCACGTCGCCCGCGTTCACGCCGCCGCTGAGGATGAGCTCGACCGCCGCGTCCTGGGACTCGACGACCCGCGCCGGGCCGGAGAACTTCAGGATCGACTCGTCGACGCCCGCGGTCTTCACGACGCACCCGTCGAGCGCGATGTTCCCGTAGAGGATCGCGAGCCCGCCGTCCTTTGAGTGCGCGTGCTCGACGTCGCGGATGCAGCCGTCCGCCGCGTCGGTGTCCAGCGTCTCCCAGCGCTCGGACTGTGAGAACGCCTGCGCGCTGCGCTTGCAGCCGGGCGCCGCGTGGAAGAGCTCGATCGCCTCGGCGGTCGCGGTGCCGCCGCGGATGTCCCACTCGGCGAGCCAGCGCTCGAACGTCGAGTGGACCGTGTGGACGTTCGTGTGCAGCAGGTTCGCCCGGTGCAGCTCGCCGAGGATCGCGGGGATGCCGCCGGCGCGGTGGCAGTCCTCCATCAGGTAGGTGCCGTTCGGCGCGAGCTTGCTCAGGCACGGCACGCGGCGTGAGATCTCGTCGATGTCCTGCATCGTGAACTCGAGCTCGGCCTCCTGCGCGGCCGCCAGCAGGTGCAGCACGGTGTTGGTCGAGCCGCCCATGGCGACGTCGAGCGTCATCGCGTTCTCGAACGCCTCCCGCGTGGCGACGTTGCGCGGGAGCACGGAGACGTCGTCGCCGTCGTAGTAGCGGTTCGTGATGTCGACGACCGCACGGCCAGCGGCGCGGTACAGGTCGGCCCGCGCGGTGTGCGTCGCCAGCACCGAGCCGTTCCCGGGCAGCGCGAGCCCGAGCGCCTCGGTCAGGCAGTTCATCGAGTTCGCGGTGAACATTCCCGAGCACGAGCCGCACGTCGGGCACGCCGACTCCTCGATGATCGCGATGTCCTCGTCGGACACCTGATCGGCCACGGCGTCGGAGATCGCGGTGATGAGGTTCACGCGCGTGCGCACCGTGCCGTCGACCAGGACGGCCGTGCCGCCCTCCATCGGGCCGCCGGACACGAACACCGTCGGGATGTTCAGCCGCAGCGCCGCGTTGAGCATCCCGGGCGTGATCTTGTCGCAGTTGGAGATGCAGATCAGCGCGTCCGCGCAGTGCGCGTTGACCATGTACTCGACGCTGTCGGCGATCAGGTCCCGCGACGGCAGCGAGTACAGCATCCCGCCGTGCCCCATCGCGATCCCGTCGTCCACCGCGATCGTGTTGAACTCGCGCGGGATCCCGCCCGCCTCGATGACCGCCTCCGCGACGATCTCGCCCACCGGCTTCAGGTGCGTGTGCCCCGGCACGAACTGCGTGTAGCTGTTGGCTACCGCGATGATCGGCTTGCGCCCGAGGTCGTCCTTCTCCACACCCGCGGCGCGCAGAAGCGCGCGGGCGCCGGCCATGTTGCGGCCGTGGGTCACGGTGCGGGAACGAAGCGCGGGCATGTCGGTAAGGTAGCGGAATGGCCATTCCGGTGTGGGCCGAGTTGAGCGGCGAAGAGAAGGTGGCGCGCACGTTGGCGGCCGCGGACTCGCTCTTCGCGCGCGACGGGCTGGACGTGGCCATGCCCGTCCTGGCCGCCGCCGTCGGAGCGGGCGTGGGGAGCATCTACCGCCAGGTGGGGGCGAAGGAGGACGTGATCGCGGCGCTGGTGATCGTCCGCGCTTCGCGCTTGGTCGAGCGGTTCACGGCGGCGTTGGACTCGCCTGACGCGTGGGACGCGTTGGAGCGGGCGACGTATGAGACCGCCGAGGAAGGAGCCACGGATTTCCTCTCACAGTCGGCTTGGGATGACGCCGCGGAGCGCCGCGCGGACGTGGCCGCGGCGCGTGAGGCTGCGACTCGCGCGTTGCGCGACCTCGTGGAGCGGGCTCGGCCGGTGTTGCGGGAGGATGCTTCGCACGAGGATCTGCGGCTTGTCTTCAAATCCACGCGCGAGGCGGGGGCGCTCGATCCTGGTGGCGCTCGGCGCTTAGCTCAGTTGGTTCTTCGGGGCATGCGGCGCTGAACAACGGCCATCGAGGGGGGAAGGGAGCGCGGGTGCCAACCGCGCGCCCAGGCTCAGCGCCTCTCGGGCTCCGCGCGGCACGGTCGGGTTGGTGTGCAGGCCTACCGTCAAGTTACGGTCATCGAAGATCGT
>NZ_JAPDDP010000027.1 GCF_027587195.1 Solirubrobacter phytolaccae | reverse complement strand
ACCGCGTGGCCCGCGGCCGCGTCGGCCGCCGCCGCGCCGGCCCGTCCGCGCGCCGCAGCGACGTGGCCGAACCCCAGCGAGCCCGCGTGGACCATCACCGCCAGCGCGCCCGTCCGCAGGCCCCAGTCCCACGCCGTCGGGCCGTCGCTGACCTCAGCCACGCGCTGGAGCTCGCAGAAGTGGTTGCCGCCGCCGAGGGAGCCGAGCTGGCTGTCGCGCTCGCCGGTCCGGCGTGCCCAGGCGGCGAGCGCGTCGTCGACGCCGCCCGCGTCGATCCCGCCGCCGCGGTGCACGCGCTCCACGTGGCCCGCCAGCCCTTCGGCCACGGGCGCCCAGCCACCGTCCCCGTCGACCACGTGCGGCGCCTCGAGCAGCGCGGCCAGCCCGTGCTCGAGCACGGCCAGCCGGTCCTCGGCGCGCAGCCGCAGGTCGCGTGCGCCCTGGAAGAACACCGCGCGCAGCCGGGCGCCGAGCGCGGCCGCGTCCAGCTCGAACGCGTCGTCGAAGACCGCGAGCCGCATCCCGCAGCCCACGTCGTTGCCGATCGCGCCGGGCACCAGCGCCCCGCGCGTGTCGAACGCGACGCCGACCGGCACCTGCGGCCCGACGTGCAGGTCAGGGGTGAGCACGAGCCGCTCGACCGGCCCGAGCGCGCACAGCGCCAGCGCCTGCCGGATCGCCTTGGCTTCCATGGGTACTTCGGGGCCCGACATCAGCACGGCCGGTACGCCGTGCGGGTTCGCGAGAACGTCCATCGCGGAGCTGCCTTTCACACAAGAACGAGGAATCAGCCGAGCGGGCGCCCGGCGACGGTTCAGATGAGGTGTCCACGCCCGAGGCGTGGCAGCAGCACGGCCCAGGGTAGCCCGAGCGCATGGCTTCGCAAGACGACGAGCGCTGGATCGTCATCGACGGCCGCCGCTGGCGCCGCTCGGACCCGTCCCTGCCCGAAGCTCGCCGGAAGGAGCTCGTCAGCGAGCTGATGAGTGCCCGCAGCGCCGTCGGTCACGCCAGGCGCAAGGGCGACGAGCAGGCCGAGCGCGCGGCTCGCGACCGTGTCCACGCCGCCAAGGTCGCGCTCGGTGAGCGCGGCCCCAAGTGGTGGGACTGAGTGGAGGCGAGGGGAATCGAACCCCTACCTTAGCCTTGCAAAGGCCACGTGCTCCCGTTACCACTACGCCCCCGGGAGGACGACTAGCTTAGGGCGCGCGCGGCGGCGAGCACGGATTCGAGCGTCGCGACGTTGATGTCGACGGTGTCGCGGGGGTCCGGCGCGTAGCCGCCCGCGAGGACGACGACGGTCGGGATCCCGCGCAATCGGGCCAACACGAGCTCGTCCCGCAGGCGCAGGCCGGGCTTGGTCAGGGACAGCCGGCCGAGGCGGTCACCCTCCCACGGGTCGGCGCCCGCGAGGAAGAACGCGACGTCGAACGGACCGGCGTCGAGCGCCTCGTCCAGGGCGCGGTCGAGCTCGGCCAGGTACTCGTCGTCGCCCGTGCCCGAGGGGAGGTCGAGGTCCAGGTCGGACGGGATCCGCTGGAACGGGTAGTTGCGCGCGCCGTGCAGGGAGAGCGTGAACGCGTCAGGATCGGGGCCGAGGATCTGGGCGGTGCCGTCGCCCTGGTGGACGTCGCAGTCGACGACCAGCGCGCGCTGGGCCAGCCCTTCCACGCGCAGCCGGGCGAGCGTCACCGCGACATCGTTGAACAGGCAGTAGCCGCGGGCGAAGTCGCGGCCCGCGTGGTGGGTGCCGCCGCCGAGGTTCATCCCGATCCCGAGCGACAGCGCGCGCCGGGAGGCCGCCACCGTCCCGCCCACGGAGCGGCGCCCGCGCTCGACCAGGAGCTCGCTCCAGGGCAGCCCGAGGCCCCGCTGCTCGCGGATAGACATCTGACCAAGCCGGATGCGCTCCAGCAGCGCCTCCTCGTGCACCAGGGCGAGCCATTCCCACGGCACGGGCTCGCTTTCGAGGACGCTCACGAGCCCGGAAACGCGCTCCACGAGCAGCCCGTACTTGGAGATCGGGAACTTGTGCCCCGGAGGCAGCTCGATGCGCCAGCGGGCATGGCTCCAGACGTCCATCGGCCGTGGAGTGTCGTCTGCCTGATTAAGCTGCCGGGTCATGGCCATCTATGGGGGAATCGATCTCGGCGGGACCAAGATCCAGGCCGCGGTCGTGGACGAGGGCGCCGACAATACGGTCCTCGGCGCCACGCGCGATCAGACGCCGCTGAAGGGCGGCCCGAAAGCGATCGCCACCAAGATGGCCGAAGTGCTGGTCGGGTCGCTCGAGGAAGCCGGGCTGTCCGTGTCCGACCTCGCCGGCGTGGGCGTCGGCTCGCCGGGCAGCGTCGACGACGAGAAGGGCACCGTCTCGGGCGCGATGAACCTGAGCGAGTGGCACGGCTCCTTCAACCTGCGCAAGCACCTGGAGAAGGAGCTGGACGGCACGCCGGTCAGCCTCGGCAACGACGTGGACCTCGCCACGGACGCGGAGTTCCAGATCGGCGCGGCGCGGGAGTATCAGACGCTCCTCGGCGTCTTCTGGGGCACGGGCGTCGGCGGCGGGCTCATCCTCGACGGCCACCAGTGGGTCGGCCGCAAGACCGCGGGCGAGATCGGCCACATGGTCGTGCGCATCAACGGCGCCAAGTGCGGCTGCGGCCGCCGCGGCTGCATGGAGGCGTACGCCGGCCGCGGCGCGATGGAGGCCCGCGCGCGCCGGCGCGTGGAGCAGAAGGAGAAGACCGTCCTGTTCGAGATCATGGAGGAGCGCGGCCGCGACCGCCTGTCCTCCGGCATCTGGGAGCGGGCGCTCGCGCGGGACGACCAGATGGCGCTCGAGCTGCTCGAGGACGCCGTCGAGGCGCTCGGCGCCGGCGTCGCGTCCGCCGTCAACCTGCTCGACCCGGAGGCGGTCGTGATCGGCGGCGGGCTGGGCATCCGGCTCGGCGAGGAGTGGGTGGAGCGGATCCGCGAGGCGATGATCCCGCACCTGTTCGTCGACGAGGACCCGCCCGCGATCATGCTCGCCGAGCTCGGGGACCTGGGTGGCGCCCACGGCGGCGCCCTGCTGGCTGCGCGACGTGCCGCCGGAGGCTGAGTTCCACGCGGCGGCGCTCGACATGCTCGGCGCCGCCCCCACCGGAGAGCGCATGATCACCGCGAGCGCGGTGACCTACCCGGCCGCCGTGGTCGAGTGGTTCGCGCTCGGGCAGCTGGACGAGCTCGAGGTCGTCGACGGCCGGCTGCGGGTCGCCCCGGAGTTCCACGTCGCGCTGGACGAGGGCGAGGATCCGCCCGTCTACCACGACGAAGAGGGCCTCGTGTCGCTCGCGTTCTCGAGCTTCGCCTTCGACCTCGCGGCCGCCCAGCGGCTACGCGGGCAGCACCTGAGCGCGCGCGGGCCGGTGCCGAAGGAGCGCGCGCTGACGTGGCTGGGCGAGCAGCTCAAGCCCGGCCCGGTGACCAAGACCGCCGGCCTGGAGATCCACCGCTTCTACGGCCCGCACGAGTACGCGACCGTGCGCTGGAGCCCCGGGAGCGACGCCGAGTGGCACCTGGAGGCCGACTCGCCCGAGGCGCTCAAAGCGCTGCAGGAGCTCGTCGACCGCGTCGGCGGCGTGCCGCAGCGCGGCCTCATGAAGCGCCTCTCCCGTAGGCGGCGGTGACCGCTAGCGCGGAACGAACTCGAGCCCGATGGCCAAGTTGACCGTCGTCACCGGGACGCGCAGCGGGAAATAGCTCGCCCGCGCCTCACGGAAGTACACCGCGCACTCGGAGCGGATCTCGTCCGGGAGGTTGATGTGCTCGCTCTTGATGAACCAGTCGTACGGCATCTTGTAGCGACGTTCGAAGACCCGCTGGGCGCTGAGTCGACGACCCAGCGAGTACGCCAGGCCACCCTCACACGGGATGACCGCGACGAACCGGCCCGTCGGCTTGAGCAGGCGGTGGGCTTCCTTGATGGCGGCCGGCAGGTTCGGCAGGTGCTCGAGGACGTGGATGGCGAGCACGCGGTCGAACGAGTGATCCTCGTATGGGAACCGCTCCTGGCAGTCGGCGGCGACGACCTCGACGTCCGGGTGACGTTCCTTGATGCGGTCTGCCATCTCCTGCCGCAGCTCGCTCGCGACGTACCCCTCGCGAGCGAAGTCCGGCTCTTGGCTCAGGTGCTCACCGAGGCCGGACCCGTATTCGAGCGTGCGCTCGTTCGGACGCGCGGTCTTGGCGGGCCAGCCGTGGTTGAAACGTTCGACGACGCCGAAGCGGGCTGGGAGCACTTCATGCCAGTGCTGCATGAAATCCTCGCGGACGGCCTCCTGCTCAGCAGTGAACGTCGGCAGCTGCTTCGGCCACTTGTTCTCGGTAGCCGTGGGCATATTTGGCCGGTCAGCCTAGCTGATCGCAATGACGCTTCCTCGGCGGCGCGTACGGCGGGGGCTCCGCCGTACGCGCAGAGGCGGACCTACGAGACGTCCACCGTCGAGGGCTCGGAGCTGCGCTCGAAACGGCCTGACCGGCGGAGCTCCGGTCCTCCCTCGGAGCCGATGCCGGTCTCCGAACGCACGAGCAGCTCGTCGTAGGTGGCGTCCGTCGTCTCCTCTCGGCGGCTGAGCATGGTGCCCAGCCAGCAGCCGAGGAACCCGATCGGAATCGTGACCAGCCCCGGGAACGTCAAGGGTGAAGGGGAACCCTGCGAGTCGGGGCCGGGCCACACCGGCGGGCTGAGCACGATCATCACCACGGACGCGACGATCCCGAAGGCGATGCCGGTCAGCGCACCGGTCGTGTTGAAGCGCCGCCACAGCAGCGCGAGGATGAGCGGCGGGAAGTTCGCGCTCGCGGCGAACACGAACGCCATGCTCACGAGCACGGTCACGTTGAAGCCGGAGCCGACCATGAGCGTGCCGAGGATCGCGAACACGCCGACGCCGATCGACGCGATCCGCGCGACCTTGCGCTCGTCCCCCTCGGTGCCGCGGCCGAGGACGTTCTTCCACAGGTCGTGGGCGATCGCGCCCGCCGACGCGATCACGAGCCCCGCGACGACCGCGAGGATGGTGGCGAACGCCGCGGCGCTGAAGAGCGCGAGCGCGATGTCGCCGCCGACGGTGCCGACGCCGCCGCCGAGCTCGCCCGCGAGCAGCGGTGCCGCGTTGTTGCCGCCCTTGCCGACGGCCTCCGAGGCGCCCTGGCCCAGGATCGCGCGCGCGCCGAAGCCGATGATCGTCACCATCGCGGTGAACGTGGCGATGATCCCGATCGTGTAGAGCACGGACTTGCGGGCGGCGTTGGAGTCCGGCACCGTGAAGAACCGCGTGAGGATGTGCGGCAGGCCCGCGGTGCCGATGAAGATCGTGATGCCGGTCGAGATGACCAGGATCGGCGACGTCAGGTAGGTGCCCGGGCCCTTGATGGCGTCCCCGTCCGGGTGGTTGGCCGCGGCGGAGTCCAGCAGCGCGCTCGGGTTGAAGTTGAACTTCGCCAGCACGGCCACGGAGACGGCGGCGCCCGCGATCATCAGCATCACGGCCTTGATGATCTGCACCCACGTGGTCGCGAGCATGCCGCCGAAGACGACGTAGACGACCATGAAGACGCCGCAGATCAGCACCGCGACCGGGAAGCTGATCCCCGCCAGCGCCTCGATCACGGCGCCCGCGCCGACGAGCTGCGCGACCAGGTAGATGCCGGAGATCAGCAGCGTGTTGATCGCGGTCGCGACCCGCACCGGGCGGGCCTTCAGGCGGAACGCGAGCACGTCGGCGACCGTGAACTTGCCGGCGTTGCGCATGCGCTCCGCGAGCAGGTAGAGCACCGGCAGGAAGCTCAGGCACGCGCCGAGGCCGATGATCCAGCCGTCGAAGCCGTACAGGTACATCAGGCCCGCGTAGCCCAGGAACGTGGAGGCGGACAGGTAGTCGCCGGCGGTCGCGACGCCGTTGGCCCGGCCGGAGATGCCGCGCCCGGCGGCGTAGAACTCGGTCGCGCTGTGGGTGCGCTTGGCGGCCCAGCGCGTGATCAGCAGGGTGAGGGCGAGGACGCAGGCGAAGACCGCGACGGCCAGGCCGTTGAAGTCGCCGGTGGCGGCAAGCGTCCTCATCGGCGCCCGGCTCCTTCGACGACGATCTGCGCCATCCGCTCCCACTCACCGGCGCGGCGCGCGTACAGCCACGCCATCACGACCGTCAGCAGGCAGATGCTGAAGCCACCCCAGAGCGCGAGCGAGATCCCGGCGATCTCCTTGCTCATGAAGTCCTTGGCGAAGCCCAGCAGGGCCAGGAAGGCCACGAGGTACGCGCTGTAGAACGCGGTGCCGATGGCGACGAAGCGCCGTCGGCTCGAGACCAGCTCAAGGAACTGTGGATCGCGAGCCAGGGCCTCCCAGCCGGGCTCGGAAAGACTGCTCATATGGAGTCGCTCCCCCCTAACGGAGCTTGACTTCAAGTGTCAGCCGGAATACCCGAGCCGATTTGTGGCGAAACGCACTACAACGGCCAGTGGGCCGAGACCTCGTACCCGCCGTTGGCGCGCGCGCCCGCCTCGAGCACGCCGCTGTGGAGCTTCACGCGCTCGCGCATGATCGCCATCCCGCGCCCGTCGCCGTTGTTCTCGAGGCCGCGGCCAGAGTTGCGGACCTGCACGCCGAGCGCGTCCTCGCGCCAGACGATGCGCACGCTCGCGGGCTCGTCCCGCGCGTGCTTGTGCACGTTGCGCAGCGCCTCCTGGACGATCCGGAACGCCGCCTGGTCCAGGCTCGCGGGGATCCGCCGCGGCGCGCCCTCCACGTGCAGCGTGACCGGCATCCCGCCGTCGCGGGCGCGCTCGACCAGCGCCGCCACCGCCATCAGGCTACGCTCGGTCTGGTCGTCGGGGTCGCCGCGCAGCAGCCCGCGCAGGCGGTCCAGCTCTCCGAGCGCGTCGTCGGCCGTCGCGCGGATCGCCGGCTGCTCGGCGTTGGCCGCGTCGCGCGCGATCTCGTGCAGCGAGCGGGCGATCCCGTCGTAGAGCTCGAGCGCGATCCGCGCCTGCTCCTCGGCCTCGTCCAGTCGCGACGTGCGCTCGCGCAGGCCGCCGACCTCGGCCTTCAGGTCCCGAAGCTCCCGTTCCGCGTCACGTCGGCCACGCACGGGCTATTCGTACACGACCACGTCCGGCCGCGGTTGCAGGCGCATGACCTGCGCCGGCTTCATCGTGTTCGTGTCTTCCTTGTAGAAGAGCTTGAAGCCGTGCCGGAGGCCGGTCGCCTGCTTGGTGAACTCCTTGTACTTGGCGACCTTCAGCGACTGCGTGCCGAAGCCGTCGACGTTGAGCACGATCGACAGCTCGCTGCGCTCCTTGAGCTCCTTCTCCGGGACCATGTCGTCCGTGAACTGGTGGATGAGCACCAGCTTCTGCGGGAGCTTGTAGCGCTTCGTCAGGTCGTTCAGCCAGCTCGTGGTCGCGTTGATCTCGCGCGCGCTCACGCTGCCGATCACCTGGCCCGGGACCTCGTTCTCCCGCATCCGCCACTCCGGGTCCAGCGCGAGGCTGACGTCGGGCTCCTTGAGCCACTTGCGCAGGCGCTTGGTCTCCGTGAAGAAGTCGCTGCGGCCGGGCTGGACGTCGAGGATCAGCAGCGCCTTGGCCTTGCGCGCGGCCTTCAGGTAGCGGCGGATGACCTTGTCGTCCTGGCGCAGGTTGTAGCGGCCGCCCTCGCCCGGGTGGGCGGCCGCGGTGACGGCGATCAGCTCCATCGCGGGCAGCACGGGCCGCGACTTGCGCCCGTAGCCCTTGGCCTGCTGCTCGAGCTTTTTGGCCGCGGAGGCGGGCGAGCCGATGCCGAGGATGCCGAGCTCGTCGTCCTGCGGGGCGCCGTAGAAGGCCACCACGCGGAAGTCCGGGAGGATCGTGCGCCCGCCGCGCGGCAGCTCGGCGAGCGGCTCGGGCGTCGGCGTCGGCTCGCCCTGCTCGGCCTCGGCCCCGCTCGCGGGCTGACGTTCAGCGGCGTCGGAGCCCGTCAGCTGCGTCACGGCGAACACGATCAAGGCCGCGAGCACGGCCAGCGCGATCACCGCCGCGATGCGGCGCTGTCGGATAACCGCTGGAGACGGGGCCATTGCCCGCCCTTACCCGGTCACGTCGAGCCTGAGGCCTTGAAGCCCCGGTCGAGCAGCTGCATGGCCTGCTTGCCGGGGTCGGGAGAGTCCAGCAGCACGACGCCGAGCTTGACCGCGCCGCGTCGCGCCGTGGCGACCAGGCAGCGGCCGGCGGCGTCCGTGTAGCCCGTCTTCAGGCCGGTGGTGCCGGGGTAGTTCGCGCGCAGGAGCGGGTTGTGGTTGTAGAGCCACAGCCGGCCGCCCTTGATCGGGAACGGAAGCACGGCCTGCTTGCGCTTGACGATCTTCGTGAGGCGCGGCTCGAGCATCACGGCGCGGGCGATCGCGGCGAGGTCGGCCGCGCACGAGTGGTTGCCCTTGTCCTTGATGCCGCTGGGCGAGGAGAAGCGGGTGCACTGCAGCCCGAGCTGCTTCGCCTTCTCGTTCATGTAGCGCACGAAGCGCTTCTCGCTGCCCTTCGCGGCGCGCTGGGCGAGGGCGATCGCGGCGTCGTTGCCCGACGGCAGCATCAGCCCGTGCAGCATCGTGTTGACGCCGATCCACTTCCCGCGCGGGAGCACGCCGACGCCCGAGCCGGTGTAGCGCAGCGCCTCGTTGGTGACCTTGACCTTCGATCCCTCGGGCACGCGCTCGACGACCACGAGCGCGGTCATCATCTTCGTCAGCGAGGCGATCGGCAGGACCTTCGTCGGGTCCCGGCGCCAGAGCACCTGGCCCGTGTCCAGGTCGAAGACGAGCGCCGACTTGGGCGGCTTCTTGAAGTCGATCAGGATCGGGTCCGGGGCGCCGTCGAGGCGCACGGCGAGCGGCGAGGGCGCGGTGCCGCCGCTGGCCAGCGGCTTCGTCGAGGAGTCCTCCAGCGCGCCCGCGCCCGCGGGCGTGCGGGCCTGCGGCGGCGAGCCGCCGTCGCGGATGAAGAAGAGGTAGCCCGCGGCCGCGAACAGCACGACCGCGATCAGCGTCATGAGGCGCCGGCGGAGCATCAGCGCGTATACAACCGGTCCGACTGGCGTTTGGTGCGCTTTTTACTCGCGAATAGACGGATGGCCAGGAGCCCGAACGCGAAGCCGCCGATGTGCGCGAAGTACGCCACGCCGCCGGTCGAGTCCATCGACGCGGACAGGATCTGCAGCAGGAACCAGCCGCCGAGCACGAGCAGCGCCGGCAGCTCGAGGATGGTGAAGAAGAAGACGATGAAGATCACCGTCACGACGCGCGCGCGAGGGAACAGCACCGCGTAGCCACCCAGGACCGCCGCGATCGCCCCGGAGGCGCCGAGCGTCGGCGTGGTCGAGTGCAGGTCGGTCACGACGTGCAGCGCGAACGCCGCGAGCCCTCCGAGCACGTAGAAGGCCACGAACTTCGCGCGGCCCATGGCGTCTTCGACGTTGTTGCCGAAGATCCACAGGAACAGCATGTTCCCGCCCAGGTGGAGCAATCCACCGTGCATGAACATCGCGGTGAACGGCGTCAGCCAGGTCGGCGCGTCGTCGGCGCCGCACTGCGCGGGCAGCGCCTGCTTGTCGCCGGTCAGCTCGTCCGGGGTGGCCGCCCACTCGAGCAGCTGGCACTGGTAGTGGACGCTGTCGGGCCCGCTGAGCGAGAACCCGCCCTTCTGCCAGAAGAAGTACACGAGGACGTTCGCCGCGATGAAGATGTACGTGACGTACGGCGTCTTGGACGTCGGGATGTTGTCGCGCAGCGGGAGCATCCGGCGGCGTACGGTAGCCGCTAGGGTCGACGGCGATGCCAGGGTCAGAGATGCGCCGGGAGATGGCAGAGCAGCCGGAGGTTCTGGCGCGGTTGCTCTCACGCCGGATCTCGGTCGAGGTCGAGCGGCCGGCGGGTGTGATCATCGTCGCGCGCGGCTCGTCCGACCACGCCGCGGTCTACGGCCGCTACCTGCTGGAGCTCGCGACGGGGCGCCCCGTCGCGCTCGCCGCGCCGAGCCTGTTCACGCGCTACGGCGCGCAGACCGACGCGAGCGGCTGGCTCGTGGTCGGCGTGTCCCAGTCGGGCCGGACGCCGGAGATCGTCGACGTCGTCGAGCGCCTGCGCGCCACCGGCGGGAGGGCGATCGCGATCACCAACAACGAGGACTCACCGCTCGCCGAGGCCGCCGAGGCGGTGATCGGGCTCGGCGCGGGCGAGGAGAAGGCCGTGCCGGCCACCAAGACCTACACGGCGCAGATGGCGGCGTTCGCGGTGCTCGCCGCGAGCCTCGGCACCGTGCCGTGGACGGACGGGGACCTCGCGCTCGTGCCGGACGCCGTCGCCGGCGTGCTCGCCGACCCGGACGGGATGGGCGCGCTCGCCGACCGCTGGGCCGGGATCGACCAGCTCGTCGTCACCGCGCGCGGGTGGATGTTCTCCGCCGCGCTGGAGACCGCGCTGAAGGTCCGCGAGACCGCCCTGGTCTCCGCCCAGGGCTTCTCGGTCGCCGACTTCCTGCACGGCCCGATCGCGGCCGTGGACCCGGGCGCGGCCGTGCTCGCGCTGCGCGCCGAAGGGCCCGCCGCCGCTGACGTGGACGAGGCCGTGAGCGCGTTGACGGAGCGCGGCGCCGACCTCCAGCTGATGCCTGCGGTCGGCGGTCTGCCCGAGGCGCTCGCGCCGATCGCGGCCTCCGTGCGCGGGCAGCAGCTCGCGCTCGAGCTCGCGCTGCGCAAGGACCTGGACCCCGACGCGCCGCGGGGCCTGAACAAGGTGACGATTACGCGTTAAGCGACGGCAGCGACCGGCCCGACACCGGGGCGGTCCTGCTTGACGTGCTCGTCCGCGTGGTAGCTCGAGCGGACGAGCGGGCCGGCCGCGACGTGCTCGAAGCCGAGCGCGTAGGCGGCCTTCTCGAGCGCCTCGAACTCCTCGGGCGCCCAGTACCGGACGACCGGCAGGTGGCGCTCGGTCGGGCGCAGGTACTGGCCGACCGTGAGGATCTGGACGCCGGCCTCGCGCATCTCGCCGAACGCGTCCACGAGCTCCTCGTGCGTCTCGCCGAAGCCGACCATCAGGCCGGACTTGGTCGCGACCTCGCCCTCGCCCATCTCCTGGGCGTTGGCGAGCACGCGCAGGGAGCGCTTCCACGTCGAGCCGCGGCGCGCGACCGGGTACAGGCGCGGCGCGACCTCGAGGTTGTGGTTGAAGACGTCGGGGCGCTCGGCGATGACGCGCGCGAGCGGCATCTCCTCGCCGCGGAAGTCCGGCGTGAGGCACTCGATCTTCGTGTCCGGCGCCTGCATGCGCACGGAGCGGATGACGCCGCACCAGACGGACGCGCCGTAGTCGGGCAGGTCGTCGCGGTCCACGGACGTGATAACGGCGTGGCGCAGGTTCATGCGGGCGACGGAGCGGGCCACGCGGAGCGGCTCCAGCGGGTCGTTCCACGTCGGCTTGCCGGTCTTGACGTTGCAGAACCCGCAGCGGCGCGTGCACGTGTCGCCGAGGATCATGAAGGTGGCCGTGCCGCGGTCCCAGCAGTCGCCGATGTTCGGGCAGGCAGCTTCCTTGCAGACCGTGTGCAGGCCCTCGTCGGCAATCGTCTTCGACAGCTCGCGGTAGGTCGCGCTGCCGGGACGCGGGACCTTGAACCAGGCCGGCTTACGTGAGCGGAACGGGAGGACGTCCTCGCCGATGATCTTCCGGACGTCCATGCCACCGGGGTTCGCCCGTGACCGGGTCTGGTGGACGCGCAGGACTGGGGTCTCTTCGCTCACGTAATCGATGGTATCGGGGGCTCTGCGGTGGTCTCGAGGACGATCAGCGCGCGGTCCACGCCGGCGTCGGACACCGCTTCCAGGGTTTCGGGCGTCGCGCCGTAGTAGGTCACGGGGACGCGCTTCCCGGCGCGTTCGCGCAGGGCCGCGACGCGCTCCTTGAGCTCCCCGAGGTCCTTCATGTTCGGCATCCAGCCGTCGCCGTAGCGCAGCACGCGGTCCTCGACGCGCGGGCCGTTGCCGCCGACGTACACGGGCGGCACGACTTCGGGCTTCGGCCACTGCCAGATCGGGTCGAAGTCCACGTGCTTGCCGTGATACTCGGCTTCGTCGTCGGTCCAGATGGCGCGCATGGCCTCGACGCGCTCGCGCATGAGCCCGTGGCGCGTGGCCGGGTCCGTGCCGTGGTTGGCCATCTCGAGCTTGTTCCAGCCCGCCCCGACGCCGAACACGAGCCGGCCGCCGGACAGGTTCTGCAGCGACGTGAGCTGCTTGGCGAGCACGATCGGGTCGTGCTGGATCACGAGGCAGACGCTCGTGCCGATCACGAGCTTCTCGGTCGCCGCGGCGGCGAACGCGAGCGCCACGAACGGATCGTGCGTGCGCCGGTAGTAGTCCGCCAGCGGCCCGCCGTCCCGCGCGACCATCCCCGCCGCGACGGGGATGTGCGTGTGCTCGGTGAGCATCAGCGACTCGTAGCCCGCGGCCTCGAGGCGCTGGGCGAGCTGCGCCGGGTGCTGGACGTCCCCGGTGAGGAAGATCGCGGCGCCGACGTCCATCTACGCGGGCACCGGCTGCTCGATGCCGAGCCGCGCGGCGCTCACGATCCGCTGCCGGCGGCCGAACGCCTCGGCGAAGCGCCAGGCGGCGCGCTTGCGGAAGCAGGCGAGCGACTCGCTCACGCCCTCCGCGGCGACCGACGTCATCGTCACCTCGGGCAGCCCGCAGGCCACCACCCAGTTGAACGGATCGAGGTCGTTGCCCACGTTGACGGCGAACCCGTGCGAGGAGACGCCCTGGGAGATGTGCACGCCGACGGACGCGATCTTCTTGTCGCCCACCCACACGCCGACGTGCTTGTGGCCGAGCTTGGTGCCCGCCTCGACGCCCGCGTCGCGTAGCGCGGCGACCAGCGCCTTCTGCATCGTGAGGATGTACTCCGGGACGCTCGAGACACGCATGATCGGGTAGCCGACGAGCTGCCCGGGCCCGTGGTAGGTCAGCTGGCCGCCGCGCGGCGTGCGCACGACGTCGATCCCGCGCTCGGCGTAGAAGCTGTCCGGGAACGGCAGGTCGGAGGCCTCCGTGCGGCGGGTGACCGTGTAGACCGGGGGATGCTCCAGCAGGAGCATCAGCTCCGGTAGCTCACCCGCCCGGACCTGCTCGCGCAGGCGCTCCTGCAGCGCCGTCGCCTCGCGGTATTCGACGCGGCCCAGGTGGCATACCAGCAGCTCGGAGGCCATGCTTCGAGCATAGACACTGTGCCCTAAGCCGAAGAACCGCAGCGCCCTGCGGGCGCCTCGCCGCGCCTGACGCCCGCCGGCGACCCCGCAAGTACGCCCGGTACGAGCCGAGTCGCCGGCGAACGCCAGCCACGACGATGCGGGCCGCAGGACGCGGCGAACCTTCGACTCAGAGCACTAGGCGATCGCGGCCAGCGAATCCTCGGCGGTGAGCGGCTTGGAGAACAGGAAGCCCTGGCCGTAGTGGCAGCCGAGGTCGCGCAGCGTGCGCCATTGGGCCTCTTCCTCGATGCCTTCCGCGACCACGTCGAGCGCGAGCGCCTGGCCGAGGCTGATGACGGCCGCGATCAGGTTCGGCTCGTCGCACGCGAGGAACGTGCGGTCGAGCTTGAGGACGTCCACCGGCAGGCGGCTGAGGTAGCCGAGCGACGAGTAGCCCGTGCCGAAGTCGTCGAGCGCGAGCCGGACGCCGAGGGCCTTGAGCGCGGTGAGCTGCGCCACGGCGTGGTCGGTGTCCTCCATCACGATCGACTCCGTCAGCTCGAGCGTCAACCGTCCCGGGTCGATGCCCACGATCGCCTCCCGCACGTCATGGACGAGGCCGGGATCCTGCAACTGCTTGGCCGACAGGTTCACGTTCATCCGGTACAGGCTGCCGAGCGCGCGCAGGTGGGTCGTCGCCTCGTGCAGCGCCCACCGGCCCATGGGGATGATCAGCCCGGTCTCCTCGGCGATCGGGATGAAGTCGGCGGGGGAGACGAGGCCGCGTTCGGGGTGACGCCAGCGCATCAGCGCCTCGAAGCCGGTGGTCGTGCGGTCCACGAGCCGCACGACCGGCTGGTAGTGCAGCTCCAGCTCGCCCTCGTCGATCGCGCGCTGCAGGTCCGTGCGCAGCTCCAGACGGGCGAGGACGTCGGCGTGCATCGCCGGCTCGAACAGCCGGAAGCCGCCGTGGCCGTCACGCTTGGCGTGGTACATCGCGGCGTCGGCGTCGCGCAGCAGGTCCTCCGCGTCGCGCGGATCACCGCCGAGGGCGACCGACACGCCGACGCTCGCCCGCAGCGTCAGCTCGCGTCCGCCGGTGCGGATCGGCGTCGCCAGCAGGTTCAGGATCCGGCGCGCGGCCTCGGCCGCGGCGTAGCTGTCGACGTTCTCGAGCAGCACCGCGAACTCGTCGCCGCCGAAGCGGGCGGCGGTGTCCACGCCGCGCATGCCGCCGTCGAGGCGGCGCCCGACCTCGACCAGGATCTCGTCGCCGGTCGCGTGCCCGAGCGAGTCGTTGACGAGCTTGAAGTCGTCGAGGTCCAGGAACAGCACGGCGAGTGAGCCGTCCGTGCGGTGCGCCTGGACGATCGCCTGGCGCAGGCGGTCGGCGAACAGCTCGCGGTTCGCGAGGCCGGTGACGGGATCGTGGAAGGCCTGGTGCGTCAGCTGGGCCTCGAAGGCCTTGCGCTCGGTCACGTCGCGGCCGTTGACGAGGATGCCGCCGACGTGCTCCTCGTCGACGAGGTTGGTCAGCTGCACCTCGAAGATGCGCTGCTGTCCGTGGAGGTCGCGCAACGTGCACTCGAACGGGGTGACGTCCTCCCCGCGGGCGGCGGCGGCGAGCGCGGCGCGGACGGTCACGCGGTCCTCGGGGAGCAGGAAGGTCGCGGCCAGCTCGGTGCCGAGGATGCGCTCAACGGACGGGCTGGCGTAGCTGACGCCCCCGCCCGGTTTGACGACGAGCAGCAGGTCGGTCGCGTGGCGCACGAGCGCGCCGAAGCGCTCCTCGGCGTGGCGACGGTGCAGCTCCTCCCCGAGCGCGCGCTGCCGGCGCGCGAGCCCGACCATGCGGGCGATCACGAGCGCGAACAGCGCGATCGAGAAGAGCTGGACGACGAAGTAGTCCCAGTCGCCGTCGCGCATGGCGTCGGTCGCCGAGAGCAGCGGCGCGACCAGCGAGGCGCAGGTGAGCAGGAAGAGCCGCGTCCGGGTCAGCAGGATCTCGCTCCGCACCGGCGCCGGCTCGGCGAGCCGCGCCATCGACGGATGCAGCACGGCGGTGCCCCAGAGCACGTAGGAGACCATCCAGGTGCCATCGAGCCACACCTGCTGGCCGAAGGTGTCGGCGTTCGTCAGCACGCCGGCGGCGAAGTCGGCCGCGAGCAGCGCGGCCATGCTGGCCACGAGCAGCCGGAGCGCGGGGCTGCGGCGGCCTCCGTCGAGCACGAGCTGGATCGCGGCGCCGAGCAGCAGGATGTCCCCGATGGGATAGGCGATGCTGGCGACCTGGTCGACCAGCGCCACGTCCGCTTCGTGCAGGTACGGGGCGATCAGCGCCACCCACGACGGCAGCGCGAGCCCGATCGTGAGGATCAACCCGTCGATCATCCCGCCGGGACCCGCGCCCCTCCCGCGGTGGCGGACGAGCACGGCGAGCCCGGCCATCATCACCGGGTACATCGCGATGAAGAACGCGTCCGCGAGCCCGGCGCCCGGTCCGTCCGGGATGAGATCGCCGATGAAGACGAGCACCAGCGCGCCGGCGAGCAGCCACCACGCGAGCGGCGCGGTCGGCTTGCCGCGGACGATGGCGTAGAGCGTCGCGACCAGCGCGGAGAGCCCGACGACGCCGATCAGCGTCTCGTTGGCGTGCAGCGGGCCCGGGGCGACGTAGACCACGGCGGCGAGCAGGCCGAGCGTGAGGTAGGTGGCCCACCGGGTCATACCCCTGACGATCGGCCCCGTGGGGCTGATCTTGAGACGGTCTGTCCCGCCTCGGGGATGTGCCCGAGGCGGGTGTCCGTCAGAACCGTCTCTCTGGCCTAGCTAATCGGCCACGCTTCCAGTTTCTTTCGCAACGCGCTCAAGAATTGTGCGGCGTAGGCCCCGTCGAGGGCGCGGTGGTCCCAGGACATGCACAGGTAGGTCATGCTGCGGATCGCGATCGAGTCGTTGCCGAGCTCGTCCGTGATCACGACCGGGCGCTTGACGACGGCCTCGGTGTCGAGGATGCCGACCTGCGGCAGGTTGATCACGGGCGTGGCCATGATCGAGCCGTAGCCGCCGGGGTTGGTGATCGTGAACGTGCCGCCGCTCACCTCATCCGGCTTGAGCTGGTTGTTGCGGGCGCGGACCGCGATGTCCTTGATGCGCTTCGCGAGGCCCTCGACGCTCAGGTCCTGGGCGTCGCGGATGATCGGGACGATCAGGCCGCCGGAGCCGAGGCTGACCGCGATCCCGAGGTGCACCGCGTCGTTGTAGACGGTGTGCTGGCCGTCCTCGAGCGTCGCGTTGAGCTGCGGGAACTCGAGCAGGGTCTCGATCGTCGCGCGGGCCTGGAACGGCAGGTAGCTGAGCTTGGACGCCGCGCGGGCGGCCTCGATCCGGCTCATGTCGGCCTCGGCGATGGTCGTGCACGTCGCCGCGGTCTGCAGCGATTCGACCATGCGCGAGCCGATCGCCTGGCGCATCCGGCTCAGCGGCTGGGCGCCGGCCGGAGCGGCGGCTGCGGCGGGGGCCGGGGCGGCCGCGGCCTGGGCCGGGACCTCCTCGACGCGCTGCAGGCGCGGCTTGGGCTTGCGCTTGATCGCGGGCTCGTCCGGCCGGTACGGCGACTCGATGTGCATCGGCGGCTCTTCCGCGCCGCCCCCGTTCTCGAGGAACGCGAGCACGTCCTTCTTCGAGATGCGCCCACCACGGCCAGAGCCCTGGATCTGCGACAGATCGAGGTTGTGCTCCGCGGCCATCCGCATCACGACGGGCGAGTAGCGCTTGGCCTGGGAGCGGTCGGTGGCGTCGCCGATCAGCTCGCCGGCCTCGCCGGGAGCCTCCAGCGCCGCCGCGGCCTCGCCCGTGCCGACGCCGTTCTCGGAGGCGTGCGCCTCGCCCGGCTTGGCGTCCGTGGCGATCTTGGCCATCACGACGCCGACGTCGACCGTGTCGCCGACGGCGACGATGATCTCCGCCACGCGCCCCGTCGCCGGCGACTCCACGTCGGTGTCGATCTTGTCCGTCGAGATCGAGCAGATGATCTCGTCGGCCTCGACCCAGTCGCCGACCTGCTTCTTCCACTCGACGACCGTGCCCTCGGCGACGGACACGCCCATCTGGGGCATCGTCACAGCGATATGCGTCTCAGTACTCGAGGAGCTCACGGCACGCCTCCCTCACGTCGTCGACCTGGGGCAGCACGGACTGCTCCAGCGTGGGCGAGAACGGGATCGGCACGTCCGGCGTCGCGACGCGGACGACCGGGCCGTCCAGGTCCTCGAAGGCGCGCTCGGCGATGATCGCGGCCACCTGGGCGCCCGCGGCGCACATCTGGTTGGCCTCGTCGATGATCACGACCTTGCTCGTCTTGCGGACGCTCTTGAGGATCGCCTCCTCGTCGAGCGGGACCAGCGAGCGCAGGTCGAGCACCTCGACGGAGCCGTCCAGGTCGGCGGTCGCCTCGAGCGCCGTGTGCACCATCGCGCCGTAGGCGATCACCGTCAGGTCGGTGCCCTCGCGGGCGATCCGCGCGGTGAACGGCGTCTCGTAGGACCCCGCGGGCACGTCGCCCTTCACGCGGCGGTACAGGTGCTTGTGCTCCATGAAGAGCACGGGGTTGGGGTCGCGGACGGCGCTGATCAGCAGGCCCTTCGCGTCCTCGGCGGTGCTCGGCGCGACGATCTTCAGGCCCGGCGCGTGCATGAACCACGCCTCGGGGTTCTGCGAGTGGTACGGACCGCCGGAGAAGCCGCCGCCGCTCGGGAGCCGGACGGTGATGTTCACCGACAGGCCCATCCGGTAGTAGGTCTTGCCGGCGACGTTGACGAGCTGGTCGAAGCCGCAGCTGACGAAGTCGGAGAACTGCATCTCCGCGATCGGCCGGAGCCCTTCGACGGAAGCGCCGATCGCGCAGCCGATGATCGCGGACTCGGCGAGCGGCGTGTCCATCACGCGCTTGGGGCCGAACTCGTCGATGAACCCGTCGGTCACCTTGAAGGCGCCGCCGAAGGTCCCGATGTCCTCGCCCATGAGGAACACGCGCTCGTCGGCGCGCATCTCCTCGCGCATGGCGTCGGAGATCGCCTGCAGGTAGGTCATGGTCGGCATGTGGCTAGCTCCGGAAGCCCGACCAGGGGGCGTTGCCGTCTTCGAGCAGGGACGGCTCGTCGGCGAACAGGCCGTCGAGCACGGTCTCGGGATCGGGCTGCGGGGACTGCAGGGCGCGTTCCACGGCTTCCTCGATCTCGGTCTTGACGCCGTCGCGCACGGCCTGCGTGTCGACGCCGAGCGCTTCCAGGCGGCGGACCTGGCGGTCGATCGGGTCCTTGGCGCGCCACTCCTCGACCTGGGCGGTCGGGACGTACTTCATGTCGTCGTGGGCGGCGTGGCCGTGCATGCGCATGGTCACGGCCTCGACGAGCGTCGGGCCTTCGCCGGCGATCGCGCGCTCACGGGCGGCGCGGACGACCTCGAACATCGCCTCGGGGTCGTTGCCGTCGGCGCTGACGCCCGGGAACCCGTAGGCGGCGGCGCGCTCGATCGGGTTCACCGCGAACTGCTGGTCCAGCGGCGTGGAGTACGCGTACTGGTTGTTCTCGAGGATGAAGATCACCGGGAGCTTCTGCACGCCGGCCCAGTTCATGGCCTCGTGGAAGTCGCCGCGGGACGTGGAGCCGTCGCCGAACCAGGTGATCGCGCAGCGCGCTTCGCCGCGCAGCTTGAAGGCCATGGCCATGCCGGTGGCGATCAGCATCATGTCGGGGAGCATCGAGACCATGCCGACGCAGCCCTTCGTGCGGTCGCCGAAGTGCACGTTGCCATCGCGGCCGCGGGTGATGCCGTCGGCGCGGCCCATGTACTGGGCGAAGATCCGCCAGGGCTCGACGCCGCGGATGATGTGCGCGGCGAGGTCGCGGTGCAGGATGCACAAGCGGTCCTCGGCGGCCATCGCCCACGTCGCGCCCGCGGAGACGGCCTCTTGGCCGAACCCGTCGTAGAAGCTCCCCGGCACCTTGCCCTGCCGGTAGAGCGTCATCGCGCGTTCTTCGATCCCCCGCATCATCAGCATCGCGCGCAGCAGACCGGTGCGGTCGTCTGTCGTGAGGTGCTCGGTTACGTCGGGGGGAACTTCGGTTCGGGCCGTCTCAGTGGCCATCTGGCGTGTCTCTCCTTCGCGATTTCTGTGCGCCGCCCCAGGATCGCCGAAGCACGCGCCGGTCCGGATGAGCGGGATCTCCGCTGCTGTCCGGTCACCGGCCAGCGTACGGCATGGAGGGTTATCGTTGACGACGACGATGGTCGAGTCCATCCGGTTGCGGCGGCTGCGCTGGCGTTTGCGCGGCGCCTGGCAATGGCCCACCTTCGCCGTGGCCACGGCGCTCGGCGCGGTGCTCGTCGCGCGCCTCCCGTTCCAGGGGACGGGCGGCGACGCGGTCGGCGCGATCCTGCTGGTCGCCTTCATCAACCTCCTGGCGGTGGCGGTCGTCGCGCCATTTCTGGGGCTCGCGCTGCGGCGGCGGCGCCAGGATCTGCCCTTCATCATCGCCCGCGACTACGCGGGCACCGCGCTGCTCGTGGCGATCTTCGCGGCGCTGCTGCTGGGCGGAATCGTGCACCGGTCCGCCCGGCTCGGCCAGGAGGCCGACCGCACCGCGGTCTTCCTCGCCGTGCACGACTACGTGCTGCGCGAGGCGCCGGCGTTCGCCGCGGGCCTGGGCACGTTGGACTCCCGCCAGCTCGAGGACGAGCGCTACCGCGCCTGCGTCTACCGCTCGGGCGAGCGCCACCCGATCTGCTTCTTCGTCAACACGGACCAGTCGCCGGCCGGGCTGGTCCGCGACACCGAACGCCTCCCGAACCGCTCCTAAAGCAACCTAAAGGGGTCTGACCCCTTTAACTGGCGTTCGGGTCCGCGTTCGACTAGACGAATGTCGGATTTTGCGGGGATCCGGAATCGGGGAGAGTGCCGTCAGCTCAACCTGGTCGTCGGCCTCCCTGGCCCGACGAGCAGGTGCCCTCGCCGTCTGACCGCGGCGAGGGCGAGAGCGACCCTTTCCCGCTAGAGCGCGAGACGCAGCGGCGTCTCGAGGTACTCGCGGATGCGGCTGAGGAACTCCGCGGCCTCGGCGCCGTAGAGGATCCGGTGGTCGCAGGTGAGCGTGAGCTCCATGATGCTGCGGACCACGACCTCGCCGTCGCGCACGACCGGCCGGGGCGTGAGCTCGCCGACGGCCAGGATCGCGGCCTGCGGCGGGTTGATCACGGCGACGAAGCGCTTGATGCCGTACATGCCGAGGTTGGAGATCGTGAACGTGCCGGCGGAGAGCTCCGGCGGCGTGATCTTGCCCTCGCGCACGCGCTCGGCGAGCTTGCGCGCCTCCTCGGCGATCTGGCCCAGGCCCTTCTTGTCGGCGTCGAACACGGTCGGGACGACGAGCGCGTCCTGGCCCGCGACCGCCACGCCGACGTTCACGCGGGAGTACTGCTCGAACTGCCCGTCGCGGTAGGCGCCGTTCGCGCGCGGGAAGTCCTTGAGCGCGAGCGCGGCGGCCTTGATCACGAAGTCGTTGAAGCTCGGGGCGGGCGCTTCGCCGGCGACGGCCTTGAGCTGCTGGCGCAGGGAGACGGCCTCCTCCATGTCGACCTCGAGCGTCATCACGAAGTCCGGCGCGGTGGCCTTGGACTCCGCCATCCGCCGCGCGACGGTGCGCTGCAGGCGGTTGAGCTCGACGTGCTCGACGTCGCCGCGGCCCTGGTCGGACGGGCGCTTCTTCGGCGCCTCCTCCTCGGCGGGCTGCTCCTGCTCGGGCTCAGGCGTCTTCTCGACGTCGGCCTTGACGATCCGGCCGCCCGGGCCGCTGCCCTCGATCGAGGCCAGGTCGATGCCCTGCTCGGAGGCGATCCGGCGTGCGATCGGGGAGGCCTTGACGCGCTCGGAACCCTCGTCGGCCGCCTCACCCTCGTCGGCTGCGGACTCCTCGGCTTCGGGCGCTTCGGCCTCGTCGTCGTCCGAGTCCTCGTCTTCGGGCTCGTCCTCGGCTTCGGGCTCCTCGTCGGAAGCCTCGTCGGCCGCGCCCTCGTCGCCCTGCTCGTCGGCCTCTTCTTCGTCCCCGGAGGCTTCGGGCTCCTCGACCTGCTCGGGCTCGTCCGCCTCGGCCTCGGCCTCGGACTCGTCCTCGTCGTCCGAGGACCCGCCGCCGCCTTCGCCGAGCTTGCAGATCGTCTCGCCGACGGCGAGCGTGTCGCCCTCCTGGGCGACGATCTCCAGCGTGCCCGCCTCGTCGGCCTCGTAGGTCATGTTGGCCTTGTCGGTCTCGATCTCGACGAGCTCTTCGCCCTTGGCGACGTCATCTCCGTCGGACTTGAGCCACTTGAGGATGGTCCCCTCTTCCATCGAGTCCGACAGGCGGGGCATGGCGACGTCTCCCATAAGGACCCCAGTATTACCCGGAGGGGAGCGTGAACCGAAACACGGTGCCGCCGCCTTCGCGCTCGTCGACCCAGATCCGGCCGCCGTGGCGCTCGACGATCTTGCGGCAGACGGCCAGCCCGATGCCCGTGCCCTCGTAGGCCTCGCGGTCGTGCAGGCGCTGGAACATCTCGAAGACGTGCTCGCGTTTCTCCGGAGCGATCCCGATGCCGGCGTCCGCGACCGCGATCTGCGTCATCCCGTGCGCCTCGCCCTCCGCGCGGACCCACACCCGCGCGCGCCCGTCCCCGTTGAACTTGAGCGCGTTCGCGATCAGGTTCTGCAGCAGCTGCTCGAGCTGGCCGCGGTCGCCCATCACCGTCGGCAGGTCGCCGATCTCGATCTCCCCGGCGTGCTCGACCATCGCCGCCGCGAGCGAGCGCAGCACGTCCCCGGTCACCGAGCCGAGCTCGACGGGCTCCGCCGGGTCCTCGCTACGCCCCGCCCGGGAGTACTCGAGCAGGCCCTCGATCAGCTGCCGCATCCTGGCGGCGCCGTCGACGGCGTACTCGATGAACTCGTCCGCGTCCTTGTCGAGCTTGCCGTGGTAGCGGCGGCGCAGCAGGCCGAGGTAGCTGGAGACCATCCGGAGCGGCTCGGACAGGTCGTGCGAGGCGATGTAGGCGAACTGGGAGAGCTCGGTGTTCGAGCGCTCGAGCGCCTCGGCGGCCTCGCGCTCCTCGGTCACGTCGGTGAAGGAGACGACGATCGTGTAGGGCGGCTCGCGGTCGCTCTCGACCGCGCGCGTGGAGACCGCGAGCCAGCGCGTCTCCCCCCGCCGCCGGCGCAGCCCGGCGACCACGGCGACCTGCGGCGCGCCGGTGGTCGCGGTGATGAACAGCGGCGTCTCTCGCAGCGGCAGCGGCTGGCCGTCGGAGTCGATGAACGACCACTCGCCGTCGTCGCCGTAGCCCTTGAGGACCTCCGTGGGGTCCATGCCGAGCAGCCGCGACGCGCTCGGGTTGGCCATCACCATGCGCCCGTCGCGGTCGACCATCACGACGCCCTCCTCGAGCGTCTCCACCAGCGACCGGAACGCCTCGCGGTCGCGGGCGGAGGCGCGCCACGTCGCCAGGCACACGAGCGACAGCGCGGCGATGAACGCCGAGTGCACGGCCGCCCAGCGCCACGGCGAGTTCGCCTCGTCGTAGTCGACGATCTCGGCCGTGATCGTCTGCTGGATGCCGACGTAGAGGACGGCGGTCGCGAACGGCAGCCAGTCCTCGTACAGCGACAGCGCCGCGACCATCACGAAGAAGTGGAAGTACGCCTGGTTGAGCCCGCCGGTGATGTGGACGATCAGCGCGCTGCACGAGAGCAGGCCGAGCGTCACGATCAGCGACTGCACGCGCCGGCTGCCGCGCTTGAGCTGCGCGACGACGGCGAAGAACGTCGGCGTGAAGAGGTCCAGAGCCGCCTGGGCGACACCCTGGTCGAACAGCAGCGTGATGATCGGGATCGCGACGACGTGCGCCCACAACAACCACCGCAGCGCGCGCTGGCGCGACTGCCATTCGACCTCAGGCAACGACCGACCGTGCGGCAGGACGGCACCGAGGTGCCGGGCCGCGTCCTTCAGTCCGCGCTCACCTGGGCCGCTCAACGGCCGACAGATTAGATGCACTTCGCACAACGGCCCACGATGGGGAAGTGGTCGAAGCGCGCGTCGACCCCAGCGACGTCGAAAACCGCGGCCCGGATGCGGCTCAGCGCGTCCGCGGAGAGCGGCGTCGAGCGCCCGCACAGCTCGCACGTCACCCAGCCCGCGGCGCGGGTGCTGAGCGCGTAGCGACCCGGTCCGTGGCCGAGGTGCACGTGGCGCACGACGCCGATCGTCTCGAGCGCGTGGAGGTTGCGGTACACCGACGCGACGTCCCCGCCGCCCGCGAGCTCCTCGGCCGTCAGCGGCTGCTCGGCGGCGAGCAGCCGGCCGAGCACGTGCCGCCGAGCGGCCGACACGCGCAGCCCGTGCGCGCGGACGGTGGTGAGGAGGGCGGCCTCGGTCACGATGTCGTTCCGTAACGCGAGGCCGCCCGCTTCAGATCACGCCAGCGCGCGACGCACGCGCTGCGCCTGCCAGGGGTAGCCGTCGAGGCCGTGGGCGAGCGCGCGTCGCAGCTCGCGCCGCCCGTCGCCGCCCGCGGCGATCTCGGTCAGGCCGGCGTGCGCCAGCCACAGCGGGTCGACGGCCCCGTCACGCAACGCGATGCGCGCGTACCGAAGCCCCTCGTTTGGCTTGCCGGCGCGGGTCAGCGCCCAGCCGAGCGCGTCCGCGGACCGCGCGCTCGGCGCCTCCGCGTAGGCGAACCGGGCCAGCTTCACGCCCTTCTGGGGATCGCCGTGGTCGGCCTCGACGACGGCGAACTCCTGCGCCGTGTCGACGTTCACCTTGCCGAGCACGCTCGCCTTCCTGGCCACGCGCTCGAAGGTGCGTTGCGCCGGTTTCCCGGCCGCCAGCTGCGCCTCGCCGAGGGCGACGAGGTGGTCCGTGTCCGGGATCCGCGCCACGAGCCGCTCCAGCCGCGCGATCGCGTCCTCGAGCGCGCCGTCCGCCTCCACCCGCGCGAGGCCCATCTCGACCTCCGGGTGGTTCGGCACGAGCGCCTGCGCCCGCTTGTACGCCCGGCGTGCCGTCACGGGCCGCCCGCGCCGGCGTTCGAGCTCGCCGAGCAGGATGCTCACGTACGCGCTGTTCTCGGCGGTCGGCCCGCCCGCGGCGACGGCGAGCCGCATGGCCTCGGTGGCGCCGTCGAGGTCGCCGCGCAGCTCCCGCACGTAGGAGGCACGGGCGTAGCCGGCGAGGTTCGGCCGGCGGTCGATCATCGCCTGCAGGACGCGCTCGGCCTCGTCGAGGCGGCCGAGCTCGACCAGCGAGTCGACGCGGATCGGGTCGCCGACGTTCCCGGCGCGCGCCGCCAGCCGCAGCGCGCGTGGGAACTCGTGGCGGGCGGCCGCGATCTGCGCGGCCGTCGCGAACGCGTCCGGCGTGCGCGGGCGGCCCAGCGCCTTCGAGGCGCGGTCGTAGTCCGCCGGGTCCTCGGTCTCGCGCGAGCGCTGCAGGTAGGCCTGCGCCAGCGCGGGCCGGTAGTCATCCTGGCCGGCGTCCACGGCCCGCTGGAGGACGGGGATGTCGGCGGCGGACCCGGTCAGGACGGGTCGCTCGACGGGCGTCGCGGCGGGCGCGTCGCCGCGGGTGGCGAAGACCGCCACCGCCGCGACGAACGCGGCGGTGACGGCGATGAGTGCGCGCTTGATCACGGCGTCGGGGGCTGCGGGACGGGGGCGTGGGCGGGCTCGACGCGGCCGAACTTGGCGTCGAAGCCGCTGTCGGGCAGCGCGACGTACGGGAACGTGTCCCGGAACGGCTTGTCGTTGACGTCGATGCCGTCGCCGAGCGGGATCTGCTTGCCGCCCTGCTCGGGCTTGAGCAGCGCGCCGGCGATCACGCGCAGCTCGATGTCGGTCACGTCGTCGGCCAGGCGGCGGCCGTTCGGGAAGCCGGCGGTGTCACCGGCGAGCACGCCGAAGCGGTTCGGCTTGGCGGACGCCGGGACGCCGAGGTTGAACTTCAGCGTGTCGGCGGGGACTGCGCCGGGGGCGATCTGCGTCAGCCCGGGGATGCCGGTCAGCAGCGCCTGCACGACGTCGGTGCGGCCCGTCTCCTTGATGTCGAGCTTGAACAGCGCGTTGAGGATCTTCGCGGGCTCCGGCGCGAGCGCGCCCGCCCCGAAGTTCTTCAGGTCGTCCTTTGGTGCGGTGGCGTTGTAGAAGTCCTTCGCCCCGATCGGGATCACGACCTCGTTGATCAGCGGGTTGCCGAGCCGGCTGACCTGCACCCAGCGCTCGGAGGCCTTGCCGCGCTTGACCTTGATCGCCTTGCGCTCGGTGCTCGTCCACAGGCCGACGACGGCGTTCGGCGCGGTCGGCGAGGCCACCGCGCGGCCGTCGCGCGTGAGCTCGGCCGCCGGGAGCTGCAGCGCGAACGAGTGCACGTTGAAGCCGGAGACGTCGTCCTTGCCGCCGCCCTGGTTGCCGAGCCCGATCGCCGCGCGGCCGGGCTTGTCGATGTTGATGCCGTCGAAGATCGAGCCGAGGTCGACGAAGAACGGGTCGTCGACGGGGCCGACGAACGTCTTGCCGCCGCCGGGCAGCGGCTTCACGGCGCCCGCGGCGACCGCCGCGTAGTTGGGCATCGTCTTGGGCCCGACGTTGTCCGGCGCGACCGGCACGTTGTGGCCGATCCGGGTCTCGCTCACGAGCTTGCCGCCGCGGTAGCGCCCGCGGTAGAGGTCGTAGGTCTGGACGAAGTTGAGGTTCTTGTCGCCGATCGCGTTGACCGGCGGCACCGCGTACAGGAACGAGTTCGGGTTCCGGAACGTGTTCCGGAACTGCCAGCGGTAGGAGACGTCCTCGACGCCGTCGCCCGTGTTGTCGATCTTGATGTAGTACCGGGCCTCCGGGTCGAGCTTGCCGAAGTACGGCCCGCCCGCCGGGTTCTGCAGCGGCACCCAGTTCGAGATCACGGTCACCTTGCCGGGCGCGTCCGGGGCCGTGAACGCGTAGAGGTCGGTGTTGTCGGCGCTCGGGTCGAGCATGATGCGCGGGGCCTCGCGATGCGAGGAGCCGAGCACGCCGGTGGTCGCCAGCGTGCCGGCCGCGAGGGCGGCGACGGTCGCCGCGCCAAGCAGGGCTGTCCTCATGAGATGCTCCTGAGGTTGGGGTCGCCGCTTCTACGCGCCACCCCGCCGCGCGGTTATAAGACTTGTTGCACCCGAGTCGCTAGAAGAGCGACTTGACCGTCTCGACGACCTGCTCCGCGTGCGGGAACGCGAGCTGCTCGAGCGGCTTGGAGTACGGCATCGGCAGGTCCAGGCCGCTCACGCGCAGGATCGGCGCGTCCAGGTGGTCGAAGGCCTGCTCCTGGATGAGCGCCGCGAGGTTCGCGCCGACGCCGCCGTGCGGCCAGCCCTCCTCCACGATCACGCAGCGGTTCGTCTTGCGGACGGACTCCAGGATCGTCGGCAGGTCGAGCGGGCGCAGCGTGCGCGGGTCGATCACCTCGGCCTGGATGTCGTGCTCTTCCGCCAGCGTCTCGGCCGCCTCCTGCGCGGTGATCGCCATCCGCGAGATGCCGACGATGGTCACGTCGGTGCCCTCGCGCCGGATCGCGGCCTGGCCGAACTCGACCAGGTGGTCCTCGTCCTCCGGGACCTCGCCCTTGGCGCCGTAGAGCGACTCGTGCTCGATGAAGACGACCGGGTTGTCGTCGCGGATCGCGGCCTTGAGCAGGCCCTTGGCGTCGGCGGGGGTCGACGGCACGGCGAGCAGCATCCCGGGCACGTGGAGGTAGATCGCCTCGAGGCAGTGGCTGTGCGTGGGGCCGAGCTGGTGGCCGGCGCCCTGCGGCATCCGCACCACCATCGGGACGCGCGCCTGGCCGTTGAACATGTATGGGATCGCGGCCATGTGATTGACGATCTGGTCCATCGCGAGCAGACTGAAGTTGACCGTCATCAGCTCGACGATCGGGCGCAGGCCGGTCATCGCGGCGCCCACGCCGAGGCCGACGATCGTGTTCTCGGAGATCGGCGTGTCGCGCACCCGCTTGTCGCCGAACGCCTCCAGCAGGCCGTCGGTGACCTTGAACGCGCCCTGGAAGACGCCGATGTCCTCGCCGAGGATGAAGACGCGCTCGTCGCGCTCCAGCTCCTCGCGCAGCGCCTGGTTGAGCGCCTCCCGGTAGCGCAGCTCAGCCATCGACGTAGAGGTGGTCGTAGATCGACTCGGGCGTGGGGAAGTCGGAGTCCTCGGCGAACTCGACGGCGGCGTCGATCCGCGCGCCGATCTCCTCGTCGAGCGCTTCGAGGTCCACGTCCTCGAGCTTCTCGGCGAAGTTCTTGATCGGATCGTGCTGCTCGCGCCACTCCTTGACGTCGTCCTTCTCGCGGTACTCCTCGGGGTCGGCCATCGAGTGGCCGGCGAAGCGGTAGGTGACGGCCTCGACGAGGATCGGCGTGCGGTCGGCGCGGACGCGCTCGATCGCCTCGCTCATGACCTCGTAGGTGTCGCCGACGTCCATCCCGTCCGCGCGCAGGCCGGGCACGCCGTAGCCCTCGCCGCGCTTGTGCAGGTCGGTCTGCGCGGAGTGGCGCTCGAGCGAGGTGCCCATGCCGAACTGGTTGTTGGTGACCATGAACACGACCGGAAGCTTCCACAGCGCGGCGAGGTTGAGCGTCTCGCCGAACGTGCCCTGGTTGGCGGCGCCGTCGCCGAACACGCAGACCGTGACCTCCTCGGTCTCGCGGTAGTCGCTGCTGAACGCGATCCCGGCCGCGAGCGGGAGGTTGCCGCCGACGATCCCGTAGCCGCCCATGAAGCGGCGCTCGCCGTCGAACATGTGCATCGAGCCGCCGCGTCCGCCCGACACGCCCGTCGCCTTGCCGAACAGCTCGGCCATGACGCGCTTGGGGTCGGTGCCGCGCGCGATCGCGTGGCCGTGCGAGCGGTAGGTCGAGATCAGGTAGTCCTCGTCGCGCATCGCCCGGACGGCGCCGACGATCGTCGCCTCCTCACCGATCGCCAGGTGCAGGAAGCCGCCGACCTTGTTCTTGGCGTACATCTGCCCCGCGCGCTCCTCGAAGCGCCGGATCAACAGCATCGTCGCGAGCCATTCGCGCGCCTCGTCGAGCCCATCGGCCATGCGGTGTCCATACCCATGCAGCGGCGCGGTAACGCGACCGCATGAACATCGGGGGCGGTCAACTTCAAGGGGGAGAGCGATGAAGGCGCTGGTGTTCGGCGGGCCCGGGCAACGATCCTGGGACGACGTCGACGACCCGGGCATCCAGGACCCGACGGACGTGATCGTCAAGGTCGACACGACGACGATCTGCGGCACCGACCTGCACATCCTCAAGGGCGACGTGCCCGCGGTGACCGAGGGGCGGATCCTCGGGCACGAGGCGGTGGGCACGGTCGTCGAGACGGGTGCCGCGGTGTCGTCTCTGAAGCAGGGCGACAAGGTGCTCGTGCCGGCGATCACCTCGTGTGGGCGCTGCGGGCCGTGCAAGGCCGGGATGGCCGCGCACTGCGACGCCGTGGGTGGGATCGGCTGGATCTTCGGCCACCTGATCGACGGCGTGCAGGCGCAGTACGCGCGCGTGCCCTACGCCGAGACGTCGGTCCATCTCGTGCCGGACGGGGTGTCGGACGAGCAGGTGCTGTTCCTCGCCGACATCCTCCCGACGGGCTACGAGATCGGCGTCCAGAACGGGCGCGTGCAGCCGGGGGACACGATCGCGGTGGTCGGCGCCGGGCCGGTCGGGCTCGCGGCGATGATGACGGCCAAGATCGCCGGTGCCGGCCGGATCATCGCCGTCGACATGGAGACCTCGCGGCTGCGGCACGCGGAGCGGTTCGGGGCGACGCACACGGTCCAGGGCGGCGAGAACGCCGAGCAGGAGATCCTCGCGGTGACGGACGGCGCGGGCGTGGACGTGGCGATGGAGGCCGTCGGCATCCCGGCGACCTTCGACCTGTGCACGCGAATCGTGCGCGCGGGCGGCACGGTGGCCAACATCGGCGTGCACGGCGCGCCGACGACGCTGCACCTCGAGGACCTGTGGATCAAGAACATCACGATCACCACCGGGCTCGTGAGCGGCACCACGATCCCGACGCTGCTCAAGCTCGCCCGCGACGGGCGGATGGAGGCCGAGAAGCTCGGCACCCACGAGTTCGCGCTCGACCAGATCGAGGAGGCCTACGACGTCTTCGCCGCCGCGGGCGAGCATGACGCGTTGAAGGTGGTCCTGCGCGCCTGAGCGGGGGTAGCCCAGACCTATGCGGACGTGGACAGCTCAGTCATCGGCTTCGGCCCCCGTCGCCTGGGCGCTGCTGGCGCGCCCCGGCGCCTGGTCGGCCTGGGCGCCCCACGTCCGCGGCGCCTGGGGCCTCGGCACGCCGGAGGTCCGCGCGGGCGCGGTCGGCGCCGCGCGGCTGCTCGGCGTGATCCCTGTGCCGGCCAAGATCACCAGCAAGTCCGAGCGCTCCTGGACGTGGCGCGTCGGGCCTGCGGTGATGACCCACCGGGTCGTCGGCCAGGGCTCCGGCAGCGTGGTCGCGGTCGACCTGCGCGCGCCCGGCCCGCTCGAAGGCGCGATTGCCGCCGCCTACGGCCCGATCATCCAGACGATGATCGACCGTCTCGCTCGCCTCGCCGAGTGACCGTCCGCCCCGCCCGCACCGGCGACGGCGCCGCGCTCGCGCGCGTCCACGCCGACCTGGCCGCCCACTACGCCGAGCTCGACCCGGAGCGCTTTCGCGTGCCCGACATGGACGGGTTCGCCGCCTGGCAGGACGCGGAGCTCGCGGACGCGGGCGGCGATGAGCTCGACCTCGTCCTCGAGCACGAGGGCGAGGTGGTCGGCAGCCTCTACGCGCGCTTGATCCGTCCGCCGGACGGCGCGCGCTGGGCGTCGCCCGTCGACGTGACCCGCCCGCGCCTGAGCATCGAGTACCTGGCGGTGCTGCGCGAGCACCGCCGCGCGGGCCTGGGCACCGCGCTGGTCGAAGCCGCCGAGGCGTGGGGCCGCGAGCGGGGCGCGGTGGTCGCGGAGACCACGACGTACCACCGTGGGCCGGTGTCCGTGCCGTTCTGGACCGAGCGCGCCGGCTACGAGCCGCGTTCGATCAACTTCCGCAAGCCGCTCTAGCTGAGCTCGTAGCGGCGCCAGCGCGCGAGGAACTCGTCCGCCTCGAGCTGGGCGAGGTCGGCGCGTAGGGCGCGGGCGAGCTTGCCGGTGTCGCGCGGGCGGGTGTCCCAGAACAGGATCGTCTCGCCCGTGTCGATGTCGACCACCTCGACCTGCTCGAGCTTGTCCGACGGGCGGAAGAAGCGTCCTTGGCGGTGGACGAGGAGCTCGTAGGCCCGGTTGGCGCGCATCACACCGGAATTGCGCGTTCGCCGGCCAATACCTGCCCGTCGACCCAGATCGCGGGGACGGTGTCGACGCCGTCGGCGGCCGCCCGTGCGTGCGCCTCCTCCAGCGCGCGGGCGGTGGAGCCCAGCTCGACGCCTTTGATCACCGCGTGCGGGTGCATCTCGCACGCGGCGGCGGCGAGCAGCACGTTGTCGCGCTCGCCGAGGTCGCGGCCGCCCGCGAACGCCTGACGCAGCGCGGCGAGCGAGAAGGCGACGCCGCGGCCGATCCACTTCGCGTAGGTCGCGGCGAGCGTCGCCCACCGCAGATCCTCGGACGGGAAGGGCTCGGGCCAGCGGATCGGCAGCACGCCGAGCGCCGACGCGCGGCGCTCGACGTCCTCACGGTAGGAGGCGATCTCCTCCGCGCACCGGAAGGCCGGCGAGCGCAGGCTCACCGGGATCCACTCCGGGACCTCGCCCACCGCGTGGAGCGCTCGTTCGGCGACGAGGTAGCTCTCGGGGGAGGCGAGGTCGTAATAGAAACGCGGCTGCTGCCGCCCGACAGGCTTATCCGTGGATGAGCCAGCCGTCTGCGGCACGCGCGGCCTCCATCACGCCTTCCGACAGCGTCGGATGGCCGTGGATGATGCGCGCCACTTCGGCGTAGCCGCCCTCGAGCGCCTTGGCGTTGACCAGCTCCTGGATCAGCTCGGTGGCCTTCGCGCCCACGATGTGGCCGCCGACCAGCTCGCCGTACTTCTTGTCGCCGATGATCTTGATGACGCCGCCGCGGTCGCCGTAGACCGTGCCGGCGCCGACGGCGCCGTACTGGACCTTGCCGACGACGACGTCGATGCCCTGCTCGCGCGCCTGCGCCTCGGTCAGCCCGAAGGAGGCGACGTTGGGCGTGCAGAACGTCGCGCGCGGGATGTCGATGTACTCGATCGGGTGCGTCTTCATCCCGTTCGCGTCCTCGACGGCGATGACGCCCTCGTCGGACGCCTTGTGCGCGAGCGCGGGCCCGGGGACGAGGTCACCGATGGCGTAGACCTTCTCGACCGACGTGCGCAGCGCGCCGTCGACCTCGATCAGGCCGCGGTCGGTGAGCTTGACGCCCGCCTTGTCGAGGCCGAGCGCCTCGACGTCCGGCCCGCGGCCGGCGGCGATGATCAGGTAGTCGGCCTCGTCGGTCTTGTCGCCGTAGGAGAACGTGACCTTGTCGTCGTGCGACTGGACGTTCTCGACGGGAACGCCGAGGCTGATCTTGATGTTCTGCTTGGCGAGGGTGCGGCCGGCGACCTTGGAGATGTCCGCGTCCTCGGTCGGGAGGACACGGTCCAGCATCTCGAAGAGCAGGACCTCGGTGCCGAGGCGACCATACGCCGACGCGATCTCCGAGCCGGAGGCCCCGGCGCCGAGCACGGCGATCTTCTTCGGCAGCTCGGGCAGCGCCCACGCTTCCTCGGTGCCGATCACGCGGCCGCCGAACTGCGTGCCGGGAACGGGCTTGGGGACGGAGCCGGTGGCGAGGATGATCGCCTTCGACGCCTGGTAGACGTCGTCGCCGACCTTCACGCCGCCGCCCTCGGCGAGGGAGCCCTCGCCCTCGATGACGTCGATCTTGTTCTTCTTGAACAGGCCGCTGACACCGCCGGTGAGGGTCTTGACGACCTTCTCGCGGCGGGCGGAGACCTTGGAGAAATCGACCTCGCGGCCGGAGACCTCGATGCCGAACTCGTCGGCGTCGTCGATCTCAGAGAGGATGTCGGCGACACGGAGGACGGCCTTGGCCGGAATGCAGGCGTAGTTCAAGCAACGCCCGCCGACCTTGTCCTTCTCCACCACGGCGGTCTTCATCCCGAGCTGGGCGGCACGGATCGCGGCGACATACCCACCCGGCCCGGAGCCGATGACGATGCAGTCATATTGCTCAGGCATAAGTGGCGGCCACGTTAGTACATGGCCGCCACTTTTCCCGCCCCTCAGCCCTTGCTGAGGACCAACGGCTTGCTGTACCGCTTCCCGCGCTTGATCTTGACCGTGACCCGGTAGCCCGACTTCGGCAGCTTGCGGCCCAACGAGATCCGGGTCCAACCCCGGCGGAGCGTCTGCTTCTTGGTCTTGAGCGTCGTGTAGCGGGCCTTCACGGGCTTGGCGCTGGACGACTGGCCGTAGGAGGTCACCTGGGCGACCTTGAACTCGACCCAGACCTTCTTGCTGACGACGAACGAGAGGGCGTTGTCCACGACCTTGAGCGCGAGCCGGACGTCGTTGTCGATCAGCGTCTTGACCTGCGGCGACAACCCCTTGATGGGGTCGTTGACCGCGCACGACACCTCGCCGGTCTTGGGCAGCAGCTTGGCCGGGAACACGTTGCTCGTGTCGGTGCGCACGAGCTTGCCGTCGATGTACCAGACATAGAACGAGCCGGCCGCGCCCTTCGGGCAGGTGAGCGGCGAGTTCGCGTCGATCAGGCCGCCGGCCGTCTCGTCGACGGTCGTCGCCTCCTCCTGGGTGACCTCGATCACGGTCCTGCCGATCTCGTTGACCGGGTCCGACGGGTGGAACGTGTCCAGGCGGACCTTGCCCGGCTTGGCCGGCAGCTTGATCAGCAGGCCCCAGGACAGGTCGCCGGAGCCGATCGGCACCACGGTGACACCGCTGACGTTGGCCTTGAACGTGTGCCCACGCAGGTCCTCCACCGACGGGATCGTGATCGTGCTGCCGGCGACGCCGCGCACCTTCACCGGGAGGATGCTGCCGACCTCGACGACCTCGAGGGTCCGCTTGTCCGAGCCCGTGCCGCCGTGGACGTCGGTGGCGGTCACCTCGAACACGTGCACGCCGCTGCGGGGCACGAGCAGGTCGGCGCCCGCGGCGCTGCACGAGACGGGCCGGCCGTCGAACGTGCAGGCCACCAGCGCCCCAGCGTCGACGCGGAACTTCAGCGCCAGGAGCCTGAACCGGGGGGCCCGGTTGAACTCCGGCCAGTTGGTGATCGCCACCGACGGGCCGGCGACCCGGGTGGCGAAGTTGACCGTGCGCGTCTCGTCCTCGCCGTACTCGTTGCGGAGGTTGATGACCAGCGCGTGGTCGGCCGTGCTCGCCAGCGAGTCCAGGGCGATCGGGCTGGCGCAGGACGCGAGCGCTGTGCCGTTGAGCGTGCAGCCGGTGACCGTGACGTCGGGCGCGAGCGTGTAGGCCACGCGCGCGCCGCGGGTCGTGATGACCGCCTCGGGCTGCTCGGTGATGGTGATCGGGGCGGCGGCCTTGACCGTCACCGGCGCGGAGCTCGCCGTGCGCTCGGCACCCAGCGTCGTCGCCGTCACCTTGCAGCGCAGCTCGGCGTTGCGGTCGGCGCGGACGAGCGTGTAGACGCTCGAGCCGGACGCGACGACGGTGTCGCCGCGCAGCCAGCGCACGAACAGGTCCGGGGTGCCGGCCCAGCTGCCGGTGGCGCACGTGAGCGCCTCACCGACGATGCCGGAGCCGCTGAGCGCCGGGGCCGCGGTGTTGTCCGGGTTCGGGAGGACCGCGACGCCGGTCGAGGCGACGGCCGCGCTCGGCACGCCGTTGGCGGTGCCGGTGACCTCGCACGTGAGCGTGGCGCCCGCGTCGGCGGCGACCGGGGTGTAGGTGCCAGTGGTCGCGACCGTCGTCGACCCACGCTTCCACGCGTAGTCGAGCGTCGGGCTGAGGGTCCACGTGCCCGCGTCGCAGGTCAGGGCCGTTCCGGGCAGCGACTTGGCCGCGGCGAGCGTCCCGGTAATCGACGGCGCCACGGTGTTCTCCGCCGTCTCGACGACGTCGACGCCCGTGGCCGTGACCGGCGTGCCGGTGAGGCCGTTGGCCGCGCCCGTGACGGTGCACGTGAGCTCGGTGTTCAGGTCGGCGCCGGCCGGCGTGTACGTGGCGGACGTCGCGCCGCCGATCGGCGTGCCGTCGCGCTCCCACGCGTAGGTGAACGCCGGGCCGTGCGTCCAGGTGCCCGGGGCGCAGGTGAGCGCCAGGCCGAGCCGCGTCTTGCCCGCGACGGGCGTGCCGGTGATCGCCGGGGCCGTCGTGTTCTCGGGCGCGGCGAAGATCGTCACGCCGGTGGACGCGGCCGGCGCGCTCGGGATGCCGTTGGCGTCGGCGGTGACGGCGCACGTGAGCGTCGCGCCGACGTCGGCGAGGACGGGCGTGTAGGTGCTCATGGTCGCGACCTCGGTGGTGCCGCGCTTCCACGAGAAGCTGTACGTCGCGCTCAGCGTCCAGGCGCCCGTGCCGCAGGTGAGCTGCTCGCCCGGGGTGCCCTTGCCGGTGGCGTGGGTGCCGGTGACGGCCGGCGGCGTCGTGTTCTCGGCGACCGCGACGACGTCGACGCCGGTCGTGGTCGCCAGGGTGGTGAGGCCGTTGGCCGTGGCGGAGACGACGCAGGTCAGCTCGGTGTTCAGGTCGGCGCCGGCCGGCGTGTAGGTGGCGGCCGTCGCGCCGCCGATCGGCGTGCCGTCGCGCTCCCACGCGTAGGTGAACGTCGGGCCGCCGGTCCACGTGCCCGGGGTGCAGCTCAGTGCCAGACCGAGCCGTGTCTTGCCGACGACGGGCGTGCCGGTGATCGCGGGCGCCGTCGTGTTCCCGGGCGTGGCGAAGATCGTGACGCCGGCCGTGGTCGCGGGCGCGCCGGCGATCGTGTTGACGGTCGCGGTCACCGTGCAGGTGAGCGTGGCGCCGACGTCGCCGCCGACGGGGGTGTAGGCGCTCGTCGTGGCGACTTCGGTCGCGCCGCGCTTCCACGAGTAGCCGTATGTCGGGCTGCCGGTCCAGGTGCCCGCCCCACAGGTGAGCGGCTCGCCCGGCGTGCCCTTGCCCGCGGCGTACGTGCCGGTGATCGCGGGGGCGACGGAGTTGGTGGGCGTGGCGACGACCGTCACCGCGGCGGAGTCGGCGCTGCCGCTCTCGCCGCTCGCGGTCACCGTCACGGCGCACTTGAGGTCCGTGCCGAGGTCGGCGACGACGACCGTGTACGTGGTGGCGGTCGCGCCGGCGATCGGCGTGCCGTTGCGCTTCCAGGCGTAGGCCTTCGCGCCGTCCGGGTTCCACACGCCCGGGTCGCAGGTGATCACGTCGCCCGTCGTGGCGCGGTTCGTCGGGGTGCGGGTGCTCGTCGCCGACGGCGGCGTGGTCGCGCTCGGGCCGCCGGCGACCGCCGCGGCCGTGATCGACTGCACCGGGGCCGAGCTCGCGAGGCCGTCGGTGGCCACGACCGAGCAGGTGACGTCGGTGTCGCCGTCGGCGCTCACCGTCGTGTAGGTCCGCGCCGTGGCGCCGCCGATCGTCACGCCGTCGCGCTCCCACGTGTAGGCGTAGCTCGGCGAGACCGCGGACCACAGGCCCTCGTCGCAGGTCAGGACGTCGCCGACCGCAGCGGTCGTCGGGGACACCTCGGGCTCGAGGATGTTGCCCGGCGCGACGTCGGCGTGGACCGCGTTGCTGGACTCCTCAGTGCCGGTGACGCCGTTGACGGTGACGGAGACCGTGCAGGTGATGTCGGTCGTGAGCTGGGCGCTCGTGACCTCGAACGTGCTTCCGGTCTCGCCGCTGATCTCGTTGCCGTCGGATGCCCAGGAATAGACCTTCGTGTCGTCCGGCGTCCACGTGCCCGGGTCGCAGGTGATCGTGTCGCCCTCCTCCGCGTGCCCGGGCAGGCTGCTGGACGAGGACACGGACGGCAGCGGGTTGGCCGCGGGGCGCGGGTTGCCGGAATAGGTCACGTACAGCGACTCGCCGGTGAGCGGACCGCCGAACGTGGTGCTGCCGGCGCTGCTGTAGATGAGGTCGGTCGCGTCACCGGCCGCGGCCGCGATCAGGTTCACGCGGTCGGTGTCCGCGGCGCCGCCGACGATGCCCGACCAGTCGACGGTCGTCTGGTGCATGCCGCTGACGGTGAGCGCGCCGACGTTGAGCATGGGCGCGCCGCCGATCCCCGTCACGGCGGTCGGCTCGAAGAACACGCCGCCCCAGCCGGTGAGCGTGAGCTGGCGCCCGTCAAGGTCGTTGACGCCGCGCACGGTGAGGTTGGCGTCGTTGAGCACCGGGTCCACCGCGCCGGCCAACCGGTGGCCGCTGAACGTCACCCCGCCGAAGTTCTGCGTGAAGGTCGAGTTCGTCCAGAACGACGACGCCTCCGTGTCACCGGGGAGCGGGCCGCTGAACTCGGTGTTGCCGCCGGCGGCGGTGATCGTCGCGTTCGAGATCGCGGTGTTCTGGATGAGCAGGTCGCCGGCGACGTCGAGCGGGCCGTCCGTCAGCCACGAGGTGGTGTAGGAGTCGCCGAGCAGGGAGACGTCGCCGCTGCTGGTCAGCCGCGAGCCATCGAGCGTGAGCATGGCGCCGCCGTTGACCGTGACCTCCGCGACCGTCACGTCGCCGGTCAGCGTGACCGCGTCGTCGACGACGACCGCGTCCGATGAGCCCGGGACGACGCCTCCGGCCCAGGTGGCTGGATCGTCCCAGTCACCGGAGGTCGTGGAGGTGATCGTCGCCGCGTGGGCGGCACTGGGAGCCAGGACGAGCGCGGCCGCACAGGCCAGCAAGACACGAAGGCGGCGGGTGAGGGTCATGCTCCACTCCTTCGGCGGGAATGGATCGAACTTGACTAAGTGATGGGAATCAGGTCACGAAGAGAATCACGGCGACGACGGTCGCGACGACCACCACGACCCAGCGGAGCACTTCGGAGGGGATGTGGCGTCCGTACTTCGCCGCGACCTGTGCGCCCACGATCGACCCGAGCGCGATCAGGCCCGCCGCCTCCCAGGCGACGTCGGCGACGGCGATGAAGAGGATCGCCGCGACGCCGTTCGCGACCGCCGTGCACACGATCTTGACCGCGTTCAGCCGCTGCAGGTCGTCCGGATAGCAGAGCCGCAGCAGCGACATCAGGATGATCCCCTGCGCCGCGCCGAAGTAGCCGCCGTAGATGCCGGTCGCGAACGAGGCGCTGATGCCGGCGGCGTTGCGCTCCGTGTCGGCGTGGGCCGCCGGCGTGCGCTTGATCGCCATCAACACGGCCGCGAGCAGGATCAGGAGCGGGACGACCGCGTCGAAGACCGACTCCGGCAGCTCGAGCAGCAGGATCCCGCCGAGCAGCGCGCCGAACGTCGTGCCGATGGCGAGGAACCCGACCCGCCGCCACTGGCCGCGGAGCTCGCGCCGGTAGCCGATCGCGCCGCTGATCCCGCCCGGCACGAGCCCGACCGAGTTCGACACGTTGGCGACGACCGACGGGTAGCCGACCGCGAGCAGCGTGGGGAACGTGATCAGCGAGCCGGAGCCGACGATCGTGTTCACGCCGCCCGCGGCGAACCCGGCCGCGGCGACCGCGATCGCCTCGGCCAGCGTCACTGCCTGGGCACCTGCAGGCGCGCCATCACGCGGATCAGCAGCCAGAACACCGGGGCGCTGATCACGACCACGGCGATGCAGGCGAGGGCGGCGAGCAGCGTGGTCGCGAGCATCAGCGCGAGGATGGCGAAGATGATCGCGAGGCCGAGCAGCGCCTCCACGAGCAGCACGACGGGGTAGATCCGCGCCCACAGGCCGGCCGCGAGCGCGATCCCGCCGACCGCGAACAGCGCCGCGTACAGGTAGTGCTCGTCCGTCGCGGCGATGATCGCGTTCGCGCCGCAGATGAGCAGCACGACGACGACCGCGAGCTTGAGCCCGAGCGGGCGCTCGCCGGGCGCGAGCGGCGTGAGCTGCGCGCGGATCGCGTCGTCACGGGCGCGCCCGCGGGCGTAGCCGCGCCGCATGCCCGCGTTGCGATCCCCGGCCTGGGCGCGGCCCGCCTCGGCTTGCTCGCGCGCGAAGTCCTGCCGTGCCGCCTCACGAGCCGCTGCGAGGTCGTCCTCAGCGTCCGGCACGCGCGGGCTCCTCCAGCGCGGCGCGGAGCTCGCGCGCCGCGGCCTCGGGGTCTTCGGCCTCGGTGATCGCGCGCACGACAACGATCCGCGTCGCGCCGCGCTCGACGACTTCGTGCACGTTGGTCGCGTCCAGCCCGCCGATCGCGAACCACGGCTTGCCGACGGTGCTCGCGGCGTGCGCGACGTAGTGCAGGCCCGCGGCCGGGCGGCCCGGCTTGGTCGGGGTCGCGTGCACGGGCCCGACGGCCACGTAGTCGACGTTCGGGTCTGCGTCGGCCTCGGCGGCCTGGGCCGGCTCGTGCGTCGAGCGGCCGACGATGCGGTCGGCGCCCACGTGCGCGCGGGCCTGCGCGGGCGTCATGTCGTCCTGGCCGACGTGGATGCCGTCGGCGCCGCACGCCTCGACGAGGTCGGGGCGGTCGTTGAGGACGAAGAGCGCGTCGTGGCCGACGAACGCGCGCGCGGCCTCGACCAGCCCGGCGTCGTCCAGGGCCTTGTCGCGCAGCTGGATCAGGTCGACGCCGCCGCGCACCGCCGCCGCGATCCACTCACGGTCGCGAGCGGGGCAGACGAGGTACAGGCGCGCGGAGGACAGACGCTCGCGTGGGGTCACCCACCAGGGGATACCATGAACCGCAGAACACGGGAGCCCGCAGACTCGGGCTGAGAGGGCGCCAGCGGGGCGCCGACCGTCGAACCTGATCCGGGTCGTGCCGGCGTAGGGAGGCGAGCAGTACCAGTGTCAGCGCAGTCAGAGAGCTTCGACGTCGCGGTCGTCGGCGGCGGGCCGATCGGTCTCGCCTGCGCGTGGCGTGCGGAGCAGCGCGGCGCGCGTGCGGTCGTCATCGACGCGGGTGAACCGGGCGCGTGGCACGTCGCCGCGGGGATGCTCGCGCCCGTCTCGGAGGCCGAGTTCGGCGAGGGCGACCTGCTCCAGCTCGGGCTGGAGAGCGCGAAGCGGTACGCGGCGTTCTGCGCGGAGCTCGAGGAGCCGGGCTACCGCGAGGTCGGGACGCTGGTCGTCGCACGCGACCGCGACGAGGCCGAGGCGCTCGACCGCCTGGCCGAGTTCCGCCGCGGGCTCGGGTTGCCCGTGGAGCGGCTGCGGCCGTCGCAGGCGCGCAAGCTGGAGCCCGCGCTCGCGCCGACCGTCCGGCTCGCGCTGCACATCGAGTCCGACCACTCCGTGGACCCGCGCAAGCTCGTCGCCGCGTTGAAGCGCAAGGTCACCGTCTACGACCACGCGCGGGCGACCGGCCTGCTGCTCGACGGCGACCGGGTGACCGGGGTGATCACCCCCGAGGGCACCGTGCGGGCGGACCAGGTCGTGATCGCCGCGGGCGTGGACGTCGCGAAGCTGGACATGCCCGCCTCCGCGCGCGTTCCGGTTCGCCCGGTCAAGGGCCAGGTGCTGCGCCTGCGCGACCCGAACGGCCCGGGGCTGGTCTCCCGCACGATCCGCGGCGAGCAGGCGTACTTCGTCCCGCGCGGCGACGGCCAGTACATCCTCGGCGCGACGATGGAGGAGCGCGGCTGGGACACGACCCCCACGGCGGGCGGCGTCTACGAGCTCCTGCGCGACCTGTCCGAGCTCGTCCCGGGCATCTTCGAGCTCGAGATCGAGGAGCTGATCGCCGGGCTGCGGCCCGCGACGCCGGACAACCTGCCCGCGATCGGGCCGGGCACGCTGGAAGGCCTCGTCTGGGCGACGGGCCACTTCCGCAACGGGATCCTGCTCACGCCGGTCACCGCCGACCTCGTCGCTTCCGTCCTCAACGGTGAGCCGCTGCCCGACTGGGCCGCGCCCGCCAACCCCCAACGCTTTGCCGGAGTCGCTGCATGAACGTCGTCCTGAACGGAGAACCCACGACGCTCGCGGACGGCGCGACGGTCGAGAGCGCGCTGGTCGCCCTCGACCTGCCGGGTGCGGGACGCGGCGTCGCGGTGGCCGTGGACGCCGAAGTCGTCCCGCGTGGGCAGTGGGCGAAGACCGAGCTGCACGAAGGAGCGCGGGTGGAGATCCTCCGCGCGATCCAGGGAGGCTGACATGGCCGTCACCGATACGAACACCGATGCACTGACCATCGCGGGCAAGACGCTGAGCTCGCGGCTGCTGCTGGGCACGGGCGGGTTCCGCTCACTCGACGCGCTGGCGGGGGCGCTGACCGTCTCGGGCTCCGAGCTCGTGACCGTCGCGCTGCGCCGGATCGACCCGGGCCAGCACGGCTCGATCGTCGACGTGCTCGACACCGCCGGCGTCCAGCTGCTCCCGAACACGGCGGGCTGTTTCACCGCCCGTGATGCCGTCCTCACGGCCAAGATGGCCCGCGAGGCGTTCGAGACGAACTGGGTCAAGCTCGAGGTGATCGGCGACGAGCGCACGCTGCTGCCCGACGCGGTCGCCCTGCTCGAGGCCGCCGAGGAGCTCGTCGACGACGGCTTCATCGTCCTCCCGTACACCAACGACGACCCGATCCTCGCCCGCCGCCTGGAGGACGTCGGCTGCGCCGCGGTCATGCCGCTTGGCTCGCCGATCGGCTCCGGCATGGGCCTGCTGAACACCTACAACCTGCGGCTCATCCGCGAGCGCGCGGGCGTCCCGGTGATCCTCGACGCGGGCGTGGGCACGGCGTCGGACGCCGCGCTGGCGATGGAGCTCGGCTTCGACGCGGTCCTGTGCGCGACCGCCGTCTCCCGCGCGGAGGAGCCCGAGACGATGGCGCGCGCCATCCGCCTCGGCGTCGAGGCGGGCCGCCTGGCCTACCGCGCCGGCCGCATCCCGCGCCGCCTGTACGCGCAGGCCTCCACGCCGGAAGAGGGCTTCCCCGAGTACTAGCGGCGCTTGGCCTTGGCCGTGTAGCGCTTGCCCTTCTTGACCAGGAGCTTCTTCTTGGTCACGAAGTCCTGGACCTGCACCACGCCCTGGGTGACGCGGGTCAGCGTCGTGGTGCAGGAGTCCTGGACGAGCCAGACGGTGCCGCGGACGGTGGCGGCGGAGTACTTGCCGGAGGTGCGGAACGCGCCCTTGCCGTCGCCCCAGAGCTTGCGGGTCTTCTTCTTGGCGGACGCGCTCGCGCGCTGGCCCTTCGGGCAGCCCGTCAGCGGCTCGCTCAGCTTGAGGTCGGTGATGCCGCCCTTCTGGGTGACGATGAACATGCCGCCGTAGAAGTCGGCGGTCTCGGGCGCCGCGCCGGGCTTCGGGATCGAGGTCAGGGTCACGCGGCCCTTGCGCACGTCGACCTCGGAGCCGAGCGGGATGCCTTTGGTCACGTCCAGCGGCTCGAACTTCGACGCGCCCTTGGGCTTGACCAGCACGGGGCCGCCTGGCTTGGGCGAGACGACGATCGTCTGGTTCGGCACCGGGGTCGGGGTGGGCGTCGGCGTCTGGGCGGGAGCGACGGTCGGCACCGGCGTCGGCTGCGCCTGCTGGACCTGCGTGACGGTGAACGCGCGCTGGGTCGTCGACTGGTTGCCGGCGGCGTCCGTGGTGCGCACGAAGAACACGTAGGCGCCGGGCGCGAGCGCGCTGAACGCCTTCGGCGACCCGCAGGCGCCGAACGCGCCCGGTCCGCCCGGGCCGTCGAGCCGGCACTCCACCGTGCTCTCGGCGGCGGTGAACGCGAACGCGGGGTTGGCGTCGGTGGTTGCGCCTGCGGGCCCGCTCGTCACGTCCGGCGGGGCGGGCTGCGTCGTGTCGACCGTGAAGGCCCGCGTGGCGGGCTCGCTCCCGTTCCCGGCGGTGTCGAAGACCCGCACCGTGAACGCGTGCGGCCCGTCCGCGAGCGGCTCCGGGGCGAACGGCGAGGCGCACGGGAACTCGACGCCGTCGAGCGTGCACTGGAACGTGGTCGTCTCGCCCGTGAACGTGAACGTCGGCGTGTTGTCGTTGGTTGGGCCGCTCGGGCCGGTCAGCAGCGGCGCCGCCGGCGGGCCGTCGTCGACAGTGATTGTCCGCTTGTCGGTAGCGTCGTTGCCGGCCGCGTCCATTGCGCGAACCTCGAAGGTGTGAGGGCCCTGGCTGAGCAGCGCGGTGGTGTGCGGCGAGGTGCAGGCCGCGAACGCGGCCGCGTCGACCCGGCAGGCGAGCACGGCGCCCGGCTCACCCGTGAACGTGAAGGTCGGCGTCGTGTCGCTGGTCGCGCCGTCCGGCCCGGCCGTGATGGTGATCGCCGGCGCGACGGTGTCGACCGTGAACGTGCGCGAGGCGGCCGCGCCCTGGTTGCCGGTCGTGTCCGTCGCGCGGACCTCGAACGTGTGTTGCCCGGGGGCGAGCGTTGCCGTCGTCAGCGGGGACAGGCAGGTCGCGAAGGTCGCGCCGTCCACCCGGCACTGGAACGTCGCGCCGGCCTCGGCGCTGAAGGAGAAGCTCGGCGTCGCGTCGTTCGTCGGCCCGTTCGGGCCGGCCGTGATCGTCGTGGTGGGCGCGACCGTGTCGACGACCACCGTGCGGGACGCCGAGGCGGCGCTCTGGTTGCCCGCGGCGTCGCGTGCCCGCGCGGTGTAGGTGTGCGAGCCGTCGCTCACACCGGCGAGCGAGTGGCCCCAGAAGCCGTTCGCGTTCACCGTGGTGGTGCCGCGCGAGGTCGCGCCCTCGAAGACCTCGACCGTGCTCCCGGCCTCGGCCGAGCCCGACAGCGACACGGTCGACTCTTCGACGGTCGGCGCTTCGAGCACCGGCGCGCTCGGCGCGGCGGTGTCGACCCGGAACGTGCGCGTGGCGGCCGTGCTCGTGTTCCCGGCCGTGTCGCGCGCGGTGGCCTCGTAGGTGTGCGTGCCGTCGACGACGGTGTTGACCGTGATCGACCAGTTCCCACCGGTCGCGGTCGTCGTCCCGCGCGTGAACTGGCCCTCGCGCAGCTCCACCGACGTGCCCGCCTCGGCCGTGCCGGTGACGGTGACGGTGGACGCGGTCAGCCACTGGTTCGCCGTGGGCTGCGCGACCACGGGCGGGTTCGGCGCCACCGTGTCGATCGTGAAGTTGATCCCGCCGGCCGTGCTCGGGTTGCCCGCCGCGTCGACCGCACGGACCTCGAACCGGTGGGCGCCGTCGGCGAGCTGCGCGGTCGTGAACGGCGTCGAGCAGGTCGCGAACGCGGCGCTGTCCACCCGGCACTGGAACGTCGCGCCGGCCTCGCCGGTGAAGGTGAACGTCGGCGTGTTGTCGGTGCCCGGCGTGGTCCAGCTGAGCGACGGCACCGGCGGCGCGGTCGTGTCGACCGTGAACGCGCGGGAGGCCGGCGTGCCGTCGGGGTTGCCGGCCGCGTCGATCGCCTGCACCTCGTAGGTGTGCGCGCCCGCGGCGAGCGTCCCCGGGGAGTGCGGCGACGCGCAGCTCGTGAACGGGTTGGCGTCCACCCGGCACTGGAACGTGCCGCCCGACTCGGTCGAGGTGAACGTGAAGGTCGGTGCGGCGACGTTCGTCGGGCCGGTCGGGCCGCCCGTGATCGTCGTGTTCGGCGCGGTGGTGTCGACGGTGAACGAGCGCGAGTCCGTCGCGGGGTTGCCGGCGACGTCGGTCGCCCGGACCTCGAACGTGTGCGCGCCCTCGGCCAGGGCCGCGGTCGTGTGCGGGCTCGAGCAGCTCGCGAACGCCGCGGTGTCCACGCGGCAGGCGAGGGTCGAGCCCGCCTCCGCGCTGAACCCGAACGTCGGCGTGGTGTCGTTCGTGGCGCCGGCGGGGCCAGAGAGGATCGTCACGCTCGGCGCCGAGGTGTCGACGGTGATCGTGACCGTCGCGGGCGTGTTGTCGCGGTTGCCGGCCGGATCGACGGCGCGGACGCTGAGCGTGTGCTGCCCGGCCGAGAGCGTCGGCGCGGTGTAGGGCGTCGGGCAGGCGGTGTGGGCGGCGCCGTCGAGCGCGCACTCGAAGGTGGAGCCCGCCTCGGTCGCGGTGAAGGTCCAGGTCGGCGTCGTGTCGCCGGTCGTGCCGGTCGGCCCGCTGGCGATCGTCGTGTTCGGCATCGTGGTGTCGATCCGGATCGTGCGCGTGACCGCGGTGCTCTGGTTGCCGGCGGCGTCGATCGTGCGCGCCGAGTACGTGTGCGTGCCGTCGGTGGGCGTGACGATCACGTTCCACAGGCCGGTGCCGCCGACGGGCGAGCTGCCCGCCGACTCCCCGTTCTCGAGCAGCTGGACGGTCGCGTTCGCCTCCGCGGTGCCGCGGAGGTCGACCGTGCCGACCGCGAGCAGCGCGTTCTCGGCCGGGGCCGTGAACACCGGCGGGGCGGGCGCGGCGGTGTCGACGGTGAGGCTGCGCGAGGCGGCGCTGCCGGCGTTGCCCGCGGCGTCGACGGCGCGCACCTGGAACGTGCGGGCGCCGTCGGCGAGCTGCGCGGTGGTGTGCGGCGAGCTGCAGGCGGCGAACGCGGCGGCGTCGACGCGGCACTCGAAGCTCGCGCTCGCCTCGCCCGTGAAGGTGAACGTCGGTGTGTTGTCGCCCGTGGCACCGGTCGGGCCGGAGACGGTGGGGGCCGCCGGGGCGGTGGTGTCGACGACGATCGTCCGGCTGGCCGCCGCGCCCTGGTTGCCGGCCGTGTCGATCGCGCGCACCTCGACGGTGTGGCTGCCCTCGGCCAGCGTGGCGGTCGTGTACGGCGAGGTGCAGAGGGCGAACGTGCCCGCGTCCGTCCGGCACTGGAAGGTGGCGCCGGCCTCGTTGGCGGTGAAGGTGAACGACGGCGTGGTGTCGTTCGTCCGCGGCGGAGACGCGTCGATCGTTGCCGTCGGGGCGACCGTGTCGACGATCCAGGTGCGGGACGCCGGGGTGGCGTCGAGGTTGCCGGCGGCGTCGACCGCCCGCGCCTGCAGCGTGTGCGCGCCCTGGGCGAGGCCCGTGTAGCCCGTCGGGCACGCGCTGAACGCCGCCCCGTCGAGCGCGCACTGGAAGTTCACGCCGCCCTCGTTGGAGGTGTACGTGAAGGTCGCGGAGGTGCTGGCGGTGGCGCCGGTCGGGCCGCCGACGAGGGTCGTGTCCGGCGCGACGGTGTCGACCGTCCAGTTCTGGACCGCGGGCGAGGCGTCGACGTTGCCGGCAGTGTCCACGGCGCGCACCTGGAACGTGTGCGCGCCCTGCGCCAGGCCCGTGTAGCTCACCGGGCAGGCCCCGAACGCCGCGCCGTCGAGCGCGCACTGGAAGTTCACGCCGCCCTCGTTGGACGTGAACGTGAAGGTCGCCGTGGTGCTGGCGGTGGCGCCGCTCGGCCCGCTCCCGATCGTCGTGTTCGGTGCGACGGTGTCAACCGTCCACGTGCGCGACGCGGGCGTGGCGTCGACGTTCCCGACCGCGTCGACGGCGCGCACCTGGAACGTGTGCGAGCCCTGCGCGAGCCCGGTGTAGCCCGTCGGGCAGGTGCTGAACGCGGCGCCGTCGAGCGCGCACTGGAACTGCGCGCCGGCCTCGGACGAGTAGGTGAACGTCGCGCTCGTGGACGCGACGGTGCCGGTCGGGCCGCCGCTGCCGAGCGTCGTCTCGGGCGCGACGGTGTCGACCGTGAACGCCTGGCCGGCCGGGCTGGCGTCCACGACACCCGCCGCGTCGATCGCGCGGACCTGGAACGTATGCGCGCCCTGGCTGAGCGCGGCGGTCGTGTGCGGTGAGGTGCAGGTGGCGAACGCGGCGGAGTCCACGCGGCACTGGAACGTCGACCCGACGGCCTCGCTCGAGGTGAACGTGAACGTCGGCGTGGTGTCGCCGACGGGCCCGCTCGGCCCGCCCGTGATGGTCGTGTTCGGCGCGCCGGCGGCGTTGACGACGAACGACCGCGTGCTCACCGGCGGGTTCGGGAACGCCGCGCTCACCGCCCGCACGGAGAACGTGTACGGCCCGTCCGCGAGGTCCGAGTACGGCTGCGCGTTCGACTTGTAGCACTCCTCGAAGCCCGCGGTCTGGCCCGGCCCGGTCAGGTCGCACTGCACCGTCACGCCGCTCTCGCTGGCCTGGAAGTTGAACTGCGTGCTCGTGGACGTGATCGTCCCGCTCGGGCCCTCCGTGATCAGCACGGTCGCGGCCTGGTCGATCTCGAACGCGCCCGCGTCGCAGGCCGTGCCCTGCGGCCGGGACAGGCCGCGCTGGTCGGTGCCCTCGCACGGCGTGTCGCCGAGTGGCATGCGATTGAAGGCGTCACTGCCCGTCGGGATCGTCAGCACGTCGAGCTGACCCCCCTGGTTGCTGAGCGCAGTCGCGAGCTGCGGCTTCATGCCGCCGGGCGCGAGGCCGCAGTCCTTGTCGTCCTCGACGTTGAAGTTGCCGTCGGTAGGCCGTCGGTCGGCGTCGCAGTTGACGAGCTCGCCGGCCATCAGATTGCGGGCGACGATGCTGCCGACGAGTTGGGTGCTTCCGCTCGGGATGATCCCGCCGGCGCCGCGCCCGCCTCCGGTGTTGTCGGCGATCGTCGAGCGCGAGATCGATACGAGCGCCCCGTTGCCCGTCGAGACGATTCCGCCCGCGCCGCCTGTCGCGCTGCTGTCGTTGGCGAACAAGGTGGCGTCGGTCAGGATCAGCATGCCCTGGAAGGCGGGGATCTCCGATCCGCCCACGTTGTGGATGCCCCCGCCCCCACCCGCGGCCGTGGCGACGTTGTGGTCCACGAGCAGGTTGTCCGCCGTGATCCGACCGAGGTTGTTGGCGATGCCGCCTCCGCGCGTGGCTCGGCTGGCGGTGATGCGCACGTCCTGCAGGCCGAGGACCCCGGCGTTGTAGATCCCGCCTCCCTCCAGGATGTCTCCACCGCCAGCGGCGCCGTTGCGGATCGTGAACCGGGAGAGCGTCAACACGCCGCTCGCGCTCGTCCGCAGGCGGTACTTCGCACCGCCGTCGATGATCGTCTTGCGCGCGTCGACGCCGTTGATCGTCATCTCCGACTGCACGACCAGGTCGTTGTTGATCTGGATCACGCCCTCAGGGACGTTGATCGTGTCGGCTTCGCTCTTGGTCGCCTCAGCGGCGGCGCTCGCGGCACGGAGGCTCGCGCAGCTCGTCCCGGTGCAACTGCCGCCCTCACCGGTGCCGGTGACGGTGAAGACGGCGCCGTAGGCCGCCGGCGCAGGGGCCAGCGCGGCTATCAGTGCGATGAACGCTGCACGCCACCCCATTCCGGAGCGACACTAACCGGAACGTCAGGTGGCGGACAACGTCCAAATGGGCAGCTCTTTAGTACGGCTTCGCCAGGAAGCGCTTGCCGGAGCGCACCAGGCGGTCCTTGCCGCGGTAGCGGACGGCCACGACGCCGCTCGTCACGCGCGTCAGCGTGCCGGAGCAGGTGTCCTGCACGAGCCACTTGGTGCCGCGGACGGTGGCGGCGGAGTACTTGCCGGAGGTGCGGAACGCGCCCTTGCCGTCGCCCCACAGCTTGCGGGACTTCTTCTTCTTGCTCTGCGCGGTGGACGCCTTGCCCTGCTTCTTCGGGCAGGCGGCGAGCGGCTCGGTCAGCTTGAGGTCGAGGATCTTGCCGACCTGGGTGACCTTGAAGATGCCGCCGTAGAACGTGCCGGTCTGGACCTTGCCCTTCTCGGTCTCGAACCGCAGCACGACACGCCCGTTCGTGGTGTCGATCTCCGAGCCGAGCGGGATGTCCTCGAGCGAGTTGACGGCGACGAACTGGTTGGTGCCGAGGATCTTGACCAGCACCTTGCCGGTCGGCCGGATCGTCACGTCCTCGTTGACCGTCGGGGCCGGCGCGGGCGTCGGGCTCGGGGTCGGGCTGGCCGTGGGGACCGGGGTCGGCTGCGCCGGCTGCGGTGCGGCGATCGTGAACGTGCGGACGGGCGCGTCGGCGAAGTTGCCGAGCGAGTCGGTCGAGCGCACGGTGAAGCGGTAGTCGCCGGCGGCGAGGTTCTCGTAGCGCAGCGGCGAGGCGCACGGCGCGAAGTCGGCGCCGCGTCCCGGGCCGTCCAGGCGGCAGGTGAGCGTGCGGCCGGCCTGCGCCGTCGAGAACGTGAACGTCGCCGCGATGCTGTCGGTCGCGGCCTCGGAGACCTCGGGCGCGGCGGTCGCCGCCGTGTCGACGACGAACGCGAAGCGATCGGGCGTCGCGCTGCGGTTCCCCGCGCGATCGACGGCGCTGACGCTGAACTCGTACGCCCCGTCGCCCAGGTCGAAGTAGGTCTTCCCGGTCGCCGGGCACGGCGCTTCCGCGGGGCCGCTGACCCCAGGCCCGGTCAGGCCGCAGATGAAGGTCCCGTCGGGCTCGTTGGAGGTGTACGTGAACGTGACGTCGTTGCTGCCCGTGTGGGCGGGCGGGCCGGAGGTGATGCCGACGGTGGGCGCCGTCCGGTCGACGACGAGGTTCTGCCGCGCCGGCGCCTCGCTGTGATTGCCGGCCCGGTCGATCGCGCGCACCTCGAAGCGGTACTCGCCGGGATCGACGTCGGTGTACGTCTTCCCGGTCGCCGGGCACTCCTGCGCATCCGGTTCCCAGCCCACGAGCTGGCACTCGAACGTGGCGGGCTCGTTGGCGCTGTAGGTGTACGTGATCTGCTCGCCGTTGGACACCGTCGGCCCGGCGTCGATCTGGGCCACCGGGAACGTCTGGTCGACCGTCACCCGCACGGGCGTCGGCGCGGAGTCGCCGACCGCGTCGGTCGCGACCACGTTCAGGTCGTGCTGGCCCGGCGACAGGTTCGTCACGCGCAGCCACGCGCCGGTGCCGTCCGCGTTGACCGAGTCGATCTCGGCTCCGGTCTCGTCGAGGATGCGGATGAACACGTTCGGCTCCGCGGTGCCCGAGAACGTCACCACGGTGTCGCGCTGGAAGCTGTTGTTGGCGGGGGTGGTGACCATGGGCGCGGGCGGGGCCTGCGTGTCGAGCACGAAGCTGCGTTCCGCGGTCCCCTGCGGCTGGCCGTTGAGGAGCGCCTCGACGTGGAGGGTGTAGTCGCCGGCGGGCAGCGCGGTCGTGACCACGTAGGGCGAGGTGCAGGGCGAGAAGGCGGCGTCGCGACCCTCGAGCCGGCAGCGGAAGCCGTCCGCGCCCTCGGTGGAGCCGAACGTGAACGTCGGCGTGGCGTTGCGCGTCCCGCCTTCAGGCCCACCCGTGATGGCGACCCAGTAGGCCGCCTCGAACGCGCCCGCGTCGCAGCCGGCGCCCTTGGGGCGGAGCGTGCCGCGCTGGTCGACGCCCGGGCAGGACTGCTGGGTGAGGAGGTCGATCGCCGGGCTGCCCGGGAGCAGGGCCATCGTCGGCGTCGGGCCGCCGTTGTTGTCGAGCGAGGTGGCGAGCTTGGCGTCGAGCACGCGCCGGTCGACCTCCTGGGTGAAGCCGCACTCGCCGTTGCTGGTCTCGACGTTCCAGCCGTTGGAGACGGCCTTGGTGCCGCCGCAGTTCGACGACGTCTGCTCGTGGAAGTTGTCGGCGACCAGCGTGAGTTGGGCGAACCAGCTGCCCTCGCCGATCTGCACGGCGCCGGTGCCGCGGTCGCCCGCGTGGTTCTGGGCGATCGTCACGCCCTCGGTCGTGACCGTGTTCTGCGGGCTGCCGTAGCTGATCAGCCCGCCCGCGAGCCGCGCGGTGTTGGACGCGATCGTCGAGTTGCGGATCGTCAGCGAGGCCGCGCTGCCGCCGTCACCGCCGAAGTTGATGATGCCGCCGCCGTCACCGCCGCCCTGCGTGGCGCTGTTGCGCTCGATCAGCGACCGGTTGATCGTCATCGTGCCGTTGCGGTTGGCGATGCCGCCGCCGCTCAGCGCGGAGCCGCCGTAGACGTGGATGCCGTCCAGCGTGACCGTGCTCGACTGGGCCATCAGCACGCCGCCGTGCGGGCCGTTGATGCCGAACAGCGCCTGGCCGCCCTGCAGCGTGAGGCCGGAGATCGCGGCGGTGGCGTTGGCGATCTCGAGCGCGCGGATCTCGACGCTCGGGTTCGCGGTGATCGTCGTCACGTTCGCGCCGGCGCCGGTGATCGTGACCGGGTTCGTCACCCGCAGCGCGAGGGTCTGCGTGAGCGAGTACTGACCCGCCGGGATGACGATCGTGTCTCCGTCGACGTTGGCGTTGGCGGCGGTGATCGCGCCACGGATCGAGCACGTGGCCGGGCAGTCGCCCGGTACGTCGTCCGTCGTGTTCACGTTGTAGGTCGCCGCCCACGCGCCGGGGGTGATCGCAAAGCACGCGACCACCGTCAGCAAGAACATCCGTGTAAACCGCATCGATCCTCCGGCCTCCTTGAAAGTGAGGCTAACCGTCCCCGCGCCAGTTTCCCTGTTCTAGCGGTTAGGTCGGGCCAGATAGCGCTTCCCGGCGCGTACGACAATCGTCCGCTTGCCGTGCGTGACGCGCACGGAGCCCTGGGCGACACGGGTCAGCGTGCCGGCGCAGGAGTCCTCGACGAGCCACTTCGTGCCGCGGACGGTGGCGGCGGAGTACTTGCCGCTGGTGCGGAACGCGCCCTTGCCGTCGCCCCACAGCTTGCGCTTCTTGGCCTTCTTCGCGGCGGCGCTCGCGCGGCCCTTCGGGCAGGCCGCGAGCGGCTCCACGAGCTGGAGGTCCGTGATCCCGCCCTTCTGCGTGACCTTGAACAGGCCGTCGTAGAAGAGCGCGGTCTGGGGCGGCGCGCCCGCCTTCGGGATCGACGTCAGGCGCACGCGGCCCTTGCGGGTGTCGACGGTCGAGCCGACCGGGATGCCCTTGGTGACGTCCAGCGGCGCGTACTGGCTCGCGCCCTTGAGCTTGACGAGCACGGTGCCGCCGCCGGGCGCGACGACGATCGTCTGGTTCACGACGGGCGTCGGGGCCGGTGGGGGAGTCGCGGTCGGCGTCTGGGTCGCAACGGCGGTCGGGACCGGTGTGGCCTGCGGCGGCGGAGGCGGCTCGGTGGCCTCGTAGGCGCCCGGGTCACAGCCAGCGCCTTGCGGTCGCGCGACGTCGCGCTGGTCGGTGCCGTCGCACCCGCCGGCGAAGTCGTGCACATCGCTCGTCCAGGGCAGCGCGAGTACGGGCGTCTGACCGCCACCGTCGGTGAGCGTGACGGCCAGTCCGCCGGTCGTGTTCTGGCGCTCGAAGCCGCAGTCCGCCCCTGACTCCACGTTCGCGCCCGCGCTGGTCGGGCGCGTCGGACCGCAGTTCGACGGGCCGATCAGCGACGCTGCCTGGCTGAAGTTGCCGGTGTTGCGCGCGAAGATCGACGCGCGGACCTCGACGCGCTGCTGGTCGGTGATCAGCAGTCCGCCGCCCGTGGTCACGCTTGCGGCGTTGTCGGCGACGGTCACGCGCTCGAGCCGCGACTGGTTGCCGTTCTGCTCGGTGGCCGTGATCCCCGCGCCGCGCGACGCGCGGTTGAACGCGATCGTCGTGTCCGCGACGAGCAGCGTCTGCGGGTTGTCGTTGGAGCGCATGAGGATGCCGCCGCCGTCACCGAGCGGCGACTGGCCGCCGGGCTGGGCGACGTTGTTGTCGATCAGGCTGTGGCGGATCTCGAGGCTGCCGCCGCCGCCCGTGGCGATGCCGCCGCCACGGAACGCCGTGCCGCCCGTGATGCGGACGTGGTCGAGCGCGAGATCGGCCCCGTGCGCCATCTCGACGTTCCCGCCGATCGTCTCGGAGCCGCTCGTCGCGGTGCCGCCGGTGATCGTCACGCCGGAGATCGCGTTCCCGCCACCCGAGGCGACGCTGAAGACGCGGAACCCACCCGGGCTCCGGATGGTCGTCTGCCCCGCGCCCGCGCCGAGCAGCGCCGCCTCACCCGAGATCGTCAGCTCGCCGAGCTGCGGGTTGAGCTCGTATGTGCCGGCGGGGAGCGTGATCGTGTCGGCCTCGCTGTTCTGCGCGGCTTGGCCCAGCGCCGTACGCAGCGTGCATTGCTGCTGGCGGATCGGCGGGCACGAGCCGCCGCTGTCGGTCGTGGTCGTCACCGTGAAGGTCGCCGCGGACGCGGGCGCGGCGAACGCCAGCGCGGCGGCGAGCGTGAGCAGCGCGCGTTTCATCGCGGCTTCGCCAGGTAGCGCCCACCGGCCCGCACGATGATGCGCTTCTTCCCGTGCTCGACGCGCACCGAGCCCTGGGTGACCCGCGTGAGCGTGCCCGCGCACGAGTCCTCGACGAGCCACTTGGTGCCGCGGACAGTGGCGGCGCTGTACTTGCCCTGGGTGCGGAACGCGCCCTTGCCGTCGCCCCAGAGCTTGCGCTTCTTGGCCTTCTTGGCGGCCGCGGAGGCCTTGCCCTTCGGGCAGCGGGCGAGCTGCTCGCTCAGCTTGAGCGTCGTGATGCCCTTCGACTGGGCGATCGTGAAGAGGCCGTCGTAGAACCGGGCCTTTTCGGGCGGGGCGCCGGCCTTCGGGACCGACGTCAGCTCGACCGTGCCCTTGCGCGTGTCGACGCTCGATCCGACGGGGATGCCCTCGGCCGCGTTGAGATCGACGTAGCGCTTGCTGCCCTTGCGCTTGATCTTCACGGTGCCCTTGACCTCCGCGACCACCACGGTGCGGTTCACGACCGGGGTCGGCGTGGGCGACGGCGTCACGGTCGGCGTGGCGGTCGGCGGCGGCTGGACCGTGAACGTGACGGTCTGCGGGTTCGGGTCGGGAACCCCCTGCGCGTCGACCGCCCGCACCGCGAGCGTGTGCGTCCCGGGCGCGGCGCCCGGGTTGTACGGCGAGGCGCAGGCGACGAACGGCCCGCCGTCGAGCGAGCACTCGAACGTCGACCCCGCCTCGCTGGAGCTGAACGTGAACGGCGGCGCGGCGCCGGCGACGGCGGTGGACGGCGGCGGGTTGTACTCGTACGCGCCGGCGTCGCACAACGCACCTTGCGGGCGAGGCGTGGAGCGCTGATCGAGCGTCCGGCCGGCGCAGGCGGCGAAGTCGACGGCCGGGCTGCCCGGAACCACGGCGAGGGCGGGCGGCTGCGAGCCGTCGAGCGCCGTCGCGAGCTGCGGCTCGGTGTTCTGGCGGCTCGCGGCGGTGGCCGCGCCGCACTGGTTGCTGTCCTCGATGTTGCCGCCCTGATCGGTGACGGCACCGTTGAACGAGCAGTTCTGCACCGCGTTGTTCGCGCCGCGGTTGCCGGCGAAGATCGAGCCCTGGATCGTCGCGGCCGTACTCGACGACTGGATGCCCCCCACCCCGGCGGTCGCGGTGTTGAACGCGACGGTCGCGCCACGCAGGGTGGGCGCCGAGTTGCTCGTGATCGAGATGCCCGCACCCGAGCCCGCGGCCGTGTTGAAGGCGATCGTGGAGTCCGTGATCGTGGCCGCGAACGGGAACGTCTGGCCAGGCATCGAGATACCGCCGCCGTTGCCGCCGCTGACACCGGTCGCCGCGTTCGTGTCGATCAGGCTGCGCGAGATCACCAGGCCGGTCGTCCCGGAGGCCCCGATCACGGAGAGCCCGCCGCCGGCGGTCGCGCGCCCGTCGGTGATCCGCACGTCTTCGAGCCCGAGCACGATGCTCGAGGCAGAGATGTTTCCGCCCGCCCCAGACGCCGGCCGTCCGCCCCGGACGGTCAAACCGCGCAGCACGAACTGCCCGGGATCGAAGCCGGTGCTCGACAAGGAGAAGACCCGCGTCGCGCCGGCCGGCTGCACGAACGTCGCATTGGCTCCGGCGCCGCTCACGGTGATGCGTCGCGCGTTGGCTCCGCTCACGCTCAACTCGGGCACCGCGTACGTGCCCGCCGGCAGGTTGATCACGTCGTCCTCCGCGACGCCGTTGGCGACCGCGGCGGCCAACGCTCCGCGCAGGGAGCAGGCGATCGCGTCGCAGCTCGCGGTGTCCAGCGCCGTGTTGACCTGGAACGTCTCCGCATGCGCCGGCGCCGCGCCGAGCAGCATCGCGCCGACCGTCGTCAGCAGGAGCCGCCTCACGGCTTCGCCCGCACCACGAGCGGCTTGCCGGGGCGGACGATGACCCGCTTGCCGCGGCGGTCGAGGCCGTAGACGGTGCCCTGCGTCACGCGAATGGTCGTGGACGTGCACGTGTCCTCCAGGACCCACTTGGTGCCGCGGACGGTGGCGGCGCTGTACTTGCCCTGGGTGCGGAAGGCGCCCTTGCCGTCACCCCAGAGCTTGCGCTTCTTCGGCTTTCTCTGAGCGAGCGACGCACGGCCCGGCCTGGGGCAGTCGAGCTCCTCGGTCAGCGTGAGCGTCGTCAGGCCGCCGGACTGGGTCACCTTGAACAACCCGTCATAGAACGTCGCCTTCTCGGGCGGGGCGCCCGGCTTCGGTACCGCCGTGAGCACGACGGCGCCTTTTCTCGTGTCGATCGTCGAACCCACCGGGACGCCGCGAGTTGCGTCGAGATCCACGAACGTCTTCGTGCCCGGCAGCTGCACCTTCACCGTGCCCCGCTGCTCCTCGACGACGATCTGCCGGTTGGCGACCGGCGTCGGCGTGGGTGTCACGGTCGGCGCGGGCGTCGGCGTCGGCTGGGCCGCGGGGATCGCGGGCGGAGGCGGCGGAGGGTCGGGAGTGGGCGTCGGCGTGGGGTCCGGATCGGGCCCAGGGCCGCCGCCCGGGTCGATCCCGTCGTGGTCGTAGGCGCCGGCGTCGCACGGCGCGCCGCCGCGGCTGAAGTTGCGCTGGTCGAGCTGGCTGAAGCAGGGCGTCACGGAGTTGGCCGCCGGGCTGGTCGCCGGGATCGTCAGCACGTCCGTGCTGAACTGGCCGCCCTGGTTGCTGAGCGTGAGGGCGAGCTGCGGGTCGGTGTTGAGCTGGTTGCCGGTCGGCGCGAGCCCGCAGGTGCTGCCGCTGTCGACGTTCAGGTTGCCGCTCAGCGTCCCGGTTCCCGTGCAGCTGCCCGTGCTGTTGCCGGCGAGGATCGAGCCCACGGCCAGCGTGTCCTGCTGCTCCTGGAACCAGATCCCCGAGCCGGTGTTGCGGGCGATCGTGGCGTGCAGCAGGTCGAAGGTGTTGAGGCCGCCGCGGGAGCTGATGCCGCCGCCCTCGGGCGCGGTGTTCCCGGCGATCGTCGAGTCGCCGACGATCACCTGGGCGCCGTCGTCGATGCCGTTGTTGTCGATGCCGCCGCCGATCGTCGTCGCGACGTTCCCGTCGATCGTGCTGAACGCGACGGTCAGCTCGCCCTGGTTGCTGATGCCCGCGCCCTGGGTGGCGGTGCCGTTGGTCACGCGCGCGAACGTCAGCCCGAGCGTCGCCGCCTGGTTGACCAGGATGTTGCCGCCCGGTCCGCTGCCGATCGACCCGTCGCGGATCGTCATCAACCCGATCGTCGCGTCGGCGTCCGCGCCGATCGTGAACACGCGGTCGCTCTGATTGGCGGACACCGTCGTCTGGCGCGGGCCGACGCCGGACACCGTCAAGCCGTCGCTGATCAGCAGGTCACCGGCCGTCAGGTCGTAGCGGCCCGCCCCGAGCGTGATCGCGTCGGCGCCCGCGCTCGTGTTCGACTGCGTCACGGCGGCGCGCAGCGTCGTGCACGCGAACGCCTCGAGGCCGGCGGGTTGGCACGAGCCGGTCAAGCTGTCGGTGAAGCCGGTCACGGTGTAGGTGGAAGCCGCGGCGGGACTCGCCGTGGCGAGGCTCGCCACGGCGGCGAGCATCGTCCCCCGGCGTCCCGCCCGCGCGTTCACTTCCTCGCCCGGAACACGCGTTTCTGGCCGGCGCGGACGGTGTACGACTTGCCCTGCCCGGTTGCACGGACCACGCCCTGCGTGACGCGGACGGTCGTGGTCGTGCACGTGTCCTCGACGAGCCACTTGGTGCCGCGCACCGTGGCGGCGCTGTACTTGCCCTGGGTGCGGAACGCGCCCTTGCCGTCACCCCAGAGCTTGCGCTTCTTGGCCTTCTTGGCGGCTAGCGACGCCTTCTTGCCCTTCGGGCAGTCGAGTACCTCGCTCAGCGTCAGCGTGGTCACCCCGCCCCGCTGATTGAGCTTGAACAGACCCTCGGAGAACGTCGCCTCCTCGGCCGGGGCGCCCGCCTTCGGCACCGCCTTGATCTTGATCGCGCCCTTGCGCGCGTCGATCTCCGTGTTGTTCGGCAGGCTCGTCACGTCGTTGAGGTCGACGAACCTGCTCGTGCCGGGCAGCTTGACCTTGACCGTGCCGCGCTCCTCGTCGCCGACGACGCTCCGGTTCGGGACCGGCGTCGGCTCGGCCGGCGGCGCGGGCGTCGGAGTCGGCTGCGGCGGAGCAGGGGTCGGCGTGGGCGTCGGCTGCGGGTCGACGACGAAGCCCGGGTCGACCGCGTCGCGATCGTACGCTCCGGCGTCGCAGGGCTGGTTCGCGGGCCGGTTGAAGGCCCGCTGGTCGATCAACAGGAAGCACGGCGACACGTAGTCGGCGGCCGGGCTGTTGGCGGGGATCGTCAGGACGTCGGTGAAGCCACCCTGGTTGCTGAGGCCGGCGGCCAGAAGCGGGTCGGAGACCACCCGGTTCGTTCCCGCGTCGAGCGCGCAGCTCGTCGTGCTCTCGACGTTGGAGGTCCCGTCCACCGTGCCGCCGGAACAGCTCACGCTGTTGTTGGCGATGATCGAGGCCTCCACGTTCGCGAGCTGTTGGCTGTCGAAGGCCAGGCCGGCTCCGGTGTTTCGCGCGATCGTCGAGTACAAGATGTCGACGTCGTTGGCGCTGTTGCCGATCGAGTTGATGCCGGCGCCGGTGTTGCCGGCGATCGTCGAGTCGCCCAGGGTCAGGATTGCCGGGCCGCCTCCGCCGACGTTTCTGATCCCGCCGCCGGGGTTGCCGTCGATCAGGCTGTAGGTGACGATGGCCTCGCCCTCGTTGAGGAGGCCGACTCCGCTCGTCGCGGCGGTCAGCCGCACGAACGCGAGGCTGACCTGGGAGCCGTCGAAGACGTCGACGTTCGCGTTCGTCCCACGCCGGACAGTCATGTTCGCGAGCGTGACGGTCGAGTTCCCGGTGATCCGGAACGCGGGCGCTCCGGCCCCGGTCGCGTCGATCGTCGTCTGACGAGCGCCCAGGCCCGCGATCGTCGCGTTGTCGGTGATGTCGATCTGCCCGACCGGGAGATTGACCGTCGGCGACGTGATCAGGATCTCGTCGTCCACCGTCGTCGATGCGTTCGCCGCGTTGACGGCTGCGCGCAGCATCGTGCACGTCCACGCCCCGGCTCCGGCCGGCGCACATCCAGCCGGGATCGAGTTGTCGGCACTCCCCGTCACCGTGTACGTGTCCGCCGCGGCGGGGCCCGCCACGGCGAGGCTCGCGGCTACGGCGAGCATCGCCACTCGAAGTCTCATCTACAGGCGACCCTAACCCGGCTGCGGAAGCGCACGCAAGCGCCAAACGTCCGTGATCGCGAGGCCCGGAAGGGCAAGAAAAAGGGCAATCGAGGCTTCGGGTTCGACGACTGACCACTGTCTTCACGCCTCGCCCAAGGTCGCTGGTCTGCGGCCTCGCTCCTGCGCGCGCTGCTCGCGCCCCTGTTGCTCGTCGCCGCGCTTGCCGTTCCCACGAGTGCGGCGGCCTCCGCCCTGCTGCTCGACGACATCAGCGGCGGCCTCGTGCGCGTGTTCCTCTCCGAGGTCGAGGTGTCCGGAACGACGGTGGTCAACGACGGCGACTGGCATCACTTCGCGGTCGTGTGGGAGCCGGGCGCGCGTCTGGACGTGTACGTCGACGGCGCCCGAGGGCCTGCACACCACCGACGCCACCCTCTTGAACGGCGCCGGCTGGACGTTCGGGCCGCCCGGGGTGTAAGTCAGCCATCATGGCGTCCGATGGAGGTGGACGAGCTCTTCGACGCGTGGGACCGCGCCTGGTCGGGCCGTGATGCGCGGGGGTTCGAATCCATCTGCAGCCCGGACGTCCACTACGAGGACCCGTTGACCGAGGAGCCGCTGATCGGCACGCGGCGGCTCGCTCGGCACGCGCGCCAGCTGTGGAAGGCGCTGCCCGACGCGCGGGTGAACTCGACCGGCGCGCGGCTGAGCAACGGCACGTTCGTCTCCGCGCCCTGCCGCATCCTCGGTACGCACCTGGGTGAGATCGGGCGCATCCACCCGACCAAGCGGCAGCTGGAGGTCCACGCCGTCGTCTACGCGGAGCTGGACGACGAGCAGCGCTTCCTGCGCGTCCGCGCCTTCTTCGACGTCTACAGCGCCGCGATGGACCTCGGCGTCGTCCCGAAGCCGGGCACGGCGGGCGAGCGGGCGATGTTGATGCTGCGCGGGTTCGGGCTCAGAGGCTGACCCGGACCCGGATCGGCGGGTGGTCGGACAACGGCCCGCGCTCGAGCACCTCGAAGCCAGAGCCCGCGGCGCCGCGCGCGAAGAAGTGGTCCACGTGGTTGCCGCCGAGCCACGTCATCCCGTCGATCGCCGGCCGGCGCAGGTTCAGGTCCCCGCCGAGCAGCAGCGGCGTGTCGAACGCCCACGCCTCCGCGGCCCGGGCCACGTCGCGCGCCGCCCACTCGTCCCGGTGGGTCGAAGCGTGCAAGTTCACGACCGTCAGCCCGTCGGCGAGCACGATCCCGTGCGCCCACCGCCGCTCCGGCCACCACGTCAGACGGACGACACGATGGTCCCCGACCGCTCCGCGAACGAGGATCGCGTTGCATCCACCGCCGTTCGCCTTGAGCAACTCCGGATTCCGGTCGGAAACGGCCCGCCGCAGCGCGAGCCCGAAGTTGCGCGACGTCAGCACCCAGCGCGCGGACGCGCCACAGCGCTCGCCGAGCACCGCAGGCCACCACGGCGGCACTTCCTGCAAGATGGCGACGTCCCATTCCCAGCCCGCCAAAGCTTCGGAAAACTCGTCGAGCAACGATCGCCGCACGGGATTTCGCGCGCGACCGTGGTAGAGGTTCCAGCTCAATGCCAGCACCCCAACACTTCATCACCGGCGCCGAGCTGGACGCGCCGCGGCTCTCACTCCTCCTGCATCGAGCGGCCGCGCTCAAGGAGGCTCCGCTGTCCTCGCGTGCACTCGAGGGCCGCACCGTCGCGCTGGTGTTCAACAAGCCGTCCACCCGCACGCGGACGTCGTTCGAGTCCGGCGTGTTCGAGCTGGGCGGGCACCCGATGATCCTGCGCCCGGACGAGATGCAGCTCACGCGCGGCGAGTCCGTGCGCGACACCGCGTACATCCTCTCCCGCCACAGCGAGATCATCGGCCTGCGCACGGGCAACGAGGACGAGCTGAACGGGCTGGCCGAGCACGCGACCGTCCCCGTGGTGAACATGCTGAGCCCGGGGCATCACCCGTGCCAGGCGATCGCCGACCTGCTCACGCTGAAGGAGACGTTCGGGGAGCTCAGCGGCCGCGTGATCACGTACGTCGGCGACGGCAACAACGTCGCGCGCTCGCTGGCCGTGGTCGGCGACATCGCCGGTATGGAGGTGCGGATCGCCGCGCCGGACGGCTACCAGATCACCGACACGCCGGCGAAGCTGTTCACCGACCCGGTCGAGGCGGTCAAGGGTGCCGACGCCGTCTACACCGACGTGTGGGTGAGCATGAGCGACGACGAGAGCTCCGCCGCCGCCCGCCGCGAGGCGCTCGCCGACTACGCGATCACCGACGCGCTGCTCGATCACGCCAACGACGGCGCGATCGCCTTGCACTGCCTTCCGGCGCATCCGGGCGAGGAGATCACCGAGTCCGTGCTCTACGGCGACCGCCAGCGGATCTGGGACCAGGCCGAGAACCGCCGCCACGCCCAGAAGGCGCTGCTCGAACTCCTCGTTTCGCCCCCGGCGGACGAGGGGTAGGCAGGATCGGCCCGATGTCCCCGCAGCTCAAGAACCCGCTCGACGTGATGGTGATCACGCGTGAGCGCCTGCAGGACACGCTCGACGACGCGGTCCGCCGCGGCCGGATGACCCGCGACGACGCGGCCGAGCTGATGTCGGAGATCGTGCGGCGCGCGATCTCGGCGCCCGCCGACCGGGTGCTGCAGGAGGTCAAGGCCGCGATCGGGGTCGGCGAGGACGAGTTCCCCATCGCCGACTACGACGACCTGACCGCGGCGCAGATCGTGTCCCAGCTCGACGCGCTCGAGACGGTGGACCTGCGCCGCGTGCGTGACTACGAGCGCCGCAACGCGAACCGCAAGACGGTGCTCAACGCCACCGACTCGCGGCTCGATCAGTAACGCGAGCCAACCGCCTCGGGGAGCTCGTCGAGCTCCGCGAGGTCCTCGGCGGTGAGCGTCACGCTCGCCGCCGCCGCGTTCTCCTCCAGGCGCGAGACCTTCTTCGTGCCGGGGATCGGGACGACGCACGAGCCCTGAGCCAGCAGCCACGCGAGCGCGACCTGCGCGGGGGTGACCTCACGCCGCTCCGCGACCTCGATCACCTTCGCCACCAGCGCCTGGTTGGCGTCCATCGCCTCAGGCTGGAAGCGCGGGTTGTTCTTGCGGAAGTCACCCGCCGGGAAGCTCTGCGGCTTCAGCGCGCCGGTCAGGAACCCGCGGCCGAGCGGGGCGAACGGCAGGAACGCGGCGTCGTTGGCGACGCACCACGGCACGACGGCCTCGAACGCGATCCGCGTCCACAGCGAGCCCTCCGACTGCACGGACGCCACCGGGTGGATCGCGTGCGCGCGCTCGATCTCCTCCACGCTCACCTCGGACAGCCCGAGCGCGCGGACCTTGCCCTCGGTGACGAGCGAGGCCATCGCGCCCCAGGTCTCCTCGAGCGGGACCTCCGGGTCGACGCGGTGCAGCTGGTAGAGGTCGATGTGGTCGATCCCGAGCCGCTGCAGCGAGCCGTCGACGGCCTCGCGCACGTGCTCGGGCCGCCCGTCCTTGGCGAGGACGTACTCGGCGGCGTCCTCGACCACGAGCCCGCACTTGGTGGCGACGAAGTAGTCGTCGCGGCGGCCGGCGATGGCCTTGCCCACCAGCGTCTCGTTCGTGAACGGCCCGTACATGTCGGCCGTGTCGAGCAGCGTCACGCCGAGCTCCGCGGCGCGGTGGATCACGCGGATCGACTCGGCGTCGTCGCGGTCCGCGGCGCCGTAGGCCCACGTCATGCCCATGCAGCCGAGGCCGAGCCTCCCGGGGACGACCGTCATGCCGTCAGGAGGATCGGGGCGGCTTCCGTGATCACGATCGTGTGCTCGAAGTGCGCGCACGAGGAGCCGTCGTAGGTCTTCACGGTCCAGCCGTCGTCGTGCATGTAGACCTCGCCGTCGCCGGCCGCGATGATCGGCTCGATCGTGATCACGAGGCCGTCGGTGAGCGTCGGGCCGTCCCAGTCGATGTTCGGGACGTCGGGCTCCTCGTGGATCTTGCGGCCGATGCCGTGGCCCGCGAGCTCCTCGATCACGCTGAACCCGCGGCGGCTGACCTCGTCGTTGACGGCCTTGCCGACGACGCCGACGTTCACGCCGGCCGTCGCCGCCTCGAGGCCGCGCTTCAAAGCGGACTGCGACGCCGCCATCAGGCGCTGCTCGCGCGGGCGCACGCGTCCGACGGGGACGGTGCGGCAGGCGTCGGCGTAGAAGCCGTCCAGCTCGGCGGTCACGTCGAGCTTGATCAGCTGCCCCTCGCGCAGTCGGCGCGGACCGGGGATGCCGTGCACGGCCTCGTCGTCGACGGAGAGGCACGTGACGCCGGGGAAGTCGTAGTCGAGCTGCGGGCCCGAGCGCGCGCCGTAGCGCTTGAAGACCTGCGCGGCGACGTCGTCGAGCTCGCCCGTGCTCACGCCGGGGCGGACGCGACGGGCCATCTCGCGGATCGCCTCGGCGACGACGCGGCCGGCGGCGCGCAGAGCGGCCAGCTCATCAGGGGAGTCGATGGACACCCTGTCATCCTCACACATCCCATGTCTTCGCCAACTTCGACTCGACCCTCGCGCGGCGACGTGCTTGAACTCACCATCGATTCCCTCGCCCACGGCGGGAACGGCGTCGCCCGCACCGAGGGCGGCTACGTGCTCTTCGTCGCCGGTGGGGTCCCGGGTGACCGGGTCAAGGCCGAGGTCGGCAAGGCCAAGCGCGCCTACGCCGAGGCTCGCGTGGTGGAGGTCGTGGAACCGTCCCCGGACCGGATCGCGCCGGTCGCCGACCATCCGGGCGCGCCGTGGCAGGTCATGCCGTACGCGAAGCAGCTCGAGGTCAAGGCCGAGCAGGTCGAGGACGCGCTGCGCCGGATCGGGAAGCTGGACGGGTTCGAGATCGAGCCGATCGTCCCCGCCGAGCAGGAGTGGCGGTACCGCAACAAGTTCGAGTTCTCGTTCGGCTCCGGCCCCGAGGGCGAGCTCGTGTGCGGCTTCCACGCGCCCGGCCGCTGGAACGACATCGTCCCGATGGACGACTGCATGCTCGCCTCCGAGAAGGTCAACGAGCTGCGCCGGCAGGTCCTGAAGTTCTGCAACGGCCTGATGCCGTGGGATCGCCGCGACCAGCGCGGCTTCCTGCGCAACCTCGTGATCCGCGAGGGCCGGATGACCGGGCAGACGCAGGTGCGCCTGATCACCTCGCCCGGCAAGCTCGACGTCGACGGCTTCATCGACGCGGTCGACTGCGACGGCCTCTGGTGGACGCAGACCGCCGACCTGGGCGAGACCACGACGGGCGGCGAGACGACACTGCTCGCCGGCGCGCCCCAGCTCGTCGACAAGATCAACACGCTGGACTTCCTGATCTCGCCCGAGGCGTTCTTCCAGACGAACACCGAGATGGCGCACAAGCTCTACGACGTCGCGCTCGAGTACGCCGGGCTGCGCGGCCACGAGAAGGTCTTCGACCTGTACTCGGGCATCGGCACGATCGCGCTGACGCTGGCCACCCGCGCCCGCCACGTGACCGGCCTGGAGATCGTCGCGCCCGCCGTCGCCGACGCGATCGCCAACGCGAAGCTCAACGACATCCAGAACGCGAACTTCTACGCCGGCGACGCGCGCCTCGCGCTGCGCGACCTGGTGGAGGCCGAGGGCAAGCCCGACCTCGCCGTGATCGACCCGCCGCGCGCGGGCCTCTCGGCCAAGATCGTGCGCCGGATCGTCGACGCCGCCCCGTCGCGGATCGTCTACGTCTCCTGCAACCCGACGACGCTCGCGCCCAACGCCGCGCAGCTCGTCGAGGCCGGGTACCAGCTCAAGAAGGTCCGCCCGGTCGACATGTTCCCGCAGACCCCGCACATCGAGTGCGTGGCGCTGCTGGAAGCGGGTCCGGACGGGGTCAAGAACCCCGATCGCGACTAGCCGACCGTTCGAGGTTCGAGAGTGGCGCGTCGGCGCTAGCTTGGCCGCATGCCTGGACGCGTGCTCCTCGCGGCGCTGCTCGTCGCCCTTGCCCTACCCGCCTCCGCTGACGCCGCCTGGCGGCTGACCGCCGACGGTCAGCCGCTGATCACGACGCACACCGGCAGCCAGGATCAGGTCTTCGTCTGCCCGCCCGGCGGCACGCCGTGCGTGGAGGGCGGCTGGAACACGAGCGAGCACGACCGCAGGGCCTTCGCGCCCGGTGAGACCGCGGTGGGCACGACGTTCGAGGTGCGGACGGCTGAGCTGGGGACCGATCGGAGCCCGGCGTGGCAGGGCCAGGTCACGGCGGCGACGCCGCCCGCGATCACCGGCCCGGCCGTGGCCCGTGCCCGGGCCGTGTGGACGGCCGGAACCTGGCAGGGCGGATGGGGCGACACCCGGAACGAGATCCGCGTGTTCGCCTGCCGGACGACGACCGCGACCGGCTGCCACTCGTTGCCCGCTTACCTCAGGGCGTGCGGCTCCGCCTGCGACACGATCACGGACCGCCGGTCCGACGGCCGTCCCATCCCGGATGCGCTCGCGGGCTTCTTCCTGTTCGTGAGCCAGGACCCGTCCCCCAGCGACCGGCGGGGGATCCCCGTTCCCGTGATCGCGAAGCCGGGGCCGTGGAACGACGACCGTCCGTGGGACTTCAAGCCCGAACCGCGAACGCAGCTGTCCGCGCCGCTCGGGCCGATCAAGCCCGCGTTCACGCTCACGCTGCGCGAGCGGCCGTTCCGCCTCGACGGCAAGCTCCGGCTCGGGAGCGTGACCTGCCCCGCCCGCTGCGAGGTCGCGGTGACCGTCGTCGGCGGCGGCAAGCGCAAGCACGAATCCGGCTTCCATGCCGAGGGCACGAAGGCGATCGCGGCTCCCTACCGCAGCGGCAAGCTGACCGTCCGCGTCTACGTCGACGGGCGCCTCGAACGCACGATCCGTGTCGTCGCACGCTGACGCGGAAAGCGTTTGCTTCCTACGTAAACGTGTAACCACGGCCGGACGCGCCACTTAAGTCAAGTCCTGGACGAACATTCGTCCAACCCTCGATAAAACCGTGATAATTTTGCGGACCTTCGCGTCCACAAGGATTCGTGGACGCGCAATCGAGGAGGAGAGTCTTCTTGCGTTCCAGAGGTGGAGCAGTCGTTGCACTGCTCGTTGCCATTCTCGCCTGCGCGTTCAGCGCGGCGCCCGCGCACGCGGCTGATCCGCTGTCCAAGGTGCTGGTCTTCTCGAAGACCGCCGGCTTCCGTCACGACTCGATCCCGCAGGGCATCGCGGCGATCCAGAAGCTCGGGACGGAAAACAACTTCACGGTCGACGCCAGCGAGGACGCGGCCGTCTTCACCGATGCGAACCTCGCCCAGTACGACGTCATCGTCTTCATGTCGACGACGGGCGACATCCTCAACAAGGACCAGCAGGACGCGTTCGAGCGCTACATGCACGCCGGTGGCGGCTGGGTCGGCGTCCACGCCGCCTCGGACACCGAGTACACGTGGCCCTACTACGGCCAGATGGTGGGCGCGTACTTCCGCAACCACCCGAACGGCACGCCGCAGGCGACGATCCGCATCGAGGACGGCGACGAGCCCTCCACGACGGGCATCCCGGCCGCCTGGACGCGCAATGACGAGTGGTACAACTTCCAGAAGCCGAACAACCCGGTGGTCAACGGCAACCAGCCGAACATCCCGGACTACTCGCCGCGCACGAGCGGCGTCCACGTTCTGGCGACGGTCGACGAGTCGACCTACGACGAGGTGGACGACTCCGCCGCGGCCGACGACCACCCGATCGCCTGGTGCACCAACTTCGACGGTGGCCGCGCCTGGTACACGGGCATCGGCCACACGCAGGCGACCTTCTCCGAGCCGGACGCGCTCAAGCACCTCCTCGGTGGCCTGAAGACCGCCGCCAAGAACGTCGACGCGGACTGCGGGCCGGAGCGCCAGCGCACCCCGTCCACGGACGACTTCGAGATCGCCACGCTGGCCAAGGGCGCCGACAAGATCGGCGAGCCGATCTCCCTCGACGTGCTGCCGGACCGCCGCGTCCTGCACACCGCCCGTGACGGCCGCGTCTTCATCACGACGCCGAACTCGGTCACCTCGCTGGCCGCGACGATCAACGTCTACTCGCACGACGAGGACGGCCTGCAGGGCGTCGCGGTCGACCCCAACTTCACGCAGAACAAGTGGGTCTACCTCTTCTACGCCCCGCGCCTGACCACGCCGCTGACCGACGCGCCGACCGACGGCAACGACGCCGCGTTCGCGCCGTACAAGGGCTACAACCAGGTCTCGCGCTTCAAGCTCGGTGACGACAACAAGCTCGACCTCGCGTCCGAGCAGAAGATCCTCCAGATCCCGACCGACCGCGGCCAGTGCTGCCACGTCGGCGGCGACATGGACTTCGACGCGCAGGGCAACCTGTACGTCGTCACGGGCGACGACTCCAACCCGTTCTCGTCCGACGGCTACGCGCCGCTCGACGACCGCGCGAACAAGAACCCCGCGTTCGACGCGCGCCGCACCGCCGGCAACACGAACGACCTCCGCGGCAAGGTGCTCCGGATCAAGGTCGCCGAGGACGGCACCTACACGATCCCGGCCGGCAACATGTTCACGCCCGGCACGATGGGCACCAAGCCCGAGATCTACGCCATGGGCTTCCGCAACCCGTTCCGCTTCTCGGTCGACAAGAAGACCGGCTACATCTACCTCGGCGAGTACGGCCCCGACGCCGGCGCCGCCAACGCGAACCGCGGCCCGGGCGGCCTGGTCGAGTTCAACCTGATCAAGCAGCCCGGCAACTACGGCTGGCCTTACTGCATCGGCAAGAACCAGGCCTACAACGACTACGACTTCGGCACGCAGACCGGCGGCAAGTTCAACTGCGCCGCGCTCAAGAACGAGTCGCGCTTCAACACCGGCCTCGTCGACATCCCCGCGGCCGTCCCGGCCTGGATCGACTACGACGGCGGCTCGATCCCCGAGTTCGGCTCGGGCTCGGAGTCCCCGATGGGCGGCCCGACCTACCAGTACAACGCCGCCAACCCGTCCACGACGAAGTTCCCCGCCTACTTCGACGGCAAGAACTTCGCCTACGAGTACGGCCGCGCGTGGATCAAGACGTTCACCGGCGGCACCGCCGACCTGACGTTCCCGACGGTCGAGACCTGGTTCCAGGGCTTCCCGATCAAGCAGCCGATCGACATGCAGTTCGGCCCGGACGGCGCGCTGTACGTGCTCGACTACGGCACGGGCGGCTTCTTCCAGGGCGACGCGAACTCGGCGGTCTACCGGATCGACTACGTCCAGGGCGCCCGCTCGCCGATCGTCAAGGCCACGGCCGACAAGACGTCCGGCCCGGCGCCGCTGACGGTCAAGTTCTCGGCCGAGGGCTCCCTCGACCCGGACGGCACGCCGCTCACGTACGCGTGGGACTTCGACGGCAACGGCACCACGGACTCGACGGCCATCAGCCCGACGTACACCTACACGACGGCGGGCAAGCGCACGGCGACCTTGACGATCAAGGACGCCACCGGCCAGGAGGCGTTCGACTCCTTCAACATCACCGCGGGCAACACCGCTCCGACGGTGAAGGTCAACCTGCCGGCGCAGGGCGCGTTCTTCGAGTACGGCGACAAGATCAAGTACACGGTCACGGTCACCGATCCCGAGGACGGGACGATCGACTGCTCGAAGGTCCTCGTCAACACCGCGCTCGGCCACAACGACCACTCGCACGGTGACCAGTCGCTGACCGGCTGCTCGGGCGAGTTCACGATCCCGGCGGCCTGGGAGGACAAGACCCAGCACGTCTGGTACATCGTCTCGGCCCAGTACACGGACAAGACGACCGGCCTGGAGCTGACCAGCTCCAACCAGGTCGAGCTCGAGTGGAAGACGCTCCAGGGCGAGCAGGCCGACGTCAACAGCGGCTTCACGCCGAACCTCGCCGCCAGCGGCGCGGGTGGCAACGGCCGCATGGGCTACACCGACGTGGGCGACTACCTGCGCTTCGACAAGATCAACATGGTCGGCATCGACAGCGTCACGTTCCGCACCAGCGGCACGGCCGCCGGCCGCATCGAGCTGCACGCGGACTCCCCGACCGGCCCGCTGGTCGCGAACGTCCCGGTCACCGCCTCCGGCGACTGGGAGCAGTACCTGGTGCAGGCGCCGGCCGCGATCACCGATCCGGGCGGCACGCGTGACCTCTACGTCGTCGCGGCCACGACCGGCTTCGACATCGACGAGCTCACGTTCAACGGTCCGGGCGCCAACGGCAACGCGGCTCCGAACCTGACCGCGACCGCCACGCCGCTCACCGGCGCGGCCCCGCTCAAGGTCGACTTCACCGCCAGCGCCGTCGACCCGGAGGGCAAGGCGGTCACGTACGCCTGGAACTTCGGCGTCCCGGGCGCGACGGCCACCACGGCCACCGCGTCCTACACGTACACCCAGCGCGGCCTCTACACCGCCACGGTGACCGCCACGGACGCCGACGGTCGCGCGACCTCGAAGTCCTTCCCGATCGAGGTCCTCGGCACCTGCCCGGGCACCGACACCTTCACGGGCTCGACGCTGGACCGCACGGTCTGGCCGACGATCACCCGCGAGGACGCGGCCAACTACAAGGTCGAGAACGGCGTCCTGAAGATCAACGCCGTCGCCGGTGACCTGTGGACCGGTGCCGTGACCGCCAAGAACGTCGTCTCCCGCCCGGCCCCGGCCGGCGTGTGGACGGCGACCACCAAGGTCAGCCTCGCCCAGGTCGCCAACGGCGAGCAGGCGGCGATCATCCTCAACCAGGGCACTGCCGAGATCTACAAGGCCGCCTTCATCCGCACCGCGGAGGGCCGCAACGTCGAGTTCGTCGGGCTGCGGTCGGGTGCGGACGCGTACGTGGCGCGCTCGGCGCTCTTCCCGACCAGCGCCGGCAACACCGTCTACCTGCGCATGCAGAGCGACGGCACGAACCTGACCGTGTGGTTCTCGCGTGACGGCGTGAACTTCACGCAGGTCGGCACGCCGCAGCCGCTGGACCGGATGACGAGCCCGCTGCTCGGCATCTCGGCCTTCAACGGCACGGCGGGCACGCCGGCGAGCTTCGAGTGGTTCAACCTCTCGACGGCGAGCGACGAGTTCGACGGCACCTCGGTCAGCGACTGCCGCTGGACCACGGTCCTGCGTCCGGTCGCGGGCGAGACCCGTGTCGTCGACGGCGAGCTGCAGATCGACGCCATCGACGGCGACCTCTACAACGGGGTCGACACCGCCAAGAACGTCCTCCTCCAGCCGGCCCCGCAGGCCGGCAAGTGGGAGGCCGTCACGAAGGTCAAGATCGCCCAGGGCGGCTCGTACGAGCAGGGGGGCCTGGTCCTGTACAAGGACCCGAAGAACTTCCTCAAGCTCATGCTCATGGACACGGAGGGCGACGGCTTCCGGATCGAGTTCGGTCAGGACATCAACGGGGCGACGACCAACGTCTCCAGCCGTGACCGCTCGGGCGCGCTGCCGGCGAACGCGAACACGACCGGCGTGTGGCTGAAGATGAGCAGCGACGGCACCAACGTCTCTGCCGCGTGGTCGATGGACGGCGTCACGTGGACGGCGTTCAGCATCGGCAAGCCGCTGGCTTCGCTGGCGGGCGCCAAGATCGGCATCGCCGGCTACCACGGCAACGGCCAGCCGGCGCGGTTCGACTTCTTCCGTCTCGGAAGCGGCGTTCCGGCCAACCGTGCCCCGGTGATCTCGGCCGCGACCGCCACGCCCAACACGGGCACGGCGCCGCTGAAGCCGCAGTACGACGTCACGGCCACCGATCCGGACGGGGACACGCTCACGTACGCGTGGGACCTCGACGGCAACGGCACGGTCGACTCGACGGTGAAGAACCCGACGACCACGTTCGCCACGGCCGGGACCTACACGGCCAAGGTGACGGTGTCCGACGGCAAGCTCACCGCCGAGAAGACGGTCGTCGTGACCGTCGAGGGCGCGGCGGTCACCGCGCCGTTCGAGCTCGGCAGCGACGTGCCGCCGACGCTCGGGCTCACGCTCGGCACGACGGCGACGTTCCCGACGTTCGTGCCCGGCGTCACCCGTGACTACACGGCCACCACCCAGGCGACGGTCGTCTCGACGGCCGGCGACGCGGCGCTGAGCGTGAACGATCCGGGTGCGGCGAAGACCGGCTACCTGACCAACGGCACCTACTCGCTGCCGAAGCCGCTGCAGGTCAAGGCGGGCACGGGTCAGTGGCAGGGCATCCCGTCCGCGCTCGTCAGCTGGACGGGCCCGGTCGGCAAGACCACCGTGGACCTCGCGTTCCAGCAGTCGATCGCCGAGAGCGACGCGCTGCGGTCGGGCCGCTACAGCACCACGCTGGTGTTCACCCTGAGCACCACCACCCCGTAGGACGCTGATCGTCCCGGGGGCGGCGAGCGATCGCCGCCCCCGGGCGCTTGCGAACTAGACGTTCGTTCGCGTCCACATTTGGCACGTCGCCACTAATGTGGCGCTCATGCTCCGTGTCGCCCTGCTCGCGGCGGCGGTCGCCGCCCTGCTTGTGCCCGCTGCCGCCCAGGCCCATTGGGACCTGGCCTCCGACGGAAATCCCAAGGTCCGGCTGGACTACCTGACCACACCCGGGCACCCGTACGAGGTGTTCGCGTGCCCGGCGGACGGCGGTCCCTGCACGTTCGCCGCGACCGGTCCGGCCGACTATGAACCGGGCGACACCCCGGCGGGGACGACGTTCGAGCTCCGCCGCGACGGCGCGGTGCTCGAGCGCAGCCCGACGTGGCGGGGGCAGGTGCAGCGCACGGCACCGCCGACCATCACCGGCCGGCTCTTCGCCACCGGTGACGCGCTCGCGGTCGACGGCACGTGGACGGGCGGCTGGCTCGACGACCTCAGCGCGCAGGTCCTGAGCGCGTGCCTGACGCCCGAGGGCACCGGCTGCCTGTACCTGCCGCAGATCCAGGGCTGCCCCGTGCCGTGCGTCGACGTCACCCCGGGCACGGCCATCAGCTATGGCGGTGTGGCCGGCATCCCCGCCGCCTTCGCGGGGCGCTACCTGTTCGTGACCGAGCAACGCGTGCCCAAGGACCGGCGCGGGCTGCCGATGCCGGTCCCGCTGCTGTGGGGCACGACGTACCCCCACGACCTCTCGGCGCCGTCGGCGTTGCGCGCCGTGTCGGCGCCCGTCGGCCCGCTCGGGACGCCGGTGACCGGGGTGCTGCTCGACAAGGTCGCTCCGCCCCTTCCCGCGCCCACGGTGACGCTGCGCCAACGCGCGCTGCGGGCCAAGGGCAAGCTCAGCCTCGGCCGGATCACCTGCGCGGCGCCGTGCAAGGTCGCGGTGAAGGTGTCCGGCGGCGGCAAGAAGGCGTTCACGACCACGTTCCTGGCCAAGGCCGGCACGACGGCGATCACGGCGCCGGTGCGGCGCGGCAACCTGACCGTCCGCGTGCACGCGGACGGCAAGCTCATCACGAGCGGGAAAGTGACTGCGCGCTAGACGGCGCCGCCGAACGGCGGGATGTTGCGATAGGCGGCGGGGCGCGGATCGTCCGGCGTGGGCGGGCGCTCCGCGGCCTCGGTGGTCGGCGTCGTCTCGCGCGGCTCCTCGACGGGCACGAAGCGTCCCGTGGCCGCGTCGAACCGCATGGTCACCTTCGGCGGCGGTGGCTCGCCGGCGTGCTGTCGGCCCGCGGGCTGGTGTCTGGCCATACCTACAACTCTAAGCGGCCTGCGCCCACATGTGCTCGTCCTTGAAGGACGCGAGCGCGTGGCCGACCTCGGCGAAGACCTCGGCGTTGAGGCCCATGCCCATGTGGGAGGCGCGGACCTCGACCTTGTCGGCGCACGGGTCCAGGCAGGCGCGCCAGTGCACGATCCCGTCCGTCTTGGAGTAGATCGCGGTGTAGCCGACCTCGGGCGGGACGTCGGCGCGGAACTCCTCGCGGAAGCGCTCGCAGCAGGCGCCGCGGAGGCAGCTGACGCGGAGCATGCCGGGTACTCGGCCCGTGCCGAGCGCGCCCAGCAGGGCGATGTTGGCGAGCACGACCGGGTGCGTGTGGAGCTGGTTGACCGTCGGCGAGCCGAGCGTGACGATCCCGCTCACGAGGTCCGGGCGGCGGACCGCGAGGTGGCGGGCGAAGATCCCGCCGCGGCTCTGGCCGACGAGCGCGACGCGCTCTCCGGCCTCCTCGGCGAAGCGCTCGAGCCGCTCCTCGATCCGCGTGCACGCCTCGGCGGAGCAGCCGACGTTCCAGCGGATCCCGGCCCGGCGCGTGTGGTAGCCGTTCTGACGCAGCCACTGGGTCATCGTCGCCAGTGACCCGTCGCCGGCCATGAAGCCGGGGATGAGCAGGACGGGGTGGCCCTCACCGTCCGGGACCCCGCCGCCGCGCCAGACGGAGCTGCGGCGGAGCGCCGCGGCCTCCACGCCGGCGAAGGACTCGCGCCACAGCGGGGGGAAGTGCGGAAGTGAAACGCCCACGTCCACATATTTACCCGAATTCTGTGCGGATCACCACAAACGAACGTCCAGCGCCAGCGGAGTACCGTTCGGATCATGCGTGCCGCCACCATCGTCGACGGCCAGATCGAGGTCGCCGACCGTCCCGATCCCGAGCCCCAGGACGGGCAGCTGCTCGTCCGCGTCCGCGCCGCCGGGCTCAACGGTGCCGACATCCTGCAGGTCGCCGGGCACTACCCACCGCCGCCGGGGGTCCCGGCCGACATCCCGGGGCTCGAGCTCGCGGGCGAAGTGGTCGCCTGCGGGCGCCGCGTCGGGCGCTTCGAGCCCGGCGACCGCGTCATGGCCGTGGTCTCGGGTGCCGGCCAGGCCGAGTACGCGGTCGTCCACGAGCGCACCGCGATGCCCGTGCCCGACGAGCTCGACTGGACCGCCGCGGGCGGCGTGCCGGAGGTCTTCACCACCGCCCACGACGCGCTCTTCACCCAGGCCGGGCTGACCGTCGGCGAGCGGCTGCTCGTGCACGGCGCGGCGGGCGGCGTCGGCATGGCCGCCGTCCAGCTCGGCGTGATGGCCGGCGCGCGGGTGACGGCTTCGGTGCGCGACCCGCACGCCCGCGAGCAGGTCGGCGCGCTCGGCGCCGTGAACGCGATCGCGCCCGAGGACTTCGTCGAGGCGGGCGAGTTCGACGTGATCCTCGAGCTCGTCGGCGCGATCAACCTGAGCGGCAACCTCGACGCGCTCGCGACCGGCGGACGGATCTGCGTCATCGGCGTGGGCGCGGGCGCCGTGACCGAGATCAACCTGATGAAGCTGATGCAGAAGCGGGGCCGCATCCACGGCTCCACGCTGCGCACACGGCCGATCGAGGAGAAGGCGGTCGCGGCGCGGCTCGTCGAGAAGATGGTCCTGCCGGGCTTCGCGTCCGGCGACCTCTCCGTGCCGGTGACCGCGAGCTTCCCGCTCGAGGACGCGCCCGCGGCCTACGAGCGGTTCGGCGCCGGCAAGAAGCTAGGCAAGGTCGTGCTCGATATCGGCACGGATTAGGTCCAGGTCGGCGTCGTCGCGAGCCCACTCGCGAGACTCGGGCCGCAGCTCGAACGCGGTCCTGATGTGGCGCAGGGCGTCCTCGCGGCGCCCGGCCAGCGCCGCGTAACACGCGAGGTTGTACTGCAGGCCGGGGTTGTCCGGGTAGTGCTGGAGGCCTTCGGAGGCGATCACGTAGGCCTTCTCGGGCTCGCCCGCCTCGGCGAGCGGGCCGGCGAAGTACCAGTACTCGAACGGCGAAGGCGGGCCCGCCGCGCCCGGCTTGCCGCCGATCACCAGCACCGTCGTGCCCGCCGCGTGCGCGGTCGCCCCGCGGCGCTGCTCGGGCTGGACGAACAGCAACGTGCCGGCGGGCGCGTCGTGCTCGGTGCCGTCGATCACGAACTTCGCGTGCCCGGTGGCGACGAAGTACAGCTCCTCGTGCTTGCCGGACCCCGAGCCGAGCTCGTCGTGCTCCTCGATCACGCGGCCTTCGTCCGCGCTGTAGGCGTTGATGCCGAACGCGGTCACACCCAGCGGCCGGCGGATCGGCCGGTACTCGATCCCCTCCGCCAGCGGGATCCGCGCGAGGTCGTCGAGGGCTAGTACGGCGGGAAGTCGCTCCACCAGGTCCCCAGCTCCCGGAACGCGCGCCAGAAGTCGCGCTTGGCGGTCTCCTCGTCGAGCGAGCGATCGATGTCGGGCACGTACAGCGCCTCGATCGACGGGGTCAGGCGTTGGATGTCCCCCGGGATCTCGAGGATCTCGCGGGCGAGGGGCAGCTGGAGGTCGTTCAGCACGTCGAGCGCTTCGGTGCCCATGACCACCACGATCTTGGGCTGCACGATCGCGATCTCCTCCACGAGCCGCGCGACGCACTCCGGCGCGGCGAGCGAGGGATCGGCGACCGGGCACTTCACGCACAGCGTGCCGTAGACGACCAGGGGGTCGATGTCGAGTCGCCGGAGCGACTTCATCATCGCGGTGCCCGCGCGGCCGTAGAAGGCAACGCCCTCCTCGACCTCCGCGGGGGTCGGCGCGTACTTGAGCATGAACACGTCCGCCTGCGGGTGGCCCGAGCCGAGCACCGGCATCAGATTGCCGCGTGCGCAGCGCTCGCAGCTCTGCAGGTCGTGGGTGAACGTGTTGAGCTCGCGGATGGCGCGCTCGAGGTACTTCTCGCGGATCTCGTCGTCGGTGGCGGGCATTCCGCCACCGAGGTTCACGCCGGGGCCGGGTTCTCCTTGCCCCTGCAAGTCACTGCCCGCCGCGACCCGCCACGGCCTTGGCCACCTTGCGCCGGCGAGTGGCTCGCCGAGCGGCCGGTGGGGTGGCCTTCGTCTGGAGGAACTTCAGGGCCTGAACTTGGGCGTAACGCAGGGAAGAAGGCTTGGCGGCGATGTCCGCGTCGCGCAGCGATTCGAGGAACTCCTCGGGCCCGTCGAAGTCCCGCATCGTGATCCGGACGGAGCCCAGGCCCTGTGCAACATGGCTGTCAGTTCCGGCGCCGCCGACGATCCGGTACTTGCCCGCGAAGCGCACGGCCTCCTCGTTGAAGGCCGGGATCGCGATCCGCGGGTTGAAGACCTCGATCGCGTCGATCTGGTTCACGACCTTGAGCATGTGCTCGTAGTCGGGCACCGCGTGCAGCCGGTCGAACGGGTGCGGCACGTAGACGATCCCGCCCTGGCGGCGGATCTCGGCGATCGTCTCCTCGAGCGTCATCCCGCGGGGGATCTTCTCGGTCAGGAACAGGCCGATGACCTCGCCCTGGTCGGCGGTCATGACCTCCTCGCCGATGATCACCTTCACGCCGTACTGCGCGGCCTTCTCCGCCGCCTCGTACGCGCCGGAGATCTCGTTGTGGTCGGTGACCGCGATCGCGCCCAGGCCGACGTCACGGGCCGTCGCGAGCAGCACGTCGACCGGCGTGGCGCAGTCGCTCGAGTGGTCGGTGTGCATGTGCAGGTCGACGTCGATGAGCGGGTTCTTCTTCACGCGGGCGCGCACTTCGGGCTTGGGGTCCGGGTCGTGCCGGAGCGCCGCGAGGCCGCGGTAGATCTCCTCGACCTGGTCGGCCACGCCCGACCAGGCGAGCTCCTGGCGCGCCTCGCCGCCGGCCTTCGCCAGCTTGGTGCGCAGGTCCGCGTCCCGGATCGCCCGCTCGAGCTGGGCCGCCAGCACGTCCACGTCGCCGACGTCGAAGTGCAGTCCGAGGTCTCCCTCGCGCAGCACCTCCTCGTAGACGGGCACCCGCGCCGCGAGCGGCACCGCGCCGACGCCGAGCGCCTTCACGAGCACGCCGGGAGCCGTCACCTGCCCGAGGCTCGCGGCCACGACGATGTCCGCCGCCGCGAACGCGGCGTCCTCGTCGGACACGACCGTCACGCGGTTGCGCAGGCTGGACCGCAGTGTCGGGATGCCGGTCTTGGTGTAGACGACGGCCTCCCACGGCAGCTCCTCCGGGAGGTGCCGGAGCGCGCGCAGGAACAGCCGCAGCGCGCCGCGCTCCTCGCGGTCCGAGAACGCGATCCGCAACGGACCGCCGGTCCGCGCCTCGCGCGGCTCGGGCGTCACGCCAGGGCGCAGCAGCCGGTACGAGGACGGGAAGAACGTGTTCATCAGCTCCGCCGTCGCCTCGTAGGACGCGGTGCGCGCGTCCATCCGGCCGAAGAACAGCTCGACGAACTTGCGCGCCACCTGCGTCGAGAGCACCCGCTCGGCCGGCGCGTGGAAGGAGCCCACGTTCAGCGCGCGGCTGTGGCGCAGCGCGACGGACCCGGCGCTCGGCGCCCACGGCTCGTGCACGTGCACGAAGTCCAGCGGCGCGACCGACAGCACCTCCTCGATCGTGCGCGCGATGTCCACCGGCGGCGCGGGGTTGATCCCCTTGCGGCTCGCGTTGAACAGCAGCTCGCCGACGCCGAGCACCCGGACCCCGCCCTCGGGGTCGAACAGGTCCTCGGGATGCTTGTGCGCGGCCCGGATGAGCCGGCGCGACTCACGCACGAGCTCGGGCGACCGACTCGGCGCGAGGAGCAGGACTTTGTGCCCCCGCGCAGCGAGTTCCTTCGAGACCTCGCCCGCGAACGTCCCCACCTCGTTCGCGTCTTCGAGCGGATGCGGCGCGACCTGGGCGATGGCGAACCGTTCAGCCACTCCGCGGGAGGATAGTCACCCGCGCACCTCCGGTGCCCGGGGGCTACGTCCGGACGCGCTCGTTTGCCTGCCCGCTGGCGGTGGCCGGCAGCGGCGTCTCGGGTTTTCCGCTCGACCGAATGCGCGACAGGCGTCCGAGCGCGTCGAACCAGAACGGCGCGCCGAGCGAGATCGCGAGGATCGTCAGCACCCAGCCCGGGACCGTCTTCCACCACGGGTACGCCTTCGCGTCCTCGCCCCAGCCGAGCGGGATGCCCAGCTTGACGACGGAGTCGACGTCGTCCGCGGCCCGCTTGAGCTGGTCCTGCGCGGCCGTCGCCTGCTCGGTGCCGGTCGGCGTCTCGAGCGCTGTGGCCTTGGCGACGACCGCGGACCGGACGGTGTCGTCCTTCCACATCCGCTCGCCCATGCGGATCGCGTTCGCGTTGATCCCGATCGCGAGCGCGGTGCCGATCACCAGCAGCATGATCTGCGACTTGCGCTTGTACCAGCCCGAGACGCGCGCCATGGTGTCGTCGTACCAGGCCTCGAGCCGGAGCCGCTCGCGCTCGACGTCGCTCTGGCTGTCCTTCACGACGGCCTGGAGACGCTCGCCCAAAGTGCCCGGGGCCTCGCTGGCGACCGCCGAGGCCTGGCCGAAGAGCTTCTCCGGGTCCAGCACCACGGTCGCGAACGCGCGCGGGGAGATGTAGGACGGCCCGCTGGTCGGGCCGAAGAACGAAACGGCCCGCTCGATGAAATTGCGCTGCGCCACGGCGGCGCGCCGCCCCTTGGGGTCGGGGTCGACCGCATTCTCGTCGGCAGCCACCGGAACGTCTCCGCCGGTGAGTACGGCGGGGCGGGCCGTCTTGTACAGCGTCTTGATCAGTGGGTGGTCGTAGAAGTTGTCGACGTACTTCCAGCCCACCTGCTCGTCCTCGAGCATGCTCCGCAAGCCCTGTTCGAGCGTGCGCGCCCGCAGCCCCAGGAACGACGCAATGAGCTCCTGGATCGTCGCGGCGAGCGTCGACAGCAGGAAGAAGACGAACGCCATGCCCAGCGCCAAGTCCAGCGCCGGGATTCCGGTGAGGTCGATCATTCAGCCACTCCAGAGCCGGTTTTGACGACCATACTGCTCAAGGGATCCTCGCGGTGAGAATCTTCGATCCCTCTCGCGGGTACGGGACGGGTGTGCTCCGGATCGTGCTCGTCCTGCTCGCGCTTCTGCTGCTGCCGGCGCCGGCGTACGCGCAGTGGGAGTGGTCGGTCCCGCGGGCGCCGGGCGGCTCCGGGCTGACGGTCGGGAACGTGGGCTGCACGAAGCAGCGGACGTGCTCGCTCGTCGCCGCCGACGCGCGGGGTACGTACGTCCTCTCCACGGCCGACCTCGCGGCCACCAGCCGCTGGAAGCGGGTCGAGACGCTCGGGCCGCCGGGGATCGCGACCGACATCGACTGCACGCGCGGCGACACGCCGTTCTGCGCCGTGGCGGGCGGGAACGGGCCGCTGACGCTGTGGCTGTCGAACGCCTGGGATCCGCTGTCCGTCCCGATCGAGCGGCGCGCCGCCGACCGCGTCCGGGTGGCGTGCGCGTCGGATCGCCTGTGCGCGGTCGGGGCCGACGGGCTCGCCGTCTGGACGCCGGACGCCTGGACCGTGATCGACCCCGACCCGGTCACGGCGCTCGCGTGCGCGTCCAGCGGCGTCTGCGCCGCGGCCGATGCGACCGGCGAGGTGCTGATCAGCACGCGCCCGTCCAGCCCCGCCAGTTGGCGGCGGTACCGCGTCGAGCGGCCATTCACGATCCTGGCGTGCACGTTCGTCGGCTGCGTCGGCGCCGACGGCACCCACACGTACGGCATCATCCAGTTCGAGCCGAGCACCTGGATCACCCGCACGGCGCCGCCCGGGCTGGCGACGATCGGCTGCGCACCGCGCGCCTTCTGCGTGGCCACGACCACGGACGGCGCGATCCTGCTCTCGCGCGGGCTCGGGAACTACGAGCCCTCACGCACCCCGAGCGGCCCGTTCCACGACGCCACGTGCGTCGTGTCGAGCCACCTGTGCGTGGCGACGACCCCGACCGCGGTCATGGTGGGCTCACGCGCGCCGCAGCTCGTCGTCGACTACGACTACGACCGCCACCGACGGGGCCGGCGCGCGATCGAGGTTCGGCTGTACAACGCGGTGCCCGGGAGCCGCGTGACCATCGACGGGCGGCGCTACCGCGCCGACGAGGACGGCGACGTGATCCTGTCGGGCTACAAGCTCGTGAGACCCGGGACGCGCGTCCGCGCCACCGCGCGGGCCACCGGTCTCGCGGGCATCGAGCACCGGCTCACGGACACGCTCACCGCGTAGCCCCGAGATAGTCGGTGGCCTGGAGTGAGAGCGTGGTCAGTCGAAGCACAGCGGTGAACACGGTATGAGCGCGCTCACCGCTGAGCGTTCGGAGATGCGTCCGCTACTCGGCCGCGGTCTTCTCGGAGGAGGCCTCGGCGGCCTTCTTCTCACGCGCGGCGCGGGAGACCTTCTCGGCACGCGTGTAGCGGGCGATGAAGTCCTCGGTCGCCGTGCGCGCCGCGTCGTCCGGGCGCTGCGTGTGCGGCGACTTCATCAGGTACGACGACGGGCCGTCGAGCTGGCCGCCGATGCCGTTGTTCATGGCGAGCTTGCAGCAGCGGGCGGCGTCGATGACGATGCCGGCCGAGTTCGGGGAGTCCCAGACCTCGAGCTTGAGCTCGGCGGTCAGCGGCACGTCGCCGAAGGCCGCGCCCTCGAGGCGGATATGCGCCCACTTGCGGTCCGTGAGCCACGGCACGTAGTCCGACGGGCCGACGTGGACGTCGTGCTCGGGCATCTCGTGGTCGACGATCGAGGTGACCGCGTTCGTCTTGGAGATCTTCTTCGACTCGAGGCGCTCGCGCTCGAGCATGTTGTAGAAGTCCATGTTGCCGCCCACGTTGAGCTGCGACGTGCGCTGCAGCTCGACGCCACGGTCGCCGAACAGGCGGGCCAGCTGGCGGTGGACGATGGTCGCGCCGACCTGGGACTTGATGTCGTCGCCGACGATCGGGAGGCCGGCCTTCTTGAAGCGGTTGTCCCAGTAGTCCTCGCGGGCGATGAACACCGGGATGCAGTTGACCATCGCGCAGCCGGCCTCGAGGATCTGCTCCACGTACCACTTGGTGGCCTGCTCGGAGCCGACCGGGAGGTAGGAGACGACGACGTCGGTCTTCGTGTCCTTCAGGACCTGGACGATGTCGACCGTCGAGCCCGGGGCCTTCGTGATCTTCTGCGAGAGGTACTTGCCAAGACCGTCATGGGTCATGCCGCGCTGAACCGGGACGTTCAGGTGCGGAACGTCCTCCTTGAGGAACTTGATCGTGTTGTTCTGGCCGGACCAGATCGCCTCGGAGAGGTCCTTGCCGACCTTCTCGGAGTCGATGTCGAACGCCGCGGAGAACTCGATGTCGCCCACGTGGTAGCCGCCGAGGTCGACGTGCATGAGGCCCGGGACGCGAGCGTTCGCATCAGCGTTCTTGTAGTAGTGCACGCCCTGCACGAAGGCGTTCGCGCAGTTGCCCACGCCGATGATCGCGACGCGGACCTTTTCGTTCTGGTAACGACCGTTGCCGTTCGTAGACGCCGTCAAGGCTATTTCCCCTTCGATGGTTGGTGACCGACGGTCAATAACACCACTAGACGGCGTCGGTTACAGGCTTAGTCAGCTCGGAGCGCACGTGGAAGATGCGCTGGAAGACGGTGATGACCGCCATGGCGGCCAGGAGGTACACGGCCGGCTCGATCGCCTGGACGAAGCCGAAGACGAGGCCGGCGGACAGCACCACGACGCGCACGGCGCGGTCCGCGATGCCGACCTTGCACTCGACGCCGAGCGCCTCGGCCCGGGCTCGCGTGTACGAGACCATCAGCGAGGCGAGGACGGCGAGGACCGTGACCCCGACGGCGACGTCGGCGCCGAAGATGAACGTCAGGTCGTCGTCGCGCACGAACTGGACGCCGACCGCGGCGAGGACGATGCCCTCTTCCAGGCGATCCAGCGTCGAGTCCAGGAACGCGCCGAACGGCGAGCCCTTGCCGGACATCCGCGAGTAGCGTCCGTCCAGCGTGTCGCAGACGGAGCCGACGATGAACGCGATGCCGCCCGCGATCCACCAGCCCTGCAGGATCAGCACGGCGGATACGACGCAGAGCACGAACCCGGTCAGCGAGATCGCGTTCGGTGTGAGCCGTGATTCGATGAGACGGTTGCGCATGACCGTCTGGTAGTCGCGAGTGGCCATTCGGCCGCGCAGCCTATCCGGCGCGAGCCGGCGCGGGTAGGGCCGGCTCCGGCTCCCACGCCCACTGAGCGGGTCGGACACGGGACAGGACCGTCTGCGCGGCGACGGCGGAGACGACCGCGACGAGCGCTCCGGTGACCGCGTCGAACACCCAGTGGTTGGCGGTCACGACCACCACGAACGACACCACGACGGGGTACAGCACCCACAGCGCTTTCAGCCACGTGTGGCGCGTCATCCGCACCATCGAGATCGCGAGCATCAGCGCGAAGCCGACGTGCATCGACGGCACGGCCGCGTACGGGTTGTAGAGCGCGTTGACGTCCGAGTCGCTCGAGACGCCGGTGAAGTCCGACACGGAGTCGATGAAGCCGAGCCCGGGCATCAGCCGCGGCGGCGCGGTCGGGAACAGGACGTAGCCGAGGAGCGCGAACCCCATCGCGACCATGAACATGTTCCGCACCCAGTAGAAGTGCTCGTTGCGGGCGAGGTAGATGAACGCGAGCGTGAACGTGGTGACCACGAAGTGCGTGTTCAGGTACATCCACGAGCCCACGCCCTCGACCCAGCCCGTGCTGATCGCCCAGCGCTGGATGTCGGGCTCGACGAAGACGTGCAGGGTCTGCTGCAGGTCGACGATCCAGCGGGCGTTCGCGAACGCCGCCGCCGACTGGTCGAACACCTGCCCGCGCACGAGCCGGTAGACCCAGTAGGCGCCGCAGAACAGGAGGATCTGCCAGAGGAGGTCTCGGGGACCGCGGGGGAGCACGCGGGACAGCAACGTCCCAGAAAGACTAATGGCAGGTCTTCGCGCGCCGACTGCGCTCGAGGCCGAAGCGCGCCTGGACCATCAGCACGCCGGGCTCCTCGGGCTCGACGCGCGTCCAACCACCCGGCGCCCGGCTCACGCACGCGTTCGTGGTCTGCCAGTACGGCGTGTAGCGGTAGCGGACGACGGTCGGCTTGGACGCGTTGACCATGAACCAGTTCGGCCCGGCGGCGAGCAGCGTGGCCCCGTTGGACGCGGGCGAGACCGGGTCACGCAGCTCCCAGATGCGCCAGCGCGGCGACTCGTAGACGAGCTCGAGGTAGTCGAGCCCGCCGGTTTCGAGCAGCACCGCCTCCGCGCGGGCCGAGTAGTCCAGCGGCGCGTTCGGCAAGGCGACGAAGCGCACCGCGTTCTCGCGCAGCCACTCGTGGTAGCGGACGGGCGTCAGCTGCTCGTCGTCGTAGAAGATCGGGTTGGCCTTCGCGTCGAGCTGGCGCTCCCAGCCGCGGGCGAGCGGGACGACCTTCGCGAGGTCCGCCGCCTCCCAGTGGTTCTTGGTCAGCGGCACCTCGACGCGCTCGCCGGGCTTGGCCATCTTCGTCAAGAAGTCACGCGCCTCGGCCTGGAACGCCAGCCGGGTCGACGGGTCGCCGTGGGCCTCGGCCACGGCGCGCACGGCCGGCAGCCACTGCAGGTACAGCAGCCCGGCGCCGATCACGACCACCGCGATCGCCGGCACCTTCTTGCGGTGCGCGAGCGCGAGCACGGACGGCCCGGCCAGCACGCCGAGCCGCAGCGCGTTCTGCCCGAACGGCGACGGCACGAAGAACGCGCCGACGAGCACGCCCAGGTACAGCAGCCCACCCGCCCAGATCGTCCGCCGGCCCGGGGCGAGCAGCGCGACGCCCGCGGCGCTGAGGACGAGCATCGGCCAGAACGCGGACGCGGTGAAGCGGTCGTTGCCGCCCTCGGGGAACAGCGCCCAGAGCGCGATCCCGCCGCTCAGCGTCGGGATGAAGATCCACAGGGCGGTCTTGAGCCCGGGGCGGCCGTCGGCGATGAGCTTCGCGCACGCGCCGAGCATCAGGAACACGCCCGCGACCGGGCTGGCGAGCATCGTGCACAGCCCGAGGAAGCCGCCGATCGCGCGCCGGCCGCGGCGGCCGACCGTCCACGCGGCGACGCCGAACGCGATCCCGAGCAGGAACGGCATCCGCCCGATCGCGACGTTCGAGAGCACGCCCGCGGTGAACAGCCACGAGGCGATCGCGCCGCTCGTACGCGACGGCGCGTGGGCCTGCGCGAGCCGCGGGAACAGCGCCGTGGCGACGATCGCCGAGACGACGCCGACGAGCGCGGGGCCGAGGACCAGCGCGAAGGGCGCGAACAGCAGCGAGTAGCCCAGCACGTGGTGGCCGCCGTACCACTGGGCGTTCCAGACGGTCAGGCCCTGGTGCTCGAACAGCCACGCGCGGTAGCTGTGCGCGGCCATGTCGGCGGTGGCCGGCTGAAGAATCAGGTAGGCCAAGCAGGCCAGCGCGCAACCAAGCGCCGGCGCGAGAGGGTGCTCGAACGCGCGCCGCATGTGCGGAAGAGAGCCTACCCGCTGCCCGGGCGGGCCCCGTGCTTACTTGGCGGTGCCGAAATCCGCGGTGACGAAGCAGACGTTCGAGGTCGCGCGGCGGGCGACGCCGACGCGGCGGAACGAGCGCGAGAGCATCACGTGGCGGTGGCTCGAGGACTTGGCCCACATGGCCACGACGGCGGACGGGCTGCAGCGGCTCATCCAGGCGAGCGTCTCGCCGACACGCTTGACGCGGCGGACGTAGCGCCGGACGCGCTTGCCGTACTGGTCGTGGGCCATCTTGTTCTCGCGCAGCATCTTCGCGGAGTGGACGTCCGCGGCACGCGCGAACCCGCGCTGCTGGTGCAGCTTCGGCAGGCCGTGCTGGGCGCGGTAGTCGTTCATCGCGCGGACGATGCCCGCCTCGAGGCGATCGGTGCGCACGGAAGCCTGCGCGACGGCGCTCGGCGATAACACGCAGATCATGAGCACGGCGAGCAGCGCTCGACGCAGCGTCTTGACGGACATGTGCCCCCTGGGACCGGCAGCCCGACCAAGGCCACCGGGGTTTTTGACCATTTCTCGGCGCAGTCCGTCGCCGTGCTTCGACCAGCGCGAATTCCGTCCGCGCGGCCCGCAACCTAGTAGGTCGCTCTGGGTGTCCGCAGCTCGGTCGCCCCGGATCCCGTCAGAAAATATACATAACCGGACTGAAAAGCGCCAATCCGGGGTAGTGGCGCGCGTCGATACGGTGGCCGCCGTGACCCCGCCCGATCGAGCCCGCGTCCGCCGCATCCGTGACCGTCTGCGGCTCGTCTACGGGCGCCCGTTCGCCCCGCCGCACGGCCAAGGGCTCGACGAGCTGATCCTGACCGTCCTGTCGCAGTCCACCAACGATCGCAACCGCGACATCGCGTATCTGTCGCTGCGCGAGCGCTTCCCGGATTGGGCCGCCGTACGCGACGCGCCGAACGCGGACGTGGAGCTGGCGATCCGCCGCGGCGGCATCTCGAAGGTCAAGTCGGCCCGGATTCAGGCCATCCTGCGGGCGATCGACATCGACACCTTCGACGCGGATCTCGTGACAATGAGCGTTGACGAGGGCCGCGACCTGCTCGTCTCGCTCCCGGGCGTCGGCCGCAAGACCGCGGCGTGCGTGCTCCTGTTCGCGTACGGCAAGCGCGACATCCCGGTCGACACGCACGTCTCCCGCGTGGGCACCCGCCTCGGCCTGTTCCGCGAGAAGGCGCCGTTCGAGGAGCTCCATGACGCGATGCTCGACCTCACGCCGCGCGGGCAGGAGCTCGAGCTGCACGTGAACCTGCTCCGGCACGGTCGCCGGACGTGTCATTCAAGGTCGCCTAAATGTGATGACTGCGCGCTTTTGAGGATGTGTCCGACCGGCTACAATCTGCGTCAAGCTGACTGAGATTTCTAAGAGGAGCTAAGACGCATGGCAAAGACCATCGGGATCGATCTCGGAACCACCAACTCCTGCATGGCAGTGCTGGAGGGCGGCGAGCCGACGGTCATCGAGAACAGCGAGGGTGGCCGCACCACCCCGTCGGTGGTCGCCTTCGCGCAGAGCGGCGAGCGCCTGGTCGGCACGGTCGCCAAGCGCCAGGCGGTCACCAACCCCACGAACACCGTGTTCTCCATCAAGCGCTTCATGGGCCGCAAAGAGGCCGAGGTGCGCGAGGAGGAGTCGATGGTGCCGTACAGCGTCGTCTCCGGCACCGGTGGGGAGGCGCGCGTCTCCGCGGGCGGCAAGGAGTACTCGCCGCCGGAGATCGCCGCGATGATCCTGCAGAAGCTGAAGGCCGACGCCGAGGCGTACCTGGGTGAGTCCGTGGACTCCGCGGTCATCACCGTCCCCGCCTACTTCAACGACGATCAGCGCCAGGCGACCAAGGACGCCGGCCGGATCGCGGGCCTGGACGTCAAGCGCATCATCAACGAGCCG
>NZ_JAPDDP010000026.1 GCF_027587195.1 Solirubrobacter phytolaccae | reverse complement strand
GTCCGCGCGTCGCCGCGCTGCCGCCCAGCCCGCCGAGGAGGCCGTGGCCGCCGGTGCGGTCGCCGAGGAGGCGGCGCCGAAGCCGCGCTCGCGCCGCCGCCGTGGCGCCGAGCCGGCCGAAGGCGATGCCGCCGTCGCGCCGGTCGAGGCCGAGCCCGCTGGCGGCGATGACGTCGCTGTGGTTGCCGCGCCGGTCGAGGACCAGCCGGTCGCCAAGCCGCGTGCCCGCCGGCGCAAGCCCGCCGCCACCGAGCCGGGGGAGGCCGTCGAGGCCGCCGCGCCGGACGTGACGGTCGAGGAGGCCGCGCCGAAGCCCCGTTCGCGCCGGCGCAAGCCCGCCGCGGCCGAGGCCGAGCCCGCGGACGCGGTGGCCGAGGACGGCACGCCCAAGCCGAAGGGCCGGGCGCGCAAGCGTCCCGCTCCGGAGGCCGTCGCGGCGGCCGCGGAGGCCGCGGTCGGGATCGACGGGGAGACCCCGAAGCCCAAGGGCCGTGCGCGCAAACGCCCGGCGGCGCTGGAGGCGAACGTCGAGTCCGTGTCGCTCACTCCGGCCGACCTGGAGGCCGACGGCGAAGACGCGCTATCCTCTTCGGCCCGGCGCCGTGGCCGCAATGGACGGCGCCGTTCGCGCGCGAAGGCGCAGGCCGACGCCGAAGTCTCCGACTGAAGCCTTAACTAGACAATGTCCTACGCAGTCATCAAGACCGGCGGTAAGCAATACCGCGTCATCGAGGGCCAGACCCTCCTGATCGAGCGTCTGCCCGACGACGTCGGTGCCACCGTTGCGCTGCAGCCTCTGCTGCTCGCCGGTGAAGGCACCGACCCCGTTTTCGAGGGCGACGGTCTGGCCAGCGCAAGCGTGCAGGCCGAGATCGTCGCGCACGAGCGTGGCCCGAAGCTCCGAGTCTTCAAGTTCAAGCCGAAGCGCGGGTACAAGCGCCGCACTGGTCACCGCCAGGAGCTCACCCGCATCCGCATCACGTCGATCGGTTAGGGATAGGAACCCATGGCTCATAAGAAAGGCCTCGGCTCCAGCCGTAACGGCCGTGATTCCAACGCCAAGCGCCTCGGTGTGAAGGTGTTCGCCGGCGAAGTCGTGACGGGCGGCGAGATCATCGTCCGCCAGCGCGGCACCAAGTTCAAGCCGGGCCTCGGTGTGGGCATCGGCAAGGACGACACGATCTACGCTCGCGCCGCGGGCACGGTGGACTTCAAGGAAGGTCGCCGCGGTCGCGTCATCTCGGTCATCCCGGCCGAGACCGAAGCCGCCGCCTAGCCGGCAGCTGCACGCACTTCTCGACGGGCGCCCACGTGGCGCCCGTCGTCGTTAATAGGCTTCGCGCGTGTCACACCGACCGGACGAGACAAGCCTCACGCCTGACGAACGTCGCTCGTGGCGGTCGTTCGTCGAGCTGCACGACGAAGGCCGCCGCACCGAGGCGCTCACGGCGCTCGACGCGCTGGTCACGTCCCTGGGCGGCGACGACGCACGGCGCGACCGGTTCGCCGAAGCGCTCGCCGTCGCGTGGATCGACCCGCTCGAGCCGGGCGAGCACGCGCCGACCCTGCTCCGGCACCCGTTGTGGCAACGGGTCCTGCTCCCGCATCTCGAGCGGCGCGTGGACTCCGCCGACGGTGCGCGGCGACTGGGGATCGTGCTCGCGACCGGCTCCGTCGCGCGCACCGACCTCGACGAGCGCGACTTGCTGCGACGCGCCGCCGAGCAGGAGACGGTCGGCACGCAAAGCCGCCGCTGGCTGCTCGACACGCTGCTGAAGGACCTGGAGTACGCGTTCCACGAGCTGCCCGCCGGCGTGCTGGCCGAGCCCGAGGAGCTCGAGAGCGACGCGGACTGGCTGCAACGCCTCGCGTCCGAGCTCCAACGCGAGGACGAGCTCCGGCCGGTCGTGGACTACGTGCGCCAGCACGCGGCCGCTTCCCGCGCGTTCCGGCGGCGGACCGACCGTTCGGTCTCGTACGCGGCGCTGCTCGAAGCGCTCGCGATCGAATGGCGCGACGCGCCCGCGCCGCTGCGGTGACCCGAAGGGATTAGGCGTCGCGGCGGATGGCGAGCGAGCCGACGAGCACGGCGTTGAGAGCGATCAGGAAGAGGGCGGCCGTCATGGCGATCTTTCGTCTGGGGGCGCTTGGCGCATCTTGCATCCAAGCTGTTTCCTAGGCATCGGCACACCCGACGATCGCTTGAGCCCTACCTCCCCGTTTCGGCGTCCAGGGCCGCGAGCTCGTCGGGCGAGAGCTCGAGGTCGGCGGCGGCCGCCGAGTCGGTGATCGACTGCGGGCGCTTGGCTCCGGGGATCGGGATGACGCACTCGGACTGGGCGAGCTCCCACGCGAGCGCGACCTGCTGGGCGCTGACGCCGTGGGCGTCCGCGACCGCCTTGAACGCGGGGTGCTTGTCCGCGAGACCCTTCGCGCTGCTGAGACCGCCGAGCGGTGACCAGGGCAGGAACGCGAGGCCGAGATCCTCGCAGACGTCGATCTCGGGCCGGCTGGAGCGGAACGCGGGCGAGAACTCGTTCTGGACGCTGACGAGCGCATCGCCGAGGACGGAGTGCGCGAGACGGATCTGGTCGGCGTTCGCGTTCGAGATCCCGACCATGCGCACCTTGCCGGAGCCGTGGATCTCTTTGAGCGTCCCGACGATGTCGGCGTAGTCGCGCTCCGGGTCGGGCCGGTGGTGCTGCCACAGCGCGAGCTGGTCGACGCCGAGCCGCTGCAGGGACGCGTCGACCGCGGCCCGAAGGTGCTCTGGGGAGCTGTCGAGGCCCCAGCCGCCGCCGTCGGTGCGCACGTGGCCGCCCTTGGTGGCGAGCAGGACCTCCGAGCGCAGGCCGAGCTCGTCGAGCAGCCCGGCGATGAGCCGCTCGTTCTCGCCCTGGGCCTTGGCGCCGAGCTCGTCTCCCGGGCCGTACGCGTCGGCGGTGTCGAGCAGACGCACGCCGGCGTCCACGGCGGCGCGGACCGTGGCGGCCAGCTGCTCACGGGGCTGCGCGCCGGTCTGGTCGAAGGTCATCAGGCCGAGCCCGATCGCGCCCACGCGCTCGCGGCCGACGGTGTCATTGCCGATCTCTCGCATCTTCATCGAGGTTCGTCCTTCCCCGCGGCCGCGGCGGGCACGCGGACCGTCCTCAGGAGCCGAGCGTCTCGGCGACCCGCTCGGCGTGCTCGCGCAGCAGGCCGGCGATGTCGGCCGTGTCGGCGTGCAGGATGCGCGTCGTCGGGCCGGAGACGCTGATCGCGGCGAGCGGTGCGCCCGCGCGGTTGAGGATCGGCGTGGCCACGCAGCCGACGCCCAGCTCGTGCTCCTCGTTGTCGGTGCTGTAGCCGCGCCGGCGGATCTTCGCGAGGTCCTCCTGCAGCGCGCCCATCGTCGTCAACGTGCGTGGGGTGGAGGCGCTGAGCGGCGCGCCGCCGAGCAGCGCCTCGACGTCCGCCGGGTCACGCCAGGCCAGGAGCGCCTTGCCGGCGCCCGAGGTGTGGGCGGGGATCGCGTAGCCGATGTCGGTGAACAGCCGCACGCTGCGGGTGCCGGACACGCTGTCGACGTAGACGACGTTGCGGCCCTCGAGCACGCACAGGTTCGTCGTCTCGCCCGTCTCGTCCTGGATCGCCTCCAGATGCGGTCGCGCGGCGGTGCGCAGCCGCGCCATCCGGTCCGACAGGCCGCCCGTGAGCTGCAGCAGCTTGTAACCGAGCAGGTAGCGCCCGGTGGCCGGGTTCTGCGCCGCGTAGCCGCGGTCGACGAGCGTGCCGAGCAGGCGATGCGTCGTGCTCGGCACCAGCCCGGTCTGCGCCGCGAGCTCGGAGACGCCCAGCTCGTCGGCGCCCGACAGCGCCTCGAGAAGGTCCAGCGCCCGATCGAGCGATTGCACGCGCTGCGCCATGGAGCGCAGCATACCGCTTGACGGAACGTGTGTTCCGCTATGCGGAGAGGGGCACTTCTTTCACGCAGTCCTCGGTGACGTACCCGGTCCCGCAGGCGGTCTGGCGACGGTACCGGTTGGTGAAGCGCACCACGTACCGCTCCAGCAGCCGCTGCTGGCCCTCGGACGTCTTGGCCCGCGCGACAGCGCGGTCGCGGATGCCGTTGGAGAGCAGATCGATCCGCACGCGCCGCTTGATGTCCTCGACCGTCTGCCCGCTCTCGGCGAGGTACTTCTCGAAGTCCGTCGCCTTCGGGAACGACTGCCGCTTCTGGCGCCGGAACGCCGTGTCGATCGCGCCCTGCGAGACGTTGACGCCGAGCCGTTCGGCTTCCAGGTCGATCCAGTGGAACGAGAGCAGAAACTGCATGACCTGTGGGCGCAGCTCAGCTGGGTCGTCGCCGACCTCGCCGTCCGCGGCCATGTCCGCGACGACCATCCAGTGATCGAAGTCGGTCTTGTAGATCGGCCGGTCGGCGACGCGCGCGACCAGCCCCGGGGCGAGCGGCGGACCCGCCGCGCGTGACGCCGACGCCGGTGTCGCGGCCGCGAGCGGCACTTCCTTGACGCAGTAGTCCTTGTAGAAGTAGCCCGTCCCGCACGCGGTCATGCGGCGGAACCGCGCCTCGAACCGGCGGGCGTTGCGCACGTACAGGCGCGACCTGTCGGCGTCCGTCTTCGCCCCGGCGACGTAGCGCTTGGAGATGCGCTCGACGAGCAGCTCGAACCGCACGCTGCGCTCGAGGTCCGCGACCGTCGCCCCCGACTTGCGCAGGTACTCCTGGAACTCCGCTTCCGTGTCCCACTCGTCCGCCTTCGCCTCGGTCACCCCGCGGCGCACCTCGGCCGGGCTGACGCTGACGTTCAGGCGCTCGGCCTCGAGGTCGTACCAGTTGAAGACGATGAGGAGCCCGAGCACCTCCTCGGAGCGCTGGGCGGGCTTCGTCTCGCCCTCGTCGCCGAAGTCGTAGATCGCGGTCCAGTGGTCGTACTCGGTCTTGTAGATCGGGCGATCCGCGACGCGGGCGACGAGGCCAGGAGCGAGCGCGGTGCTAGCCGCGAGCAAAGACGATGTCAAGAGCACCCTTCCACAGTACGTGCTCCCCGAGTGGACGCAGCTGGTCGACGCCTTCGGTGATCGTCAGGAAATGGTTGCCGGCCAGCTGGCCGACGATGCTCGCGAAGCGCGTCCCGCCGTACGGGAACAGCAGCTCGGTCTCGCTGATCCCGCCCGGGTACCAGAGCACCTGCCCGGGCGCGGGGAAGCTGGTCGCGTTCTCGGGGGCGCGATCGAGCCCGATGTCCAGGTCGCCCAGCGGGATCCACGCCGACTCGCCGCTCCAGCGCACGTGGATGATCTGCGAGTGGAACGGCAGCAAGCGCTCGAAGGCCTCGACGGTCCTCGGCGCACGCTCGCGTTCGAACTCGCCCTTGAAGGAGAACGGCCCCGCCGTGATCGTGAGCATCAGCGGATCGTAGGCCTCAAGAGTCGACCCACGCCCGGTGCCGGGTCGCGGCCCCGCACGAGCGTCCGCCGCACGCGCGCCTGCAGGTGCCGGCCGACGTAGGGGGACACGGGGTGGCGGTAGCGCAGGTCCGCGGCCAGCAGCGTGTACGCGGCGTCGAGGTCGACGAGCGCGAGGTCGGCGTCGGCGCCCGGCTCGATCACGCCCTTGCCCGGGATGCCGAACCGCGCCGCCGCGCGCGTCGTCAACGCCGCCGCGTCCTCGACGGCGAACGCGCCGAGCAGCAGCTCCAGCGTCGTCTGCGCGCCGGAGATCCCGCCCCACGCCTTGCCGAACTCCTCGGCCTTGAGCTCCGGCGACGACGGCGAGTGGTCGGACGTGACGAAGTCGATCTCGCCGCCGCGCAGGCGTTCCCACAGCGCGTCCTGCTCGGGCGCGTCGCGGATCGGCGGCGCGCACTTGGCGATCGGGCCGAGCGCCTCGACGTCGTCGGGCGTGAGGAACAGGTAGTGCGGGCACGTCTCGCAGGTCACGTCGACGCCGCGCGCGCGGGCCGCGGTGACCAGGCCCACGCCGCTCCCGCTCGAGACGTGCACGATGTGCAGCTTGCAGCCGGTCGCCTCGGCGTAGGTGATGGCGCGGCCGATCGCCTCCAGCTCGGCGACGACGGGGCGCGAATCCATCCAGTCGCGCACGGACAGCCCGCGCGAGCGGGCGGTCAGCGCGTCGTTCTCGGCGTGCACGGCGACGAGCAACCCGAGCTGCGCGGCGGTTGCCATGCCCTCGTAGAGCGTGACGTCGTCGGCGTGCGCGAAGTCCTCGATGCCCGAGTTGGACATGAACGCCTTCAGCCCGACCACGCCCCGCGCCGCGAGCTCCTCGAGCTGTGCGCCCGGCACGAGCCCGCCCCAGAGGCCGAAGTCGACCGACGACTCGCGCCGCGCGGCCTCCAGCTTGGCGTCGAAGGCGGCGCCGTCGGTGGTCGGCGGGGTCGAGTTCAGCGGCATGTCGAAGAACGCGCTGAAGCCACCCGCGGCGAGCGCCGCGCTGCCGGTCCGGATGCCCTCCCAGTGCGTGCGGCCCGGCTCGTTGAAGTGCACGTGCGGGTCCAGGCCGGCGGGGAGGACGTGCAGCCCCGTCGCGTCGAGCTCGCGCGCGCCGCCCGGCAGCTCCGGCGCGACCGCCGTGATCACGCCGTCGGCCACACCGACGTCGGCGTCGATCACCCCCGCGGGCGTGACCACGTGCCCGCCGCGGACGACTAGATCGACCACGCGAACCTCGTTGCCGCGTCGATGGCGGCCGCCACGTCGGCCTCGGTCACGGCTTCGTCGGGATGGTGGCTCACGCCGCCGGCGCAGCGGACGAACAGCAGCGCGATGTCGGTGAACGCGGCCATCGTGACGGCATCATGCCCGGCGCCGCTCGGCAGCGCGTGCGCGCCCGGGCCGACGGCGTCCGCGAGCCGCTCGGTCAGCGCCGGCGAGCACGGCGTGGCGTCGTGCGCGTGGATCAGCTGCCATTCGAAGTCGACGTCCGGGCGGCCTTCGCGGCGCAGCGCCTCGATCCCGCGCGCGCGGACGGCATCGTCCGCGTGCCGGATGTCGACGGTCAGCTCCACCCGCCCGGGGATGACGTTGACCGCGCCGCCGGGGATGGTGATCGTGCCGACCGTCGCCACGAGGCCGGGCTCCTCGCGCGCAATCCGCTCCGCGGCGAGGATGAGGTCCGCGGCGGCGGTGAGCGCGTCGTTGCGCAGGGCCATCGGCGTCGTGCCCGCATGCCCGGCGCGGCCGGTGACCGTCACCCGAAAGCGCGACTGGCCCGCGATCGCCGTGACCACGCCGAGCGGGAGGTCGAGCGCTTCGAGCACCGGGCCCTGCTCGATGTGGACCTCCAGGTAGGCCTTCGCGCCCTCGAACAGCGGCGGGCCGAGCGTGACGGCGACCATCGCCTCCTCCTCCGGCGTGACCTGGCCCACGTACGCGCGGGAGCCGAGGAACGTCGACTGAAAGCGCAGCCCTTCCTCGTCCGCGAACGCCACGACCTCGATCGGGACGTCGGTGGCGGCCGCCACCTCGAGCCCCACGAGCACGCCGAGGATGCCGTCGTAGCGGCCCGCGTCGGCGACCGAGTCCAGGTGCGAGCCGACGATCAGCCGCGGGCCCGGCCCGCGACGGCCGACCAGGTTGCCCATCGCGTCGCTCACCGGGTCCAGGCCGATCGCGGTCATCCACTCGTGCACGCGCGCCATCGCGCCCGCGAGCGCCGGCGTCGCCAGCGGCCGCGTGATCCGGCCGGGCTCCTCCGTGAAGGACGCCAGCTCGTCCGCCCGCTGGAGCACGCGCCGCGCCGCCTCGCTCATCCGGTGGACGATGACAGCTCACGGATTCTTGACTTCTGAGTGCGGCTCATATTGGGTTCATCCCATGCCAAGGACGGTCCTTCTCCTCTTGGCGGTCGCGGCCCTGGTGCTTCCCACCACGGCGCAGGCTGCCACCCCCACCACGACGACGCTGACGCCGAACCTGCCCACGAGCTACTTCGGCGAGGACGACCTGAGATTCACCGCCAAGGTGACCGGGACGAACGGGGTCCCGACCGGCGCCGTCGCCTTCGCGATCAACGGCACCACGTACGGCCTGCCCGTCCCGCTCAACGGGCTGGGGGAGGCCGTCGACGAGCTCGAGCTCTACGTCGGGCCTGGTGACAAGGTCACGGCGTTCTACCTCGGCGACGCGAACAACCAGGCCAGCTCCGGCGAGGCGACGCCCACGATCCTTCCGGCGAAGACCCGCGTGACGGTGGTCAGCAGCCCAAGCCCGTCGGATCAGGGCAAGCCGGTCAAGATCGACGTCGGCGTGATCAACACGAGCAGTGACGCGCCGCCGTCCGGCGGGGTGACCCTGTTCGTGGACGGCGCCAGCGCGGCCGGCCCGTTCCCGCTCGGCCAGGACGGCACGGTCACGATCATCGGCGGCGCCGCCCTCGCGGCGGGTGCGCACACGTTCGAGGCGCGCTACAGCGATACCGACCCGGTGGTGTTCGAGCCATCCGCAGGAAGCACGACGCACACCGTCACCGCGCCGCCCGTCCCGCCGCCGCCGGTCGTCAACCCGATCCCGCAGCAGCGGATCAACCCGGTCACGCAGCCGCCCTACGCGGTGTTGCGCTCGACCACGACCCGCACCGGCGCGATCTCGCTGCTCACGCAGCTGCCCGCCGCCGGCACCGTGACCGCGCACGCCTCGGCGTCCGGCGTGACCAAGTACGGCACGGCGTCGAAGGTGACCACGGCCGCCGAACGCGTGACGCTCGTCATCAACCCCAGCGCCAAGGCCAAGCGCAAGCTGGCGAAGGGCAAGAGCGTGAAGGTGACGGTGAAGCTGCGCTTCCAGCCGGCCACCGGCGGCGCCGCCAAGACGATCACGCGGCGCGTGACCGTCAAGGCGACGAAGACGGCTCGCGTCGCTAAGGGATCTCGCGCACCATCACCAGGTTCGTGGCGCCTGGCGTCCCCGTCCGCCGGCCTGAGGTGATCACCACGCGCGAGCCGGACGGCAGCCCGGCGAAGTCGCGCGCGGTGGTGAGCGCGCTCTCGATCATGTCGTCCACGGACTCCGCGGTGTCCATGATCGTCGGGTAGACGCCCCATTCCAGCGTGAGCTGCTCGGCGATCGTCTCCTCGTGCGCGAGCGCGATGATCGGCCGGCGCTTGCGGTACTTGGCGCAGATGCGCGCGCCGCCGCCGGACGCGGTCGGGATGATCAGGGCGGTCGCGTCCAGCTCGTCGGCGAGGTCCACGGCCGCGCGCATCACGGCGCGGCTCGTGTCCTCGCCCTTGATCGGGCGGGCCCGGCCGTGGATCACCGGCGACTCCTCGGCCGCGAGCGCGATCGTCGCCATCGCCGTCACCGACTCGAACGGATAGGCGCCGACGCTCGTCTCGGCCGACATCATCACCGCGCTCGTGCCGTCGATCACGGCGTTGGCGACGTCCGTGGCCTCGGCCCGCGTGGGCTCCGGCGCCTGGATCATCGACTCGAGCATCTGCGTCGCGGTGATCACGAACTTGCCCGCCTGGGTGGCGCGCCGGATCGTGTCCTTCTGCATCAGCGGCACCCGCGCGACGCCGGCCTCGACGCCGTAGTCGCCGCGCGCGACCATCAGCCCGTCCGAGGCGTCGATGATCTCGTCCAGCGCCTCGTAGGCCTCGATCTTCTCGACCTTGGCGATCAGCCGCGCGCGGCTGCCGTGGCCCGTCACGAGCTCACGCAGCTGCTCCATGTCCGCCGCCGAGCGCACGAACGAGAGCGCGATGAAGTCACCGCCCAGCTCGCACGCGAGCGCGAGGTCGGCCACGTCCTTCTCGGTGATCGCCGGCAGCTCGGGGCGCGCGTAGGTCACGTTGATGCCCTTGCGCGCCGACAGCGGCCCCGGGGAGACCGCGCGGGCCACCACGTCCTCGCCGTCCAGGCGCTCCACGGCGAACCGCGGCACGCCGTCGCCGATCACGATCTGCGAGCGCTCCGTGACGAGCGCCGCGAACTTGTCGAACTCCACCTTGATCGCGCCCGGGGTGCCGCTCGCGGAGAACGTCACACGGTCGCCGACGGCGACCATCTGCTCCTCGACATCCCCCGAAAGGCGCAACTTCGGTCCCTGCAGGTCAAACAGCAGGCCGAGCGGGCGTCCTGCCCGGTCAGCCGCAGCGCGAACTGCGGCCGCACGGCGCCGCAGGTCGTCGTGGGAGCCATGCGAGCAATTCAGCCGCGCGCAATCCAGACCGGCTGATACCAGCCTGTCGAGCATTCCGTCGGCGTCGGTCGCAGGACCGAGCGTCGCGACGATCTTCGTCCGCCGTTCCAACATCTGCCCCTGATTCTGTCGAACCGGCGTCCAACTCTGTGCGTAGGTGGTTACGGGGGGTCACATGAATCCAATCGGAGGTGGGGATGAAAGCGGTGCGTTTCACCGTTGGGATCGCGGCTGCCGCGAGCCTGACCATGGCCGGATCGGCGTTCGCGCAGACCGCGCCGAGCGTGGTCGACCCGAAGCTCAAGGTCGCGCCGGTGGTCGCCGGGCTGAGCCAGCCCGTGCAGCTGGAGTTCATCGGCGAGGACGACTTCTTCGTGCTCGAGAAGCCGACGGGACAGGTCAAGCGCGTCAAGGACGGCGTTGCGTCCGTGGTGCTCGACCTGACGGTCAACTCGAACTCCGAGCGGGGCCTGCTGGGCATCGCGCTCGACAAGCACTTCAAGTTCAACGGGACGGTCTACCTCTACTGGAGCGAGACCACCCAGGCGGTCGACAACGCGGCGGGTGACGCGGTGCCGCTGCTGGGCAACCGGCTGGACCGCTTCCACTGGGACGGCACGCAGCTCGTCTTCGAGAAGACGCTGCACCGTCAGCGCGCGCTGCAGGACGACGCGACCAACCGGACCAACCCGGCGGTGCCCGTCTTCCGTGGCAACCACAACGGCGGCGTCGTGCGCGTCGGCCCGGACGGCAAGCTCTACCTGCAGGTCGGCGACACGGGGCGCCGCGGCCAGTTGCAGAACCTGATCGACGGGCCGTTCGTGTTCCCGCCCAACGACGGCGTCACGATCGGCGACGACCAGTTCGGCGGCCCGGACCCGGACGCCAACCACACCACGGGCGTGATCCTGCGCCTGAACCCCGACGGCACGGCGCCGCGGGACAACCCGTTCTACCGGCTGGGCGCGGAGCGTGGCGGCTCGGTCGGCGCGTCGCTGAAGAAGATCTACGCCTACGGCCTGCGCAACGGGTTCGGCATGAGCTTCGATCCGTTCAGCGGTGACCTGTGGGAGCAGGAGAACGGCGACGACTCGTTCAGCGAGATCAACCGCGTCGAGGACGGCTTCAACTCGGGCTGGGTGCAGGTCATGGGCCCGCTCTCGCGCGTGGCGCAGTTCAAGGCGATCGAGACGACGCGCACCCCGGTGCCGCCGGATCCCGCCGCGCCCGCCGGCTACTACGGGCTCCAGCAGACCCGCTGGGACCCGGTGAACATCGCGGACACGCCGTATGAGGCGTACGACCGCCTGTTCAAGCTCCCCGGCTCGAAGTTCAGCGACCCGGAGATGACGTGGAAGTACGAGGTCGCCCCGGGCGGCATCGACTTCCTCTCCACCAAGGAGCTCGGCAAGGACTACAAGGGCGATCTGTTCGTCGGCTCCGCCCGCGGCTCGCTGCGCGGCGGCAACCTGTTCCGGCTGCCGATCTCGGGCAACCGGCGCGAGGTCGACCCGGAGGACCGCCGCCTGAAGGACAAGGTCGCCGACAACGTGGCCAAGTACGAGATCACGGAGTCCGAGTCGCTGCTCTTCGGCGAGAACTTCGGGGTCACGCCGGACGTCAAGGAGAGCCCCGAGGGGACGCTGTACGTCGTGTCGTCCTCGCAGGGGACCGTGTACGAGATCTCCCGCAAGTAGACGCGTCCGTCGGCTGCCGCGCGTAGCGTTCTCGCCGTGAAGGAACGGATCGAGGAGCTGGCGCGGCAGCTGACGGAGCTGCGCGCGTTGTACTACGACGGCGCGCCGAGCGTCGCGGACGCGGAGTACGACGCGCTGGAGGACGAGCTGCGCGGGCTGCTCGCGGAGCACCCGGAGCTCACGCCGGATCCGAACCCGCTGGAGCAGGTCGGCGCGCCGAGCGTCCTGCACGCGCCCGTCCGGCACTCGCGGCCGATGCTGTCGCTGGAGAAGGCGACCAAGCCCGAGCAGGTCGAGGCGTTCATGGCGCGCTTCCCGGGGCAGTCGGTGATCGTCATGCCCAAGCTCGACGGGCTGTCGCTGGCGATCGTCTACGAGGGCGGCAAGCTCGCGCGGGCGATCACGCGCGGCGACGGCACGACCGGCGACGACGTGACGCCGATCATCCGCAAGCTCGTCGACGGGGTCCCGACCACCGTGGACTCGGCGGGGCGCGTGGAGGTGCGCGGCGAGGCCGTGATGCTGCGCTCGACGTTCGCCGCCTACAACGAGGCGCACCCGGACAAGCCGCTGATCAACCCGCGCAACGCGGCCGCCGGCACGGTCCGGGCCAAGGACCCGGCGACGGTCGCCGGGCGGGAGCTGTACTTCTTCGCGTTCGACCTGGACGTGGAGGAGGGCGCGGCCTCGGACCTGGAGGAGGGGCTGCGCGCGCTGGCCTTCGACCCGGCCGGGATGCGGCACTGCGACGACGCGGCCGCGGCGCAGGCGGTCATCAGCGAGATCGAGACGGAGCGCGCCTCGCTCGACTACGACCTCGACGGCGCGGTGCTGCGGCTCGCCGACCGCGACGCGTTCGCCGCGGCGGGCACCCGCTCCAACTCGCCCCGGGGCGCTCTCGCCTTCAAGTTCGCGGCCGAGGAGAAGACGACCGTCCTGAACGACGTCGTCTGGGACGTCGGCAAGACCGGCAAGATCGCGCCGGTCGCGTGGCTGGAGCCCGTGTTCGTCGGCGGGACGACCGTGACGCGCGCGACCCTCGCCAACCAGGAAGTGATCCGCGCGCGTGGGGTCAAGATCGGCGACACCGTGCTCGTGCGCCGGGCCGGAGACGTGATCCCGTTCGTGGCCGGTGTGCTCGACGAGTCCAAGCGCACGGGGGAGGAGCAGGACATCGTCCCGCCGTCGCACTGCCCGTCGTGCGGGGAGCCGCTGACCGAGCGCGGCGAGTCGCGCGAGCTGTTCTGCACGAACCTCGTGTGCCCCGCGCAGACCGTGCGCCGGCTCATCCACTGGGCGTCACGGGCGGCGGCGGACATCGAGGCCGTCGGGCCGGTGTGGATCGAGAAGCTCGCCGCGTCGGGTGATCTTGAGCACCCGTCGGACTTCTACGGCCTGACGAAGGAGCGGCTGCTGGAGTTCGACCGGATCGGCGAGGTCAGCGCGGAGCGGATGGTCGAGTCGATCGAGGCCTCCAAGGACGTCGGGCTGCGGCGGGCCGTGATCGGGCTCGCGATCCCGATGGCGAGCGAAGGGACGGCCGCGCGGTTGTGCCGCGCCGGCTTCAAGTCGCTCGAAGAGGTCGCGAAGGCCGGCGTCGAGAAGCTCGTGGCGGTCGAGGACATCGGCCCGAAGGTCGCGGAGTCGCTGACCAACCACCTCGAGCGCGTCAAGCCGGAGCTCGAGCGGCTGCGGGAGCGCGGGGTGTCGCTGGACGTGCGCGACGAGGACCTGCCGCCGGAGGTCGCCGCGGGCGCGCCGCTGGAGGGCAAGACCGTCGTGATCACGGGCGCGATCTCCGACCCGCGCAGCGGCGAGAAGGTCCCGCGCCCGGCGTTCCAGCGGCTGTGCGAGCGGGCCGGCGCCGCCATCGCCTCCTCGGTGTCCGCCAGTACGGACATGCTGATCACTGGCGCCGACGTCGGGGCGTCCAAGATCGCGAAGGCCGAAAAGCTCGAAGTTAGCGTCGTCGACCAGTCCGAAATCTGGCAGCAAATAATCAGCGCAGGACTCGCGTAAGCGGGTACAGGAGTCTTCGAGGCCGCCTGCAGGGGTGCGGCGGCCCGACAGACGGGAGGTTCCATTGCAGTTGTTCCGGCTGCAGCAACGGCGGTGTCGCGTGTTGGCGGCGCTCCTCGCAGCAGCTCTGACCGCCGGCACGGCAATGCCGGCGACAACCCTTGCCGAGCCCGGAGGTTGGGACGGAGGGGCGCCGTCGAGCAGTAGCTCGTCGGCGGACAGCGACACCGATTCCGGCGGCGGCTGGGACGGCTCGGTGGGTTCGAGCTCCCCGTCCTCGCAGGAGTCCAACAACACCAGCAACAGCTCGTCCTCGTCGAGCTCCGACAGCGACTCGTCGCCGTCGTCGCCCAGCGAGGCCGCGGACGCGGCCGGCCCGAGCGACTCGGCGAGCGACTCCTCGTCGAGCTCGGACAGCGACACGGATTCCGGCGGTGGCGGCTGGGACGGGTCGGTCGGCTCGAGCTCGCCGTCCTCGCAGGAGTCCAACGACGGCGGCTCGATCTCCTCGCCGACCGAGGCCGCGGACGCCGCGCCCTCGACGTCGTCGAGCGACTCGTCCGACTCGGACTCGGGTTCGGACGACAGCGGCTGGGACGGCTCGATCGGCTCGAGCTCGCCCTCGTCGCAGGAGTCCAAGTACGAGGGCGGCGGCGACTCGTCGTCCGCCGACTCGTCCGCGGACACCAGCGCCGACACCTCGGCCCCGACGACCGCCATGGGCGACGTCGGCGGTCCGTCGGCCGACACGTCGACACCCGCCGCGGACACGAGCGAGGACTCGTCGTCCAGCGACACGTCGGCGCCCGCCACGGAGGACGACGCGTCGTCCACCGACACCTCGACGCCGACGACGACCGCCACGGGCGACGTCGCCGCGCCGAGTGACACCACCACGGCGCCGGCCGACACGCCGGCCGCCGACGACGACGGCTGGGACGGCTCGATCGGGCCGAGCTCGCCGTCCTCGCGTGAGACCGCCACGTCGATCTCGACCGCCGCTGACTCCGGCACCGAGTCCTCGACGCCCGCCACGACCGCGATGGGTGACGTCGCGGCGCCGGCCGACACCACCGACACGGCTCCGTCGGCGAAGGCCGACGACGCCGCGCCCGCCGACACGACCGACGACCGCTCGACGCCGACGACGACGCCCATGGGCGACATCGCCGCGCCGCCGAGCCACGCCGGCCCCGTCGGCGAAGACGCAGCGGACACCACCACCACGACGCCGGCCACGACCGACGCCGCCCCCGCGGACGAGACGCCCGCGGTGACGGCGATGGGCGACTACGCCGGCCCGTCGACGCCGACGGTCGACGACTCGGACTTCACCATCGGTCCGAGCTCGCCGTCCTCGCGCGAGCAGCAGGACGCCCCGGCGACGATGGATCCGACCAACGCCCCGGCGCAGAACACCAACCGCACGAGCTCGTCCGAAGAGGACGAGGAGACGACCGACGAAGCGCCGGCGTACACGCCGATGGGTGATCTGGGCCTGCCCGGACCCGAGGCGTCGCTGGCGCCCCACGTCGACGACCCGGCGCTGGACGCCCCGTACGACCCGCCGATGCAGCAGTACGGCCCGGCGTACGACCCGTCCGATCCGGTCTCCGACGAGGCGCCGACGTACACCCCGATGGGTGACCTGGCCATCCCGGGCACCGAGACGCACACGCCGGACCCGACCGCCGAGGTGGAGTCCACCGGGCTCATCCAGACGGTCGAGCCGACGGGTTACGAGGCCAAGGTCACCGGCGCGTTCGGCCCGCTCGGCGGGACGGTCGCGTTCGCGCGTGACGACGAGAACACGGCGATCACGTTCGGCCCGGCCGAAGGGTTCGGCCTGTTCGGCTCGTTCGGCGAGGCGCGAGCCCCGTCCGAGACGAGCATGCAGATGAGCGGCAGGCTGGGCCTCGGCGTAGCCAGTGGGGAGCTTACGGCGGGGTCCGCCGGGATCACCGGAAAAGTCAGCGGAAACGTCGGGTCGCTGAACCAGGGCATCAACCAGCAGGTGTCGCAGTCGCTGTCCCTGAACCGCGACGGGCTCCAGACGATGCAGACGGAGGGCGTCAGCGCCGGCTGGGTCTCCTCGGCGGGCGCCGTCGTCACCCAGACGGTGACCATCTCGGTCAGCAACGACACCCTCGACACGATCGGAGGGATGATCGGGCTCGGCCCGGAGGCAAGACCCGCGGACTCCACCGGTGGCGGCGGAGCCTGGTGAGTCAGACCAGCGGATAAGCCGCCCAGATCGGACCGGGATCGGGGGCGTCGTCGCGTACGACGGCGCCCTCGATCAGTCCGTACGGGCGATCGTCGGCATGGAAGACCTCGTTGGGGTTCTCCAGGCCGAACGGCGACAGGTCCACGACGAAGTGATGCTTGTTGGGCATCGACAGCCGGATCTCCGCCACCGTCGGGCACGCCTCCAGCACGGCGGAGCCCATCGCGTAGAGCGTCTGCTGCAGCGACAGCGAGTGGTGCGCCGCGAAGCACTCCAGCAGCGCGCCCCGCGCGTCCTCGAAGGAAGCGGTCCCGTCGTGGCGCCAGCGGGCGGCCACCTCGGTCGCGAGCACGCGGTCGCTCGTCTCCTTCAACGTCGTGTAGCGATCGCGCGGGAAGCCGTGGAACTCGGAGTCGGTCGTCTTGAGCACGACGAGCCCGCCGAGCCCCGACGCGAACCACGTCTCGTCCGCGGACGCGATCACGACCGCGACGCGCTGCTCGGACGAGGCCTGCGTGAACGCGTGATCGCCGAGCCGCTCCCACGCCACCTCGCGCACCTCCACCCGCGCTTGGGTGATCGCGCCGCCGACGAAGTGTCGCGCGAGCAGCGTCGCGAACGCCTCCGGCGTCCCGACCCCATGCTCCTTTGCGAACGCATACACGGTGTTCTTCTGGGTGTCGGTGGCGAGCACGGCCGAGTTGTCACCCTCCAGATGCACGGCCTCCAGCGCGCCGGAGAGCGCCACGGAGACGAGCAGATCGCGTACCACGTGCGCGTCGCCGTCGCGAACCACCCGAACCAGGTGCGTCTCTGCCTTGCCGTACTGGTTGATCCCGAGCCGTGCCATAGGGGAGATGATCCCTCAGAACCTAACTTTTCGTCACGCGGGACGGGTTCTTTCGTATCATGGAACGCAGATATCGGGCAGGCTCACCCGAGCGGGGCTCATGAGCCACAATGGCCGCGCACCGAGGAGATCGAGGAGCAGCAATGGCATCGCAGGTCGAGGTAGATCCCCAGGAGACACGCGAGTGGCTCGAAGCGCTCGACGCGGTCGTCGCCAGCGACGGTCCGCAGCGCGCGCAGTTCCTGCTCGAACGCGTCATCGGCCACGCCCAGCTGACGGGCGCGACGCCCGCGCCGGCGGGCAACACGCCGTACCTGAACACGATCCCGCCGCAGGATGAGCCACCTCATCCCGTCGACGAGGCGCTCGAGCGGCGAGTACGCAGCATCGTCCGCTGGAACGCGATCGCGACGATCCTGAACGCGAACAAGACCAGCTCCGAGCTGGGCGGCCACATCGCCTCCTACCAGAGCGCGGCCGTCCTCTACGAGACGGGCTTCAACCACTTCTGGCACGCGCCGTCGGACAAGCACGGCGGCGATCTGGTCTACATGCAGGGTCATTCGTCCCCGGGCGTGTACGCGCGAGCGTTCCTCGAGGGCCGGATCCCCGAGGAGCAGATGCGGAACTTCCGCACGGAGGCCTACAAGACCGGTCTCAGCTCCTACCCGCATCCGTGGCTGATGCCGGACTTCTGGCAGTTCCCGACCGTCTCGATGGGCCTCGGCCCGCTGATGGCGATCTACCAGGCCCGCTACATGAAGTACCTGCAGGGCCGCGGGCTCGCCGAGACCGCCGGCCGCAAGGTGTGGGCCTTCCTGGGCGACGGCGAGACCGACGAGCCCGAGTCCCTGGGCGCGATCTCGATGGCCGGTCGAGAGAAGCTCGACAACCTGATCTTCGTCATCAACTGCAACCTGCAGCGCCTGGACGGCCCCGTCCGCGGCAACGGCAAGATCATCCAGGAGCTGGAGACCAACTTCCGCGGCAACGGCTGGAACGTCATCAAGACGATCTGGGGCTCGCGCTGGGATCCGCTTCTCGCCAATGACCACGAGGGCCATCTGCTCGCGCGGATGAACGAGGCCCTGGACGGCGACTACCAGACGTACAAGTCGCGCAACGGCGCGTACGTCCGCGAGCACTTCTTCGGCACCAAGCCGGAGCTGCGCGCGATGGTCAAGGACTACTCCGACGACCAGATCTGGGCGCTCAACCGCGGCGGCCTGGATCAGCGCAAGGTCTACTCGGCCTACAAGGCCGCGACCGAGCACCACGGCCAGCCGACCGTGATCCTCGCCAAGACCATCAAGGGCTACGGCATGGGCGCGGCGGGTGAAGGCCAGAACATCACCCACCAGCAGAAGAAGATGAACGAGGAAGCGCTGCTCTCGTTCCGGGACCGCTTCGAGCTCGAGATCACCGACGAGCAGGTCCGCAACCTGGACTTCTACAAGCCGCCGAAGGGCTCGCCCGAGGCCGAGTTCATCCGCGAGCAGCGCGAGAAGCTCGGTGGCTCGCTGCCGGCGCGCCGTCGCAAGGCCGAGTCGCTGCCGACGCCGGAGCTGACCGCGTTCCAGAGCCAGCTCGACGGCACCGGGGACCGCGAGGTCTCCACGACGATGAGCTTCGTCCGGATCCTCAGCACCCTGCTGCGCGACAAGCAGCTCGGCAAGCGGATCGTCCCGATCGTGCCCGACGAGTCGCGCACGTTCGGCATGGAGGGCCTGTTCCGCCAGCTCGGCATCTTCAGCCAGCTCGGCCAGCTGTACACGCCCGAGGACCGCGACCAGCTGATGTTCTACCGCGAGGACAAGCACGGCCAGGTGCTCCAGGAGGGCATCAACGAGGCCGGCGCCATGTCCTCGTGGATCGCCGCGGGTACGTCGTACTCCAACCACGGCACGGCGACGATCCCGTTCTACATCTACTACTCGATGTTCGGCTTCCAGCGGGTCGGCGACCTCGCCTGGGCCGCCGGTGACAGCCGCACGCGCGGGTTCCTGCTCGGCGGCACCGCGGGCCGCACGACGCTCAACGGCGAGGGCCTGCAGCACGAGGACGGGCATTCGCACCTGCTCAGCGCGACGATCCCGAACTGCGTCTCCTACGACCCGACCTACGGCTACGAGCTCGCGGTGATCATCCGCGAGGGCCTGCGGCGGATGATGGAGGAGCAGGAGGACGTCTTCTACTACCTCACGCTGATGAACGAGAACTATCAGCACCCGGCCATTCCGGAGGGCGCTGAGGAGGGCATCCTGCGCGGGCTGTACAAGCTGCGGCCGGCCGCCGAGGGCGAGGCGCAGCTGCAGCTCCTGGGCAGTGGCGTGATCCTGCGCGAGGTGCTGGAGGCCCAGACGCTGCTCGCCGACGACTTCGGCGTGGCGGCGGACGTCTGGAGCGTCCCGAGCTTCACCGAGCTCGCGCGCGACGGCCAGGAGGTCGAGCGCTGGAACACGTTCCACCCGGGCGAGGAGGCCAAGACCAGCTGGGTCGAGCAGCAGCTCGGCGAAGCGGCCGGTCCCGTGGTCGCGTCGACGGACTACATGCGCGCGTTCGCGGACCAGATCCGGCCCTACGTCAAGCAGCCGTTCCGGGTGCTGGGCACGGACGGCTTCGGCCGCAGCGACTACCGCAAGACGCTGCGCTCGTTCTTCGAGGTTGACCGCCACCACGTCGTGCTGGCGGCGTTGACCGAGCTGGTCAAGCTCGGCAAGATCGACGCGAGCGCGCCGAAGACGGCCATCGAGTCCTACCAGATCGACCCCGAGCGGCCCGCGCCGTGGAAGGTGTGAGACGTGGCTTCTGAACAGGTTCTCGTCCCCGACATCGGGGACTTCGACGACGTCCCGGTGATCGAGGTGCTGGTGTCGGTCGGTGACGAGGTTGCCGCCGAGGACCCGCTGGTGGTCCTGGAGTCCGACAAGGCGACGATGGAGGTCCCGTCGCCGTCGGCCGGCAAGGTCACGGAGATCGGCATCGCCGTCGGCGACAAGGTCAAGGAAGGGTCCGCGATCCTCACGCTCGAGGTCAGCGGGGCCAACGGCGCCGCGCCCGAGGCCGAGACGGCGCCCGCGGGTGCCGTGGCCGAGGACGCCAAGGCGGCCGAGACGGAGGACGTCAAGGCCGTCGAGGAGCCCAAGAGCGTCGACGCGCCGGCCCAGCCCGCGTCGCCGCAGCAGAGCGCCGGCGTCAGCTCGGCGCCCGCGTACGCCTCCCCCGGTGTGCGGCGGCTCGCGCGTGAACTCGGCGTGGACCTCTCGACCGTCACCGGGTCCGGCCGCAAGGGCCGGATCACCAAGGACGACGTGCAGCAGGCCAAGGACGCTCCGGCGGCCGCGCCCGCTGCGGCTCCGGCTCCGGGCGGCGGTGCCGCGATCGAGGGCCTGAACCTCGCGCCGTGGCCGAAGGTCAACTTCGAGCGCTACGGCGAGATCGAGCGCCAGCCGCTCACCCGCATCCAGAAGATCAGCGGCCCGAACCTGGGCCGCAACTGGGTGATGATCCCGCACGTCACGCACAACGACGAGGCGGACATCACCGAGCTGGAGGCGTTCCGCAAGCGCACCAACTCCGAGCAGTCCGAGGCCAAGGTGACGATGGTCGCGCTGCTGGCGAAGGCCGTCGTGGCGTCGCTGAAGGCCTTCCCGGTCGTCAACTCCTCGCTGGACGGCGACGACCTGGTCCTCAAGCGCTACTACAACATCGGCTTCGCGGCCGACACGCCCAACGGCCTCGTCGTCCCGGTCATCAAGGACGCCGACTCCAAGGGCATCCTCGAGATCGCCAAGGACCTGACCGAGCTGTCCAAGAAGGCGCGCGAGGGCAAGCTCGCCGGCGGCGACATGCAGGGCTCGACGTTCACGATCTCGTCGCTCGGCGGGATCGGCGGCACGTCGTTCACGCCGATCGTCAACGCCCCCGAGGTCGCGATCCTCGGCGTCACCCGCTCGGCGATGAAGCCCGTCTGGAACGGCAGCGAGTTCGTGCCGCGCCTGATGGTGCCGCTGTCGCTGTCCTACGACCACCGCGTGATCGACGGCGCGCTCGCCGCGCGCTTCACCGCGCACCTGGTCAACCAGCTGTCCGACCTGCGGAGGGTCCTGCTTTGAGCCTCGAAGTCAAGGTCCCGGACATCGGCGATTTCGACGCCGTCCCGGTCATCGAGATCCTCGTCGCCGTCGGTGACGAGGTCGAGGAGGAGACCCCGCTGGTCGTCCTCGAGTCCGACAAGGCGACGATGGAAGTGCCGTCGCCGGCCGCGGGCAAGGTCACGGACATCACCGTGGCCGTGGGCGACAAGGTCGCCGAGGGCTCGACGATCCTGACGCTGGAGGCCGCCGAGGCCGCCGCGCCGGAGGAGGCCAAGCCCGAGGGCGGCACCGTCGAGGAGAAGGCCGAGGAGGCGCCCGCTCCGGCCGCCGAGTCGGCTCCGGCTCCGGCCGCCGCGCCCACGTCCTCCGGCATCCCGGAAGACGCGGACGTCAAGGTCCAGGTCGTCGTGCTCGGCGCCGGTCCGGGTGGCTACACGGCCGCGTTCCGCGCCGCCGATCTCGGCCTGAGCGTGGCCATGATCGACCGCGGCGAGCGGCTCGGCGGCGTGTGCCTGAACGTCGGCTGCATCCCGTCCAAGGCGCTCCTGCACGTCGCGAAGGTGCTGTCCGAGGCCGAGGAGATGTCCGAGATGGGCGTCTCGTTCGGCAAGCCGACGATCGACATCGACCACGTACGCGGATGGAAGGAGGACGTCGTCGGGCGCCTCACCGGCGGCCTCGAGAGCCTCGCCAAGCAGCGCAAGGTGACGGTCGTGCGCGGCACGGGCGAGTTCACCTCGCCGAACTCGATCAAGGTCGGCGACACCGTCGTCGGCTTCGAGCACTGCATCATCGCCTCCGGCTCGGAGGCGGCGACGCTGCCGTTCCTGCCCGAGGACGACCGCATCATCGACTCCACCGGTGCCCTCGAGGTGCAGGACATCCCGGAGCGGCTGCTGGTGATCGGCGGCGGCATCATCGGCCTCGAGATGGCGACGGTCTACGACGCGCTGGGCTCGAAGGTCACGGTCGTCGAGCTGCTCGACCAGCTCATCCCGGGCGCGGACAAGGACCTCGTGCGGGTGCTCGAGAAGCGCATCAAGGGCCGCTACGAGGCGATCCACCTCAAGACCGGCGTGGAGTCGGTCGAGGCGACCCCGGACGGCCTGAAAGTCAAGTTCGGCGAGAACGTCGAGACGTTCGACAAGATCCTCGTGGCCGTCGGCCGCCGTCCCAACGGCAAGGTCATCGGCGCCGAGGCGGCGGGCGTGGCCGTCAGCGACCGCGGCTTCATCGAGTCCGACCTGCAGATGCGTACGAACGTCCCGCACATCTTCTCGATCGGCGACGTCCGCGGCGAGCCGATGCTCGCCCACAAGGCCACCCACGAGGGCGTGCTCGCGGCCGAGGTGATCGCGGGCCACGACGTCTCCTGGGACGTCCGCTCGATCCCGTCCGTGGCCTACACGGACCCGGAGGTCGCCTGGACGGGGCTCACCGAGACCCAGGCCAAGGCCGAGGGGATCGAGTACGAGGTCGGCGCCTTCCCGTGGGCGGCGTCGGGCCGTGCTTTGAGCATCGGCCGCTCCGACGGCCTCACGAAGCTGATCGTCGAGCCCGAGACGCATCGGGTCCTCGGCGCGGGCATCGTCGGCGTCAACGCGGGCGAGCTGCTCGCGGAGACCGTCCTCGCGATCGAAGCGGGCCTGGACGCCGAGGACATCGGCCTGACGATCCACCCGCACCCGACGCTGTCCGAGACCGTCGGCTTCTCCGCCGAGGCGGCGGAGGGCACGATCACGGACATCATGCCCAAGCGCAAGCGCCCCAAGAAGGACTAGTCGCATCGCCCAGAGGGCGATGCTTCGGCGAGTTCGCCCAGCGCCCCCAGGGCGCGAGCGCCGGGCGAACTCGCTAGCTCTCCTGTGCAGTCGGCCGCACGAGGATCTCGTTGAGGTCCACGTGCGGCGGCTGCGCGACGGCGAACATCACCGCGCGGGCGATGTCGTCGGCGGTCAGCACGTTGTCGAGCTCGTGGCTGAAGCCCGGCGTCTCGACCATGCCGGGTGAGATGAGCGTCGTACGCACGCCGGTGCCGTTGAAGTCCTGGCGCGCGGCCTCGGCCATGCCGGTGACGGCGAACTTCGTGGCGCTGTAGAGCGAGCCCTTCAGCGCGCGGCGGCCGGCGATGCTGCTGGTGATCACGAGGTGGCCCTTCGACGCTCGCAGCGCGGCGGCCGTCGCGCGGATCGTCGCGTAGATGCCGAACACGTTCGTGATCACCATCTGCTTGGCGTCTGCGGGGTCACCGGCCTCGAAGCCGCGCGGGTGGCCGACGCCCGCGTTGGCGAACACGACGTCGATCCGGCCGAACTGGTCGAGGGTGCGTTTGGCGAGGGCCTCGACCTCGGCGTACTCGCCGACGTCGGTCTGCACGACGAGCCCGCCGGTCTTGTCCGCGAGCGTCTCGAGCTTGTCGACGGAGCGCGCGGCGAGCACGACGCGGTAGCCCGCCTCGGCCGCTTGGCGGGCGGTGGCGGCGCCGATTCCGCTCGAAGCGCCGGCGATCAGGAACACGCGATCGTCCATGGTTCCTATCGTTACCCGGACCAATGCTCGCTGATCGCGCACGTATCGAAGTGGAAGCTGGGCGCGGCGGCGACGGCTCGATGTCGTTCCGGCGCGAGTCCCGCGTGCCCAAGGGCGGGCCCGACGGCGGCGACGGCGGGCGCGGCGGCGACGTCGTCCTGCGCTGCGACGACTCGCTGCGCGACCTGCAGTCCTTCCGGCGCCGCGGGCGCTACAAGGCCGATCGCGGCGGGCACGGCATGGGCAAGCTCATGCACGGCGCCGACGGCGAGCGGCTCGTCGTTCCCGTGCCGCCCGGCACCACCGTCGAGCGCTGGGACGGGCGCGAGTACGACCTCGTCCGGCCCGGCCAGGAGATCACGCTCGCCAAGGGCGGCCCGGGCGGGCGCGGCAACAAGACCTTCGCGACCGCGACGCGCCAGGCGCCGCGGCTCGCCGAGCGCGGTCTGCCGGGGGAGGAGGGCCTCGTCGAGCTGCGGCTCAAGCTGCTCGCCGACGTCGGCCTCGTCGGGCTCCCGAACGCCGGCAAGTCCTCGCTGCTGTCGACGATGACCCGGGCGCAGCCAAAAGTCGCCGCGTACCCGTTCACGACGCTGGTCCCGGTGCTGGGCACGATCGAGGCCGACGATCGTCAGCTCGTGCTCGCCGACATCCCGGGCCTCATCGAGGGCGCGTCCGAGGGCGCCGGCCTGGGTCACGACTTCCTCGCGCACGTGGAGCGCACGCGGCTGCTCGTGCACGTGCTCGATCTCGCGCCGCTGGACGGCTCGGACCCGGTGCAGAACTTCGAGGTGATCGAGCGCGAGCTCGCCGAGCACGACCCGCGCCTGGCCTCGCTCCCGCGCCTGCTGGCGTTGAGCAAGGCCGACCTCGTGACGCCGGAGGTGGCCGCGCAGGCCGCCGTGGAGTGGCGCGAGCGCGTCGCCTTCCCGGTGCTCGTGACGTCCAGCGCGACGTCGATCGGCCTGAGTGAGCTGCGCGGCGAGCTGCTGGAACGCGTGCCCGTCGCGCCCCCGGAGGCCGAGGGCTCGGGCGAGGACGAGGTGGCCGAGTTCGCGGTCTTCCGTCCCGTCAAGGGCCGTCCGTCGTTCGACATCACGCGCGGCCCGGCCCGCGAGTGGATCGTCACGGGCGAGGCCGTCGAGCGCCTGTTCCTGCGCTGGGACCTCGAGAACGAGGAGGCGCAGGCGCTGGTCGAGAACCGGCTGCGGCGGATGGGTGTGATCACCGCGCTCGAGCGCGCCGGGTTCGAGCCCGGCGACGACGTCGAGATCGGCGGCACCGTGTTCACGCTCGACCCCCACGGCTGATGCCGGTCGCGGTCGTCAAGCTCGGCTCGTCGATCGTCGCCGAGGACAGCGGCGCGCTGCGGCTGTCCGTCGTCGCGAGGATCTGCGAGGAGATCGCGGCGCTGCACGCGGCCGGGACCGACGTGGTCGTGGTGACTTCTGGTGCGATCGCGCGCGGCATCCACCTGCTCGGGCTGGGCGGGCGGCCGAAGGCGGTCGAGGAGCTCCAGGCGGCGTCCGCGGTCGGCCAGGGCCGGCTCTACCGCACCTACGACGAGTACCTGCGCGAGCGCGGCATCCAGTCGGCGCAGGTGCTGTTGACGTTCTTCGACATGAGCGCGCGGACGCACTACCTGAACGCGCGCCGCACGCTGCGGACGCTCGTCGACTGGCGGATCGTCCCGGTCATCAACGAGAACGACACGACCACCACGGACGAGATCTCCTTCGGCGACAACGACTTCCTCGCCGCGCAGGTCGCCGTGCTGGTCGACGCGTCGTTGCTGCTCCTGCTGACCTCGACGGCGGGGCTGTTCACCGCCGATCCGCGCTCCGACCCGTCGGCGCGGTTGGTCGAGAGCGTGGACGATCCGGCCGAGCTGGCCGCTTTGAGCATCTCGTCGGAGACCTCGGCACTGGGCTCGGGCGGGATGCGCTCGAAGGTCGCGGCCGCGGAGATGGCCACCGCGGCCGGCATCCCGACCGTGATCGGGAGCGGGTTCGAGCCGGGCGTGCTCGCGCGCGCCTGGGCGGGGGAGCCCGCGGGCACGCACTTCGCGCCGCACCCGGTGCGCCAGCCGTCCTTCAAGCTCTGGCTGCGCTACGCCAAGCCCTCCCAGGGCACGGTCGTGGTCGACGCGGGCGCTGCACGGGCGCTGCGCGACGGCGGCACGTCGCTGCTGCCGGTCGGCATCGTCGGCGTCGAGGGCGCCTTCGAGGCGGGCGACGCGATCGAGGTCCTCGCCGACGGGAGCGCCGTCGGCAAGGGGATCTCGAACTACTCCTCCGCCGAGCTGCGGCGGGTCATGGGCCTCAAGTCAGGCGCCGTGCGCGAGGTGCTTCCCCGGGCGACCGAGGAAGCCGTGCATCGCGACTACTTCGTCCTGACTTAGGAGCAGAGCGTGTAGCGCTGCGTCTTCGTGACCAGCTTGCCCTTGGTCGTGCGGGTGCGGATGGTCACGGTGACCACCTTGCCCTTGGCCTTGCGCAGGTCGAGCTTGAAGGAACGGGCCGTGCGCTTGAGCTTGCGGGCCTTCTTGTCGCCGCTGACGGTGATCGTCGCGCGGCGGACCTTCGTGCCCTTCGTCAGCTTCCACTTGACGGTGGTCAGCGCGCGCGGGGTGCAGGTGCCGGGCGTCTTGGCCGGCGGGGTGGGGTCGGTGCCGGGGGCCGGCGGCTCGGGGGTCGGGGCCACGGCCTGCGTGACGCTGAGGGCCCGCGTGCGGGTGCGGGCGCGACCGAAGGTGTCGGTCGCCGTGACCGTGATCTTCTTCGTGCCGGTGGTGGCGAACGTGTGCGTGACGGTTGTGCCCGTGCCCGTCGTGCCGTCGCCGAAGCTCCAGGTCGTGGTGCCGAGGCCCGACCACAGGTCGATCGGCGACACGCTGAACGTGACAGCCGCGCCCACCTGGGCCGAGGCCGGGACGGACAGCGCGGTGAGCCCGGGGCCGGCGTTGTCGAACCCGGCGACCTGGACCGGCGAGCCGTTCGGCGCGCCGGCGATGACCACGTCGCCGTCCTCGTCCGCCGCGATCACCGGGTCGGAGTTCACGAACGCCGAGATCGTGCTGAGCGAGCCCCAGGTGCCGTCGGCCGCCCGCGAGACGATCCGCGTCGGCAGGCCGTACCAGGCGACGTGGACCTCGCCGTCCGGCGTGGCGGCCAGGGTCGGCTTGGACGAGTCGCCCGGGCCGAGGTCCCGGTTCGCGCTCCAGGTGCCGTCCGCGGCACGCTCGGACGTGTACACGTGGTAGCCGCCGCTGCCGTACTCGCTCCAGGCGGCGGTCGCGCGGCCGCTGCGCTCGACGACGAGCCCGGGCGCGTAGTGGCCGTAGTTGCCGTTGTTGCCGGAGATCTGCTCGGGTGCGGTCCAGGTGGTGCTCCCCGCCGCGCGCCGGGTGGTGAAGATGCCGCCGCTGCCCTTCCAGACCACGGTGGCGTCGCCGGCGGGGGTCATGTCGAGCGCGGGATCGGAGACCGCGGCGCCGGAGACGTCCACCGGGGCGGTCCAGGCCCCGTCCCGCAGCGTCGAGACCAGGGCGTCGCTGCTGGTCGTGTCGCGCCACACGGCAGTGACGGTGCCGTCCTTGGCCGCGGCGAGGTCGATCGCCGCGCCGGCCTCCGCACCCGTGACCTTCGTGCGCGGGCTCCAGGCGCCGCCGAGCGGGCGCGTCGTGAAGTAGACGTCGCCGGAGTCCTCCAACCACGTGGCCGTGACGCGGCCGTCCGTGCCGACGACGGCCGACACTTGGCCGAGGACGGCGGCGCCGGCGGGGGAGAGCTTCTCGGGCGTGCTCCACGCGCCGACCGCCGTGCGGGTGGCGGCGTAGATGCTCGTCGGGCCCGGGTTCGGCATGCCCATGCCGGCCGAGATCATGAAGTACTCGCCCCAGACCGCGGTCTGGGTGCCGTCCTCGTCGACGGTGACGGCGACGCCGTCGGACTTCGCCGTGGGCGAGGAGAGCGCGATCGTCGGGTTCCACTGGCCGGCGCCGGCGCTCGTCGCCACTTTCACGGCGTCGTTCGTCGGCAGGCCCACGATGGCGGAGCCGGCGTTGACGGCGACCGACGGGAGGTAGCCACCCATGTTGTCGATCTGGACCGGCGTTTGCAGAGGAGCGGCATGGGCGGCGGAGGCGGGGACGGCAGTCAGCAGCGCCACCGCCGCGGCCGTGAGGCCGGTGCGGAGGTTCGTGGTCATGCTCTTGGTCGTCGACCGCGAACGCGCCTAATAGAACGCGGCGGTCCGTTTAACGACGAAACACGATGTCGCCCGCCACACGGGTCTCGACCACGCACTCCTCGCGGGCGAGCGTGAAGATCGCGCCGAGCGCGGCGCTCCAGTCCGGCGCCTCCTCGAGCACGGCCTCGAGCGTGCCGCCGGGCGGCGGCTTGAGCAGCACGAGGTCCGCCGCCTTGCCCGGCGTGAGGTCTCCGGCGACCGCCTCGAGCCCGATCGCCTTCGCGCCCGCGGCGGTCGCGAGGTAGAGCAGGTGCGCGGGCCCGAGCATGTGTCCCTCCGAGCGGACCATCTGCACGTGGTACGCCACGAGCGCCTCCTTGAGCATCGAGAGGCCCGTCCCGGCGCCGACGTCCGTGCCCATCCCGAACCGCACCCCGTGCTCGACGTGGCGGGCCATGGGGAAGATGCCGCTGGCCAGGAAGGCGTTGGAGGACGGGCAGTGCGCGACGGCGGTCTTGGCGCGCGCGAGGCGATGGAGACCCTCGTCGGACACGTGCACGTTGTGGGCGAGCACCGAGCACGGCCGCAGCAGCCCCGCGTCCTCGTAGGTGCCGATGTAGTCGCGGGCCTTCGGGAACAGCTCCTTCACGAACGCGATCTCGCCCGGGCTCTCGTTCACGTGGCTCGTGAACAGGGCGGTCGGCTCGTCGTCGAGCAGCGCCCGGCAGGCGTCGAGCATCGCCTCCGTGGCGGAGACGCTGAAGCGCGGCGTGATGACGTAGCGGAGCCGCCCGTGGCCGTGCCAGCGGGCGCGCAGCTCGGTGCTGCGCGCGTAGGCCTCCTCCGGCGTGACCTCGAGCTCGGGGCGCAGGTTGCGGTCGGAGACGACCAGGCCCGACGCGATCCGAAGCCCGGACGCGTCGGCGGCCTCGAAGAGCGCGTGCTGCGCCTGCGGGAAGTGGCTGCCGAAGACCAGTGCCGACGTCGTGCCGTTGAGCGCGAGGAGCCGCGTGAAGCGCGTGGCGGCGCGCTGCGCGTGGTCGAGGTCGGCCATCCTGGCCTCCTCCGGCAACGTGCGCTGCGCGAGCCACTCGAGCAGCTCGAGCCCCATCGCGCCGATCACGGGGATCTGCGGGAAGTGCACGTGCGTGTCGACCATGCCCGGGATCAGCACGCAGTCGCGCCGGTCGTGCACCGTCGCCTCGGGATGCGCGGCGAGCACGTCGGTCGCCGGCCCGGTGGCGACGATCGTCCCGTCCGCGAAGGCGACCGCGCCGTCGTCGAACGTCTCCAGCGCGTCGTCGGCCGCGAACGGATCACGCGGCGTGTGCGCGACGCGCGCGCGGATGATCGTCGTGCCGGCCACCCGCGCAGCCTACGGCCAACCACGGCGACCGCGCGCCTCCTCGTGCCGAGCGCACGCGGCCCTTACACTAGGCTCATGGCCGCCGCGACCGTTCCCTCGACCTCCGTCACCGATCTCGCCCTTGCCGCCAAGGCGGCTGCCCGGCGGTTGGCAGCGGTCCCGTCGGCGACCAAGGACGCGGCGCTGCACGCGATCGCGGACGCCCTCGAGGCGCGGATCCCGGAGATCATCGAGGCCAACGCGCGCGACCTGGAGGCCGGGCGCGAGAACGGGCTCTCGGAAGCGCTGATGGACCGCCTGGCGCTGACGGACGAGCGCGTGCGCGCGATCGCCGCCGGCACCCGCGCGATCGCGGCGCTGCCGGACCCGGTCGGCGAGGTCGTCGACGGCGGGCGGCTGCCGAACGGGCTCGAGGTCCGCAAGGTTCGAGTCCCGCTCGGCGTTGTCGCCGTGGTCTACGAGGCGCGGCCGAACGTGACCATCGACGCGGCCGCCCTGGCCTTGAAGTCGGGCAACGCGGTGCTGCTGCGGGGCTCGTCGAGCGCCACCCATTCCAACGAGGTGCTCGCCCGGATCGCGACCGAGGCGGCCAGCGCGCTGCCCGAGGGCTCGATCGGCCTCGTCGGCGGCGACCGGGCCGCGCTCACCGAGCTCGCGCAGCTCGAGGGGATCGTCGACCTGATCATCCCGCGCGGCGGCGAGGGCCTGAAGAAGGCGATCAGCGCGGTCGCCAAGGTGCCGGTCATCTACGCCGCGGCGGGCAACTGCCACGTGTACGTGGACGCCTCGGCCGACCTGGCCGCGGCGGAGCGGATCATCGTCAACGCCAAGGTCCAGCGTCCCGGCACGTGCAACTCGGCCGAGACGCTGCTCGTGCACTCCTCCGTGGCCGCCGACTTCCTGCCGGGCGCGATCGCCGCGCTGCGGGCCGAGGGCGTCGAGCTGCGCGGGGACGAGCGGGTGCGCGCGATCGACCCGAGCGTCGCCGCCGCGTCCGAGTCCGACTGGGGCGAGGAGTTCCTCGCGCTCATCCTCGCGGTGCGCGTCGTGGACTCGGTGGACGAGGCGATCGACCACGTCAACCAGTACGGCTCCGGGCATTCGGAGGCGATCGTCACCAACGACCGCTCCGCGGCCCGCGCGTTCCAGCTCGGCATCGACAGCGCCTGCATCTACGTCAACGCCTCCACGCGCTTCACGGACGGCGGCGAGTTCGGGATGGGCGCGGAGATCGGCAACTCGACCCAGAAGCTCCACGCCCGCGGGCCCATCGGGCTGCGCGAGCTGTGCTCGACGCGCTACCTGGTCGAGGGCGACGGGCACGTTCGCGCTTGAAGCTCGGCCTGCTCGGCGGCACGTTCAACCCGCCGCACATCGGTCATCTCGTCTGCGCGGCGGAGGCCTGCGACCAGCTCGGGCTCGACGAGGTGGCGTTCATCCCGGTCAACCAGCCGCCGCACAAGGAGATCGTCGGCGACCCCGGGGTGGAGGTGCGCGTGGAGCTCACGCGCCGCGCCGTGGCGGGGGACTCGCGCTTCTGGGTCTCACGCGTGGACGCGGACGTCCCGGGTCGGTCCTACACGGTCGATACCCTCAGACGGCTGCATGAGTCCAGTCCGGAGGACGAGCTGACGTTCATCATGGGTGGTGACATGGCCCACTCGCTGCCCACGTGGCACGAGCCGGAGTCGGTCCTCGCCCTGGCGACGCTGGGCGTCGCCGAACGTGAAGGCATCCGCCGCACGGACATCGTGGAGCACCTCGCCGGGCTCGCCGGCGCTGAACAGATCCGCTTCTTCGACATGCCTCGTCTCGACATCTCCTCCTCGGCCATCCGCGCACGCATGGCGCAGGGCCGTCCGATCCGTTACCTCGTGCCCGACGCTGTGGCCGAGTTCATCGCCGCCGAAGGGTTGTACGCATGACCGCTCCCCGCGCCTCCGCGCCGATCGAGCCGGCCCAGCTGGCCGACCTGATCGGCGGCTACGCGTCAGACGTCAAAGCTCAGGAGATCGTCGAGCTCGACCTGCGGGGCGTGCTCGGCTACACCGACTACTTCGTGGTCGCCACCGGCGGCTCCGATCGCCAGGTCAAGGCGATCCACGACCGCATCCACGAGAACATGAAGAAGGAGCACGGGCTGCTCCCGCGGCGCGTCGAGGGCGTCAGCGAGTCCCGCTGGATCCTCATGGACTACCTGGACGTGATCGTCCACATCTTCACCGCCGAGGCGCGCGAGTACTACCGCCTCGAGCAGCTCTGGGGCGAAGCCCCGAAGCGCGAGATCGAGTAGCGGTTCGAATCTTCCGCAAGAACGAGAAAAGGCCGCCCGTTGGGCGGCCTTTTCATTTAGTGGAGCTAGACGGGATCGAACCGACGACCTCGTGACTGCCAGTCACGCGCTCTCCCAGCTGAGCTATAGCCCCGAGCAACTTGCCGGGAGATACTTTAGCGACCTCGCGCCGCGGATGTGGTTCGTCCGGACGCTAACCTCCGCGCCTCATGGCCGAGCACCGTTACGAGCCGCACGAGATCGAGCGCCGTTGGCAGCAGATCTGGGAGCGGGAGCGCACCTGGGAAGTCTCCAACGAACCTGACGGGGCCCCGCGCTCGTACGTGCTCGAGATGCTGCCGTATCCCTCGGGCGAGCCCCACATGGGGCACCTGAAGAACTACAGCGTCGGTGACGCGGTCGCGCACTTCCGCCGCCGCAACGGCATGAAGGTGCTGCACCCGATGGGCTACGACGCGTTCGGGCTGCCCGCGGAGAACAACGCGATCAAGACCGGCAAGCATCCGCGCGTCGCCACCGAGGAGTCGATCGCCTCCTTCCAGCGCCAGTTCCGCTCCTGGGGCATCTCGATCGACTGGTCGCGCGAGTTCGGCACGCACGAGCCGCGCTACTACCGCTGGACGCAGTGGATCTTCCTGCAGCTGTTCGAGCGCGGGCTGGCCTACCGCAAGGAGGCCGCGGTCAACTGGTGTCCCAAGGACGCCACGGTGCTGGCCAACGAGCAGGTCATCGACGGGCACTGCGAGCGCTGCGGCACGGCCGTCGAGCTGCGCCAGCTCGAGCAGTGGTTCTTCCGCATCACCGACTACGCCGACCGCCTGCTCGACGATCTGGACACGATCGACTGGCCGCAGAACGTGGTCACGATGCAGCGCAACTGGATCGGCCGCTCCGAGGGCGCGGAGGTCACCTTCTCCGAGGCCGAGACCGGCCGCGAGTACTCCGTCTTCACCACCCGCCCGGACACGCTGTTCGGCGCGACCTTCTTCGTGATGGCGCCCGAGCACCCCGACGTGCTGAAGCTGGCGGCCGGGACCGAGCACGAGTCCGCCGTACGCGAGTACGTCAACAAGGTCCTGACGGAGAGCAAGGAAGAGCGCGCGGACACGGACCGCAAGAAGACCGGTGTGCCGCTGGGCCGCAGCGTCGTGAACCCGGTCAACGGCGAGAAGATCCCGATGTACGTCGCCGACTACGTGCTGATGGAGTACGGCACCGGCGCGATCATGGCCGTGCCCGGCCACGACGAGCGCGACTTCGACTTCGCGACCGAGTTCGGCCTGGAGATCCGCCAGGTCGTCGACGGCGGCGAGGACGCCGAGCTCCCGTACTCCGGGAACGGGCCGCTGATCAACTCCGCGCCGGAGTTCGACGGCCTGGGCAACCGCGACGCGCTCGAGAAGATCGTCGACTGGCTGGACCGCGAGGGCAAGGGCCACCGTTCGATCAACTACCGCCTGCGCGACTGGCTGCTCTCGCGCCAGCGCTACTGGGGCTGCCCGATCCCGATCGTCTACTGCGACGAGCACGGCATGGTCCCGGTGCCCGAGGACCAGCTGCCGGTCGAGCTGCCGGACATCGAGGACTACGCGCCGCAGGGCAAGTCCCCGCTGGCCGCGGCCGAGGACTGGGTCAACACGGAGTGCCCGATCTGCGGCGGTCCCGCGCGGCGCGAGACGGACACGATGGACACGTTCGTCGACTCGTCCTGGTACTACCTGCGCTACACCGACGCCAATAACGACGACGCCGCGTGGGACAAGAAGGTCCTGGACAGCTGGACGCCCGTCGATCAGTACGTCGGCGGCGTCGAGCACGCGATCCTGCACCTGATGTACGCGCGCTTCTTCGTGAAGGCGCTGGCCGACCTGGACCTGCTGAGCGCCCAGGAGCCCTTCAAGGCTCTGTTCACCCAGGGCATGATCACGCGCGACGGCGCGAAGATGTCCAAGTCCAAGGGCAACATGATCAGCCCGGCGCCGTACGTCGAACGCTACGGCGCGGACACCGCCCGCTCGTACATCCTCTTCATCGGTCCGCCCGACCAGGACGCGGACTGGAACGACGAGGGCGTCGAGGGCGTGCACCGCTTCCTCGCCCGTCTCTGGCGCCTGGGCATGGACGTGGCCGACGGCTTGGGCGCGCCCCAGCCGCTGCTCGGCCCGCTGGAGGCGCCCGAGGGCGACGACCTCGAGCTGATGCGCAAGGCCCACTGGGCGATCGACAAGGTCACCAACGACATGGCCGGCCGCTTCGCCTTCAACACGGCCATCTCCGCCGTGATGGAGCTGGTCAACGAGGCCTACCGCCGCCGTGAGGCGGTTTCGTCGGGGACGCTGCACTTCGCGACGGCCACCGCCGCGTCGCTGATCTTCCCGTTCGCCCCGCACACGGCCGCCGACGTCTTCGAGAAGCTCACGGGCGACCGCGTCTGGGAGACCCCCTGGCCGGACGCCGACCTGTCGCTGCTCGAGCGCGACGTCGTCCAGGTCGTCGTGCAGGTCAACGGCAAGCTGCGCGACCGCGTCGAGGCCTCGACCACGGCTTCGAAGGAAGAGCTCGAGGCGCTGGCACGCTCGCGTCCGAACGTCCTGGCTCATATCGACGGCAAGCAGGTCGTGAAGGTCATCGTCGTGCCATCCAAGCTCGTGAACTTCGTGGTCCGCTAGGGCCGCGCGCCTTTTTTCACACTTCCGCGCGTCTTAAGTTGCAAAGCGCGTGCTGATCCGTTCAGCACGCGCCCATAGGTTCCGGCCATGCCCGAACGAGACCCCCGCCGGATGGCCGCCTGGGCCGCCGCGGGCGTGGTCCTGGCCCTGCTCGCCGCCTGGTACCTCGCCCGTTCGCGACCGACCGCCGACGCCGCGCCGCCACCTGCCGTCGCCACGATCGCGGCGGCGCAGGAACCCACCGCCGAGCCGGGCGCGGCCGCACGTGGGACGAAGGTGGTCGTCGACGTCTCCGGCGCCGTCAAGCGCCCCGGCGTCTATTCGCTCACGACCCAGGACCGCGTCGAGGACGCCCTGGAGCGCGCCGGCGGCGCGACCCGCCGTGCCGACGTGACCCAGCTCAACCGCGCCGCCAAGCTCGAGGACGGCCGCCAGATCCTCGTGCCGACCCGCGGCAAGGTCGCGACCGCCACGGCCCCGACCACGCCAGGCGGCGCGGCAGCGGCGCCCGAAGGCCCGATCAACCTGAACACGGCGACGCTCGAGCAGCTGGACACGCTCGACGGCGTCGGCCCGGCCACGGCCCAGAAGATCATCGAGTACCGCGAGCAGCACGGCGGCTTCAAAACGGTCGACGAGCTCGACCAGGTCTCCGGCATCGGCGAGAAGCGCCTCGCGACGCTCCGCGAACGCGTGACGGTCTAGAGCGCGAGCGATGTCGCGGCCGCACATGGTTCCGGTGCCGGCGCAGCAAGCTCCGGGAGGCGCCTCCGCGCGGGCGCGGCTCGCCCTCGCGACGGTGCGAGCGCACCCACGGCACGTCGTGCTCGCCGCGCTGGTCGCCGGGCTGTTGCTGAGCCGTGCGCACCCCGCGGCGGTCGTGGCCACGGCGCTCGCCGCGGCCACGCTGGCCGGGGCGACCTGGCCGGCGCCGATCGCCGCCGCGGCGGTGCTGCTCGGCGCGACGCTCGCGGACGCGCGGCTCACGGCGCTGGACGCCGGCGTGCTCGCCGACATGCACGGCCGCTCGGTCACGACGCGCGTTGTCGTCCTCGAGCCGGTCCGCGAGCGTGCCCACGGCCCGGCGGTCGCGCGCGTCCGTCTCCTCGACGGCCCAGGCGCGGGTGAGCAGGCCGTGCTGCGCTCGCGCGCCTGGCCAGGGCCGCCCCGCGCCGCCCGCGAGGGTGGAAGTACGGCCGCGCCGGCGCCCGGGACGACGGGCGGCGGGGCCACGGCGGGCGCGACGTTGGGCGGCGGGGCTACGGCGGGCGTGGCGGCAGGTGGTGAGGCGGCGGCCGGGGTTGGGGCCGCTGCGGGCGGCGGGGTCACGGCGGACGAGGCGACGGGCGGCGAGGCGAAACACGGGGCGGGGCCCTCGGTCGCCGTCGGGGACATCGTCGCCGTGTCCGGGCGGGTCGCGCCGCTCGGGTTCGCGGACGCCTATCAGCGGCTGCGCAACGCGCACGCGGCTATCGACGCGTCGCGCGTCGACGCCACCGGCACGCGGCGGGGAGGCGTGGCCGGCGTGCTCGACGGCGTGCGGCGGCGGGCCGAGGCCGGGCTCGCGCAGCGGCTCGCCGCGCCCGAGGCGGCGCTGCTGCGCGGGATGGTGATCGGCGCGGACGAGCAGCTCACGGGCGAGGTCAAGGACGACTTCCAGCGCTCGGGGCTCGCGCACATCCTGGCGGTGAGCGGCCAGAACGTGATGCTGCTCGCGATCCTCGTGCTCGCGGTGGCGAGCCTGCTGGGGCTTCCGCTGCGCGCGCGGCTGGTCGTCGCCGCGCTCGCGATCGCGCTGTACGTGCCGCTCACGGGCGCCGGGCCATCGATCCAGCGGGCGGGCGTGATGGGCATCACGGGCCTGGTCGCGGCGCTCGCGGGGCGGCCCGCGCAGCGCTGGTACGCGCTGCTGCTCGCGGCGGCGGTGACGCTGGTGCTCAACCCACGCTCGGTGCAGGAGCCGGGCTGGCAGCTGTCGTTCGCGGCGGTCGCGGCGCTGCTGGCCGGGTTCGCGCCGCTCGCCGAACCGCTCAAACGCCGGCTGCCCGACCCTGTCGCCGAGGCGGCGGCGCTCACGCTCGCGGCGACGATCGGGACGGCGCCGCTGATGGCGATGCACTTCGAGGAGGTCTCGCTGGCCGCGCTGCCCGCGAACCTGCTCGCGGCGCCGGCGATCGCGCCCGTGATGTGGCTCGGCGTGCTGGCGTGCGCGGCGGCGCAACTGGCGGCACCGCTCGCCGTCCCGTTCACGTTCCTCACCGCGCCGCTGCTCGTCTACGTCCAGCACGTCGCGCGGATCACGGCGGCCACGCCGCTGTCGGTGGTCGAGATCCACGCGAGCCCGCAGCTCGTCCTGGCCGGCTGGCTCGGGCTCGTGCTGCTGACCGCCCTGGCGCTCAAACGCTGGAGCCGAACCCCGCGCAGGCGCCGCCGCGTCACGCCCGCCGCCGCGGCGCTCGCGCTCGCCGTCGTCGCCGCAGTCGTCGTGCTGAGCCGCACCACGACGGCGCCGCCCGCGCCCGGTGTCCTGCGGGTCACGTTCCTGGACATCGGCCAGGGCGACGCGACGCTGATCGAGCACGACGGCGTCACCGTCCTCATCGACACGGGCAAGCCGGACGGGCCGATCCTCACCCGCCTGCGCGAGGCGGGCGTCGACCGGCTGGACGCGCTGATGCTCACCCACGCGGAGACCGACCACGAGGGCGCCGCCCCGGCCGTGATCGCCAAGTACCGACCCCGGCTGATCGTCGACGGCGGCGCGGGCTGGAGCTCGGCCGTGCAGCGCACGCTCACCCGTCACAAGGTCCACGCGCCGGCGGCGGGGGAGACGATCACGCTCAACCACCTCCGCTTCCACGTGCTGTGGCCGCCACGGCGCCCCGCGGGCTGGACGGCGAGCGGCGACCCGAACGACAACGCGCTCGTGATGCGCCTGGAGGCCGAGGACGTGTCGGTGTTCCTGACCGCGGACGCCGAGTCGCCCGTGCTCAGCCGGCTCGCGCTCGCTCCGGTCGACGTGCTCAAGGTGCCCCACCACGGCAGCGCCGACCCGGGCCTGCCCGCCCTCCTCCAGCAACTGCAGCCCAAGGTCGCCGCGATCGAGGTGGGTAAGGAGAACACGTACGGCCATCCGGACCCGTCCACCACGCGCGCGCTGGCCGCGGCCGTGCCCACCGTCGTCCGCACGGACACCGACGGCACGGTGCGCCTCCACGCCGACGACGGACGCCTGGCGATCCAACGCTGATGTCCGCAGCCGGACACACGCCACACCCGCTCATACCGGGCAACCACCGGGGTTGGTCACCAAACCGTCACCTCTCAGCGCGACGCACCTGTAAGTTGACGCCGTCTTTCGGATTCCCCCGCGGAAAGGACTCCTCCATCGTGAAACCCCGTCTTCTGACCGTCGCGACGACGGCGATCGCCGCGCTTGCGCTCGCGGCACCCGCAGCGCATGCGGCCGGCCCGGTCGTGATCTCGCAGGTGGCGTTCGGCGGCCCCGGCGGCGGCAACGACGAAGTCATCGAGCTCCGCAACGTCTCCGGCGCCGCCGTCGCGATCGGCGGCTGGACGATCGTCGGTGCCAACAGCGCCGGCACCAACAGCGTGCGGGCGACCGTGCCCGCCGGCGCTTCGCTGCCGGCGAACGGGACGTTCGTGTTCGCCAACTCGGCCGGCACGTTCACGGCGCAGTCCGACGTGCAGTACGGCACGGGTATCACGGCCACGGGCGGCATCGCCCTGCGCAACGGGTCGGCGACCGTCGACGCCTTCGGCTCGACCGCCGCCCCGCAGGCCTACCGCGAAGGCGCGGGCCTCGCCCAGCCGTCGACCGGCCCCGGCGGGTTCATCCGCAAGAACGGCGGCACGCAGGACACCGACGACAACGCGGCCGACTTCACCGGTCCGACGACGCCGACCCCCACCAAGTGCGGCAGCGCCTGCACCGGTGGTCCGGTCGAGCCCGGCGAGGGCTGCCAGACCGCCCCGGCGGTCACCAGCATCACGAGCATCCAAACGCTCGGCGCCTCGTCGGCGTGCAACGGCACGCGCGTCCGCATCAAGGGCATCGTGACCGGCATCGACAACCTCTACGGCTCCTCCTACGACGCCATCTACAAGGGCGACTCGGGCATCTGGATCCAGGAGGAGACCCGTTCGGCGACGGCCACCACCTCGAGCGCCATCTTCGTGGCGGGCATCCGCCGCAGCGCGACCAACCCGGCGGACGTCATCGGCCGTGAGGTCGTCATCGAGGGTCGCGCGAACGCGAAGTTCGGCCAGGTCGAGATCGTGCCGGACGGCGTCGGCTCCACGACGAACCCGAACGCCCAGGAAGTCGACCTGAACACGGTCGCCGTCTCCGTCTCCACGGACAAGAAGCCGCTCCCGGAGGCGGTCGTCCTCGACCAGACCAAGGCCGAGAACCAGGACCCGATCAACCGCCCGTACTACCGCGCGCTGCAGGGCATGCGCGTGACGCTTCCGGTCGGCATCGCCACCGGCGGCGGCACGACCAAGTTCCGTGACGTCTTCGTCGAGCCCGGAACGGACGCCACGCGCCTGTTCCGCAAGAACGACGCGGCCGCCGAGACCACCCCGTGGTCGGACGCGCCCGCCGAGCTCGGCATCTCGCCCGACGGTGGCGCCGGCAACCCCGCCGACCCGCGCCTGCCGTGGCGCAGCCTCACGCAGGTCGACCTGGACCTCTTCGACGTCGTCAAGAGCGTCACGGGCCCGCTGAGCTACAGCTACAGCTTCTTCAAGATCGTGCCTCAGCTCACGGGCGCGACCGCCCCGACGATCGAGCGCGGCCCGATCAACGCCGCGTACCCGCCGGCCGTCCCGACGCCGGAGGACAACACGCTGCGCGTCGCCTCCTTCAACGTCGAGAACCTGTTCCCGGTGGGCGAGAGCAACGACGGCCACACCATCACCGACGCCGAGTACGAGGAGCGCATCCGCACGATCGCCCTGGCGATCAAGAACTTCCTCAAGGAGCCGGACGTCATCGCCGTCCAGGAAGTCGCGGTCCTCAACGGCAAGAACGCGCTCACCGGCCTGGCCGCGAAGCTCGGCAACTACACGGGCTATATCGCCCCGAACAACGACGGCCGCGGCATCGCGCCCGGCTTCCTCGTCAAGAACGGCACGACGGCCACCAACGGCCGCGTGATCGGCGCCGACGTCCCCGGCCCGTGGGCCAACGCGGGCGTCTGCGACCTCTACCCGGGCAAGCTGTTCGACCGCGCCCCGTACGCGCTCGAGCTCAAGAAGGGCGACATCACCTTCACCGCCCTCAGCAACCACTGGGCGTCGCAGTCGCACCAGAACCAGTGCCGGATCGACGAGGCGGCCTGGGTCAACACGGCCGCCAAGCAGATGCAGCAGGAGGGCAAGAACGTCCTCGTCGCCGGTGACCTGAACGACTTCGAGTTCTCCACCGCGCTCAGCACGCTCGCGGGCGGCAACGCCCTCGCGAACCTGTGGACCAAGGCGCCGGTGGGCCAGGCCTACTCGTACAAGTTCAACGGCCACCTGCAGACGCTGGACCACATCTTCGTCTCCTCCGGCCTCGAGTCGCGCGTGACGGACTTCCGCTACGTGCACTTCGACAACGACTACTACGAGCGCCCCGAGGGCGACGGCAGCGGCATCTCCGACCATGACCCGCCGGTCGTGACGTTCGAGCTCGCCAAGGGCGCGAGCGTCTCGCAGCCGAGCAACCTCACCGGCAGCGTCCCCGCGACGCTGGCGCTGACGATCGGCGACGCCTCGTTCGGCACGTTCCTGCCGGGTGTGGCTCGCGACTACACGACGACGCTGGACGCGACGGTCACCTCGACCGGCGCGGATGCGACGCTGAGCGTCAACGACGCCTCCACCACGGCCACCGGCCGCCTGGTCAACGGCGTGCACGCGCTCCGCACGCCCGTGCAGGTCAACGCCAACGGCGGCACGTACGCGCCGCTGAAGACCGACAGCAGCCCGCTGGCGCTGGCGTCCTGGACCGAGCCGATCAGCGTCCGCAAGGTCACGGTCGGCTTCAAGCAGTCGATCGCAGCCGAGGACGGCCTGCGCACCGGCAGCTACTCCAAGACGCTCACGTTCACCCTGAGCACCACCACGCCGTAACCGCGCGCCGAGCGCGCCGAACGTAACCCGAGGGGGCGCCACTGCGGCGCCCCCTCGGTCGTTCTACGGCGTCGTTTGTGCGAGCAGGAACACGAGCGTCTTGCCGTACTCGCCCGCGCTCAGGCCCTCACGCGCCCCGATCGACTGCCGGAACTCGAGCGCGACGGGCTCGTTGCTGACCGGCTCGGTCCAGGCGCCCAGCGTCACCGCGGCGCTCCCGACCGGCGCGAACGCACCCGTCCCGGCTCGCGCCGCCACCGGCGTCGCCAGCGCCCGTGTCCCGTTCACCAGCCGGCCCGGCACGACGCTGCTCGGGTCATACACCGTCAACGCGCTCGCCTCCGCCGTCGCCGTGACCGTCGCGTCCAGCGGCGCCACGTAATCCCGGCCGACGCCCGGCAGGAACGTGCCGAACGAAGCCGAGCCCGAGCCCAGCGACAGCCCGAGCGTCAGCGGCACCGTGCCCGAGAGGCCCACCGTGATGTCGGTCGGCAGCTCGAGCGAGAACCAGTCGGACCGGCCCTTGCTCCACTCCGGGTTGAGCGACTTCGCCTCCTGGCCGTCGTGGTAGAGGTCCGCCGCGCCCTGGTCCATCAGCAGCTGCACCGGCGCACCGGTCCGCAGCGGCGCGGGCACGTCGACGATCGCCTCCCACGCACCCGGGTCCTCGCCCGTGGTGTCCAGGGCGGGCAGCGGCGTCGGCGACTTGCGCGGCGCGTGCGACGACACACCGTCCCAGGTCCACAGCTCGTAGCGCCCGCCGGCGTCGTAGGAGCCGGCCAGCACGAGGTACTGGTCGAGCGCGTTCTTGCGGATGTCGCGGATGCTGAGCCCGCCGAGGTCCCACAGGATCGGCTCGCCGAACGTCGCCTTCGCGCTCGCCGAGGCGACCTGGTCGAAGTTGAGCACTGGCACGACCAGCGCCTTGCCACCCGGAACGGCGGGCACCAGCGGCGCCCGGAACCCGACGTACGCCACCGAGGTCGACCCCGGCGCGAACTCCAGCCCCTCGACGTTGAAGCCGTTGAGGATCTTGGGGATCTTGCCCTCGGCCGCGCCGGCCGCGAACCCGAAGCGATTCCCGTGCGCCTGGTCCCATTCGATCAGGTCGTCGCGCAGCCCGGCGTAGCGGTTCCCGAACGTCAGCTCGGTGCTCGCGCCCGATCCGCTCACCACCGTCGTGAACACGAACGCCCGCTCCGGCCGCAGCTTGCCCTCCTTGTTGTTGCCGAGCGACCCGCTCCAGTAGATCGTGTCGCCGACGCGCGTCGCGGCCTCGATGTCGACCTCGCGCGGCGCCTGCACGCGCGTCTGGAAGTCCCAGTCCTTCACGCGCCGCTCCGAGGAGTCGCGCTTGAAGAGCTTGATGATGTTGCTCTCGTCGTCGGCGACGAGCATGTAGCCGTCGCCGGCGTCGATCGCGGCCGACGCGTCCGCGCTGCCGATCAGCGAGCGGCTCGTCGCGGTCGGCGCGGCGCCCGAGGCGGCGTAGTTGACGATCGCGGTCGTCGTCTCGGTTCCGAGGCCGCTCACCCGCAGCGCGATGTCCGCGTAGCCGACGCCGCCCGCGGGCGTGATCGACACCGACCGGGTCGCGCCCATCCCACTCACGGTCACGCCGCTCAATGCCGCGACCGCCGGGTTCGACGACAGCACCGCTTCCACGCGCAACGCCGAAGCATCGACATCGCCGCCGGCCGCCGTCTTCTGCGCGACGGTGATCGTGACGCGGTCGTTCGTCGGATCGCCCACGGTGCCCGACAGGTACTCGTGCGAGAGCGTGTAGGTCGGCGCGGGCGGGCCCTGCTCAGTGGGCGTGACGTTCGAGAACGCGACGTACGCGGGGGAGTTGCCGAGCTCGATCGGCGTGCCCAGCGCGCCCGTGGCGACGTCGAAGCGGAAGACCTTGCCGCTCATGCCGCCGGGGGCGTAGCCGGTCTTGCCGTCGGGTGTGAACGCGACGCTCGTCGCGCCCAGGCTGACGATCGGTGTCCGCGGCGCGCCGGTGGCGAGGTCGAACGGCGTGAGATCACCGCTCGCCCAGTCCGACACGTAGATCGACGTGCCGTCCGGCGCGAGCGCGATCGTGCGCGGCGTCGTGCCCCCGACCACGATCGGCGTCCCGGCCGTCGCGGTGGCGAGATCGATCGGGACGAGCTGCTTGTTGGTCTCGGCGAACGCCCACGCGGTCTTGCCGTCCGGGGTGATGACGACGGACTGCGGGTTGCCGGGGACCGGGATCGTCGACAGCACAGCGCCCGTCGCGACCGACACGATCTGCACCTGGCTGCCGCTGTAGTTCGTCACGACGACCTTCGTGCCGTCGGGCGTGATCGCGATCCCGCGCGGGCCGTTCCCGGTCGTGATCGCCGGGCCGGTCGCGCCGGTCGCGGCGTCGACGGGGATGAGCTGGCGCGAGAACTGGCGCGTCACGTAGAGCTTCGTGCCGTCCGGTGTGATCGCGAGGCCGGCCGGGACCGTGCCGATCGTGATCGTCGACTTGACCGTGCGCGTGGCCGCGTCGATCACCGACAGGAGCCCGGGGCTGGCCCCCAGGGTGTAGATGGTCTTGCCGTCCGGCGAGGCGACGACGAGCTGGGTCTCACCGGTGGTGAGCGCGATCCGCTCGCCGGGCACGCCCGTGGCGACGTCGACCGGGAACACGGACGCGTTGCCGTCGGTCACGAACGCCGTCGGGGCCGCGAGCGCGGACCCCGATCCAACCAGTGTGAGCACGGCACCGGTCGCCGCTGCGGCGACCATCCTGCTGAGCAAAGGCACAGATCCTCCTGATCCTGTGGATTGGAACGCCATGAGAGTTCCAATGCGCCAAAACCGGGAGGTTGCCGTCCAGTTACGGGGATAGACTCGCTCCGCGTGCCTGCTTTCCGCGCCGCGTACCTCATCCACGGCGACGACCACGGTCGGATCGCCGAGCGGCGCGCCCGTCTACGCGCGATGGCCGAGGAGTCGGCGGGCACGGCCGGTGTCGAGGTCTACGAGGGCGACCAGTGCACGCCCGCGGCGCTGGAGATCGCGATCTCGACGATGACGTTCGCGATGGGCCGGCGGTTCGTGATCGCCGACGGCGTCGAGCGCTGGAAGGACGCCGAGGTCACCGGTGTCGCCACCGCGCTCAAGTCGGCCGATCCCGAGACGCTGACGGTCGCGTTCTTCGCCCGCGAAGAGGGCCGCTACAAGGCGCCGGACAAGCTGCACGACGCCGTCAAGAAGGTCGAAGGGCAGATCGCGGCCGAGAACAACGTCAAGGCCTGGGATCTGCCGAAGTGGCTGGAGGCACAGGCCAAGGGCCTGAAGATCGACCTGGACCGGGAGGGCGCCAAAGCGCTCGTCGCGCAGGTCGGGGAGCGCCAGCAGCGGCTGATGCGCGAGCTGGAGAAGCTCGCGCTCGAGCACGGGCCGGGGGCCTACATCGGGCCGGAGGAGGTCATCGACTCCTGTGCGACGTCCTCCGAGAAGAAGGTCTGGAGCCTCGCCGACGCGCTCGTCGCGGGCGACAAGCAGGCGTCGCTGGAGCTGCTGCTCGAGCTGCGCCAGCAGGGTGAGCGGGTCACGGGCCTCATCTACAACATGGTCCGCCGGCTGCGCGACGCGGTCACCGTGGCAGAAGCGTTGCACGCGGGGCAGGCGCCCGCGCAGGTCAAGCGCACGCTGCGGATGCCGCCGCGCGCCGCCGACAAGTTCATCAAGGACGTCGGGGCGCGGGATCTCGAGTCGCTGCGCCAAGCGCTTGCGGCGATGGCCGACCTCGAGGCCGCGACGCGCGGGCACCTGGGCGGCGGGCTCAATGAGGACACGGTCGCCATCCGCGCCGTCCTCGCTGCCGCCGCCTGAGCGAACTCCCTAGCATCCAGCGGCAATGTCGCTGGACAACGCGAACCCTCCGCTCTCTTCCCCCTTCCCGCCGATCGCGGACTACGGCTTCCTCTCGGACTGCGAGACGAACGCCCTGGTGGCGCCGTCCGGCGCGATCGAGTGGCTGTGCCTGCCCCGCCATGACGGTCCGAGCGTGTTCGGCGCGGTCCTGGACCGCGACGCCGGCACGTTCCGGCTCGGCCCGGCGGACACGATGGTCCCCGCCGCCCGGCGCTACCTGCCGGGCACGATGATCCTGGAGACCACCTGGGGCACCGACCGCGGCTGGCTGATCGTCCGCGACGTGCTGCTGATCGGCCCGTGGCACGACAAGGAGGAGCGCTCCACGACGCACCGGCGCGCCCCCACGGACTACGACGCCGACCACGTGCTCCTGCGCACGATGCGTTGCGTGAACGGCTCGGTCGAGGTCCAGATGGAGTGCGACCCGATCTTCGACTACGGCCGCCGCTACGCGCAGTGGGAGTACGCGGGTGAGGGCTACCACGAGGCGGTCGCGACCGCCGAGGGCTGGGGCACCAAGCTGCACCTGACGACCGACCTGCGCGTCGGCTTCGAGGGCTCGCGCGTGCGAGCGGTCAGCACCCTGAAGGCGGGGGAGACCGCGTTCGTCTCGCTGGCGTTCTCGGAGCACCCCGGCCCGAAGACGTACGACGAGGCCTACGAGCGCCTGGTCAACACCGCCGACTACTGGCACCAGTGGCTCGCGCACGGCACGTTCCCGGATCATCCGTGGCGCCAGTACCTCCAGCGCAGCGCCCTCACGCTGAAGGGCCTGAGCTACTCGCCGACGGGCGCGATGATCGCCGCCGCGACCACGAGCCTCCCCGAGACCCCGGGTGGCGAGCGCAACTGGGACTACCGCTACAGCTGGGTCCGCGACAGCACCTTCATGCTCTGGGGCCTGCACTCGCTCGGCTTCGAGTGGGAGGCCAACGACTACTTCTACTTCATGCAGGACGCGGCACAGGCCGACGACCTGCAGGTCATGTACGGCATCCAGGGCGAGCGTGAGCTGATCGAGGAGACGCTCGACCACCTCAGCGGCTACGACAACGCCCGCCCTGTCCGCATCGGCAACGGCGCCTACAACCAGCGCCAGCACGACGTGTGGGGCACGATGCTGGACTCGATCTTCCTGCACGCCAAGTCCCGCGACCACCTGCCCGAGCGCCGCTGGCCGCTGATCAAGAGCCTGGTCGAGGCCGCGATCGAGAACTGGCAGAAGCCCGACCGCGGCATCTGGGAGGTGCGCGGCGAGGACAAGCACTTCGTGTCCTCGAAGGTCATGTGCTGGGTCGCGTGCGACCGTGGCGCCCGCCTCGCGACGCTGCGCGAGAACCACGAGCAGTCCGAGATCTGGCGCGCGAAGGCCGACGAGATCAAGGCCGACATCCTCGAGCATGGCTGCAAGGACGGCGTCTTCACCCAGCACTACGACACCGAGGCGCTGGACGCGAGCGCGCTGCTGATCCCGCTCGTGCGCTTCCTGCCGCCGACGGACGAGCGCGTGCGCAAGACGGTGATGGCGATCGCCAACGACCTGACGATCGACGGGCTCGTGCTGCGCTACAAGGTCGAGGAGACCGACGACGGCCTCCAGGGCGAGGAGGGCACGTTCACGATCTGCTCGTTCTGGCTCGTGAGCGCCCTGAGCGAGATCGGCGAGCACCACCTGGCGCGCGACCTGTGCCAGAAGCTGCTCGGCTACGCGTCCCCGCTGCACCTGTACGCGGAGGAGATCGACCCGCGCAGCGGCCGCCACCTCGGCAACTTCCCGCAGGCGTTCACGCACCTCGCGCTGATCAACGCCGTGATGCACGTGATCCGCGCCGACGAGAAGCTCGCCGCCGGCCTGCAGCCGCTCTCCGCCCAGGACGAGCCGCTGCCGCCCACGGAAGTGGCCGCGGCGCCGGCGAAGAAGAAGCGCGCCGCCTAGGGGCTAACCGACCCGCGCTCCGGCCGACTCGAGGTCGCGCCGGAGCGCCGCCGCCGCTTCCGGGCTCAGTCCCGACACGATCAGCGTCGGCGCCGACTCGACGAGGTCCTTGGCCTCCCTGAGCCCGAGCCCGCTGGCCTCGCGGACCACCTTGATCACCGCGATCTTCTTCGGGCCGACCTCGGCGAGGAAGACGGATCCGCCGCCGGCGGTCGGCGTGGTCGGGGCGGGCGGAGCGGTCGCCGTCCGTGTCGTCTCCACCCGTGGCGGGACACGCGGGGCCAAGGGCAGACCGTTCTCCCCGATGGTGTCGTCGGCGTGATCGCGCCCCAGCAGGCGGCGGAGGAAGCTCATGGCTCGATCCTAGGCGGCTTCGACCCGCGCCCCGGCCGACTCGAGCTCGTGCCGGAGCGCTGCCGCCCGCTCCGTACTCAACCCGGACGCGACGACGGTCGGCGCCGCGTCGACGAGCTCCTTGGCCTCACGCAGCGTGAGGCCGGTCGCCGTGCACACGCGCTTGATCACCCGGAGCCGGTCCTCGCCCGCGTCGACGAGCTTCACCGTGGACTCGCCCGTCGGCGCCGCGGACGGCACGACGGGCGCCGGAGGCGGCGGCTCGCGCAGCTCGACGATCGCTCCCGCACGCTGGAGCTCCTCACGCAGGACCTCCGCCAGCGCGGCGTGCAGCCCGCGACCGACGAACGCAGGGAGCCACTCGACGAGCTCCGCGGCCCGGCGCGGGCCGACGTCCGTGACCACGTCGATCGCGGCGATCACGTCGGCCGGGCGCGGACCGACGTCCACGATCGTGAGCACGGGCGGCATCGAGCCCATTAAACGAAAAAGGCGCCGGCTTGCCGGCGCCTTGAACGGCGAGGAAGATCGCGAAGGTGCGTTACGCGGCGGTGACGGTGTTGCGCAGCCGGTCGGCACGCGCCTTCTTGCGAGCGCCGGTGTTGGCGTGCAGGGCGCCGCGCTTGACGGCCTTGTCGATCAGCGAGATGAGCTTGCGGTGCTCGGTACCCGCGGTGTCATCGTTACCTTCGGTCACGGCGGTCTCGAGGCGCCGGAAGTACGTCTTGATCGCAGACGTGTATTGGCGGTTCTCGACGCGTTCGCGCTCGGAGCGGTTGTTCCGCTTGATCTGTGACTTGATGTTGGCCATGGTGAAAAGGCCGCGGAAGGACCGCAGCGGCCGCGTACTATAGCGCGCCGGTCTTGGCATCTCAGCCCACCTCACACGCCCGCCGCACGGCGATCAACACGCTGATCTTCTCAGCTGCGACGGGTCTTTCGCGCGTTGCCGGGCTCATCCGCGAGGTCGTCGCGGCCGCGTACTTCGGCACGGCGGGCGCCGCCTCGGCGTTCACGCTCGCGTTCCAGATCCCGAACCTGATCCGCGCGCTGGTGGCGGACGCGGCGCTCTCCAGCGCGTTCGTGCCGGTCTTCTCCGAGCTGCTCGAGCAGAAGAAGCGCAAGGAGGCGATCGAGCTCGCGGGCGCGTTGGCGGGGCTGATGCTCGTCGCGTTGACGTTGATCTCGCTGGTGTTCATCGTGATCGCCCCGTGGCTGATCCCGCTGTTCACGGGGGACGAGTTCACGCCCGCGCTGGACACGCTGGCGATCGGGCTCAGCCAGGTGCTGTTCCCGATCGTCGTGCTGCTCGGGTTGACCGGGCTCGTGACGGGGATCCTCAACGTCCACGACCACTTCACGATCCCCGCGATCGCGCCGCTGGTCTGGAACGTCGTGATCATCGCCGGGATGGTCGGGCTGGCGCCGCTGTTCGACGGCGACGACAAGCTCTACGCGTACGCGATCGGCGTCGTCGCCGGCACGCTCGTCCAGCTGCTGATGATGCTCCCGACGCTGCGACGGATGGGCTTCCCGATCGGCCACATCCGGCTCCCGCGGCGCGGTGACGAGCGCGTCAAGCGCGTGCTGATGCTGATGCTGCCGGTGTCGATCGGCCTCGGCCTGATCAACATCAACCTGCTGCTGAACACGGTCATCGGCTCCGGCGTCTCCGACGAGGTGCCGCGCGCGATCGACGCCGCCTTCCGCATCTACATGCTCCCGCAGGGGATGTTCTCCGTCGCGGTCGCGACCGTGCTGTTCCCGCAGCTCGCCCGCCTCGCCGCCCGCAACGACTTCGCGGGCCTGCGCGCGACGATCGGCACCGGCCTGCGCCAGATCGCGCTGCTGCTGATCCCCGCGGGCGCGGCGATGGCGGTGCTCGCCGAGCCGATCGTCCAGCTCGTCTTCCAGCGCGGGGAGTGGGACGCCGAATCGACCCGGCTCACCGCCGACGCGCTGTTCTGGTTCGCGTTCAGCCTCCCGTTCAGCGGCTTCGTCCTGATGCTCACGCGCGGGTTCTTCTCGCTGCAGCAGCCGACGACGCCGACCAAGCTCGCCGTCGGCTCACTCGCCATCAACGCGGTCGGCTCCTACCTGCTGTCCAAGCCGTTCGGGATCGCGGGCATCGTGCTCGGCACGATCGCCTCCAACGCGGCGCTCGTGCTCGCCGAGGCGTTCCTGCTGCGGCGCGCGCTGGGCGGGTTCGAGACACGGGAGACGCTCGTCGCGATCGCGAAGATGCTCGTCGCCGCGGGTGCGCTGGCCGCGGTGGCCTACGGCGTCTGGGCCGGGCTGGACGCGCTGCTCGGCACCGCGTTGCTCGCCCGGGCGGTCAGCGTTTTCGTGGCTCTCGGGGCGGGCTCGGCGGCCTACGCCGCGGTCGTGCTGGGGCTCCGAATTCCGGAGGCACGGCAAATCCTCGACCTTTTCGCACGGCGACTGCGCAAACGCTCGTAACCTAAGGGACGAATTGGCCGACCAGTCGCATATCCGCAACTTCTCGATCATCGCCCACATCGACCATGGCAAGTCGACGCTGGCGGATCGGATCCTCGAGCTCACCCAGACCGTCGACCCTCGGGCGATGCGTGCCCAGCTGCTCGACTCCATGGATCTGGAGCGCGAGCGCGGCATCACGATCAAGGCGCAGGCCGTGCGCGTCTTCTACACGGCGCAGGACGGTGAGACCTACCAGTTCCACCTGATCGACACGCCCGGCCACGTGGACTTCACCTACGAGGTGTCGCGTTCGCTGGCCGCGTGCGAGGGCGCGCTGCTGGTCGTCGACGCCTCCCAGGGCGTGGAGGCGCAGACCGTCGCCAACACGTACCTGGCGATCGACGCGGGCCTGGAGCTCATCCCGACCATGAACAAGGTCGACCTGCCGGGTGCCGAGCCCGAGCGGGTGGGGGAGGAGATCGCGGAGCTGATCGGTGAGGACCCCGAGCAGGTGCGCCGGATCAGCGCGAAGACCGGCGAGGGCGTCCTGGACGTGCTCGAGCAGATCGTGCAGCGCGTCCCGCCGCCCTCCGGAGACCCGGACGCGCCGCCGCGCGCGCTGATCTTCGACTCCGAGTACGACCAGTACCGCGGCGTGATCGCCTACATCCGCGTGGTCGACGGCACGTTCAAGAAGGGCGAGACGATCCTCGGCCTGCAGACGAACACGCAGGCCGAGATCGACGACATCGGGTTCTTCACGCCCGCCCAGCTGCCGGCCAAGCAGCTCGGTCCCGGCGAGGTCGGCTACCTGATCACCGGCATCAAGGACGTCACGCAGCTCGCCGTCGGTGAGACGCTGACGATCAAGCACAACCAGGCCAGCGAGGCGCTCCCCGGCTACCGGGACGTCAAGCCGATGGTGTTCTGCGGCCTGTTCCCGATGAACAACGACGACTACCCCGAGCTGCGCGACGCGCTCGAGAAGTTGACGTTGAACGACGCGGCGCTGAGCTGGGAGCCGGAGACCTCCGACGCGCTCGGCTTCGGCTTCCGCTGCGGCTTCCTCGGCCTCCTGCACATGGACATCGTGCGTGAGCGCCTGGAGCGCGAGTACGACCTCGAGCTGATGGCGACGATGCCGTCGGTGGAGTTCGAGATCACGCTCACGGACGGGAACGTGATCCCTGTCCACAACCCGACGGACATGCCCGACCCGGCGCGCATCGCCGAGGTCCGCGAGCCCTACATCCGCGCCTCGATCCTGACGCCGAAGGAGTACATCGGCCAGATCATGGAGCTGTGCCAGGACCGGCGCGGCAATCACTCGGGCATGCACTACCTGAGCTCGGACCGCGTGCAGCTCACGTACGACCTGCCGCTCGCGGAGGTCGTCCTGGACTTCTTCGACCAGCTCAAGACGCGCACGAAGGGCTACGCGTCGCTGGACTACGAGCCGATCGGCTTGCGGCCCTCCAACCTCGTCAAGCTCGACGTGCTGCTCGGCGGCGACGCCGTGGACGCGCTGAGCATGGTCGTCCACCGCGACAAGGCCTACGAGCAGGGCAAGCAGATGACCGAGCGGCTCCGCAAGCGGATCCCGCGCCAGCAGTACGACGTGCCGATCCAGGCCGCCGTCGGCGCGAAGATCATCGCCCGCGAGACGGTCAAGGCCTTCCGCAAGGACGTCACGGCCAAGTGCTACGGCGGTGACATCTCGCGTAAGCGCAAGCTGCTCGAGCGCCAGAAGGAAGGCAAGAAGCGCATGAAGCAGGTCGGGCGCATCGAGGTGCCGCAGGAGGCGTTCCTGGCCGTGCTCGAGCTGGCGGACGACAATTGAGCCACAGCGACACGTATCTGGTGGGGCGGGAGAAGATCCGCGAGTACGCGGCGTCGATCGGCGAGCAGTCGCCGCTCTGCCACGACGTCGCGGCCGCCCGCGAGGCCGGCTACGAGGACGTCGTGGCGCCGCCGATGTTCGCTGCCGTCTACAAGTGGCGCGCGATGGGTCCCGCCGTCCTGGACCCCCAGATCGGGATCGACTTCTCCCGCCTGGTCCACGGCGCGCAGGACTTCACCTGGCACCTGCCGGTCGTCGCCGGCGACGAGATCACCACGGAGGCGTCGTTCGTCGACGAGGCCAAACGCGGTGAGATCAAGGTCTACACGTTCAGCTCGCGCTCGACGAATCAGCGCGGAGAGCTCGTCTGCGAGGGGACATGGACGAACTTCGTGAGGTGACGGTCACGCCCGACCGGTACACGACGTACCACTACGCGGGCGCCTCGGGCGACTTCAACCCGATCCACCTGGACGACGAGTTCGCCCGGTCGGTCGACCTGCCGTCGAAGATCCTCCACGGCCTGTGGACGATGGCCCAGGTCGCGCGCGCCCAGACGGACGTCGTCGGGGGCCCGCTCGCGCTCAAGTCGCTGAGTGTCCAGTTCCGCGGCATGGGCGTGCCCGAGCAGGACATCACGATCACCAGCAAGCTCAAGTCGCAGGGGGACGGCGAGGCCGTCTTCGACTGCGAAGCGGTGCAGGACGGCAGCAAGCTCGTCCGCCGCGGCAGAGCAGTTCTTAGAATCTGAAGTCGTGCTTACGCCCCGTCAGGCCCTCCTCCTCAGCAAAGTGGTGGACGGCTTCAAGGCGACCGGGCAGCCCGTGGGGTCCAAGACGCTCGCGGCCGACCCGGAGATCACCGCCGGTTCGTCGACGATCCGCAACGAGCTCGCCGTGCTCGAGGAGTGCGGGCTGCTCGCGCACCCGCACACGTCGGCGGGGCGGGTGCCGACGGACGCGGGCTACCGCTACTACGTGGATCGCCTGCTGCCGGAGCCGCCGCGCGAAGGGCTCGGGCTGTCGCTCGTCCGGCGTGAGGTCGACGACGCGATGCGGATGACCGCCGACACGCTCTCGCAGGTCACCAACCTGCTGGCGCTGGTGACCGCGCCGCCGATCGCGACGACCACGATCCGCCACATCGAGGTCCTGCTGCTGCAGCCGCAGGTGCTGATGGTGGTCGTGATCACGTCCACGGGCGGCGTCTCGAAGAAGGTCTTCACGTTCGACCGGCCGGTGGACGCGGGGCTGGCGGACTGGGCCGGCTCGTACCTGAACGAGCAGCTCGTGGGCATGGGCCTGGGCGCGCGGATGCTCGGCTCCAAGCTCAACGACCCGACGCTGCCGGCCACGGAGCGCGCGTTCGTCACCGAGCTCGCGCCGGCGTTCGTCGAGCTCGTCGACACCGCCGAAGACACGCTCTACGTGGACGGCGCGCACCGCCTGGTGAGCGAGTACCGCTTCCAGGACGTCTCCCAGCTCAACGCGCTGATGGAGATGCTCGAGCGGCGCGTCTCGATGCTCGGCGTGCTGTCGACCGCGCTCGGCTCGCGCGGCGCGTACGTGCGGATCGGGATCGAGAACCCGCAGCCGGCCCTGCAGGGCATGTCGCTCGTCGCCGCCAACTACGGGCTGCCGCAGCGCAATCTTGGAACCGTGTCGGTGATCGGGCCGACGCGGATGGACTATTCCCGCGTGATCCGCTCGGTGCGTGAAGCCGCGCACGAGCTCTCACGCTTTGTCGAGGAGTTGTATTAGGTGCCACGGGATTACTACGACGTCCTCGGGGTGGATCGGGAAGCGGACGAGGCCACGATCAAGAAGTCGTTCCGGCGGCTCGCGCGCGAGCTGCACCCGGACGTCAACGCCCACGACCCGCAGGCCGAGGAGAAGTTCAAGGAGGCCGCCGAGGCGTACGAGGTGCTGAGCGACGCCGAGCGGCGACGCACCTACGACGCGTACGGCCATGAGGGCCTCAAGGGCTCCGGCGGGGCACCGAACTTCCAGGACTTCGGGTCGATCAGCGACCTGTTCAGCGCGTTCTTCGGGCAGGGCGGGTTCGACGCGGCCTTCGGCGGCGCCGGCGGCACCCGCATGCGCGGCGGCGCCGTGCAGGGCGGGGACGTGGCGCTGGCGGTCCAGATCTCGTTGCAGGACGCGGCGCGCGGGACCGAGATCGAGGTCACGTACGACGCCACGGCGTTGTGCGGCACCTGCCACGGCAACGGCGCGGAGCCGGGCACGCCGATCGTCACCTGCGACAAGTGCCGCGGCGCGGGCCAGATCCAGGCCGTGCAGCGCACGCGCTTCGGGCAGATGGTCCGCACCGCGCTGTGCGACAAGTGCAGCGGCGACGGGCGGATCGCCGAGCAGCCCTGCCACACGTGCGAGGGCCGCGGGATGGTCGCCGAGGAGCGCCGCGTGAAGGTCGACGTGCCGGCCGGCATCGCCGACGGGCAGCGGATGCGGATTAGTGGCCGCGGCCACGCGGGCGAGCGTGGTGGCCCCGCCGGAGACCTGTACGTGGTCGTCCGGGTCAAGGAGGACGAGCGCTTCCTGCGTGACCGTGAGGACCTGATCACCGTGGTCGACGTGGCGGCGCCGTACGCGGCCCTCGGCACGACGATCCAGGTTCCCACGCTGGACGGCGACGTCCCGCTCGAGGTGCCCGCCGGCACCCAGCCGGGCGAGACGATCGTCATGAACGGGCGCGGCATGCCCCCGATCGGCCGTGGGCGCACCGGCGATCTGAAGGTGGTCGTGAACGTCGTGATCCCGCGGCGGCTCTCGAAGAAGCAGAAGGATCTGATGGAGCAGCTCGCGGACTCGATCACCGAGGACAACCTGCACGAGAGCGAAGGCATGATCGCCAAGCTCAAACGAGCTCTGGCCGGATGATCCGCCTCGGAATCCGCGTTCGGGCCGAGGACGCGGAGGTCGCCTACGCGCGGCTGGAAGGGCTGTTGGCCGCTGGCTTCGAGGAGGTCGCGGACGGCGAGCACGTCGAGCTCGTCGTCTACGGCGAGAACTTCCCGCACCTGTCGTTCCCGGAGCTCGTCTCGCAGTCGCGGACGCCGATCGCGGACGGCTGGCAGACCGCCTGGCACGAGCATCTGGAGCCCGTGACCGTCGGCAAGATCACGATCCGCCCGCCGTGGCTGCCCGGTCCCGGGCTGGTCGTGGACCCGGGGGACACGTTCGGCCTCGCGTCGCACCCGACGACCAAGCTGTGCCTGCAGTGGCTGCAGGAGCTGCCGCCGACGGAGCTGGCTGACTGGGGTTGCGGCTGCGGCGTGCTGTCGGTGGCCGCGATGCACCTCGGGTTCGATCCGGTCACGGCGATCGAGCTGGACCCGGGCGCGGTGGCGACGGCGCGCAAGAACGGCGTCGACGCGCACGTCGCCGACGTCACGGCCAACCCGCCCTGGGCGCGGACCGTCGTGGGCAACCTGACCGCGAACCTGATGGCGAACTCGAGCAACATCCCGGCGCCCACGGGGCCGGTGACGCTGCTCGTGTCCGGCATCAGCGTCGATCACGCCGACGTGCCCGCGACCGTCTTCGAGCCGTACGGCTTCACCGAGCGCGAGCGCCGCGAACGCGACGGCTGGGTCGCCGTCCTCTTCGACCGGCCATGATCCGCCTCAGCGTGAAAGTCCAGCGCGAGCACGCGGAGCTCGTGCTCACCGACCTGATGGCGTTCGCGCCCGGCGGGCTGGAGGAGGTCGAGCTTGGCGACGCCGTCGAGTACGTGCTGTACGGCGCCGAGGGCGAGCTGCCGGCGATCGGCGACGTGCAGGCCGCGGTGGGGGAGGCGCTCGTCGAGGTCTCCACGAGCGAGGTGCCCGAGATCGACTGGCACTCGTTCCACGTCCCCATCGATGTCGGCCCGCTGCGGGTCCGCCCGCCGTGGCACGAGCCGCGCGACGGCGCGCTGGACGTCGTCATCGAGCCGGGCCAGGGCTTCGGCACGGGGTCGCACGCGACCACGCGGCTGACGCTGGAGCTCCTCACGCAGCTGGAGCCCGCCGGCCCGCTGGCCGACTGGGGCTGCGGCAGCGGCATCCTCGCGATCGCGGCGGCGAAGCTCGGCTGGTCACCGGTGCTGGCCTGCGACATCGAGCCCGAGTCGGTCGACGAGACGCGCGAATCGGCCGCGCGGAACGGCGTGCAGGTCGACGCCACCCGCGCCGACGTCCGCCAGGGCGGCCCGTCCGCCCCGACCGTGCTCGCGAACCTCGTCCGCCCGCTGCTCCTGCAGCTCGCCGCGAACCTCGAGACCGTGCCCGACCGGATGATCATCTCCGGCGTCGAGACGCACGAGATCGACGAGGTCCTCACCGCCTTCACGCGCATCGGCCTGGTCGAGAAGGACCGCCGCGAGGGCGGCGGCTGGGCCGCGATCGAGCTTCTCCGCGCGCCGTACTGACCTAAACGAACCTAAAGGGGTCAGACCCCTTCACGCAACAACTGTCGCGTTTTGGCGCGGCGTAGACTCGCGATCGTGATCACGCTTGACGATGTCCAGGCCGCGGCGCGGCGACTCGACGGGGTCGCGCACCGCACCCCGGTCATCACCGGCCGCTCGCTGGACGAGGCCACCGGCGCGGGCCGCGTCCTGCTGAAGGCCGAGAACTTCCAGCGCGTGGGCGCGTTCAAGTTCCGCGGCGCCTACAACGCGATCTCGTCCCTGAGCGACGCGGACCGGCGCCGCGGCGTGGCGACGGTCTCCAGCGGCAACCACGCGCAGGCCGTGTCGCTGGCCGCGCGGCTGCACGAGATCCCCGCGGTGATCCTTATGCCGGAGGACGCGCCAGCGGGCAAGCTCGCGGCGACGCAGGGCTACGGGGCGGAGATCATCCGCTTCGACCGCTACGCCGTGCAGCGGGACGAGCTGCTGGACGAGCTCGTCGCGGAGCGCGGCCTCACGCCCATCCATCCCTACGACAACGAGCACGTGATGGCGGGGCAGGGCACGACCGCGCTCGAGCTGATCGAGGACGCGGGCTCGCTGGACGTGCTGCTCGTCTGCCTCGGCGGCGGCGGGTTGCTGTCGGGCTGCGCCACGGCGACCGCCGCGCTCTCGCCGGACACCCGGATCATCGGCGTCGAGCCCGAGGCCGGCGACGACTTCGTCCGCTCCCTCGCGGCCGGCGAGCGGATCGAGATCCCCGTGCCCCGCACGATCGCCGACGGTCAGCAGACCCCGATGCCCGGCGAGCTGACGTTCCCGGTCATCCAGAAGCTCGTCCACGAGGTCGTCACGGTCTCCGACGCGGAGATCGTCACCGCCATGCGTCTGCTGTTCGAGCGCACGAAGATCGTCGCGGAGCCGAGTGGCGCCTGCGCCTTCGCCGCGCTCCTGGCCGGCAAGGTCGACGCGAAAGGCCTGCGCGTGGGCGTGACGATCTCGGGCGGCAACGTCACCGCGGCGAGGTTCGCCGAGCTGGTGGGATGAAGCACGCGGCGCGGCCGAGCCTCCTCGCCGCGCGTGCCGCCGCGGGCGGTGCGCGCTGAGCGCGGGCGCGCTCGTCCTCGTCCTCGCGTCCGCGTTCCTGCACGCCGGCTGGAACGCGCTCGTCGCCGGCGCGAAGGACACGCACGCCACCGCGGCGGTCGCGATGCTCACCGGCGTCGCCGTGTTCGCGATCCCGGCCGCGCTCACGTGGCGCGTCGAGGCCGAGGCGTGGCCGTACATCGGCGGCTCCGCGGCGCTCGAGCTGGCCTACTTTGCCCTGCTCGCCGCCGTCTACAGCCGCGCGGACTACTCGTTCGCCTATCCCGTGGCCCGCGGCGCGGCGCCGGTCATCGTCCTCGTCATCTCGATCGTCGCGCTCGGCCAGGACCTGTCGCTGTTCGCGGTGGTCGGCGTCCTCGCCGTGACGGGCGGTGTGCTGCTCGTCCGCGGCGTCGGCGACAACACGCCGGACGCGCTGTCGGTCGGGCTCGCGCTGGCCGTCGGCGCGTGCATCGCGGGCTACACGCTCGTCGACGACCACGGCGTCGAGCACGCCGCGCCGATCCCGTACTTCGTGCTCGTCCTCGGCATCTCGGCGATCCCGTACGCGCTGGTGATCGGCCCGCAGCGCCTCAGAGCCGCCACCGACCGGCGCTCGCTCCCCGCCGGCGCGGGCATGGCCGCCGCGTACATCCTCGTCCTGGCCGCCCTCGAGCGCGCGCCCGCCGCGCCGGTCGCCGCCCTGCGCGAGTCGAGTGTCCTGCTGGCCGGAGCGGGCGGCGGCCGGCGCCGGCTCGCGGGCTCAGCGCTCGTCGCGCTCGGGATCGCCGCGGTCGTCTTCGGCTAGGAACGGCCCGGAGGCGCCACCCAGCGTCTCGATCACGGAGCGCGCGCGCCAGCAGGTTCGAAAGCGCCGCGGCGGCACACGCTCATCCACCCGCACCACCGCACCCTCCGCGTCCAGCCAGATCAGGTCCAGCGCGAACCGCATGCCGAAGGTGTGCACGGACCGGCACGGCGCCAGCTCCAGCCCGAGATGTGAAGGCATCGTGTCCATCCGCGCGAGCCCCTTCCCGCGCGAACGTCGGGTTCGAGCCTCGACGATCCGCAGCCCACCGGGGAGGTCGCGGCCTGGCAATGCGTCGAGACGTGCGTTCACGGACGCGGATCCTGCCGGATGGGCACGTACACTGGATGTATTGCAGATCGCTGAGCGCATCAGAGCCGACGTGACCACCGCCATGAAGGCGGGGGAGCGTGAACGTGTCGCGGCGCTCCGGCTCGTCCTTTCCGAGCTGCAGAAGGCGGAGAAGGACGGCGGGGCAGACGAGTTGGCGGTCCTGCGGCGCGAGCGCAAGCGGCGTCGCGAGGCCGAGACGGCCTACCGCGAGGCGGGCCGTGAAGAGCTCGCCGCACAGGAAGCATCGGAGGCCGCCCTCATCGAGGGCTACCTCCCGCAGGAGCTCTCGGACGCGGAGCTCGAAGCGCTGGTCAAGACGGCAGTGGAGTCGACCGGCGCCTCGTCCCCCCGCGACATGGGCCGGGTGATCAAGCAGGTGATGGAGGCCGCCGGCGGCCGCGTCGACGGCAAGAGGGTCTCGACCAAGGTGAAGGAAGCGCTTTCCTAGATGGCACGTAGGCAGTTGGAAGTATCGAACGAGGTCGCCGCGGAGCTCGCCGGCTCGCGCGATGCGGCCCTGCGAACGTTGGAGGAGCAGCTCGACTGCGAGGTGTTCCTGCGCGGCAACATCGTCACGCTGGACGGTGAGGCCGAGGCGGTGCAGGCCGGCGCGACGGTGATCCGCGAGCTGTCGGCGATGGTCGAGCGCGGGCACGACATCGGCCCGGCGACGATCGAGGCGGTCACGCGCGTCCTGGAGTCCAACGAGTCGCCCTCCAAGGTGCTCGAGGACGTGGTCTGGCGCCACCGCAACCTGCGCGTCGCGCCCAAGTCCGTCAACCAGAAGCGTTACGTGGACGCGATCAAGCGCTCCACGGTGACGTTCGGCGTCGGCCCGGCCGGCACCGGCAAGACGTTCCTGGCGATGGCGATGGCCACGGCGGCGCTGAGCCGCCGCGAGGTCAACCGGATCATCCTCACGCGGCCGGCGGTGGAGGCGGGCGAGCGGCTCGGCTTCCTCCCGGGCGACCTGATGGCCAAGGTGGACCCGTACCTGCGCCCGCTGTTCGACGCGCTCAACGACATGATGGACCCGGAGAAGGTCGCCACCCATCTGGAGAAGGGCGTGATCGAGGTCGCGCCGCTCGCGTTCATGCGCGGCCGGACGCTCAACGACTCGTTCGTGATCCTCGACGAGGCGCAGAACACGACGCCCGAGCAGATGAAGATGTTCCTGACCCGCCTCGGGTTCGGCTCGCGGATGGTCGTCACCGGCGACGTCACGCAGGTGGATCTGCCGCGGGACCAGAAATCGGGCCTGATCGTGGTCAACGACATCCTGAAGACGGTCGAGGGCATCGAGTTCGTGCGCTTCGGCGGCGACGACGTGGTTCGCCACAAGCTCGTCCAGCGCATCGTCGAGGCCTACGACCAGCACGCCACGGAGCAGCCGAGCGGGCTCCGCCCGGCCCGTAGAACCGCGTAGCGTGCTCGAAGTCGACGTGATCGGCAGCGCGCTCCCCGCGGAGCGCGTGGAGGAGGCGGTCGGCTACGCGGCCGCCTCCGCAGGCTTCAACGACGGTCACGTCGCCGTCTCGTTCGTCAGCCCGGAGCGGATCGCCGAGCTCAACCTCACCTGGCGCGGCAAGGTCGGCCCGACGGATGTCCTGAGCTTCCCGATCGACGAGGACGACGAGGACCCGTTCGGCGAGCGCGAGCTCGGCGACGTGTTCATCTGCCCCGAGCACACGGTGGACCTCACAGAGGCGGTCGTGCACGGTGTGCTCCACTTGACGGGCATGGATCACGAGACGGACGAGGGCGAGATGCTGGCCCTGCAGGCAGAGATCATGGGGTGGCTGCGATGACGCGTTCTGGGTTCATCGCCCTGGCCGGGCGACCGAACGTCGGCAAGTCGACGCTGGTCAACTCGATGGTCGGCCACAAGGTGGCCATCGTCTCGGACAAGCCGCAGACCACGCGCCGCGCGATCCGCGGCGTGCTCACGACCGCCGACTTCCAGCTCGTGCTGACCGACCTGCCGGGCGTGCAGCGTCCGCGCGACGCGCTCACGAGCCGCATGCAGAAGCGCGTGGAGACCGAGCTGAGCGAGGCCGACGCCGCGCTGTTCGTCGTCAACGGCGACCAGGGCATCGGCGGCGCGGGAGACCGGTTCATCGCGGAGGCGCTCGGCAACGCGAAGGTCCCGATCGTGATCGCGGTCAACAAGGTCGACCGGATGAACCACTCCAAGACGGTCAAGTCGCTGATGCTCACCGAGGAGCTCGGCCTGCCCGAGGCCGAGGTCTTCCCGATCTCCGCCCGCACCGGCAAAGGCGTACCGGCCCTCGTCGAGCACCTCGCGAGCCTGCTGCCCGAGGGCCCGTTCTACTTCCCGCCCGAGGATCACTCCGACCAGCCCGAGCGCGTGATGCTCGCCGAGCTCGTGCGTGAGCAGGTCCTGCTGCGGACCCGCCAGGAAGTCCCGCACGCCGTGGAAGTGCAGGTCGAGGAGATCGAGGAGCGCGAGAACCTCGTCGCCGTGCAGGCGATCATGTGGGTGGAGACCGAGTCCCAGAAGGGCATCCTGATCGGCCACCAGGGCAAGATGATCAAGGCGATCGGCGTCGCGGCGCGCAAGGAGATCGAGCGCGAGCTCGCCGAGCACGTCCATCTGGACCTGAGTGTGCGTGTGCGCCGCTCCTGGCGCGCGGACGACGCGCTGCTGGATCGCCTCGGCATCACTTGACGCGCGGCGTCCACGGCTAAGAGACTCGGGCGGTGAGCAAGCCGCCCTCTCAGCCCAGCCCCCAGCCCATGGTCGAGTGGCTCGCCCCGCGCGTGCTGCTGCACTCCGCGCAGGAGGTCGTCCTGTCCGGCCTGTTCGCGAACTTCGCGGACAAGCGCGAGACGATGGCCGGCCTGTCCGACGAGCCGTTCCGCTACGACCAGTCCGCGACCGAGGGCGACTTCTGGTTCGACTACGCGTCCGACGTCGGTGACGGCTTCGACGCGACGTACGCGATCGCCGAGCTGCTCGCCCAGCCGCTGACGCTCGGCCACGAGGGCACCGAGCCGGCCAAGACCGAACGCGGCCGCCTGCTCGTCCTCGGCGGCGACCAGGTGTACCCGACCGCCAACTGGCAGGCCTACGAGGAGCGCTTCCGGCTGCCGTACGGGCTCGCGCTGCCGGACGCCGAGCGCCCACCGCATCTGTTCGCGATCCCCGGCAACCACGACTGGTACGACGGCCTGACGGCCTTCACCCGCGTGTTCTGCCAGCGCGGCCACGTCGGCGGCTGGCAGTCCCGCCAGGCGCGGTCGTACTTCGCGCTCAAGCTGCCGCGCGGCTGGTGGCTGTGGGGCATCGACATCCAGTTCGACGCCTACATCGACGGCCCGCAGATCGAGTACTTCAAGGCGATTGCGCGCCAGACCACGCCCGGCGACCAGGTCATCCTCGCCACGGCCAAGCCCAGCTGGGTGCACGTCGAGGACCCGCAGAACCCGCCGCAGTCGTGGAAGAGCCTCGCGTGGTTCGAGGAAGAGGTGATCTGCAAGGCCAGCGAGGACCGGGCGAAGCTCGCGCTCACGCTGACCGGCGACCTGCACCACTACTCGCGCTACGAGCCCGTCGACCGAGAGCCGGACTCGCTCGGCGCGAAGGTGACCGCGGGCGGCGGCGGCGCGTACCTGTCGCCGACCCACTGGCTGCCCGAGGCGCGGGAGCTGCCGAAGGCCAAGCGCGCGAACACGCCGGTGGACGCTTCCTCGACCGGTCCGATCCCGTACGAGCGCACGACGATCTGGCCGGAGTCGGAGGCCTCGAGCGCGCTGGCGCGCGGCATCCTCGAGCACCGCCACCCGGGCAAGACCAAGCGCCTATGGATGGTGCTCGGGCCGATCTACGCGCTGCTCGCGCTGCTGACCGCCGCGGCCGTGCGCGACCAGTTCCCGAGCTTCGAGGGCGCCGTCGCCGAAGGGCCGGGGATCCTGCTGGACGCGATCTCGATCTGGCTGCTCCTGCTCGTCGGCGCACTGGCGTTCGGCCTGCGCGTCTGGGCGCGCTCGGCCGGTGCGCCCGGCGTGTACGGCGTCGTTCACGCGCTCGCCCACGTCGTCCTCGCTTGGGGCGTGTCGGTCGCGGTCCTGCTGATCCCGCTCGACTGGGGCTTCCTGCGCGGCTACCTCGCGACCGCCGTCGTGTTCGTGGTCGGCGTGTTCGTCGGCCGGCTCGTGTTCGTCCAGTACCTGTGGTGGACGCACCGCGCCGGCGTCAAGCGCAAGCAGCCGCTGTGGCACGCCAACGAGGTCTTCGCGGGCCAGGGGATCCCGGACTACAAGCACTTCCTGCGCTTCCGGATCGACCCGAAGGGCCGGCTGACGATGTGGGCGGTCGGCGTCGAGCAGGTCGCGCGCTACGGGCCGGAGCTCAAGGACGGCAAGCCCGACCTCGTCACGCCCGGCACCGCGCCGACCGTGTTCGACTACCGCGAGGTCCGCGCGCCGGTCAAAGCGCCTGCCAGGCAGCCTGTGCCGTAGCCGCGTCCAGGTGGCGGATGCGCGCGGTGGTGCGCTTGCCGAACGCCACCTCGAGGTCGGCCAGGTGCGCACGGCGCTGGAAGACGTTCTGCGCCCACGTGTGCGACTCGCGGTAGCGCGCGGGGGCGAGGACGGTCGTGCGGGCGATCCGCAGCGTGCGCACCGCCAGCCGGCCGTCCTCGAAGCGCCAGCCCGCGGCGCGCCAGCGGGCCCAGCCGTACGGCGCGAACAGCAGCGCGAGCAGCGCCCACGGGCCGACAAAGAACCACCCGGCGACGACGAGCACGAGCGCGCCCAGCACGGGCGGCGCGATGTAGCGCCGCGCCGCGCGTGCGGGGGGACGGTCGAGCGCGACGACGGCGCCCGCGGAGCGCGTCCGGCGGTCGCGGGCCGGCACCGCGCCCTCCGGCCGCTCGCCATGGCCGACGGCGGCCATCTCCGGCAGGAACTCGTCGAGGAACTCCTGGACCTCGCCGACCCTCACGAGGGGGAACAGCGTCCGCGCGGCGCTCGCCTCCTCGGCGTAGCCCGTGACCTCGATGCTCAGCGCGCACAGGCCGAACGGACGCCGGAACACGCCCTCGACCACGCGCACGGCCCGCACGCGGTGCAGCGGCACGGTCGCCTCGCTGCGCTGCAGCAGCCCGCGACGGATCCGGAGCCGGTCCTCGCCGCGCGTCACGGTGAAGCCCGCGAACGCGATGAACGCGCCGAGCGTCGACAGCACCCAGGCGAGCACCAGCAGCGCGACGCCGATCAACACCCACCCGCCGGCCGTGTCCGGGATCAGCTGCACCGCGTTGCGGCTGCCCTCCTCCTCGGCCACCTGCCCGGCGGCCTGGCCGATCACGGCGAGCACGGGGAGGACGATGCCGAGCTGGCCGGCCGTGAACGCGGCCTCCACGAGCTCGCGCCGCGTCAGGGCCCGGCTGACGCCGTCGGCCTCCTCGGCGACGGCTGAAGGCTTCAGGCCGCGCAGCTCGGCGACCGCGTCCGGGAGCAGCGCCGGCAGCGAGATCTCGCCGCCCTTGCCGCCCGCGCCGGTCTGCACGTCCACGCGCTGCACGCCGAACCAGCGCTGCAGCACGCCCTGCTGGACGTCCAGCGCCTGGATGCGGTCGAACGGGACGTTGGTGTCCTTCTGCGAGACCAGGCCGGTGTGGTGGGAGATCCCGGCGGCCGAGATCCAGTACCGGGTCGTCGACCAGCGGACGTAGCCGATGATCACGGCGACCACGAGGCCGACGACGCCGTAGCCGAGCGTCCGCATCAGGTCCATCAGGTCGAGCCCGTTACCCAACACGGACATGCCGAGGACCACGGCCAGCGGCAGCGCGAGGTTCCCGGCCGCGCTCGCCGAGTAGACCGCGATCGCCGCGGGGTGCAGCCGGCGGACCGGCGCGGTCGCCGGCGGCGGCTCAGGCGTCGGGGTCGGTTCGGGCCAGCTCGGCGATCCGGTCACGGAGCTCCTCGGCGTCCTTCTCCGCCAGCAGCGGGATCGTGTGCGACCCGGCGGCCGTGTGCACGACCACCGTCGCGAGGTTCATCGCCTGCTCGAGCACGCCGCGGCGCGTCTCGACGTGCTGCACACGCACCCACGGGACGAGCGTCTGGCGGACGCTGAACAGGCCGTGGCGGATGTCGATCCCCGGCTCCTGCACGTCCCAGCGCCAGCGCCGCCAGCGCAGGATCGGCACGAGCGGCACGCACACCACGAGGCCGACGACCGCGGCGACGAGCGGCCACCAGTCGAGCGCGTCGACCTGCGAGAGCATCGCGGCGCCGATCGCCAGCGCACCCCACAGGCCGAGCTGCGCCGCGCCCCAGACGAGGCGGGCCTGCGGCGCCAGGGTGCGGGTCGGGGCGGCGATCACCGCGCGAGCTCGTCCGCCAGGTGCTCGTAGTCGGCGAGCCCGAGCTCGGACTCGAAGACGAACGGTAGGGCGGTGATCGGCGCGTGGGTCGCGGCCTCCAGCCGCCGCAGGTGCGCCCGCTGGGCCTTCACGCGCTCGTGCACGGACAGTGCGGCGCGCACGGCACCCAGCGACCCCTCGTCGAACCCGTTGCTCGCGGCGGCGCGCAGCTTCGTCACGTCCGCCGAGGAGAAACGCTCGGGCCACATCGCGTTCATCACGATCGCGTCGAACGGCAGCCCGATCTCCGTGCGCAGGCGCGCCTCGAGCTCGATCGTCTCGGTCACCGGCATCTCCTCGGGCAGCGCGACCGCGACGTAGCCCGTGCGGGTCGGGTCGGCGAGCATCTCGGAGACCTTGTACGCCTGGCGGCGGATCGGCCCCACGCGGGCGATCTCGCCGAACGTGCGTGGCGTGGTCAGCATCCCGATCCCGTGGCCCGACGCGGGCGCGTCGACGACGACGAGGTCGTAGGTGTCGCTGCCGCGGTTCCAGCGCTGGGGCTGCGCGAGCTCCCACACCTTCGCGATCGTGATCAGCTCCTTCGCGCCCGGCGCGGCGGCGACGAAGTACTGGAACGCGTGCGAGTGCCCGAGCACCTTCAGCGCCGTGCCGCCGACCTGCTTGGCCAGCCATTCCTCCAGCGCGGCCTGGGGATCGACGGTGATCGCCCACAGGTTCTCCGCGAGCTGGACCTCCTGCTCGGGGCGCACGCCCTCGCGCGCGAACGCCCGCGAGACCCGGTCCTGCTCGGAGACCTCGCACACGATGGTGCGTCGCCCGGTCCGCGCTGCCGCGAGGCCGAGGGCGGCCGCCACGGTCGTCTTTCCGACGCCACCCTTGCCGGTGACGTACAAGAGGGAACGATCTCGGAGCAGTGCGTCCACCGTAGGCAACCCTAGAGGGAGGATGGTGAGGATGGAGCCGGCGCTAGCCGAGGGATACGAGACGGCCCGCCGGATGCTGCGGCGGCACGATCCCACGTACTACCTGGCGACCCGGCGCCTCCCGGCGCGCGTGCGTCCCGCGACATATGCGCTCTACGGCTACGTGCGCGCCGCCGATCAGCTCGTCGACGGGCCGCACCGGCCGGACACGCCGCAGGCCCGCTGCGCGGCGCTGGACGCGTGGGAGGCGCAGCTCACGGCGCCCCGGCATCCGGTCGCGCTGGCCCTGCACGACGCGGCCGAGCGTCACGACCTCCCGCTCGAGGAGCTCGAGACCTACATGCGCTCGATGCGCGTGGACTCCGAGCCGCCGATCCGGATCGACACCTACGACCAGCTGGCCACCTACATGGACGGCTCCGCGGGCACGGTCGGCCGGATCATGGCCGCGGTGCTCGGCGTCCCGGCGCGCCATCACGGCGACCTCGGCCGGCTCGGCGTGGCCTTCCAGCTCGCGAACTTCATCCGTGACGTGCGCGAGGACCGGACCCTGGACCGCATCTACCTCCCGGCCGAGGACCGCGAGGCGTTCGGCGTGACCGACGCCGACCTGACCGGCACGAGCCCGCGCCTGCAAGCCCTGCTGCGCCACGAGTCCGAGCGCGCCCGCGCGCTGTTCGCAGCCGCCGGCCCCGCGATCGCGTCCGCGCCGGCCTCGGTCCGCCCGGGCGTGCGCCTCGCGATCGCCCTCTACCGCCGGATGCTCGACGCGCCGCGCCCGACCGGCGTGCGCGCCTGGCACCTCCCGGGTGCCCTTCTCGAGGCCGCCAACCTAAAGCCAGCCTCAACCGAAGATAAAGGCCCTGGGGCTTTATGAAACGGGCGACGCTGGCGCGGGGCGATCGGACGCCGCTCGACGTGCGCCCGGACGTGCTCATCTGCGGCGCGAGCTTCGCCGGGTTGGCGGTGGCGCGCGAACTCGCGGGGAGCGGGGCGGACGTGCTGATCGTCGATCGGTACGAGATCGGCGAGCGGGCCACGAGCGCGTGTGCGGCGCCGACGCCGTGGCTGCACGCGATGGGGGTGGAGCGGGCGATCCGCCAGGAGATCCCGTGCATGGCGTTCCACACGCCGCACGGCAGCGCGCGGTTCCGGCTGCCGTGGAGCTGGTCGAGCTTCGACTACCGCGAGCTGTGCCAGGCGCTGTTCGAGCAGACCGACGCGCGCTTCGAGATCGCCAAGGTGCAGCGGCGCGAAGGGCGCCGCGTCATCACCGACCGCGGTGACCTGACCGCGCCGTACATCGTCGACGCCCTCGGCTGGCGGCGCGTGCTGGCGAAGCACTACCAGCCGCCGGAGGCGCCGCTGAGCCGCGGCCTGGAGGTCCACCCGCACGGCGGCTCCACCGACCTGGACGTCTGGATCGACCGCAGCCTCGTCCGCTCCGGGTACGCGTGGAGCGTCCCGGCCGACGGCGAGCAGCGGATCGGCGTCGGGTCCTACGAGCCGCGCCACCACGTCAAGGACGCGACGATCGAGATCGCCGAGCGACTCGACCGCGAGCCGGTCCGCTACCAGGGCAACTGGTTCCCGCACAAGCTCCGGCCCGCGACCGAGGACGGGATCTTCTTCGCCGGCGACAGCGCCGGCCACTGCCTGCCGCTGAGCGGGGAGGGCATCCGGCCGGCGTTCTACTTCGGGATCGCGGCCGCCCGCGAAATCCGGGCGGCCCTCGCCGGCGAGCAGACCGCCGGCGCCGCGCTGAAGCGCTACAGCGCGTTCAGCCGTCGGCACGCGCCGGTGTTCGCGCTCGCCCTCGGGCTGCAGCGCGTGATCCCGCGCCTGCCGCCGAAGGTGCTCACGCGTGCCCTGAAGCTCATGGGCCGCAAGCGACCCTGCACCGCCTCATTCGGGTGGTATCTCACGGTCGCTGATCCAAAGTTCGCAAACGCTAAACGGACCCCGACGGCCGGTCGACTCATGGGGGAGTCTTGTCGACCCTCGTCTTCCATAGCCGCCCCGGATTCGATGCGCTGACCGGGCTCCCCGACCGTCCGGCGTTCCTCGCCGGGCTGCGGTCGGCGATCGCGATCGAGCAGGGCATGGCCGTGCTCTTCCTCGACCTCGACGACTTCAAGCTCGTCAACGACGGCTTCGGGCACGAGGCCGGCGACCGCCTGCTGATCCAGGTCGCCCAGCGCCTGAAGGGCGCGGTCCACGACGGCGACCTCGTCGCCCGCATCGGCGGCGACGAGTTCACCGTGCTGTGCGCCGGCGCCGATCTCGCGGCCGCGTCGATCACCGCCGGTCGCATCCGCGGCGCGCTGTCGGCGCCGTTCGACGTCGGCGGCCAGCGCCGCCATGTCCGCGTGAGCGTCGGCTGTCGCGTCGCGGGGCCCGAAGAGGACAACGCCGACGTGCTCATGCGCGACGCCGACACGGCCATGTACCAGGCCAAGGAGGCCGGCAAGGACCGCGTCGAGGTGTTCTCCGACGAGACCCGCGCCCGCCTGCTGCGCCGCCTGGACCTCGAGCAGCGGCTGCGCACGGCGCTCGAGCGCAACGAGCTCGAAGTCCACTTCCAGCCGCAGATCGACCTCTCCACCGGCCGCCTGGCGGGCGCGGAGGCGCTCGTGCGCTGGGCCGACGCCTCGCCCGCCGAGTTCATCCCGCTCGCGGAGGAGACCGGGCTGATCGGCCCGCTCGGCACGCGCGTCCTGCGCCGCGCCACGCAGGCGCTCGCCCAGCTGCACCGCGAAGGCCTCAGGCCGCTGACGATCACCGTCAACGTCTCCACCCGCCAGCTCGAGGACCCCGACTTCCCGGCGATCGTGGAGACCGCGATCGCCGACGCCGGCATCGACGCCAGCGACCTGTGCCTGGAGATCACCGAGTCGGCGCTGATGGCGGCCAAGGACATCGCGCTCGACCGGCTGCGCGAGTGCAAGGCGCTGGGCGTCTACGTCGGCATCGACGACTTCGGCACCGGCCACTCCAGCCTCGCGCGCCTGCGCCACCTGCCGGTCGAGGTGCTCAAGGTCGACCGCTCGTTCGTCGACGGGCTCGGCACCGAGCCCGAGGACTCCGCGGTCGTCGCCGCGATCCTCAGCCTCGCCCACGCGCTCGGCCTGCACGTGGTCGCCGAGGGCGTCGAGACGCCGCTGCAGGCCGACCAGCTGATCGCGCTCGGCTGCTCGGTCGCCCAGGGCTTCCTGTGGTCCCCGGCCGTCCCGCCCGAGCGGCTGCACGAGCTGACGACGATCGCCACCTCCGCCCACCCGCGCGTACGCACCCACCGCGGCGAGCGCGGCCTGGTCGACGAGATGATGCACCAGATCGGCATCGCCAAGGAAGAGCGATGACCCTCGTCGCCGGGCTGCTCGCCCTGCTGACCGGGCTCGCCTACACCGGGCTCGCGATCGTCACGGTCAGCGAGATGGTCCACCAGCGCGAGCGCGGCTTCAGCCAGTTCGGCGCCGCGTTCTTCGTGATGGCCAGCACCTGCGGGCCGCACCACCTGCTGCACGCCTACCGCCACCTCGTCACGGGTGAGGTCGCCCACGGCCCGCACGTGGCCGCGCTCGCGCTCGGCGTCGTGCCGGCGGTGACCTTCGTCGGCCTGCGCCTGGAGGCGGCGTTCGGCGGCCGCGGCGACCGGCTCATCGTCCGCACCCCGATCTGGCTGCAGGTGCTCCCGGTGCTGATGGCCGCCGCCGCGGGCGCCACGCTCTGGGACGGCCTGCACCACGCCTCCGCGCACGGCGTCGACCTCCGCGCGCTGGTGCCCAACGTGTTCCTGTTCGTCGCCTACACGCTCGTGGGGATCTTCACGGCGCGCACCCAGATCGCGCGGCGCCCGCTGCTCGGCGGCTGGTCGCTGTCCGGCCTGGCGATGAGCGGCGTGTTCCTCACCTGCGCCGGGTCGCACCTGCTCGCCGGGATGATGACCCAGGCCGACGCCTGGAGCATCGCGCTGGACAACCTCGGCGTGCCCGCCTCGATCTTCTTCCTGTGGACCGTGCACCGCCTGCACAAGGGCTCGGTGCGTGACTGGAACCGTCGCCCGCTCGTCGGTCGCCCGGCCCCGCAGGGCCGCCGCTCTCCCTGGGCCGAACAGACCACCTAGACTGCACGCTCCGAAATGGAGCCTCCCAGTCCAGAATTGCGCTTCGATGACCGCGGCCTCGTTCCGTGCGTCATCCAGGATTGGCGCTCCGGCGAGGTTCTGACCCTCGCCTACATGAATGAGGAGGCGCTGCGCCTCTCCCGCGAGACCGGTGAGCTGCACCTCTTCAGCCGCAGCCGCAACGAGCTCTGGCACAAGGGTGCGACGTCGGGGAACACGCAGGCCGTCAAGGCGCTGCGCTTCGACTGCGACAGCGACGCCGTGCTCGCGCTCGTCGAGCCCGCCGGCCCGGCCTGCCACACGGGTGCGCGCACGTGCTTCCACAAGGGCGACGTCGAGCCGCAGCTGCCGTACGAGGCGCTGCCCGGCCTGGAGCGGACCTTGAGCGATCGCAAGGCCAACCCGGTCGAGGGCTCGTACACGAACCAGCTGCTCGCCGACCCGCCGTTCATCGGCGAGAAGGTCGAGGAGGAGGCCGAGGAGGTCGCCCGCGCCGCGCGCGAGGAGACCGATGAGCGCGTGGCCAACGAGGCCGCCGACGTGCTCTACCACCTCACGGTCCTGCTCCACAGCCGTGGCCTGACGCTGAAGGACGCCGAGGAGGTGCTGCTTGACCGCCGTCGCTGAGCATCTGGAGGTCAGCCCGACGCTCGAAGAGGCGCGGGCGCTCGAGGGCGACCACAACCTCATCCCGGTCACGCACAGCTTCATCGAGGACTGCGAGACGCCCGTCTCGGCGTTCCTGAAGCTGCGCGGCGATGGCCCGGCCTTCCTGCTGGAGTCCGCCGAGCAGGGCCAGCAGGTCGGCCGCTACAGCTTCATCGGCTGGCGCCCGAAGGACGTCATCCGCTGGAGCCTGGGGGAGGACGGGGACCCGTACTCGATCGCGGGTGAGGCCGTCTCGCAGGTCCGTCAGGCGGAGATCGCCGGCCTGCCGCCGTTCGCGGGCGGTGCCGTCGGCTTCTTCGGCTTCGACTGCGTGCGCGCCGCCGAGCGCCTGCCCGAGCCGAACCCGGACGCGCTCGGCCTGCCGGACATGGCGCTGATGCTCACGGACGTGATCGTCGCCTTCGACCATCTGCGCCACACGGTCACGATCCTCGCCAACGCGTACCTGGACGAGGAGACCGACGTGGACACCGCGCACGCCCGCGCGGTGGAGGCGATCCGCCAGGTTCGGACCCGCCTGGCCGGCCCGCTGCCGCCGCTGGAGACGCACGCGGCGCGCCCGGAGCCCGAGTTCGAGTCCAACATGAGCCGCGAGACGTTCGAGGGCAACGTCTCCCGGATCATCGAGTACATCCGCGCCGGCGACGCCTACCAGGTGGTCCCGTCCCAGCGCTGGAGCGCGAAGAACCCGGTCGAGCCGTTCAGCATCTACCGCGGCCTGCGCGCCGTGAACCCGTCGCCGTACATGTACTTCCTCGACTTCGAGGACTTCCAGATCGTCGGCGCGTCACCGGAGCCGCTGTTGACCGTCAACGGGCGCTATGTGAGCACCCGTCCCATCGCTGGGACGCGGCCGCGCGGCGAGGACGACGCCGCGATCGCCGCCGAGCTCCTGGCCGACGAGAAGGAACGCGCCGAGCACGTGATGCTCGTGGACCTCGGGCGCAACGACCTCGGCCGCGTCTGCACGCCCGGCAGCGTCCACGTCGAGCGCCTGATGGAGGTCGAGACGTACTCGCACGTCATCCACATCGTCTCCCAGGTCGCGGGGACGCTGCGCGAGGACGTGCGCGCGATCGACGCCCTGCGGTCGGTCCTGCCCGCGGGCACGCTCTCCGGCGCCCCGAAGATCCGCGCGATCGAGATCATCGACGAGCTCGAGCCGGTCAAGCGCGGCGCGTACGGCGGCGCGGTCGGCTGGCTCTCGTACGCCGGCGAGCTGGACACCTGCATCTGCATCCGCACCGTCGTCACCAAGGACGGGATGGCGCACATCCAGGCCGGCGGCGGCACCGTCGCCGACGCGCGCCCGGACTACGAGTACGAGGAGTCGCGCGCGAAGGCGCGCGGCGTCGTGAAGGCGATCGAGCTGGCCACCCAGCAGGCGGCGTGGCCATGAGAGTCCTGATGGTCGACAACTACGACTCCTTCACGTACAACCTGGTCCAGTACCTGGGCGAGCTGGGGGCGGAGCTGGAAGTCGTGCGCAACGACGTCGCGACGGTCGACGAGCTGCTGGAGAAGGGGTACGACCGCGTGGTCGTCTCCCCGGGCCCGTGCACGCCCAACGAGGCCGGCATCAGCGTCGAGGCCATGCGCCGCTTCCCGGAGGCGGGCGTGAAGACGCTCGGCGTCTGCCTCGGCCACCAGTCGATGGGGCAGGCGTTCGGCGGCCGCGTCATCCGCCACCTGCCGGTCCACGGCAAGACGACCGAGATCACGCACGACGGCCAGGGCGTGTTCGCGGGCCTGCCGAACCCGCTGCCGGTCGCGCGCTACCACTCGCTCGTGGTCCACGAGGACCTGCCGGACTGCCTGGAGGCCACGGCCCACGGCGGCGGCGTGCTGATGGCCATGCGCCACAAGGAGCTGCCCGCGATCGGCGTGCAGTTCCATCCCGAGTCCGTGCTCACGCCGGACGGCAAGCAACTGCTCAAGAACTTCCTTGCCTAACCCGATCCTCACCGCGGCGCTGGACAACCTCGCCTCGCGGCACGACCTGACGTCCGAGCAGACCGCGGCCGTGCTGGCCGAGATCATGGCCGGCAACGCCTCCGAGGTGGAGACGAGCGGCATCCTGATCGCGCTGCGCACCAAGGGCGAGACGATCGACGAGCTGGTCGGCCTGGCCACGACGATGCGGGCGTTCGCCACCCCGGTCGACGCGGGCCGCGAGGATCTCATCGACACGGCGGGCACCGGTGGGGGTAGGCCCACGTTCAACGTGTCGACCACCGCCGCCCTCATCGCCGCCGGCCACGGCTGCGCCGTCGCCAAGCACGGCAACCGCTCCGCCACGGGCCTCTCGGGCTCCGCCGACGTACTGGAGGCGCTCGGCGTGCGGATCGATCTCAAGCCGGAAGCGGTGGCGCGCTGCATCAACGAGGTCGGCTTCGGCTTCATGTTCGCCCCCGCGCACCACGGCGCCACGCGCTACGTGGTCCCGGTGCGCAAGGAGCTCGCCGTCCGCACCATCTTCAACTTCCTCGGCCCGCTGACCAACCCGGCCGGCGCCAAGCGCCAGGTCATCGGCGTGTCGGACCCGAGCTTCCTGGAGCCGATCGCCGGCGCGCTCGCGCGGCTGGGCGCGGCCAAGGCGCTGGTAGTGTCGAGCAACGACGGTCTGGACGAGATGAGCACGTCGTCGACAACGCGCGTCGTCGAGGTCGACGGCGAAGACGTCCGGGCCTACGAGGTCGCCCCGGAGGACTTCGGCATCACACGCGCCGAGCCGACCGCGCTGGGCGCGGGCCTGCCCGCCGTCAACGCCGAGATCACCCGCCGGATCTTCGCCGGCGAACACGGGCCGGCGCGCGACGTCGCCGTGCTCAACGCGGGCGCCGCGATCTACGTGTCCGGAACCGTGAACACCCTCGAGGACGGCGTGCGCGCCGCCGAGGCCGCGATCGATGACGGTCGCGCCGCGCAAGCACTCGAAAACCTCGCGAATCTCAGCAAGGAGCTGGCGCCCGCATGAGCATCCGCGTAGCGATGCTTCAAACGACCCCCGATGGCGCCGCGCTAGCGGCTGCCCGGATGGTTCGTCCATGAGCGTCCTCGACCGCATCGTCGACGACACCCGCGACGAGGTCAAACGCCGCAAGAAGGAGGTCTCGATCAAGGACCTCAAGAAGCTGATCGAGGTCCGCGAGGAGGGTGCGCGGCCGTTCAGCGAGGCCTTGACGCGCCCCGGCATCTCGCTGATCGCCGAGCACAAGCGCCGCTCGCCGTCCGCGGGCGCGATCCGCGAGGGCTCCGAGGTCACCGAGATCGTGCAGGCCTACGAGCGCGGCGGGGCCGCGGCGCTCAGCATCCTCACGGAGCCGTTCCACTTCGGCGGCTCGCTCGACGACCTGCGCGAGGCGCGCACCGCCGCGACGCTGCCGATCCTGCGCAAGGACTTCATCGTCCACCGCTACCAGCTCTACGAAGCCGCGGCGGCCGGGGCGGACGCGATCCTGCTGATCGTCGCCGCGCTCGACCTGCCCGACCTGGCGGACCTGTTGCACGAGGCGCGCGAGCTGGACCTGGACGCCCTCGTCGAGGTCCACGACGAACGCGAGCTCGAGAAGGCGCTGGAGGTCGAGGCCGACGTGCTCGGCATCAACAACCGCGACCTGTCGGACTTCAGCGTGAACATCGAGCGCACGTTCGAGCTGCTGGCGGACATCCCCGCGGGCAAGACGGTCGTGAGCGAGAGCGGGTTCCGCACGCGTGACCAGCTGGACGACCTCGAGCGCGTCGGCGTCGACGCGGTGCTGATCGGCGAGACGCTCATGCGCGCGCCGGACATCGAGGCCGCCGCGCGCGAGCTGACCGGGTTCGGCACCCTCCCGTGAACATCAAGATCTGTGGCATCACCCGGCTCGAGGACGCCGAGAAGGCGGTGGAGCTCGGCGCCTGGGCGCTCGGGTTCCTGCTGTGGCCGGAGTCCAAGCGCTACGTCGATCCGGGCGTGGCGGCGGGCATCGCGCGCGTCATGCGGCGCAAGGTCGAGCTGGTCGGCGTGTTCGTCAACCAGCCGCTGGACGACATCGCCGCCCTGGTCGACGCGATCGGCCTCACGTACGTGCAGCTGCACGGCGACGAGGGCCCGTCGTTCTGCGCGGCCGTGTCCCAGCGCACCGGCGCGAAGGTGATCAAGGCGGGGCGGATCATCCACGCGTACGACCTGCGCGAGATGGACCGCTACCACACCGACCTGCACCTGCTGGACACCGGCACGGCCGACGGCACGTACGGCGGCACCGGCAAGACGTGGGACTGGTCGCTCGTCGCGCGGCGCAAGAGCAAGATCCCGTTCCTGCTCGCGGGCGGGCTGAACCCGGACAACGTCGCGGCCGCGATCGCCGAGGCCAACCCGTGGGGGATCGATGTCTCCTCGGGCGTGGAGTACACGCCCGGTGTGAAGTCGGCGAAGAAGCTGGAAGCGCTCTTTGAAGCAGCTGGAGTGGTGAATGTCGGCGGTTGAGCACCGGTTCGGCCCGTACGGCGGGCAGTACGTCCCGGAGACGCTCGTCCCGGCGCTCGTTGAGCTCGAGGCGGCGTGGGTCGCCGCGCGCGAAGACCCGACCTACCGCGCCGAGCTGGACGCGCTCCTGAACGACTACGTGGGCCGGCCGTCGCCCCTGTACCTGGCGACGCGGCTGTCCGAGGAGGTCGGCCACGCCGTCTACCTCAAGCGCGAGGACCTCAACCACACGGGCGCGCACAAGATCAACAACGCGCTCGGCCAGACGCTGCTCGCCAAGCGGATGGGCAAGACCCGCATCATCGCCGAGACCGGCGCGGGCTCGCACGGCGTCGCGACGGCCACGGCGTGCGCGCTGCTCGGCCTGGAGTGCATCGTCTACATGGGCACCGAGGACATGCGGCGCCAGGCGCCCAACGTCCAGCGCATGGAGCTGCTCGGCGCGCGGGTCGCGCCGGTGGACGCGGGCTCTCGCACCCTGAAGGAAGCGGTCTCCGCCACCATCCGCGACTGGGTCTCCAACGTCGGCGACACGCACTACGTGATCGGCTCCTGCGTCGGCCCGGCGCCGTTCCCGGCGCTCGTGCGCGACCTGCAGCGGATCATCGGCGACGAGGCCCGCGCGCAGATCCTCGAGAAGGCCGGCCGCCTGCCCGACCGCGTGATCGCCTGCGTCGGCGGCGGCTCGAACGCGATCGGCACGTTCGTGCCCTTCGTGGGCGACGAGGCCGTGCAGCTGATCGGGACCGAGGCGGCGGGCGACGGGATCGACTCCGGTCGCCACGGCGCGCCGTTGACCGTCGGTGGCCGCGGCGGCGTCCTGCACGGGTCCTACAGCGCGATCATGCAGGACGAGGACGGCCAGATCCTCGAGGCGCACTCGATCAGCGCCGGCCTGGACTACCCGGGCACCGGCCCCGAGCACGCGTGGCTGCGCGACACGGGCCGCGCGACCTACACGGGCGTGACCGACACGCAGGCACTGGAGGCGTTCAAACGCCTCGCGGAGCTGGAGGGGATCATCCCGGCGCTCGAGTCCTCGCACGCCGTCGCCTGGGTGCTCGGCGCGGGCCGCGAGACGGCCACGAGCGACACGATCGACCTGATCTGCCTGTCCGGCCGCGGCGACAAGGACCTCGCGGAAGCGCTCTCGAAGCTGGGCCTGGCATGACGCGCACCGAAACGGGTGTGGACCGGATCACGGCGGCGTTCGAGTCCGCGCGCGGGCGCGCGGCGCTCATGCCGTACCTGATGGCGGGCTTCCCCGACATCGAGACGTCCGTGCGCATCGCCACCGCGTACGCCGATGCGGGCGCGGACCTCGTCGAGCTCGGCGTGCCGTTCAGCGACCCGCTGGCGGACGGCCCCGTGATCCACGCCGCGGCCACCGCCGCGCTGGAGAGCGGCGCGACCGTGCACAACGTGCTGGAGGCCGGCACGCGGATCGCCGAGCAGCTTCCCGTGGTGTTGATGGTCTACGTGAACCCGATCCTCGCGCGCGGGCCCGAGCGCTTCGCGGCCGAGCTCGCCGAGCGCGGCATCAGCGGCCTGATCGTGCCCGATCTCCCGCTCGAGGAGTCCGAGCCGATCCTCGCCGCCTGCGACGCGCACGGCGTCGCGCTCGTGCCGCTCGTCGCACCCACCACTCCGGACGCTCGTCTAAACGCGATCGGGCGGACTGCGCGTGGATTTGTCTACACGGTTTCGGTGACCGGGACGACCGGTGAGCGGGCTTCCACCAGCACGGATCCGTCGCACCTTCTGGCCCGCGTGAAGGCCTCCACGACGGTGCCCGTCGCGCTCGGGTTCGGCATCTCGAACGGTGTTCAGGCGAGGGCCGCGGCGGACGCCGGAGCGGACGGCGTGATCGTCGGATCGCGCCTCGTCCGAGCGGTCGCCGAGGCGGTCGAGCAGGGCGCGGATCCCGCCCCAGCAGCCGGATCAGTGGTCGCTGAACTCGCTGGCGCGCTGGTCCGCTAGCCTTCGCGCGACATGGGAATCTTCCTTGCGTTGATCACCGGACTCGTGGTCTGGGTCGTCCTGTGGGGCACAAGCCTGATGAAGTCGTTCGACGCGTTCATCATCGCGATGCTGTTCCCGCTCCTGGCGGCTACCGCCGTCATCGTCATCAAGTACCTGCCGCGCGGCAACGATTAAGCGCGCGTTGCGGTCGCGCTAAGCCCCTCCGCGGACTCGCCCGTTCCGCTGGATAGCGGTCTACGCTCTTGCTGCCTGAAGGGGGCTTGCGTAATATCGCCGCCCGTATACGAGCCTCATGAGGAGGGGTTCTTTTTGCGTTCTAAGTACATGGCAGCCACGGGCTGCCTTGTCGCCGCGCTCGCGATGGGCGTTGCGGCATGTGGGGATGAAGACGAGCCGACCACCGGCGGTGGCGGCGGGACGGAAGAGCCGGCCGCTGAGGGCAAGAACCTGACGATCTACTCGTCGCTCCCGCTCCAGGGTGCGTCGCGTGTTCAGACGGAGGCCCTGGTCAACGGCGCCAAGCTCGCTCTCGAGCAGGCTGGCGGCAAGGCCGGCAACCACACCATCAAGTACGAGTCGCTCGACGACTCCACGGCCCAGGCCGGTTCTTGGACGCCGGAGGCCGAGTCGGCCAACGCGCTCAAGGCCGCCCAGGACGAGGCGACCGCCGTTTACCTCGGCGCGTTCAACTCGGGCGCTTCGAAGGTCTCGATCCCGATCCTCTCCGAGGCGGGCGTTCCGCAGATCTCCCCGGCCAACACGTACGTGGGTCTGACCACGAACGACCCGGGCTCCGAGCCCGGCGAGCCGGACAAGTACTACCCGACGGGCGATCGCACCTACACGCGCATCGTTCCGAAGGACACGATCCAGGCTGCGGCCCTCGTCACGCTGATGAAGCAGGACGGCTGCACCAAGGTCGCCATGACCAACGACAAGGAGGTCTACGGCGCCGGCCTGGCTCGCGTCATCGAGCTGTCCGCCAAGGAGCAGGGCCTCGAGCTGACGAGCAACGACGCGATCGACAAGAACGCGTCCAACTACCGCTCCCTGGCCCAGAAGGCCAAGGCTGCCGGCGCTGACTGCTTCGTCTACTCGGGCATCACGGCCAACAACGCGGTCCAGCAGTTCAAGGACTTCGCCGCGGCCCTCGGCGCCGACGCCGGCCTGTACGGCCCGGACGGCGTTGCCGAGACCGGCTTCGTCTCCGAGAAGGACGGCGGCATCCCCGCTGCCCTGAACAAGCAGGTCAAGGTCACCGTCGCCACCCTGTCCCCGGATCAGTACCCGCCGGAGGGCCAGGAGTTCTTCACGCAGTTCACGGAGAAGTACGGCGTCGACAACCCGGATCCGTACGCGATCTACGGCTACGAGGCCATGAAGCTGGCCATCGACGCCATCGAGCGCTCCGGCACCGGCGAGAAGGCCGACATCAAGAAGGCCCTCTTCGAGACCAAGGACCGCGCCTCCGTGCTCGGCACCTACTCGATCGACGAGAACGGCGACACCACGCTCACCGATTACGGCGCCTACGGCGTCGAGAACGGCGAGCTGAAGTTCGATCAGACGATCAAGGCTCAGGCCCAGGGCTAGACACCCAGGCCATAGGCTTGCCGCCTCTTTGAGGCGTATGCTCGGCCGGGAGCGGGGTTTACCCGCTCCCGGCCGGTGCCTATTTCCGGTCGGACCTCAACCACATACGAGACTTAATGGAAGCCGCCAGCATCCCTGCGGGCCCGCCTGCCTCTCAGCGCATCAAGCAGCTGATCGGCACGTACGGGCTCACGGCCGTCTTGCTCATCATGCCGGTCTGGTTCGCGATCACGGACCTTTCCGATGACGGCAACCTCGTTCGCCTGGGCGAGAACCTGGTCGCCGGCCTCTCCAACGGCGCCATCTGGGCGCTGGTGGCCATCGGCTACACGCTCGTCTACGGCATCGTCGAGCTGATCAACTTCGCCCACGGCGAGATCTTCATGATCGGCTCGTTCATCTCCGCTTCGCTGATCGGAACGCTCGGCCTCACGGTCGACTCGTCGTTCCTGCCTGTCTTCTTCGGCCTGGTCGTGGCCTTGGTCGTGGCCATGGTCGGTGCGGGCACGCTGAACGTGCTCATCGAACGGGTGGCGTACAGACCGCTACGCAGCGCGCCGAAGCTGGCGCCGCTGATCACCGCGGTCGGCATGTCCTTCATCCTGCAGAACGTCGGCCTTCTCTGGAAGGGCGGCAACCAGCAGGGCGTTCCGGATCTCCTGGACGCGCAGCACACGCTCGTCACCATCTTCGGCGTCACGATCGAGAACGCGGACGTGCTCTCGGTCGCGGTCACGATCCCGCTGCTGATCGTGATGACGACCTTCATCAACCGCTCGCGCCTCGGCAAGGCCATGCGCGCGACGGCGCAGGACCCGGAGGCCGCGCGCCTCATGGGCATCAACGTCGACACGACGATCTCGATGACGTTCCTGATCGGCGGCATGCTGGCCGGCGCGGCCGGCCTGATCTACGCCGTCTACCAGACGACGATCTGGTTCTTCCAGGGCTTCACGGGTGGTCTCATCGCCTTCACCGCGGCCGTCATGGGCGGCATCGGCAACCTCCGCGGCGCCGTGCTCGGCGGTCTGATCATCGGCTTCATCCAGCAGATGTCGGACAACCGCATCGGCTCGCAGTGGACGCCGGCGATCGTGTTCGCCTACCTCGTCCTGATCATGGTGTTCAAGCCGTCGGGTCTCCTCGGCGAGCAGACAAGGGACGCAGGATGAGCGTGGCCGCATCCGAGGTGGAGCAGACGCCTCCCGACCCCACCGGCAAGAAGTCCGGCTTCCAGCTTCCGGGCTGGGCCGAGAAGGGCGTCATTCCCGGCGTCGTTCTCCTTATCGCTGCGCTGATTCCCTTCATCCCCGCCATCGGGGACAAGGCGAACCTGATGCAGCAGATGGCGGTCGCCCTCGCCTACGTGGTGATGGCGCTCGGCCTGAACATCATCGTCGGCTTCGCCGGCCTGCTGGACCTCGGCTACGTCGCGTTCTTCGCCTTCGGCGCGTTTGCCGTCGGCTGGTTCGCGTCCGGCCACTTCGCCTACGTCAACGACGAGAAGGGCATCCACTTCCTCGTCGGCGGCAACGCGTTGAACTTGCCAGGCATCCACTTCAACTTCTTGTTGGTGTTGGTGATCGCGATCGTGTTGACCACGATCGCGGGCATGATCATCGGCCTGCCGACCCTGCGTCTGCGCGGCGACTACATCGCCATCGTGACGCTGGCGTTCGGCGAGATCATCGGCCGCCTCGCGGTCAACCTCGACGGGACGACCATCCTCGGCGGCACGCCGATCACGGCCGGCCGTCAGGGCATCTCGCCGGTGGACCGGATCGACTTGCCCTTCTTGGACCCGTTCACGGTCTTGGACAAGAAACCCTGGTACTGGTTCGCCTTGTTCCTGGTCGTGGTCGTGCTGTTCGTGAACTTCCGCCTGCGGGATTCGCGGATGGGCCGCGCGTGGGTCGCCCTGCGTGAGGACGAGATCGCCGCGGTGGCGATGGGCGTCCCGGCGGTCAAGACCAAGCTGATGGCCTACGCCTCGGGCGCCGCCTTCGGTGGCATCTCGGGCGCGTTCCTGGCGTCGCTGCTGAACACGGTCAACGCCGACCAGTTCCAGTTCTCGTTCTCGATCCTGGTGCTGGCCATGGTCATCCTCGGCGGCCTCGGCAGCATCTGGGGCGTCGTGATCGGCGCGATCGTGCTGTCGATCATCAACAACTACTTGATCCCCGACGTCATCAACGGCGTCCCGGGCGATCTGGGGCTGGACTTCGACATGACGCAGATCACGTTCGCGGTCTACGGCTTCCTGCTGTTGCTGATGATGATCCTGCGTCCGCAGGGCCTGCTCCCCGAGCGCCGTCACAAGATGGAGCTCGCGGATCACGCAGAGACCACGGACGACAACCTCTACACGGCACGAGCATGAGCGCGACGCAGAGCTCCACACCGGCGCCGTCGCTCGCCAACCCGGCGATCCTCGACGCGAGCAACATCACCAAGCAGTTCGGCGGTCTCACCGCCGTGAGCGACGTCTCGTTCACGCTGCCCGAGAAGTCGATCGTCTCGATCATCGGGCCCAACGGCGCGGGCAAGACGACGTTCTTCAACATGCTCACGGGCTTCTACCGCCCGACGTTCGGCACGATCGGGTTCGACGGGCGCAACATCACGGGTGCCCGCCCGGACATCGTGATGAAGGCCGGCATGGCGCGGACGTTCCAGAACATCCGCCTGTTCTCGACCATGAGCGCGGTTGAGAACGTGATGATCGGCGAGCACTCCCGCATGAAGTCGGGGCTGGTCGGCTCGATCCTCCGGCTCCCGGGCACGCGTCGCGAGGAGCGCGAGGTGCGCGAGAAGGCGCACACCGAGCTCTCGTACGTGGGCATCAAGGAGCGCCATCACGACTGGCTCGCGACGAACCTCTCCTACGGCGATCAGCGCCGGGTGGAGATCGCTCGCGCGCTGGCGTCAGACCCGAAGATCCTCCTGCTGGACGAGCCGACCGCCGGCATGAACCCGCAGGAGTCCGCGGCGCTGACCGACCTCATGCACCAGCTGCGCGACGAGCGGGGGATGACGATCCTGCTCATCGAGCACGACATGAAGGTCGTCATGGGCGTCTCGGAGCGTCTGACGGTGCTCGATCACGGCGAGAAGATCGCCGAAGGGCTCCCCGCCGAGGTGCGGGCGAACCCGAAGGTCATCGAGGCCTACCTGGGCAAGGCCGCGGCCGAGACGGGGGAGCGGAAGAAGTCATGAGCTTCCTCAAGGTCGAGGACATCCACACCTACTACGGCAACATCCAGGCGCTCAAGGGCATCTCGTTGACCGTGGAAGAGGGTGAGTGCGTCACGCTGATCGGCTCCAACGGTGCCGGCAAGTCGACGACGCTGCGGTCCATCTCGGGCCTCACCCCCGCCCGCACGGGTTCGATCGTGCTCGATGGGGAGGAGATCACGCATCTCCCGCCCCAGGAGATCGTCGGCCTGGGCATCGCGCAGTCGCCGGAAGGCCGCAAGTGCTTCCAGCGGATGACCGTGCGCGAGAACCTCGAGCTCGGCGCGTATCTGCGCCGGGACTCCGCTCAGCAGGAGAAGGACCTGCAGCGGATCTTCGAGCTGTTCCCGCGCCTGGACGAGCGCCAGTCGCAGAAGGCCGGCACGATGTCCGGCGGTGAGCAGCAGATGCTCGCCATCGGGCGCGCGATGATGGCCAACCCGAAGGTGCTGTTGCTCGATGAGCCGTCGATGGGCATCTCGCCCGTGCTCACCGAGCGCATCTACGAGACCATCGCGGAGATCAACAAGGAGGGCATGACGATCCTCCTGGTCGAGCAGAACGCGAACTTCGCGCTCGACGTCTCCAAGCGTGCGTACGTGCTGGAGACCGGCAAGGTGGTGATGTCGGACGTGTCCGACACGCTCCGCACCAACCCCGACGTGCAGAAGGCATACCTCGGAACATGACCCTGCTTTACGCTGGCATCACCGATGGCGCCTGGAACCTGCTCTGGATGTACGTCTGGCTGCTGTCCACCATCGGCGCGTCGTACCTGTCGGATCGCAAGGGCTACGGTGACCGCCCTGGGCTGGCCACCGGGCTCATCCTGACGGTCCTGGGCACGATCATCTGGCTCGTCATCCCGGCGAAGCCCGAGTCCAAGTGGAAGACCCTCGGCCCGTTCGGCCGGGGGCAGAAGAACCGCGCGGCCGCGTAGCGGCCTCGCGTCTCTAGCGCACGGCCTGCGGGGCGGGGTGACCCGCCTCGCAGGTCTTGTCTATGTCGAAGCGTGGCCCGCGGGGCTGGTCGCAGACCTCCGCGGCCTGCGCGCTCGACGTGATCGCGAAGCCGAGGATGTCCGTCTGGTCGGCGCGCTCGAGCTGGGCAGGCGTCATCGCCGCGAACACCAGCAGCCCGGCGGCGATCCCGCCCGCGAGGCGGCGCTGCCGCTCCCGCCGCGCACGATGACGCGTCGCCGCGTGCGTCAGCGCGGTGCCGAGCCGGTCCAGTTCGGGGGGAAGACCCATTCTCTCCAATGATGCCTCGACGGCTACGAGGATGTCGCGGACTTCAGCGCCTCGTCGAGGTCGGTGTAGCGATACGTGTACCCGAGCTCCAGCGTACGACGCGGAATCGCGCGCTGGCCTTCGGTCACGATCTCGGCCATGTCGCCATATAGAGCCTGGATTGCGAAGCCCGGGATGGGGGCGACCGCAGGGCGGTGCAGCGCACGGCCGAGTGCGCGGCTGAACTCCTTGTTCGTCACGGGCTCCGGCGCGGTGGCGTTGACGGGGCCTTCCCAGGTGGGGTCGTCGATCGCGTTGAGGTAGATCCCGACGACGTCGTCGACGTGGATCCAGGGCATGTACTGCTTGCCGCCGGCCACGGGGCCGCCGACGCCGGCCTTGAACGGGAGCAGCATCTTGCTCAGCGCGCCGCCATTCTGGTCGAGCACGACGCCCGTGCGGACCAGCACGACCCGTGTCTGCGCGGCCTTGGCCTCGGTCTCCCAGGCGACGCACACCTGGGCGAGGAAGTCGTCGCCGGGCGGGCTGTCCTCGTCGATGCGCTCGTCACCGTGCTTGCCGTAGTAGCCGACGGCGCTGGAGCTGATCAGCGCCGGCTTGTGGCTGGAGGCGTTGATGGCTTCGGCGACGCGGCGGGTGCCCTGCACCCGCGACTGCTCGATCCGTTCGCGGCTCGCGTCGTTCCAGCGCTGGGCGACGTTCTCGCCCGCGAGGTGGACGACGACGTCGCCGAGCTCGATCGGGCCGTCCTTGCGCAGGGAGACGGGGATGACCTCGTCGCCGCGTTGCTGGAGCGCTGCCGTGAGCTTCGAGCCAATCAGCCCGCTGGCGCCCGTGATGGTCACTCGCATAGCTTGGGTACGGTTGCCGGATGGGTCTGGACCGCGCACTGCTGCGCCTTGCGTCGGTGGTCGTGCTGGGGACGATCATGTCAATTCTCGACACGACGATCGTCAACGTCGCGATCGAGACGCTCGCGCGGGACCTGGACGCGTCGCTGACGTCGATCCAGTGGGTCTCCACGGGGTACCTGCTCGCGCTGGCGACGGTGATCCCGCTGACCGGCTGGGCGATGGAGCGCTTCGGCGGGCGGAACATGTGGATGCTCTCCGTGACGCTGTTCCTGGCCGGGAGCGGGCTGTGCGGGCTCGCGTGGAACGTGGAGTCGCTGATCTTCTTCCGCGTGCTCCAGGGCTTCGGCGGCGGCATGATCATGCCGATCGGCCAGGCGATCCTCGCGCAGGCGGCCGGCCCGCAGCGGATGGGGCGGGTGATGAGCGTGATCGGCGTGCCGACGCTGCTCGGGCCGATCCTCGGACCGGTGATCGGCGGTCTGATCGTCGACAACTTCTCCTGGCGCTGGATCTTCTTCGTCAACCTGCCCGTGGGCGCGGTGGCGCTGGCGCTGGCCTTCCGGATCCTGCCGCGGACCGAGGTGCGCGGCCGTTCGCCGCTCGACGTGCGCGGGCTGCTGCTGCTCTCGCCGGGGCTCGCGCTGTTGATCTACGGGCTCTCCGAGGTGGGCACGGAGGGGACGCTGATGGACTGGCACGTGCTGCTCGGCCTGCTCGGCGGCGCGGCGCTGCTCGTCGCCTTCGCCCTGTGGTCGCTGCGCGGGCGCGGCACGCTGATCGACCTGTCCCTCTTCAAGGACCGCGCGTTCGCCGCCGCCTCGGGCACCACGTTCATCTTCGGCGTCTCGCTGTTCGGCGCGATGCTGATCCTGCCGCTCTACTACCAGGTGGTGCGTGAGGAGAGCGCACTGAACGCCGGCCTGCTGCTGGCCCCGCAGGGCATCGGCGCGGCGATGGCGATGCCGATCGCGGGACGCATCACCGACAAGGTCGGCGCGGGCCGGGTCGTGCCGTTCGGGATCCTCGTCGCCCTGGTCGGCACCGGCGTCTACACCCAGCTGACGGCGGACACGAGCTTCTGGCTGCTCGGCTTCGCCCTGTGGGTCCGCGGGCTGGGGCTCGGCATGACGATGATGCCGGCGATGGCCGCGGCCTACCAGACGCTCTCGCGCGCCGCCGTACCCCGCGCGACGTCGCTGATCAACATCATCCGCACGGTCGGCGGTTCCGTCGGCACCGCCGTGCTGACCGTCGTGCTGGAGCGTCAGATCACGACGAACCTCGGCGGCGAGGGCGGTGGCTCGTTGGGCGCGCTCACGGGCGCGACCGACGTCTCGCGCGTGGCGGAACCGCTCGCGGACGCGTTCGCGCACACGATGTGGTGGGCGGTGGGGCTCACGGCGCTGGCTTTGATCCCGGCGCTCTTCCTGCCACGGCACCCGCCGCCGGCGGTTGCGGACGGCGATTGACGCGTGGAGCTCAGCGCGGGTGGCGCGCGGGTGGGCTGGGTTGGCGTCGGGGAGCACACCGTCGGGCGCCGCGTCAAGAAATTCATGTCCGAGCGGCTTCGGGGCTCGAGGCCGCTCCAGGAATTTCTTGACCCGTCGCGGCCGGTGCGCTCTTGTGCGGGTGAGCGGCTGCGCCGGGGTGCGCCCGGGCGCGGGCCTAGTGCGCTCGTTTGGTTCGCCGTGCCACGCGAACCGCGAGTTTTGTACCTATGCGGTCGTTTTCTCGAGGTTCGCGTGGCGTGGTCCACGCGAGCGTCGGGTTTCTCGGCGCTGGGCCGAGAAACCCGACGCTCGAGTGCGGGCGCGTTCTGGCCCCGCGCGGGGGCTCGCCGGCCCCAGCCGGCCTGACCAGCTCAGAGCACGCCGGCCGCGTCGGGTCAAGAAACTCGTGACGACGGCCCGCGCACTCCGCCACCGTGGCGGGCACGAGTTTCTTGACGCGGCGCCCGACGGTGTGCTCCCCGAGCGCGGCGGCGTGGCGGGACGCGTCGCGCGCGGAACTCCACGGCGCCCGCGCACGCCCGTGCCGCGTCCGCGCCGCCCACGCGCGCCTGCGCCCGTTAAACGCGCCGGGCGCCCACTTGGGGCGCCCGGGAGCGAATCTCTATGACGCTTCGGTTACCAGGCCGGCGTCGCGGCCGGGTCGGCGGCCGGGGTCGCGACGGCCTCGGCCGGAGCCGGGGCGGGCGCCTCGGCCGGCGGAGCGGCGGGGGCGGGGGCCTCCTCGACGGGCGCCGGTCGGACATCAACCTGGCGGCAGCGTCGGAGGCCATCGTCATCGGCTTCAACGTCCGCCCGGT
>NZ_JAPDDP010000025.1 GCF_027587195.1 Solirubrobacter phytolaccae | reverse complement strand
CAAGGGCGCGGTGACGCTGAAGGCCGGTTCGACGTCGCTGGCGGCGAAGAAGACGTACTCGCTCAAGTCCGGCGCGCGCAAGACGGTGACGCTCAAGCTCAAGAAGGCGCTCGCCAAGTCGCGCAAGGTCACGCTGCGGATCACCGCCGAGGGCGGCAAGACCGTCACGAAGAAGCTCACGCTCACGCGCGCCCAGGGCGCGAAGGCGACGGCGAGCGCGGCGCCCAAGCGGGTCGTCGCGATCGAGTGGGACACGGTCGAGAACCTGCACATGCTCGGCATGGCGCCGGTCGGCGCGGCGGACCTGAAGGGCTACGACACGTGGGTCGCGGCGCCGCGGCCGAAGGGCCTGAAGGACGTCGGGTCGCGGCAGTCGCCGTCGATCGAGCGGATCGCGGCGCTCAAGCCGGATCTGATCGTCGTGCCGGACTACCGCTCGACGAAGAACCTCGCGCAGCTGAAGAAGATCGCGCCGGTGCTGGTCACGCACCCGTACCCGGCGAGCGGCAGCCAGCTGAACGCGATGATCACGGACTTCCGGGCATTGGCCAACGCGGTCGGGCGCAAGGCGCGCGGCGAGCAGGTCCTGCAGGAGCTCTCGAACACGCTCGCGCGGGCCAAGACCAAGGTCAAGAACGCCGGCCGGGCCGGGCAGACGGTGGCGATCGCCACGCCCGGCGGCACCTCCAGCGCGCCCGCGATCCGGATGTTCACGACCAACTCGGCCACCGCCGACGTGGTGCGCCGGCTCGGCCTGAAGGACGGCTGGAGCGGCAGCGCGCGCTACGGCTTCGCGACGGTCGGCCTGGAGGCGCTCTCGCGCCTGAACGGCTGGCTCGCGTTCGTGTACCCGCCGCAGTTCCAGCGCCAGATCGCGAGCATCACCAAGACCTCCGCGTACAAGCGCCTGCCGGTCGTCAAGGCCAAGCACGTGCGGACGCTCGGCGGCACCACGTGGCTGTTCGGCGGCCCGCGCTCGACGATGCTGTTCGCCGACCGCCTGGCCGCGTCGCTGTCGAAGTGACCGGCGACGACTCGCCCTGCGGGCTCGCGTCGCTGGGAGAACTCGCCCGGAGGGCTCGCTCTCCCGTGCGGCGGCGGGACGAAACGCTGCGGCGGCGTCGCCGCCCATGAGCGCGCGCGTCGTCGCCTTCGCGGCGGCCGGCGTCGCGCTCGCCATGCTGGCGGGGCTGCTGGACATCGCGCAGGGCCAGGGCGACGTCCCACTCGGCGACGTGTGGAGCGCGCTGTTCAACCGCGGCGAGTCGCTCAATGACGCGCTCGTGCTCGACATCCGGCTGCCCCGCGCGGCAGCCGGGATCGTGGCGGGCTTCGCGCTCGCGGGCGCGGCGATCATCCTGCAGGCGATCACGCGCAACCCGCTCGCCGAGCCGGCGACGCTCGGGCTGACCGCGGGTGGCGCGCTCGCCGTCACGCTCGTCGCCGCGTACGCGACCCTCGCGCCGGGCGCGCCGACGATCGCCGTCGCGTTCGTGGGCGTGGCCGTCGGCACGGCGCTGATCGGCACGATGGCCGCCGCGGGCGGGGGAGGCGTGCGGCTCATCCTCGCCGGCATGGCCGTGGGCCTTGCGCTCGCCGCCGGCACCGCCGCGGTCCGGCTCACGAAGGAGACCGAGACGAGCGGCCTGTTCCTGTGGGGCGCGGGCTCGCTGCTCCAGAACGGCTGGGGCCCGCTCACCGCCGGCGCCTTGATCGCCGCCCCCGCGCTGCTCGCCACGCTGCTGCTGACGCGCTCGCTCGACGTCGCGGTCCTGGGGGAGCACACGGCTCGCGCGCTCGGCCAGCGCGCCGGGCTCGTGCAGCTCGCGTCGGTCACGCTCGCGGCCGTCCTGACCGCGGTCGCCGTCGGGCTCGTCGGGCCGATCGCGTTCGTCGGCATCCTCGCCGGTGGCCTCGCCCGCGCGGCCCGTCCGAAAGGCCACCTCCAGGCACTGCTCGTCGCGCTGCCGTGGGGCGCCGCGATCCTGCTCGCGGCCGACGTCGCCGGCCGGGTCATCACGGGCCTGGACACGGAGACGCCCGCCGGCGTCGTGTGCGCGCTGATCGGCGCGCCCGTCCTCGTGATCGTCGCCAAACGCCTGCGCGGGGAAGTCGGGCAGCAGCTCGACACGCGCGCGAGCGGCGCGCGCTGGCGGCCACGCGCCGCGCTCCTCGCGGCGCTGCTGCTGCCTGTCGCGATCATCGCCAGCCTCTGCCTCGGTGAGATCGACATCGGCCCCGGCGAAGTCGTCAAGTCGATCTTCGGCAGCGGCTCCCCGCTCGGTGAGATCGCGCTCGAGAGCCGCGCGCCGCGGCTGGCTGTCGCCCTGCTCGGCGGCGCCTGCCTCGCCGCGTCGGGCACCGTGCTCCAAGCCGCCGTGCGCAACCCCTTCGCCGGTCCGGAGCTCGCGGGCGTGGTCGGCGGCGCCTCGGTCGGTGCGTTCCTCGTCCTGCTCGTCTATCCCGACGCGCCGACGCTCGTCCTGCCGTTCGCGTCCTTCGCGGGAGCACTGCTCGCGATGGCCGCCGTGCTCGCGCTCGCGGGCGGCACGAGCCCCACGCGGCTCGCGCTGATCGGCCTCGCCGTGACCGCCGCCTGCAGCGCGGTGACGATGCTGATGCTGCTCAACGCGCAGCCCGCGGCGGCGACCGCGATCACGTGGTTGATCGGCTCGACCTACGCGACCAGCTGGGCGGACTTCCGGATGTTGCTCGTGCCCGCGGTGATCCTGCTGCCGCTCGTCTTCCTCGCCGTCCGCCGACTGGACGTGCTGATGCTCGACGACGACCTCTCGCGCTCCCTCGGCCTCCACACGAGCCGGACGCGGGCGCTGCTGCTCGCCGCCGGTGCCGCGCTCGGTGCCGCGGCCGTCGCGGTCTGCGGCGCGATCGCCTTCGTCGGCCTGCTCGCGCCGCACGCCGCGCGGCTGCTCGCGGGCGGCAACCACCGCCGCTCGCTCCCGATGGCGATGGTCCTCGGCGCCCTTCTGCTCGGCTTAGCGGATACCGTCGGGCGGACCGTGCTCGCCCCGACCGAGATCCCGAGCGGCCTGATCGTGTCCCTGATCGGCGCGCCGTACCTGGCCGTGCTGCTGTGGCGGAGCCGCACGGCGTGAGCATCGAGGCGCGGCAGCTCCGCGTGGGCTACGGGGAGCGGGACGTCCTCAACGGCGTCGACGTCCCGCTGCCGGAAGGCCAGATCACGGCGATCGTCGGCGCGAACGCGTGTGGCAAGTCCACGCTGCTCCGGACGTTCGCCCGGCTGCTGAAGCCGACCGCCGGCAGTGTCCTGCTCGACGGAGCGGAGATCGCGCACACGCCCACGCGGGACGTCGCCAAGCGGCTCGGCTTCCTGCCGCAGTCGCCGGTCCCGCCCGAGGGCCTGACCGTCGAGGACCTGGTCCACCGCGGCCGCTTCCCGCACCAGAAGCTCGGCCGGCGCAGCAGCGCCGAGGACAAGGCCCGCGTGGACTGGGCGCTGAACGCCACCGGCGTGCATGACCTGAAGGACCGTCCGCTCGATCGACTGAGTGGCGGCCAAAGGCAACGCGCATGGATCGCGATGGCGCTCGCCCAGGACACACCGATCCTGCTGCTCGACGAGCCGACGACCTACCTGGACCTCGCCCATCAGCTCGAGGTACTCGACCTGCTCGTGGACCTCAACGAGCAGGGCCGGACGATCGGCATCGTGCTCCACGACCTCAACCACGCGTGTCGGTACGCGCACCACCTGGTGGCCCTCAAACGCGGCGAGGTCTATGCCGCCGGCGCGCCAGATGAGATCGTCGACGAAGTGCTCGTCAAGCAGGTCTTCGGCCTTGACTCACGCGTGATCCCGGACCCTGTGACCGGCACGCCGATGTGCGTCCCGATCGGCCGGACCGTCACGCGCAGCGCGACCGCCTCGTAACACTAAGAGCATGCGCACGGACGCAGAGCTGCTCCGGGGCTACGACGCGGAGGCCTTCGCCGAGTTCTACGGACGCCACGTGATCACGGTCGCGGCGTACCTGGGACGCCGCTCGCGCCGCCCGGAGGTGACGTTCGACCTGGTCGCGGAGACGTTCGCGCGCGCGTACGAGCACCGCTCCCGCTACGAGCCGCGCAAGGGGCCGGCTGTCGCGTGGCTGCTCGGCATCGCCCGCAACGTCGCCGGGGACGCCGAGCGCCGCGGCCAGGTGTCCGACGCCGCCCGCGCGCGGGTCGGCCTGGAGCCGATCGCGCTCGACGACGAGGCGTTGCGGATGGTCGGCGAGCGCAGCCGCGAGGACCTCGCCGCCACGCTCGCCTCGCTGCCCGAGTCCCAGCGCATCGCGGTCTTCCGGCGCGTGCTCGCGGAGGACGAGTACGGCGACGCGCCGCCCCCGGTCAGCCCTTCACCGCGGCTGACGCGTCGCGAGCCCGCCAAGCGCACGCGCGACCCGTTCGCCGTGCTCGGCGAGCAGCTCTTCGTCGCGGCGGGCGGCACGCTGCCCCGTCCACGGTCGCGCGTGCTCGCCCTGGTCGCCGTCGCCGTCGTGCTGTTCGGCGCGGGCGTCGCCGCCGCCGCGCTCACGCTGGGCGGCGAGGACCCGCCACCGCCGGGCCAGCGCGCGACACCCACGCCGACGCCTTCCCCGACGCCGACCGCGACGCCCGCCGTGCCCGCGGACCCGACCCCGGACCCGTTCCGGACGCCGCGCGCGAACCCCGGGCCCGGCGGCGCGCCCGGCCCGGCGCCGCAGTCGCCGGTGCCCACGCCCGTGCCCGAGTTCGATCTCACGCTCACGCCGGACCTCACCGCCGGCCACACGGGCTGGTGCGTCGGCATCCTCATCAACGCGGCCGGGATCATCACGGGCGGGCGCCAGTGCCACCGGTCCGGCCCGCCCGGCACCAACCTGATCGCCGCGGGCGGGATGCACGGCACGCCCGGGATGGGCTACGCGATCGTGGACCGCTCCGTGCGCCAGATCCGGCTGAGCGACAACCGCACGTTCACCCCTTCACGCGACCCCGAGATCCCGGCGGGCTGGCGCGTCGCCACCTGGGACGTGGACGGCCAGCCGCCCACGTTCACGCTGCACGACGTCGCCGGGCAGGAGCTCGCCCCGCGCGCGAGCGCCGCGAACGCCCCGCTCCCGGCGCGCCGTGTGGACTCCGCCGACCCGCCGCGCAGCCGCTGCGCGATCCGCGCCAAGGCCGGCTCGGACCTCCGGCCGCGTCGCGCGCGGCTCCTCGAGCAGTTCGCGACGCTCGACGTCGTCACCCCGTCCTACCTGAGCTGCGCCAGCACGTCGTTCAAGGTCGGCAGCGGCACGGTGCGCGCCGCCGTCCTGCTCAACCCGCGTGACCTCAGCGCGCCGGCGCCGCCGCTGCCGTCCACGGACGGGCTCCGCGTGCGCCGCGAAGGCCCGGGCTGGCTCGTCGTCTCGGGCGGCAACGCGTCGCAGCGCTCCCGCGTCCTGCGGGCGCTGTCCGTCACCGGCCCTTAGGCCACGCGGAACCAGACGCGTGAGGTGCCGTCGGCGACGCCCCACGAGTCCGAGAGCTGGTCGACGAAGTGCAGGCCCCAGCCGCCGCGGGCCGGACGCGGGTCCGGCTGGACGATCTTGGCGCCCGTGCCCTCGTCGAAGACCTCGGCGCGCACGCCGTCCGCGTCGGAGTGGATGGTCAGCTCGATCCGGCCGGCGCCGTGCCGGCACGCGTTCGAGACCAGCTCGGACACGATCAGGTTCGCGGACTTGAGTCGTTCGGAGGGCAGATCCGCGCCGTGCGCGGTCATGAGGAGCCGGGCGATCCCGGCTGAGCTTGCCCCCCGAGGCAGCTCAAGCGTTGTAGTCCCTGACATGAGTCTCCTGCGAGCATACGCCGATGCGCGCCACCCCGCACGTACTTTCTCTGCGTGAGACCTTCCAGATCGCTCGCGGCGCCGCCGACGAGGAGACCGTCGTCGTCGCCGAGCTCACCCACGACGGGATCGTCGCGCGAGGGGAGGGAGCCCCGGTCGACTACTGGGGCGAGACCCCCGAGCTGATGATCGCCGCGATCGAGGCCGACGGCGCCGCGTTGCTCGGCGACGACCTGTTCGCCGGGGAGCCGATCGCCCAGCGGCTCGCGGCCTGGGACGGCCCGCAGGGAGCCAAGATGGCGCTCGACGGGCTCGTCCACGACTGGGTCGGCAAGCGGGTGCGCCAGCCCGTCTGGCGGCTGCTCGGCGCGGCGCGGATGACGCCCCCGACCTCGTACACGATCGGGATCGACTCGGTCGAGGGCACCGCCGACCGCACGCGCCGCGCGACGGGCTATGAAGTGCTCAAGATCAAGGTCGGCGGGCCGGGTGACGTCGAGCGCCTGCGGGCGGTCAGGGACGTGACGACGGCTCGGCTGCGGATCGACGGCAACGAGGGCTGGGACCTCGACACCGCGCGCGACCTGACGCCCGAGCTGGTGCAGTTGGGCGTCGAGTTCGTCGAGCAGCCGTTCCCCGCCGAGGACATCGATGCCTTCCTCGCCTATCGGGAGCTCGCGGACCGGCTCCCGGTGCTGATCGACGAGGGCTGCAAGGACCTCGCGTCGGTCGCGAAGATCGCCACCTACGCCGACGGGATCGTCATCAAGCTGTCCAAGTGCGGCGGGATCCGCGAGGCGCTGCGGATGATCCACGCGGCGCGTGCGCTAGGACTCCAGGTCATGCTGGGGTGCATGATCGAGTCCGAGCTGGGGATCGCGCAGGCCGCGCAGCTCGGGTCGCTCGTCGACTACATCGACCTGGACGGGCACCTGCTCATCTCGTCACGGCCGTTCACCGGGCTGGGCCTGCTGGACGGGCGGCTCGTGCTTTCCGACAAGCCCGGACTGGGAGTGGAGCTGCAGCGATGACCGACCGACTCGCGCTGTTCACCGGCGGCCAGTTCGCCGACTCGCACGCCAAGACCGCCCACGGCATCCTGCGCTACGGCGAGCGCGAGATCGTGTGCGTGGTCGACGACGCGTCGGCGGGGTCAGTCGCCTCGGATGTGGTGCCGTACGCGCGGCGGGCCGTGCCGATCGTGCGCGACATCGCGGAGGCCGCGGCGCTCGGCGCCAACGTGCTCGTGATCGGCGTGGCGCCGTTCGGGGGCGCGTTGACGGAGGAGTGGCGGGCGGCGGTGCTGGAGGCGATCCAGGCCGGGCTGAGCGTGGAGGCCGGGCTGCACACGGTCCTGGCCGAGGACGAGGAGCTGGCGGCCGCGGCGGCGGCGTCGGGCGTGGAGCTGCGGGACCTGCGCGCGGCACCGGCCGGGTTGAGCGTGCCGCCGGCCGAGCGACCGGACGTGACCGTCGTGCACACGGTCGGCTCGGACTGCGCGATCGGGAAGATGTCGGTGACGCTGGAGCTGGACGCGGCGGCGCGTGCGCGGGGGTTGGAGTCCGCGTTCGTGGCCACCGGGCAGACCGGGATCGCCATCACGGGCTGGGGCATCGCCGTCGATCACGTGATCTCCGACTTCGTGGCGGGCGCGGCTTCCCGCCTCGTGCACGAGGGGGCTTCGCGGGCGCCGCTGCTGTTCGTCGAAGGTCAGGGCGCGCTGGGGCATCCGGCCTACTCCGGCGTAACGTTGGGGCTGCTGCACGGCTCTAAGCCGGACGTGCTGGTCCTGTGCCACCGGGCGGGCTCCGTGGACATCGACGACTACCCGGGCGTGCCGATCCGCCCGCTCCCCGAGCTCATCTCCATCTACGAAGCCGCCACTTCCTGGGTAGACCATCCCGCGAAGGTGAAGGCGATCGCGGTCAACACACGCGGGCTCGACGACGACGCCGCCCGCGCCGAGCTGGAGCGGGTGAGCGCCGAGACCGGGCTCCCGGCCGCCGATCCGGTCCGCTTCGGGGGTGACTCGCTCCTGGACGCGCTCGGGGTCACGTGAGCGCGTCGCCCGTCGCCGCGGATGTGCACATCGCGCTGCGCGACGGCTCGACGGCGCACGTGCGGCCCGTCGTGCCCGGTGACGCGCCGGCGCTGAAGACGTTCCTGTCCGGGCTCAGCGACAACTCGCGCTGGCTGCGGTTCTTCTCGCTCGGGGTGAACCTGGACAAGGCGGCCGAGCGCGCCGCGGCGGGCGACCGGCCCGAGGGCTACGGGCTGATCGTCACGACGGGCGCCGAGGAGCGCGTGGTCGCGCACGCCGTGTTCGAGCTCGAGCGGCCCGACCGCGCGGAGGTGGCGTTCGCGGTCGCCGACGAGATGCAGGGGCGCGGGCTCGCGACGGTGCTGCTCGCGCACCTGGCGCAGGTGGCTTCGGCACGCGGCGTGACGACGTTCACGGCGACCGTGCTGCCCGAGAACCGGCGCATGATCAGCGTGTTCCGCGAGTCGGGCTTCCCGGTCGAGGTGCGCGCCTCGCCGGACGGGATCGAGGTCGTGTTCCCGACCGAGCTCGGGCCGGACGCGCGGCGACGCTTCGAGGATCGCGACCGGATGGCGGCGGTGGCGGCGGTCGAGCGCGTGCTGCGGCCGCGGTCGGTGGCGGTCGTGGGTGCTTCGCGGCGGCCGGACTCCTTCGGCGGCGCGGCCTTCCGGCACATCCTCGGCAACGACTTCCGCGGCGAGCTGCTGCCGGTGAACCCGAACGCGGAGTTCGTCGGCTCACGGCGCGCGGTGCCGCGGGTGAAGGCCGGGGTGGACCTGGCGATCGTGGCGGTGCCGGCTTCGGCGGTGCCGGGCGTCGCGCGGGAATGCGCGGCGGCGGGCGTGTCCGCGATGGTCGTGATCACGGCGGGGTTCGCGGAGGCCGGGGCGGAGGGCGCGGCGCGGCTGGCGGAGCTGCTCGAGATCTGCCGGTCCAGCGGGATGCGGCTGGTCGGCCCGAACTGCATGGGCGTCGTGAACACGGCGCCGGACGTGTCGTTGACGGCGACGTTCGCGCGCGCCGACGTGCCCGCGGGGACGATCGGCTTCGTGTCGCAGAGCGGGGCGTTCGGCGCGGCGGCGATCGACGGCGCGTCGCGGCGGGGCATCGGCCTGAGCGCGTTCGTGTCCTTGGGCGACAAGGCGGACCTGTCGTCGAACGACTTCATGCAGTACTGGGAGCAGGACCCGGCGACGCAGGTCGTCGCGCTCTATCTGGAGTCGTTCGGCAACCCCCTGAAGTTCGGCCGGGTCGCGCGGCACCTGGCGCGCGCGAAGCCTGTGCTCGCGGTCAAGGCGGGAAGGACGGGCGCGGGCGCGCGGGCGGCGTCGTCGCATACGGGCGCGCTGATCGCGGCGTCGGACTCGACGGTGGACGCGCTCTTCGCGAGCGCCGGGGTGATCCGTTGCGACGGGTTGGACGACCTGCTGGACGCCGCCGCGGTCCTGAGCGAGCAGCCGCTGCCGACGGGGAGCGGCGTGGCGATCATCGCCAACGCGCGCGGGCCGCTGGTGATCTGCGCCGACGCCTGCGCGGACGCGAAGCTGGAAGTGGCGACGCTGACCGACGAGACCCAGTCGGCGCTGCGTGAGCGGCTCGCTGCGGGCGCCGTCGTCGCGGGCCCTGTGCAGCTGGTCGCCTCCGAGACGCCCGAGCAGTTCGCCGCCGTGGCCGAGTCGGTTGCCGCCGACCCGGGCGTCGACGCCGTGATCGCCATCTTCGTCGAGCACATCGCGACCCGCGCGGACGACGTCGCCTCGTGCCTGGCCGGGCTCGAGCTGGACGTCCCGCTGCTCACCGTCTTCATGACCCCGGGCAACCTGCCGGTCGTCCTGCGCCGCGGCGCGACGGGCCGCCGCGCGGCGGACACCTCGCCGGAGCCGACGCTCGGCGCCCGCGCGGCCGAGCTGGCCCGTGACGCGGCCGCACACGCCGCGGCCAAGGCCGCCGAGTTCACCCGGCACCGGCAGGGACGTCCGGCCATCCCGTCTCCAATTGAAGAAGTGGAGCGGGTGGGGCGCAAAATCCCCACGTTCCGCGCGCCCGAGCGGGCCGCGCACGCGCTCGGTCGCGCCGCTGCCTACGCGCGCTGGCGGGCCGCGCCCGCGCCCGAGCCGCCGGCGCTCGACGACGTCGACGCGGATGCGGCCGCCGCGATCCTCGCCGGTGCCCTCGCGCGTGGTGGCGGGTGGCTGCGGCCGGACGAGGTCGAGGCGCTGCTCGCCGCGTACGGGATCGCGCTGGTCGAGCAACGGCGCGTGAGCTCGCCCGCCGCGGCGGCCAAGGCGGCGGCCGAGCTCGGCGGGGACGTCGCGCTCAAGGGCGTCGCGCCCGGGGTCGTGCACAAGGCGCAGGCGGGCGCGGTACGGCTCGGGCTCTCCGGGCCGACCGCGGTCAAGCGCGCGGCGCAAGAGATCACGGCCAAGCTCGAGGGCGCCGGCATGTCCGTCGGTGACTTCCTCGTCCAGCGGATGGCCGACCCGGGGGTGGAGATGCTCGTGGGCGTGCTCGCCGACGAGCGGTTCGGGCCCGTGGTGGCGTGCGGCGCCGGCGGCGGCACCGCCGAGGTGCTCGGCGACGTGCAGGTGCGGCTCGCGCCGCTGGCCCGCGAGGATGCGCTCGACATGATCTCGCAGCTGCGCTCGCTTGCTCTGCTTTGCCGCGTCGACGCGGACGTCGACGCGCTCGCCGACATCGCGGTGCGCGTCGGCGCGCTCGCGGACGCGTTTCCGGCGATCGCCGAGCTCGACCTGAACCCGGTGATGGTGTCCGCGGAGGGCGCGCCGGTGGTCGACGCGCGCGTGCGGGTCGCGCCGCCGGCCGTGCGGTCCGTGTTCCCGGCGGTCGGCCGATGAAGCGCATCGGGCTGCTCGGCGGGATGAGCTGGGAGTCGACGATCGAGTACTACCGGATCGTCAACGAGCTGGTGGCCGAGCGGCTCGGCGGGCTGCACTCCGCCGACTGCGTCGTGCGGTCGGTCGACTTCGCCGAGATCGAGGCGCTCCAGCGCGAGGACCGCTGGTCGGAGGCGGGCGAGCGACTCGCCCGCGAGGCGCAGCACCTCGAGGCCGCGGGCGCGGAGCTGCTCGTCCTGTGCACGAACACGATGCACAAGATCGCGGCGGAGATCGAGCTGGCGATCTCGATCCCGTTCGTGCACATCGCCGACACCACCGCGGCGGCCGTGCGCGCCGACGGCCTGGAGCGTGTCGGCCTGCTCGCGACCGCATACACGATGGAGCAGGACTTCTACACCGGCCGGCTGCGCACCGACCACGGCCTAGAGGTCATCACCCCGCACGCGGACGACCGCAAGATCGTCCACGACGTGATCTACGACGAGCTGTGCCGCGGGGTCGTCAGCGACCTCTCGCGCGAGAAGTACCGCCGGATCATGGCCGACCTGGCGGACCGCGGCGCGCAGGGCATCCTGCTCGGCTGCACCGAGATCGACCTGCTCGTCAGCGCGGAGGACGCGCCCGTGCCGATCTACGACACGACGCGCCTTCACGCCCAGCGAGCGGTCGAGCTCAGCCTGACCTGAGCGCCTTCTGCGCGCGACGGACGGCGGCCGCGCCGGCCCGCTTGGCGCGCAACGTCCTTGCGGCGTTCGCGTGTCGCTTGAGTGTCGCGAGCGCGGCCGTCCGGGCGGACGAGTCGGGCAGCGCGACAACCTCCGCGCGGCACGTCTTGACCGCCTTGGTGAGCCGGGCCGCCGCCGCCCGACGTCGGGCGGGGGAGGCGCTGCGGGCGAGCGAGCGAGCCCGGGTGACGCACGGCTTCATCGCCGCCTTCACCGCGGCCCGCAGCTCGCTCGGCGACGGCGCGGCGAATGGCGCCGGCGCGAAGGTGCCGAACGGCGTGGCGGCCGGGTCCGGCGTCGTCGTCGGGATCGCCGTCGGCTCGGGCGTGGCCGTCGGTACCGGCGTGACGGACTCGCCGGGCGGCGCGAAGGTCGTCGTGGCGACCGGCGTCGTCGTCGCGCCGGGCGTCGCGTAGGGCGTCGCGGTCGTCGTGGGGACCGGCGTGGTCGTCGCGGTGCTCGTCGGCGTCGCGGTCGCGGCCGGCGTCGTCGTGGCCACTGGCGTTGCCGTCGCGGTGCTCACCGGCGTCGCCGTCGCCGTGCTCGTAGGCACCGCGGTCGCCGTGGCGGTCGCCGTTGGCGTTGTCGTGGCGGTTGCGGTGGCCGTGACCGTCGGCGTTGCCGTGGCGGTCGCCGTCGCCGTCGCGGTGGGCGTGGCCGTCACTGTCGGCGTCGGCGTCACCACCGGTCCGCCCGTCGCCACCATCCACGGCGCGACCGGCGTCGCGTCTCCCGCACGCCACGCGAGCGTCCCGCGCAGCGAGCCCGTGAACTCCGGGCAGAAGATCTCGAACGACACCTTGGCCTTCGTCACGATCCGGTTCACGCGCTCGAGCTCGTGCACGGTGAACTCGCCCGTCAGGTGCTGGCAGTCCACGCCGATGCTCACGCTCATCCCCGGCCGGTCGCCGCGGTCGCTGTACCAGCGCGCGTCCGTGTACCGGCCGACCTGGAGCGTCTCGCCCGGCGGCGCCAGGAAGTTCATGGTCCACATGTTGTTGAGGTTCGCCAGGAAGATGATCCGCAGGCGCGAGGCATCGCCGCCGATCCCGTAGTCGGCCTTCGTGTCGTAGTTGAGCGTCATCGGCGGCAGGATCGGCGACAGGCCTTCGCGCTCCGGGCGCATCGTGCTGGTGACGGTGTACGAGGTGTCGCCGCCGCGGGCGAAGATCTCCAGCGGCACGTCGGTCGTGCGGCCGGCGGCGTCCGTCGCGCGCAGCGTCGCCCGCCGCACACCCGCGGCGCTCGGGGTGAAGCGCACCCACACGCTGCACGCCTCGCCGGCGACGACCGGCGCGTCCGTGCAGTGATCGACCCGCACCCGCGCGTCCGCCGCGTGCTCGCCGACCACGCGCACGTCGGTGATCTTCGCGCCGTCCTTGGGCCAGAACGCGACCGGCGCCGCGACGCCCGGCTCGCCCACCTCGACCGCGCCGTAGCGCAGCGTCGTCGGCGCGCTGCGCGGACCGTCCGCCGCGGGCATCCCGATCCGCACCTCGCCGGAATGCGTGCGGTCGCCCTCGCTGGCCTCGAACAGGATCCACGCGCGCGTCACGACGCCGTCGACCAGCTCGAACTCGCGCACCTCGAAGCTGCCGGTGCCGACCATGTTCATGCCGTCGACCTCGACGTCCAGCCCCGCGTCGCCGGGCTCGCGCTCCATGTCGTTCGAGCGCCGCGTGGTCGGATACACGCCGGGCTTCACGCCGCGCGAGGTCGGCGGCGTGTAGAACCACAGCGAGATCGGCTGCCCGTACGACCCGCGGTTCGCGTGCACCTTCAGCCCGCCGCCGCTCATGTCGAGCGTGATGTCGTCGCCGGCCTGCGCGTCCCACGTCGGACGCATCGCGGCCTCGTGCGTGAAGGTCACGCTCGCGGTCCGGGCGGGCAACGGCGCGGGCGCGACCGCGGGCCACGACGGGACCGTCCAGCGCGGCGGGGTGGTGGTGTCACCGGCGTGCCAGGAGAAGGTCCCGCGCACGAACGCGCCCGGGTCGATGGCGCAGTCCATCTCGTAGCTGATCCGCGCGCGCTCGAGGTCGTGCCCGTCGAACTCGAGCTCGTGCACGGTGAACGACCCGCGCCACAGCCCGCACGCCCGGCCCATCCCGTAGAGATCGATCAACGGGCCCGTGCCGGAGCCGCTCGTGGCCCGGTAGGTCGTGCCGGGCGTGAGCACGTCGCCGTCCCGCGGGGTGAACTCGAAGGTCCAGTACTCGTTGTCCGGCCCGTCGACGCCACCGAACAGCCGCTCGCGCGTGCCGCCGACGTTGTACTCGGCCTCCGGCCCGTAGGTCCACGTCTTGCCGTCGCCGACCCACTCACCGGGGTCGGAGACCATCGTGTAGCCGGTCGTCCCGCCGTAGGCGAAGACCTCGAGCGGCACGTCGGTGTGCTTGCCGCCGGCGTCCGTCACGCGCAGCGTCGCCGTGCGGGTGCCCGCCGTGCCCGGAACGGCCCGGACCTGGACCTCGCAGGTCGGCGCGCTCTCGCACGTGTCGCTCACGACCTCGAAGTCCTCGCCGACGATCCGCGCGTCGGTGATCGGCGCGTCGCCGCGGACCTCGACCGGCACCTTGATGCTCTGCCCGCCGCGCTCGGCCGCCGGGAACCGCACCTGCGCCGGCGCCGTCCGGGGACCCGTCGATTCGGGCATCCCCACGCGCACCTCGCCGAAGAACGAGCCCATCTCGCCCTCGCAGTGCCACTCCCACACGATCCACACGCGCGTGATCTTGTCCGTGAGGTCGCGGGCGATGTCCAGCACCTCGAAGCTCGCGCGCGGCCGCTTGCAGGTCCAGCCCTCGTAGTAGTAGCTCGCGGCGAAGGTCATCCCGGGATGGTCCTTCTGGCGCTGGGAGCTCGGCTGCGCGTCGGGGTAGACGCCGCGCTCCAGCCGTCCCGCGACGCCGGGGCCTTCGAAGCTCACCGCGTAGCTCTCGTACTCCGGCCGGCGGTCCCCGGTGATCGTGATCCGTCCGGGCTCCTCGGTCATCGTCACGAGGTCCCCGGCGGCGGTGTCGACGACCGCGGAGCGCGGCCACGATCCGCTGCCCGACCAGCGGTCCTCGTCGTTGACCGTCAGCGAGTCCGCGAACGCGGGGGCTGCCCCGAACATGAGCCAAAGTCCGACGAGTCCGACGATCCAGCGCATCCCCGGTTCCCCTCCACGAGCCTGATTGTCACCGGGTGAGTACCCGATGAGCGAAGATCTAGTGCTAGGAGGTTGCGGGCGCCGCAGCCGCGACCGGCTGCGGGGCCGGGCGGCGGATCACAGGGATCGCGAGCGCGGCGCCCATGGCCAGCAGCGAGGCGACCGCGGCGACGGCAAACGCGTCCGTGAACGCGGCCTCGGCGGGGATTGCCGAGTTCGGGAGCGTCTTGCTCGTCAGCAGCGTCGCGACGAGCTGCGCGCCGAGCGCGCCGCCGAGCGAGCGCATGATCGTGTTGATGCCGGTGGCGACGCCGACCTCCTCGCGCGGAACCGACTCCACGACGAGGTTGGCCATCGCGGAGAACGCGAAGCCGATGCCCATGCCCATCACCGCGCCGCCGGCGAGGATCTCCCACTCGGAGCTGTGGAAGAGCGCGTAGAAGCCGAACGCGACCGCGCCCAGGCCCGTGCCGATGATCAGCGGGAAGCGCGAGCTGCGGACCGCCAGCCGACCCGCCCACGGGCCGGCGACGAGCATCACGAGCGTGCTCGGCAGCATCAGCAGGCCCGCGCCGGTGACGGAGGCGCCGAAGCCGTAGCCGTGCTGCTCAGGCGTCTGCGCGAGCTGCGGGATGATCAGGAACGAGGCGAACATGCTGAAGCCGATCAGCACCGCGGCGACGTTGGTCAGCAGCACGGGCCGGCGCTTGAGCACGCGCATGTCCACCAGCGGCTGGTCGATCTTCGTCTCCACCCAGACCCAGAACGCGGCGACGCCGAGGCCACCGAGGATCAGGCCGAGCACGCGCGGATCGCCCCAGCCCCAGCCGGTGGCCTTGCTGAGCCCGTAGAGGAGGCTGGCCAGAGCCACCGAGAGCAGCCCGGCTCCGATCCAGTCGATCCTCGCGTCCTTGCGCGTTTCCTCCCGCGGGACGTAGCGGTGGATCGCGAACGCGGCGGGCAGCGCCATCAGACCGAGCCAGAACAGCCACGACGCGTCGAGTGCCTCGACGATCAGGCCCGCGATCACGAGCCCGACGCCACCGCCGATGCCGAACGTCGCGCTGATCCCGCCGATCGCGGTCGCGACCCGCTCAGGCGGAAAGGTCTCGCGGATGATCCCGAACGCGAGCGGGAAGATCCCGCCGCCCACGCCCTGAATGATCCGGCCGAGCACCAGCACGCCCAGCGACGGCGCGAGCGCGCAGACCGCGCTGCCGACCGCGAACAGCAGCAGCACGACGGTGAGCACCCGGCCACGGCCGAAGAGGTCGCCGAGCTTGCCGACGATCGGCGTGGCAACCGCCGCCGCCAGCAGGTAGCCCGTGAGGATCCACGCGGCCGAGGTCGGCGTCGCGCCGAACTCGCGCTGGATCTCCGGCAGCGCGGGGGAGACGACCGTCTGCGACAACGCAAACGCCATCCCCGCGAGCAACAGAGAGAGAAGGACGACCCGGGTGTGATCCTCGCGGTGAGCCACGAAGAGCGAGTCTAGACCCGGAAATGGACGCTCCGGTCCGAACCCCCCGACCGTCTGGTTCGAGGGGGTTCGAACCTTCGGCGATTATGAGCGTTCGATGTAGCGCAGGGTCACGTGACCGACCAGGACGACGTCGCCGTCCTTGAGCTCGGCCTCGCTGACGCGTACGCCATTGACCTGCACGCCGTTGAGGCTGCGGTCATCGAGGATCACCGTGCCCTCCCCGCGCTTGGTCACGAGCGCATGCCGGCGGGACACCGATGAATCGTCGAGCACGATGTCGGCCCCGGGGCTCCGCCCGATGTGCATGTTGTCCATCGCCAGCAGGAACAGCAGGATGTCCTCGCCGTCCTCCATGGCCAAGTAGCGGCCGGGGGCGATGCGCGGCAGGGTCAGAGACACCCGTCTCCGTTCCTGCTCCTCGAGACGCGGCAGGGTGCCGGTCTCTTGTGTCGGCGCTTCAGTTTGCTGCGGTCGAGGGGCGGCGATGGCCACGGGCAAACCTCCGGTGGACGGGCGTGGTCAGGGCCTTGCGAAAGACATTGTCGCCATGAAATCGCAAGAGCGAGCTAAATCTTCTTAATCGCCGAATCCATGAGAGCTTTGGTTCGTTCTCACGCGGCGCTCTCGTAGGCCGTCAGCCGCGAGCCTGTCGGGACGATCAGCAGCCCGTCGCCAACGCCCATCGACACGCCCACCTGCGTGGAGTAGTGCGTCAGGTTCTCGCCGAGCGAGTCGCTCCAGACCTGTTGGCCGGTCTGCACGTCGAGGCCGCGCAGTTCGCCCATCGAGGTCGAGAAGTAGACGTGGCGGCCGACGATCAGCGGCGGGACCGCGATCGTGTCCTCACCGCGCTCGCGGTACTTCCAGCGCGGCGTCCAGCTCGGGAACTCATAAGCGTTGAGCCCGCCGACGAGCGAGGTGACGAGCAGGTTGCCGATCACCGCCGGCGGGGCGATCGACCCGACGCGGTTGACGAGGACCCCGCGCTCGACGTCGAAGTCGTGCACGCCGGCCTGGCCAAAGCCCGACTCGAACATGTGACCGCCGCTCACAGGCGCGAATGGATGCTCGCTGGCGGGGCAGCCCCGCAGCGTCTTGACCGGCTGGCCGGTGGCACGAGACAGCGTCGCGCAGATCCCGCCCGGATAGACATACGGACCGTCCAGCGAGACCGTCCGGCGGTTGGTGCTGCCGTACATCGAGTCGCCCAGGTAGCGCCAGACCTCGGCACCCGTCGCCGGGTCGATCCGGGTGACGCTGTAGCTGCCGCCCTGGTAGAGCTCACCGTCGGCGGCGACAGGCGCTCCCGTGCCACGGTTGACGCTCCACAGCTTCGCGCCCGTCTCCGGGTCGAGCGCGACAAGACCCTCCTCCTCGGTGGTGACGAACAGGCGACCACGGTCATAGGCGGCGTGCTTGACCTTGCCCGGGTACGTCCACAGCGTCGCGCCGGTCGTCGGGTTCAGGCGCGCGGCGATCGGGCCGATGGCGAACACCCGGCCGTCGGCGACGATCGCCTGGCGCGCGTCGATCCAGACCCGCCAGCGGCGCTTGAGCGGCGGCGCGGGGTCGCTAAGGTTGATCGCCGCCGTGTGGGCCGCGTTCACGTGCGCGTGCGTGGACGCGCCGGGAAGCGGAGCCGGCGGGCCGAGGTCGACTGGCGCGGGCGTGGAGTCGGCGGGGCCGGGCTGGGTGGGCGCGGAGACGCCACGGATCGCGGTGACCCCGCTGCCCGTCGACAGGACCAGCGTGCCCTGGGCGATCGCCATGCCCTTCATCACCCGGTCCGGCGTGCTGATGCTCGACCGCGCCGCGCCGGTGTTCAGGTCCAGCACGTGGACCCGTTCGGCGTCCGCGTAGTAGACGTCGTTGCCGGCGATCAGCGCAGGGGTCTGGAAGACATTGTCCGCTCCGCCCGTGAACGACCAGCGGGCCGCGTAGGTCGTGGCGTCGCGCGCCTGCAGCACGCCGTTCTCGACGAACAGCCCCGTGTTGCCGGCGAACGCGGGCGTGGACTTGGGCGCGAACGTCCCGACGCCCGCGCCAGTTGCCGCGTCATAGACCGTCGCCACGTTCGAGGTCCCGCGCGCCTGCGTCGCGTACAGCCGGCCCGCATGCAGCACGGCGGGAGGGCTGTCGGACGAACAGTCGAGATCGTCGTACGTCTTCCACGCGAACGCGCTCGTGCTGCGGACCAGCGCGGACGCCCCCTGGCAGGCGTAGTAGATCCGGTCACCGTCGACCGCCGGAATGGCGGCCAGTGACGGGGACACGGACGGCGGGTTGAGTCGCTCGCCGGTCGCGCCATCCAACACCAGGCCGTACGGGCCGTACACCCGTCCGTCGTGCGGCACCGGAGACGACAGGGTGGCGGTCCACAGCGTCAACCCGGACGCGGCGTCGATCGCGTACAGCAGGCCATACTCGTCCGTGGCGTACACGCGCCCACGGTCGTACGCCACCTTGCCGCCTCGCGTGCCGATCCCCTTCTTCCACAAGACCGCTCCGTTACGCAGGTCCAACGCGTGCAGGACGCCGTAGATCGTCACCACGAACACCCGCCCGTCGGCGATGACGGGCGCGCTTGGGTACGAGTCCAGCGGCTTCGTCCACGCGGTCGCGAGCGGCGGCGTGGGTGCGGTGCCAGACACGTTCCCGTCGTGGCTGGGGTTCTGCTGGTAGTTCGTGGCGACGTCGCCCGGTGCGCTGGGGGAGGGGGACGCGACGGGACTGGAGATCGGGGTGGCGGTTGCCGTCGCGGTCGCGGTGGGCGTTGCCGTTGCCGTCGCGGTAGCGCTCGCCGTGGCCGTGGGCGTCGTGGTAGCGCTCGCCGTGGCCGTGGGCGTCGTGGTGGCGGTGGCCGCCGGGGTCACGGTCGGCGTGGCCGTGACGGCTGGCGAGGTGTCGTCCGGCGCCGGCCACACGGTCGGCTCCGGCGACGCGCTCGTCGTCGGCTGGTCCCCCGTGCCGGACGCCGGCGCCGCGGACCGGATCAGCTCACCGGCGTTCGACGGGGCCGGCGCGCCGAACGCCGGAGTCGGGACCGTCACGCGCCGCGTCGCCGCCGCGCAGTCGTTCCCCCGCGTGCGCTCGCCGCGCGGGCGCACGCACACCCGCGCCTTCCACGTGCCCGGCCGCGGCGAGGCGATCCGCACCACGTGCCGCGCACGCCCGCGTGCCCGCAGCGCGCCCTGACGCACCGTCGCCGTCACACCGGCGAGCTCCACGCGCACGGTCGTCCCGCGACTCCGCGTATCGCCCCGGTTGACGACCGCGAAGCGCACCTCTCCGGAGGCCGTCGCGGCCACGCGCTCCACCGCCAGGTCAGCCGGCCGCGAACGCGCCTCCGCCGCAGCGGGAAACACGACCATCAAGAGCAATAACGAGCGAACGAACACGGAGGGCCTCAACGGTCAGCAGTCTGGTGCGTCGGCGCAGTCTATGCCCGGCCCAGCCCGGTTCGAACCACAATTTCCCAGCGCCGCCCGACGGCTCGCTATCCTTCCCGATCCCAGCTCGCGGCTGTGGTGAAATTGGTATACACGCTGGCTTCAGGTGCCAGTGGGCTTTACGCCCGTGGAGGTTCGAGTCCTCTCAGCCGCACTGAGATCCATTGCTAAGATGGCTCTCGCGCAAGACCCCTTGCCGCTATCGTCCAGGGGACTAGGACGCCGCCCTCTCACGGCGGAAACCGGGGTTCGAATCCCCGTAGCGGTACTACTGAAAGCCCCGGCATTCCCGGGGCTTTCGTCGTTCCCGGGGCTTTCGTCGTTCCTGGGGCTCGCGTGATCTGGAGACTGGGCCGAGCACCTACGAGCCGCTCTCGCTTACGGGGCTTGTGCGCGGCCCGCAGCACCTCGACGTAACGGCAGCGCGGCGATCGGATCAGCGCGGCGACGCTCGCGTCGACCTGGCGACGAGCGCGAGCCGAGGAACAAGCTGCGGTCGTCTCTACGGCCTCGGTCCGGCGACGCCCTGTAGATGCACGACCGAAAGCGGTGCGGGATGAGCACAATGTCCCCGTGCATTTCGGAGACATGTCATGACCGATGTCAAGAGTCACGCCAACCTTGTGTGGAGCATCGCCGAGCTGCTGCGCGGCGACTATAAGCAGGCGGACTACGGCAAGGTCATCCTCCCGCTGGTCGTAATCCGGCGGCTCGACCAGACGCTCGAGCCCACGAAGGCGCGGGTGGTTGCGCGGTCAGAGGAGCTTCGCGCACAAGGCATCGAGAACCGCGAGCTCGCATTGATCCGTGTCGCCAAGCAACAGTTCTACAACGACTCCCCGCTGAACCTGGGCCAGCTCCTCGGCGACGCGCCGCGGCTCGCGATCAACCTGCGCGCATATCTCGCTGGCTTCTCGTCGCTCGCACGGGAGGTGGTCGACAAGTTCGACTTCGACCGCCAGATCGACAAGCTCGAGCGCGGCGGGCTGCTCTACCAGGTCATTGCTCGCACTCGCGACGTCGACCTGCATCCGGACAAGGTCTCCAACCTCGAGATGGGCTACCTGTTCGAGGAGCTCATCCGCAAGTTCGCCGAAGCGTCGAACGAGACGGCCGGCGAGCACTTCACGCCGCGCGAGGTGGTCCGCCTGATGGTCAACCTCCTTGTCGACGGCGATGAGGACGCGCTCTCCGACCCGGGCGTCATCCGCACCGTGTTCGACTGCGCGTGCGGAACCGGCGGGATGCTCTCCGAGGCCGAAGCGCACATCAAGGCGCTGAACCCGAGTGCACAGGTCGACCTCTTCGGCCAGGAGCTCAACGAGGAGTCCTACGCGATCTGCCTCGCGGACATGCTCGTCAAGGGCCAGGACGCGTCGCACATCAAATTCGGCAACAGCCTCTCCGACGATGGCCATGCCGGCGAGCGCTTTCACTACGGCATCGCCAATCCACCGTTCGGCGTCGACTGGAGCAAGGTCGAGTCCCCCGTTCGCACCGAGCATGCGGAGCGTGGCTTCGACGGACGGTTCGGCCCCGGCCTCCCGCGCAAGTCCGACGGGCAGTTGCTGTTCCTGTTGCATCTGGTCTCGAAGATGCGCCCGCCGGAGAAGGGCGGCTCGCGCATCGCGATCGTCCACAACGGATCGCCCTTGTTCACCGGCGCCGCCGGCTCCGGCGAGTCGGAGATCCGCCGCTACCTGATCGAAAACGACCTCCTCGAGGCGATCGTCGCGTTGCCGGAGCAGCTCTTCTACAACACCGGCATCAGCTCCTACGTCTGGTTGCTCTCGAACCGCAAGAGCGAGGAGCGTCGCGGCAAGGTCCAGCTGATTGATGCTCGCGAGCTGTTCGTGAAGATGCGCCGGTCGCTCGGTGAGAAGCGCCGCGAGATCAGCCCGGATCAGATCGAGCAGATCACCCGCCTCCACGGCGAGTTCACGACTGGCGACCTCGTCAAGATCGTCGAGGGAGCTTCCCTCGGCTATCGCACGATCACGGTCGAGCATCCCTTGCGTGGCCGTTACATCCTCGACACGTCCGCTTGGAACGCGCTCCCCGACGACCGGGCGTTCTCCAAGCTCGACGACGACACTCGGAGCGGTCTCGCGCGGGTGATGTTCGAACTCGGCAACGGCGAGGTGGCGGACGAGGCCGAGCTGCGCGCATCGATCCTCCGGATGGCCGCCGCGAGGGGCGTCCCGAAGCCTGGAGCGCCGGTGATCAAAGCGCTCGTGTCGGCGTGCTTGATTCGTGCTTCCGATGCTCCGATTGTCACCGACGTGCGTGGCAAGCCCGTCTCGGATGCCGATCGCCGCGACAGCGAGAACATCGCACTCGACGAGCACATCGAGTCTTACCTCGACCGCGAGGTCCGCCCCCATGTCCCGGGCGCCTGGTGCTCCGACCCAGCCGGCAAGACCGGCTACGAGATCCCGTTCACGCGGCTCTTCTACAAGTACACGCCGCCTCGGCCAAGCGCACAGATCAAGGCTGAGCTGAGAGACCTCGAGGGCGACATCCACCGTCTGCTTGCTGAGGTCCTGAGATGAGACCGTTCGGCTACGGCCCAGAACCGCCAGGTTGGCGGGCACTTCGACTCGGGCAAGTGGTGACGCGCTCCAAGGAGGCCGGGCGAACCGACCTTCCGATGCTCAGTGTCAACTTGCCGCACGGCGTAGTTGTTCGAGGGGATGGTCTCGACGATCGCCCAGCGCCCTCTGAGGAACTGTCCAACTACCTCGTCGTGAGGCCAGACAGACTCGTGGTCAACCCCCTCGGGAAGCCTCACGGTTCTCTCGGCGTCGCGTCCCACACTGGGATCATCAGTCCTGCGTACTTCGTCGCAGATATCGGCGCGCAGGCTCACCCGAGGTTTCTTCACTTTCTGCTTCGTACTCGGCTTTACATCAATGAGTACGAGCGGCGCGGAAAATGGATGCCGCCAACGCAATTCAACATCGCTTGGAGCCAATTCAAGCGGATTGGGGTGGTGCTCCCTCCGCTCAGGCAGCAAGTCGACATCGCGTCATTCCTCGACCGAGAGTCGGGCCGCGTCGCAGATTTGCGGGAAGTGGCATCGAAGCTCGCTACTCGTGCGCTCGAACCCGCGCTTGCGGCGGCAGAACGAGAATTCGAGGACTATCCACGAGGTCGTATCGGCTATCGGTTCAGCGTGCAGCTGGGGAAGAAACTGTATGAGGACCGCGTGGTACACGACACTGCTCTCCCGTACCTGCGTAACGCAAACGTGCACTGGGACCGGCTCAAGCTCGACGACCTCAAGGTAATGAATTTTGACACCTACGAGCGTCACATGTACTCGTTGCGTCCCGGTGATCTTCTGGTCTGCGAAGGCGGAGAGCCCGGCCGCTGCGCCGTGTGGAACGGAGAGGTCGCGAATTGCCACTATCAGATGGCCCTCAACCGGGTTCGACCGTTCGGTCACGATTCGACGCGGTACCTGCTTTGGGCGCTTCGCGTCCTGAGCGGCCGACAGGCGTTCGCTGTGGACGGTCCTGGTCGATATACCCACCTCACCGCCGCAATGCTGAGGGCGGTCCGCGTCCCGATGCCTGACGCGGAAACTCAGCACGAAAGAGCTCGCGCGATCGATGCGCTGAGCAAACGGGCGAGGGCTGCGGAGTCCGCATTGCAGGAGCTGGAGAGTCGGCTAAGCGAGTATCGTGACGCCTTGATTACTGAGGCCGTCACCGGCCAACTCGACATCGCTGCCGTGTCAGCCGCGCAGATGGACGAGCGGATGCTCGCCGCCGCCGAGTCATGAGCGCGGCAGCGCATACTGAGTCCGCGTTCGAGCGGTTGATCGTTCGTGACCTCGTCACGAACGGTGGGTGGTTCGGCGAGGACACAGACGGCGCGCCGACTGAGCATAAGAACTACGACGCAGCGCTCGGGCTATACCCCGACGACCTGATCGCGTTCGTAAAAGAGACGCAGGGTAAGGCGTGGGACGCACTGGTCGGGATCGCTGGCTCGGAGCAGGACGCGCGGACCAGCCTACTCAAGCGCGTGGGAGCACAGATCGACAAGCGCGGCACGGTCGAGGTGCTGCGCGCCGGGCTCTCCGAGAAGGGCGTGCAGCTCAAGCTTGCGTTCTTTGAGCCGGAGCTGGAGGTCGAGAAGTCTGCTCGCGTGCTCTATGACGAGAACCGCCCCCGGGTAGTGCGCCAGGTGCGCTTCGACGCCAACTCGGGCGACAGCCTGGACCTGGTGATGTTCGTCAACGGCGTGCCGACGGCGACCGCTGAACTCAAGAACCGGTACACAGGACAGACGGTCGACGACGCGATACGCCAGTACCGCAAGGATCGGCCGCCTACAAACCTCCTGCTCGGCCGACGGGCGTTCGTCCATTTCGCGCTTGACGCAGACCTCGCGTACATGACGACGCGTCTCGCCGGCACGGACACTCGGTTCCTGCCTTTCAACCAAGGCTCGGGTGGGGCGGGCAAACCCGGCGGCCAGGGCAACCCACCGTCCCCCTCGAGCGGGCACCCCACCGACTACGTGTGGAAGAGCGTGTGGGAGCGCGACGCGTGGATGGAGCTGATCGAGAAGTTCGTCTTCGTCGAACAGCCCGATGCGGCTGCGAAGAAGAAGGGCGCCAAGCCCACGGTGATCTTCCCTCGCTTCCACCAGTGGGATGTCGTGCGGTCGTGCGCCGCGCACGCGCGGGTGCACGGCGCCGGCCAGAACTACCTGATCCAGCACTCCGCCGGCTCGGGCAAGAGCAAGGAGATCGCCTGGCTGGCGCACGATCTATCGACTCTGCACGGCGACGACAAGAAGCCGGTGTTTGAGAAGGTGATCGTCATCACCGATCGCCAGGTGCTCGACCGCCAACTCCAGGCGCAGGTGAAGGCGTTCGAGCAGGTGCCAGGCACGGTCCGCGAAATCAACGAGTCGTCGACGCAGTTGCGAGAGGCGCTCGAGGGCGAGCAGGCGCGGATCGTCATCTCAACGCTGCAGAAGTTCCCCTACGTACTTGCACAGCTCACGGGAACGAACGCAACGCTCAACCAGCGTACGTACGCCGTGATCGTGGATGAGGCGCACTCGTCGCAAACCGGCGAGTCGGCTGTAGATCTGAAGGCCGTGCTTGGCAGCCGGCCGGTCGACGAGGACGACGAGGACGATGGTGTACCGGAGGTCCTGCGGCGCCTCGCAGCGCGCGGCGTACAGCCCAACCTCTCGTTCTTCGCCTTCACCGCTACCCCGAAGCCGCGCACCAACGAAGTCTTCGGAAGTGTTGGCGCGGACGGCAACAAGCACGCGTTTCACACGTACTCCATGCGCCAGGCTGTCGAGGAGAACTTCATCGTCGACGTGCTTCGCAACTACACGACCTACGAGGAGTTGCTGCGCATCGAGGATCGGGCGCAACGCGAGGTCGAGCTGCCCAAGGGCAAAGCGTCTAGCGCGCTCACGCGTTACGCGACGTTCCATCCGTACCGCAAGGCGCAGAAGGCCGTGGTGGTGCTTGATCACTACGACACGATCGTTCGCCAGCACATGGCCGGAGAGGCGAAGGCGATGATCGTCACCGCCAGTCGCGAGGAGGCGGTCCAGTGGAAACTGACGCTGGACAAGGAGATCGCCAAGCGCGGATCAGCGACGAAGACGCTGGTCGCGTTCTCGGGCGAGGTCACGATCACGCATCCCGCCGCGGACAACGTCGGCGAGCAGTACAGCGAGCCGCAGATGAACGTCGTCAACGGCCACCCAGTGCCGGAGAAGAAGCTCCCCGACGAGTTCGACAAGCCCGCGTACGGCGTGCTGATCGTGGCGGAGAAGTACCAGACGGGGTTCGACCAGCCGAAGCTTGTGGCGATGTACGTCGATAAGACCCTCACCGGCGTCAACACTGTCCAGACACTCTCTCGGCTCAATCGCACGCACCCGCTCAAGACCGAGACGTACGTCCTGGACTTCGTCAACGACGCCGACCGCATTCGTCAGGACTTTGAGCCGTTCTACGGCCGCACGGAAGCGATTCCGACAGATCCCAACGTGCTGTTCGACGCCCAACAACAGTTGCTCGACGGCGGCGTTGTCTACGAGGCCGAAGTCGATGCCTTCGCGCAGGCGTGGTTCGTCCCAGGCGAGCCGGACCACGCTGTTCTGTCCGGCCTGACCCAGAGCGCATTCGATCGCGCGACGGACCTCGAAGACGACGATCTGGACCAGTTGCGCGAAGACCTCGATCGCTTTGTCCGCTTCTACGCCTTCCTCGCCCAGGTCGTGCCGTACCTCACCCAGCAGAGCGAGAAGCTGTACGCCTTCGCGCGTTTTCTCGCCCTTCGGCTACGCGAACGCCGGGTCGACGGCGGTCTGTCTCTTGATGTGTCGCTGACGCACTACCGGCTTACCGAGGTCGGCACGCAGAACCTCACGTTGGGCGACGATGAGGTTGAACCAGGCACCGCGATCTCTGGTGACGGAACCGGCCACGGGGCGGGCGGCGAGATCCCGATGAGCTTGCTCGGCGAACTCGTCGAGCTGTTCAACCACCGATTCGGCGAGCACTTGACCGACGCGGACGCCATCCACCCCGCACAGGCGCTCATCGATCACATCGACCGCGAGCAGTCCGACACGTTGCGCCGCCAGGCGGCGAGCAACGACTTCGACGACTTCGTGCGCGGGAAGGAGCCGTTCGTCATCGACGGAGCGCTCGACGCCGGCAAGGTCTCAGCCGACTTCTTCCGTGGCGTGCTCGACGACGAGGACTTTCGCCAAAGAACAACGTTTCTCGCGATGCGCGTTCTATACGACCGCTACCGAAGCGACCAGGCCGCGGGCACATAGATGGGAACCCGGCAGATCTGTCGCGCGAGGCGGCCAGTCGAGGCAATGATTTCTGCGTCGACTGCTCGATGGACCATAGTCTGCATACGGATCGGGTTGGTGTGTAGGATTTGACTCGTCCTGATGAGGTCCAAGTCCCGATTGTCGAGATGCTGCGTGCACGATTCGGTGAGCGTCCGTTTCGAGTCTCCGAGGCGGTGCAAGCGGGCGCGAGTCGCAGCAGCCTGCACCGCCTGCGCGCGAGTGGCGAGCTGGAGGGGGTTGCGCGGGGAGTGCTGCAGCTTCCGGGGGCTGGGATGGGGATGTTGTCGGATCTGGCGATCGTCTCAGCGCGAGTGCCCCGCGGGACGATCTGCTTGAACTCCGCGCTCGCCTATTGGGACCTGACCGATGAGATTCCGGGCAGGGTCCATGTGGCGGTGTCGCGCGGTGCGCATCGTCCGGTGATTTCGACGCCGCCGACCAAGGTGCATGTCTTTGATGCGCGGACGTTCGAACTCGAACGGCAACAGGCGAGCACCGATGTCGACGAGCCGTTCTGGATCTACTCGCGCGAGCGGGCCGTTGTGGACGCCCTGCGGCTGCCACGGCTCGTTGGCCGTGATGTCGGCCTGCAGGCGTTGCGTCGATACGTGAATCAGAGCTCTGCGAGTCCGGCACGCCTCACCGAGCTCGCCCGCGACCTGGGCGGCGCACCGGCGCTCGGGCCGGCGTTGGAGGCGTTACTCAGTTGAGCGATCCGGCTGCCGGCGATCACGCTGCGGCTGCGGCTTTCAAAGCGCTGCGTGCCCGGGCACGTGCGGAGCATGGATCCAACACGCAGTCGCTGCTGGTCGTGTACGCGGTGGAGTCGTTCTTGCGGCGGCTGGCGATGTCAGCGCATGCGCACCGCATGGTGCTCAAGGGCGGCATGCTGATGGCTGCGAGCGATATCCGGCGGATGACCAAGGACGCGGATCTGGCGACGCACGGCATGGCCAACGGCGAGCACGCGGTGCGCGATGCGGTCGCCGAGATCATCGCGCTGGTTCCCGATCCGCCCGATGGTGTGACGTTTGACCCAGCCACGATCCGAACCGAGGTCATGCGTGAAGGCGACGAGTACGAGGGCGTGCGGTGCAAGCTCACGGCCACGCTCGGGAGGGCGCAGATCCCGTTTGCCCTGGACTTCTCGTTCGGGGACCCGGTCCGCTCGACGGTGATCACCCTCGAGTCGGTCATCGGTCACCCTGGCATCGAGCTGGCTGCCTATCCGCTGACGCTCAATCTCGCGGAGAAGATCGTCACCGCGATGCAGCGGCGCGAGACGAGCACCCGCGATCGCGACTTCGCGGATCTGTGGGTCGCGAGCCGCCGTCACCGGCTCGACGCCGCTGAGTTGCGCGGCCACATCACTGCCGTTGCGGCACATCGCGGGCAGCCCGTGCTGCCGCTCGCGGAAGCGCTCGCTCACATGCCTGACCGCCAACGGCCCTACACGGCGATGGTCGAGCGCATGTCATACCGCTCGCCGCCTCCCGCACGGTGGACGGACATGCTGACCGATGTGATCGCGTTCGTTGACGCCCTCCTCGGCGACGAACGTGCGCTGTGGAGCCAGGGCTGACGGTCAGGCCTTCTCGGCCTCACGTTCCTGGTACTCACGCGGCGACAGACCGTGGAAGCGGGTGAAGGCGGTGCTGAAGGTCGGGAGGTGGCGGTATCCCACGCGACGGGCGATCGCGCTCGGTTTCGCGCCGCCGGCCAGTAGGTCGCGGGCGATGCGCATGCGGGCGGCGTAGCGCCAGCGGGCGAAGGTCATGCCGGTCTCGTCGCGGAAGGCGCGGTGGACGTCGGCGGGGAGGTCGGACGCGGCTGGTTCGGGGGACGCGTCGATGCGGCGTAGGTATTCCATCGCGGCCGCGTGCGCGCGTGGGTCGGTGGGCATCGGGACCGAGAGCGCACGTTGTGTGGCGACCTGTTCGGCGAAGAGGTCGAGGATGTGCCGGGGGTCGTAGTCGTCGGGGTGCAGTCCGGACCGGGCGCTGATTGAGCAGAAGGTCAGGTAGTCGTCCCAGGCGGGGGAGAACTGGACCTGGAGTGGCTCGGTCAGCTGGAGGTCACCGGTGCCGGCGTCTCCGAGGGGCAGGGAGACGGAGTTCTCGCGCAGGCCCGTGACGTGCTCCAGGCCCGCGGGGATCCAGGTCGCTACGCCGCGCTGGCGTTCGTAGCGGTGATCGCCGATGTCGAGGTATCCGCTGCCGCGGTAGATCCAGCTGAGCACATGCATGTCGTTGGCGTGTGGGGGTGTGCGGGCGGCGGGCAGCAGGTCGGGTGCGGTGGCGAAGGCGCTGTCGCCTCGCACCATGCGCACGAGGTCGTCGGTTTGCCGCGCCAAGGTGGCGCGCTGGGTCAGGTCGACGCTGGCGGAGCTGGCGGAGAGCTCCCTGCTGAAGTCCCGGGGCGTGGCTCCGTACTGCTGCTTGAACGCGCGGGTGAAGCCGTTGCGGCTGGCGAAGCCCACGCGCGCGGCGACCTGGTCGACGTCGTAGCCGGCGGCCAGGAGCTCGACGGCCGCGATCAGCCGGTTGTGCAGTCGCCACTGCTCGAAGGTGATCCCGGTGTCGGCGAGGAAGTCGCGGCGCAGGGTGCGTGGGCTGGAGTGCGCCCTGGTCGCCCACTGCTCGACGGTGAGGTCGAGCGACGGGTCACGGCTGAGCTCCTCGGCCACCGCTCTGGCACCGGTGGCTCTCGGGATCTCCGGCAGCGGGCTGGGACGGCGGCGGAGGAGGTCGGTGATCGCGTCCTGGGAGAACCCGCGACCGCTGAGGGGCGTGACCTCCAGGTTGAAGAGCTGGATCAGCCAGTCCTGCCAGCCGTCGGGGACCTCGAACTGCGTCGGCTCCGCCAGCGACTCGGCACCGGGATGGGGCCAGAGGGGGAAGGCGACGGTGCCCGGCTCGGTGACGATCGCGCGGTGGTGCCAGCCGTCCGCGGGAATCCACGCTCCTTGCCCGGCGGTGAGGTGGAACGCCGCGGCGTCGTCGATGTGCACGTGCGCGGTGCCGGTGCGGATCCAGATCAGCAGCGGGCGGCGCGGGTGCCCGGTCGAGTCCGACCGGGCCGGCGGGATCGGTGGCGGCTCGGTCGCGTCGGCGGGGAACGGGAACGGGCTCGCCATGCCCTAAACAATATGGCAGTCTGCGCACACTCTTGGGTGTTAGGGTCCCCTAATAGTGCCGAAGACCTCGCGCCCGCTCACCGTGCGTTCCCTGACCCTGCGGGAAGTCGAGGTCGTCCGGGTGGCAGACCTCACGCCGGGCATGCGCCGGATCACGCTGGGCGGCGAGCAGCTTCGCGCGTTCACCTCGGCGAACGGCTTCCCGCAGCCGGCGTTCGACTCCTCCGGGTTCGACGACGACATCCGCCTGGTGTTCCGCTATCCCGGTCAGGACGAGCCGGTGCTGCCGGTGCAGAGGGAGCGGGGCATCGACATGCCGAGGCACCCCCTGCCGCTGTCGAAGGTCTACACGGCCCGTCGCTGGGACCCCGGGGCAGGGGAGCTGGACGTGGACTTCGTCAAGCACGGCATCGGCGTCGGCACCACCTGGGCGTACCGCGCGCAGGTCGGTGACCGCATCCACTTCTTCGGCCCGAGCGCGTCGCGGTCGCTGCCGCACGACGCGGACTGGCTCCTGGTCGCGGGCGACGACACGGCGATCCCCGCCATCGGCCGCTTGCTCGAGGAGCTGCCCGACGACGCACGGGCGCGGGTGTTCATCGAGGTCGCTGAGGACTCCCACCGACTGGAGCTGCGGCCGCTGCCCAACGTCGAGGTGACCTGGCTGGTGCGCGACGGCGCCGAGGCGGGCACGACGACGCTCCTGCGGGACGCGGTCCGAAACAGCCGCTGGTGGGACGGCCGCCCGTTCGCGTGGCTCGCCGGGGAGCGCACCGCGGTGCGAGACCTGCGCCGCCATCTGGTCGAGGAGCGCGGCCTGCCCAAGGACGACATCCAGACCACCGGACACTGGCGTCGCGGCGAGGTCGTCGCCTCGAAGTTCGACGGGGCGGTCCCCGACCCCGAGAAGTCGATCACGCCGTTCGAGAAGCTCCATCAGCTGGCCGAGCTGACCCGGCCGATCGCGATCCGCACCGCCGTCGAGCTGGACATCCCGGAGCTGATCTCGCGCGGTGTGACGAGCGTGGCGGACCTCGCCAGCAGGACCACGACCAACCAGCGGGCGCTGGGCAAGCTGCTGCGCTACCTGCACGCCGCGGGCCTGCTGACCGAGACGGCACCGGGGCACTACGACCTGACACCGGTCGGCGAGGTCCTGACCAACGAGTTCACCGCGGACACGCTGCACCCCGACGGCGTGGCGGGCCGCGAGCGCCTCGGCCTCTACGGGCTCACCGAAGCGATCCGCACCGGCCGCTCCGCCTACGCCACGGTCACCGGGCAGAGCTTCGCCGACGTGCGCGCGCAGCAGGACTACGAGGATCGCTACCTGGAACGCCTGGCCGGGTTCCAGGCCGCGCTGGCGGAGCCGATCGCCAAGTCCGACCTGCTCAGCGGCGTCGGGCAGCTGGTGATCCACTCCGGCGGTGCGGGCGCCCAAGCGCGCGAGTTCGTCGCCGCCCACGACCGCCTGCGCGTGACGATCTGCGCGCTGCCCGCCCAAGCCGACTGGCTGCGCCGCGACCTGCCCGACACGATTCCCGACGAGCAGCAGCGCGCGCGGGTCAGCGTGGTCGAGCAGTCGGTCTTCGAACCCAGCCCGGCCGCCGACGCGGTGCTCATCATCCGCGCCTTCAAGACGCTGCCGGACGCCGACGCGGCCCACGCCCTGCGTCGCGCGTCGGAGAACCTCGTCCCGGGTGGCCGGGTGCTGCTGATCGAGGACACGTTCGACCTCGAAGACCTCGATTCCCGCGACGGCGAAGCGGACCTGCTCGCCCTCACCGTGCACGGCTCGGGCCTGCGCACCGCCGCCGAGCTCGACGCCGTCCTCGTCCGCGCCGGACTCGTTCGCCGCGCGACGCACACCGTGGGCTGGGGCACCGCCGTCCACGAACTCGTCCCCGCAGATCCCCCGAACCAGAAGCCATGACCATGAACCCACTGAGACGACGCGGCGTTGCCCTGGCCGCCACCTTGCTGAGCGCGACGTTCGTGCTCACCGCCTGCGGCGACGACGGCGAAGACTCCGAGAGCGCCGCCGCCAAGACCAGCACCACCGCGCCCGTCGCCCCCAAGACCCGCACGGTCAAGGCCGACAACGGCTCGATCGAGATCCCCGGCGACCCGCAGCGGGTCGCCACGATCGGCAACACGACGCTGCCGTTCCTCGACGTCGGCGGCGAGCCGATCGGCCTCACGGCGGAGTCGGACTCCACCGTCGCGCTTTTGCCGGAGGACCAGCAGGCGCGGTATGCGGCCGCCACGAACCTCGCGCCCAGCGCGGACGAGGTCGACATGGAGAAGCTCGCCAGCCTGAAGCCGGACCTCATCCTCGCCCAGATCCCCGACGCCGAGTTCGAGAAGATCGAGGAGCAGCTGCAGGCGATCGCCCCGACCGTGTTCTGGGGGCTCGACACCGAGTGGAAGCCCTTCGCCGACGCGATCGCGGAGGCCAGCAACACGACCGACGCGCTGAGCGCGCAGAAGACCGGGTTCGCGGACAAGATCGCGAAGCTCCAGGAGACCTACCGCGAGACCATCGACGGCACCTCGTTCGTCGACATCTCCCGCTGGGAGAGCTCCGATCCCGGGACGTTCGCCATCGCGGACATCGGTTGCTCGGAGATCGCCCGGGACGAGGTCGGCATGGACTTCCCGGAGGCGGCCGAAGGCGAGGACCCCTTGGCCTACACCGCCTTGCCGTTCGAGCAGCTCGGTGACCTGTCCAAGTACGACGTGATCACCTACCCGGTCGACGCCGAGGGCCAGCCGACGGAGCCGTTCGCGGCGGTGGTCGAGACCAACACGTGGAAGGCCTTGCCGGCCGTGAAGGCCGGTCGCGCGCTCGGCGTCTTCTGCCCCGGCAACAACTCCTACGGGCCCGTCCTGCAGTACCTGGACTCGCTGGACCGCGCGCTGGCGTCCCTCCCCGCCGAGGAGTGACGGCCCTCTTCCCACGGCTTGAAGCTCCGGGCACCGTGACGGTGCCCGGACGTCGTTCGCGCCTGCTCGGCCTGGTGCTGGCGCTGCTGGTGCTGCTGGCCTTGCTGGTGCTGAGCGTGATGATCGGCTCGACGGCGATCGCGCCGTCGGTGGTGTGGGACGCCCTGGTCCATCCCTCGAGCGACATTGATCAGTTCTCGATCCGCGACTTCCGGCTGCCGCGCACGATCGTCGGGCTGGTCGTCGGCATGGCGCTCGGGGTCTCGGGGGCGTTGATCCAGGCGCTCACCCGCAACCTCTTGGCCGATCCGGGCATCCTCGGCGTCCACGCCGGCGCGTCCTTCGCGGTGACGGTCGCCGTGGGCGTGCTCGGCGTCCGCGACCCCCAGGGCTACATGTGGTTCGCGTTCGCGGGGGCGCTGGTCGTCACGCTGATGGTGCTCGCCCTCGGGTCGACGCGGCAGGGCTCGTCGGCGGTGGTCGTGGTGCTCGCCGGCGTCTGCGTAGCCGCGGTGCTCGGGGGTGCCCGGGAGGCGCTCCAGTTGACCGATCCGGACGCCTTCGACGCGATGCGGTCGTGGAACGCCGGCTCGATCGTGGCGCGCCCACTCGACGTGGTGTGGCCGATCCTGCCGTTCTTCGCGGTCGCGCTCGTCCTGAGCTTCGCGGTGGCGGGCCCGCTCAACGCGATGGCCTTGGGCGACGATCTGGCCGTCGCCCAGGGGGTCCACCTGGGGCGTACCCGCGTCCTCGCGATCATCGCGCTCACCCTGCTCGCCGGAGGGGCGACCGCCATCGCCGGCCCCATCGTGCTCGTCGGGCTCATGGTCCCGCACGTGGCCCGCTGGATCGTCGGCCCGCACCAGCGCTGGATCTTCGCCTACAGCGCGCTGCTGGGCCCGAGCCTGCTGCTGGCGTCAGACATCCTCGGCCGGGTGGTCATGCATCCGGGTGAAATCCCCGTCGGCATCGTCACCGCCTTCGTCGGCGCCCCCGTGCTCATCGCGCTGGCGCGGCGCAACAAGGCGAGTGGGCTATGACCACCGGCGCGGGGGTGGACTTTGGACGGCGGGTGCTTACCGTCCGGCGCCGGCGGTTCGCGCTCCGGCTCGAGTGGCGCTCGGTGATCGTCTGCGCGGTGCTCGCGGTCGCGCTCGCCTGCCTGGCGGTGCTCGCGCTGATGACCGGCTCGTACCAGCTCAGCCCGGGGCAGGTGATCTCCGCGCTGACGGGCGGGGAGACCGGGCTCGTGCACGACATCGTGGTCGAGTGGCGGCTGCCCCGGGTGACCGCGGCGGTGGTGTTCGGCGCCGCGCTGGGGGTGAGCGGGGCGGTCTTCCAGTCGCTGCTGCGCAACCCGCTCGCGGATCCCGGCCTGATCGGGTTCGCCGAGGGCTCCTACACCGGCGCGCTGATCGTGATCCTGGCCGTCAACGGGACCTACTGGCAGTTGGTCGGCGGGGCGTTGCTGGGCGGGATGGCCACCGCCGTCGCCGTGTACGTGCTCGCCTACCGGCGGGGCGTGCAGGGGTTCCGGCTGATCATCGTCGGCATCGGCGTCTCGGCGATGCTCCACTCGCTCAACACCTGGATGATCCTCAAGGCCGAGCTGGAACAGGCGATGTCCGCGGCCGCGTGGAACGCCGGGTCGCTCAACGGGGTGTCCTGGGATCAGGTGGCCATCGGCGGCGCCTGCATCGCCGTGCTCCTGCTGCTGGCGGCGAGGTTGGGCCGGCCGATGCGGCAGATGGAGCTGGGGGACGACGCGGCTGCGTCGCAGGGGGTGCGGGTCTCGGCGACTCGGCTGTGGCTGATCGTCGTCGGCGTGGCGCTGACGGCCACCGTCACCGCCGCCTCGGGGCCGATCGCGTTCATCTCCCTGGTCGCGCCGCAGATCGCCCGCCGGCTCGCCCGCACCGCCGGGATCACGCTCGCGCCCGCCGCCTTCGTGGGCGCGCTGCTGTGCTTGGCGGCGGACTATCTCGCCCAGCACGTCGCCCCGACGACCCTGCCGGTCGGGATCATCACCGTCATGCTCGGCGGCGGGTACCTCGGCTGGCTGCTGTTCATCGAAGCGAGGAAGCGGTTGTGAACGGTTCGCGGCTCCATGTCGACGGTGTGACGATCGGCTACGACAAGCGCGTCATCAGCGAGGACCTGTCGGTGTCGATCCCGGACGCCTCGTTCACGGTGATCGTGGGTCCGAACGCGTGCGGGAAGTCCACGCTGCTGCGCGGGCTGTCGCGGCTGCTGAAGCCGTCGGCCGGTCAGGTGATCCTGGACGGCGCCGACCTCCAGTCCTTCAAGACCAAGGAGGTGGCACGGCGGGTCGGGCTGCTGCCGCAGACCTCGATCGCCCCCGACGGGATCACCGTCGCCGACCTGGTGGCTCGGGGCCGGTACCCGCATCAGGGGTTCGTCCGGCAGTGGACCGAGGCCGACGAGCAGGCCGTGCGCACGGCGATGGACCAGACCGGGGTCACCGACCTGTCCAGCCGCCTGGTGGACGAGCTCTCGGGCGGGCAGCGCCAGCGGGTGTGGGTGGCGATGGTGCTCGCGCAGCAGACCAGCATCCTGCTGCTGGACGAGCCGACCACCTTCCTCGACATCACCCATCAGATCGAGCTGATGGAGCTGTTCACCGACCTGCACGAGGTCGGCCGCACCCTGGTCGCCGTGCTGCACGACCTCAACCAGGCCGCCCGCTACGGCACCCACCTGATCGCCATGAAGGACGGCAAGGTCGTCGCCGTCGGCCCGCCCGAGGAGGTGGTGACCGCCGAGCTCGTCGAGGAGGTCTTCGGGTTGCGGTGCCTGGTCGTGCCGGACCCCGTCGCGGGAACGCCGCAGGTCGTGCCGCTCGGCCGCGATCGAACCCGGCAGAAGGCGCAGCGGTGAGCCTGTCCGTCAAGCGGGTCACCGCCGACGAGGTGGAGGTGACGTTCGTCGACGAGCCCGGAGACGCCACGACGCTCTCGGTGGTCATCGGCCCCAGGATCGGCCTGAACCCGATCGGCACCGCGTTCACGTCGGTGCCCGGGACGTCGTCTCGCGCGCTCACGCTGCGGATGCGGTCCGACCTGCGCTTCTCGTACGTGTTCGTACGGGACGGCGAACGGGTTCCGGACCCGTTCAACCCGCCGCCGCGGTTCTCCGAGTGCGCGGTGGAGCGGTTCTCCGGCGCCTCGGTGGCCGTGCTGCCCGACGCGGCGCCGCTGCCCTGGCTCGAGCAGGCCGAACGGCTGCCGCCCCCGGTGCTGGAGTCGGCGGTGCTGGGCGACGAACGCCGCATCTGGGTCTCGATGCCCCCGTCCAACGAGCGCGCGTTGCCCTTCGTCATTCACCTGGACGGCACGCCGGACCACAGCGCGCCGAGCGTCCGCGATGCCCTGGTCCAGGCGGGCCAGATCCGGCCCTGCGCGGTGGTCCTCGTCGAGCAGCTGCAGCGCGACGAGGAGCTGCTCTGCAACCCGGCGTTCTCCCAGCTGCTGGTCGAGGAGCTGCTGCCGTGGCTCCACCAGCGATACCCGCTCTCGCGGGACCCTCGCGACGTGGCGCTGGCCGGGGAGAGCTTCGGCGGGCTGTGTGCCGCCTGGACCGCGCTCCATCACCCGACGACGTTCGGCAACGCCATCCTCCAGTCGCCTTCGTGCGGCTATCACCCTGACTCCGGATGGGGGTTGGCGGAGCTGCAGCGCCGCGCCCCCGTACCGACGCTGATGGCCGACTTCTTGGCCGCGGACACGGCACCGATCCGCATCTTCCACGACGTCGGCGAGCTGGAGAGCTCGCTCACCCACAGCCGCTGGCTGGACCTCGTGCTCACCGGCAAGGGCTACGACACCCGCTACCGGGAGTTCGCCGGCGGACACGACTACGCGTGGTGGCGAGGGCTGTTCGCCGACGCCCTGCAGTGGTGCTTCCCGCTCGAGGCATGAGCCGCACCGACCCCGCCGGGCTCGGGCGCGGGCCGCTGACGCGGTGGCTTCCCGTGGTGGGGCAGGCCTCCGCCGAAGCGTCTGACGTCCAGCCGTTCGAGACCAGGCCGGGCGAGCGTCCGGGCCGGTTCGTGGCGCGCGTGATCCTTTCGCTCCCGCGGGTCACGGTCCCCTCGATGCTGCTGGCGATCGTCTGGCAGGTCGGCGAGGCGGCGGTCCCGGTGGTCATGGGGGTCGCGATCGACCGGGCGCTGGGAACCGGCGACGCCGGCGCGCTAGTGCTGTGGATCGGTGTGCTGGTGGCCCTGTACGTCGCGCTGACGGCGGCGGCCAGGTTCACGAACCGGCTCAACGCCTACGCGATCCAGCGGCTGGCGCACCGGCTCCGGGCCACCCTCTCGACAAGGGTGCTGCATCCCGGCGGCGGCGCGGAACCGGACGGCGGGGTCGTCTCGGTGATGACCAATGACGTCGCCCGGCTGGCCAACGCCGGGCTGCTGGTGGTCCTGCCGGTCGCGCGGATCGCCGCCATCGGGTTCATCGCCGTGTCCCTGCTGGTCACGCACTGGCTGCTCGGGGTCGTGGTGCTGGTCGGCGCGCCCGAGGCGGTGTGGCTGATGGGCCGGCTGAGCGAACGGCTCTCCCGCGACACCCGCGCGTACCAGGAGTTGCTCGCCGGCACGGTGGGACGGGCCACCGACCTGATCGCCGGATACCGGGTGGTCAAAGGCGTCCGCGCCGAGGCGGAGGCGACCCGGCGTTATCGACAGGCCAGCCGGGAGACGCTCGCCGGCGCCCAGCGCAACGCAGCGCTGCTCGGACGGTTCCTCGCGGGTTCCGGTGCGGTCAACGGCGTGTTCGTCGCCGCGGTCGCGGGGCTCGCGGGCTGGCTCGCGGTGGACGGGCAGCTGGGGATCGGCGGGTTGATCGCCGCGGTCGGTCTCACCCAGGCGCTGCTGCCGCAGATGGAGTCGATCGCGAGCGCTTCGATCCCCAACCTCGCGGGCGCTCGCGCGTCGGCCGCACGCATCCTCGCGGCGGTGGATGACAGGCGCCCGGTCGCGCCCGTGGAGGTCACACCGGCGCCCGTCGTGGAGCTGCCGGTGCTGGAGGTGGCTGGACTCGGCGTGCCGATCCGGGTGGCGCCCGGCGAGCTCGTGGGGGTGCGCGCCGATGACGGGACCGCCGCCCGGATCGCCGGCGCACTGCTCAACCCCGAGCTCGGTGATCGCCTCGAGGTGCGCCTCGATGCCCGGCCGGCGCACGCTCTGGCCGCGGCGCACTACCGCTCCCGCGTCACCGTCGCGCCCCACCGCGCCACGCTCTTCACCGGCACCCTCCGCGAGAACCTCACGCTGCCTGCGGGTGAGCCGGGGCTGCTGGACGCGGCGGTGCGGGCCGCGGCCTGCGAGGACTTCGCGGCCGACCTCGACCGCCCGGTCGGCGAGAACGGCAACCGTCTCTCCGGCGGCCAGCGGCAACGGGTCGCGCTCGCCCGCGCCCTGGCGACCGGCGCACCCATCCTCGTGCTGCACGACCCGACCACCGCGGTCGACTCGGTGACCGAGCAGACCATCGCCGGGCGGCTGGCCGGCGTCCGCACGGGACGCTCGACGCTGCTGATCGCCTCCTCACCGGCGCTGCTCAGCCGCTGCGACCGCGTCGTCGACGTCCCCGAGGCCGCCTCGTGACCGATGACGCGCTTCCGATCGCGGGTGACCGTGAGACGGCGAGGGAGGTCTGGCGGCTCAGTCGTGGGCACCGTGTCCGTCTCGCCGCGGTGGTGGTGTTGGGCGTCGTCAGCACCGCGATCGACCTGATCGGGCCGGTCGCGATCGGATTCCTGATCGACCGGGTGCAGGAGCGCACCGCCGATCTCGGCACCGTGCTGACCGTCACGGCCGCCTTGGTGGTGTCGGCCGTCCTGGGCGCGATCGGCACGGCGGCGACGATCGTCCTGGCCACCCGCGCGTACCACGCCATCCTCGCCGGCCTGCGCGAGCGGCTGGTCGCCCGCGCCCTGACGCTGCCGCAGCACCGGGTCGAGCGCGCCGGCACCGGGGATCTGATCTCGCGGTCCAGCGACGACGTGACCGCGGTGGCCGATGCCGCGCCCGTGGTGGTCCCCGTGGTCACCGCCACCGCGTTCAGCATCGTCGTGTCCCTGGGTGGGCTGGCGGCGCTGGAATGGCCCTACGCCGTCGCGCTGGCCGTCGTCCTGCCCGTCTACGGGCTCGCCCTGCGCTGGTACCTGCGCACCGGGCCGGCGGTGTATCGCGCCGAGCGAGCGGCGATGAGCGCCCGCGCGCAGCAGATCGTCGAATCCCAGCGTGGCTACGCCACCGTGCTCGGCTTCGGGCTCGGCGAGCAGCGCCACCACGCCGTGATGACCGCCTCCTGGAGCGTCGCGGTGCAAGCGCTGCGTGCCCGCACGGTCCAGAGCATGTTCAACACCCGCCTGAACCTCGGCGAGTGCCTGAGCCTGGCCGTCATCCTCGTCGTCGGCTTCGTCTTGATCGAGGCGGGCACGTCCACCGTCGGCGGCGCCACCACGGCCATGCTGCTCGTCCTGCGGCTGCTCGGGCCGGTGAACCAGCTGATGTTCGTCGTCGACACCCTGCAGTCCGCGCTCGCATCGCTGAACCGCATGGTCGGCGTCGTCACCACCGCGGCCCCGGACACGCCCGCTGCGTCGCGGACCGGCACCGCGGTCGAGCTCCGCAAGGTCGAGTTCCGCTACGGCGACGGTCCGCTCGTGCTCGACGACATCACCCTCGACATCCCGGCCGGCCAGCGTGTCGCCGTCGTCGGCCCGTCCGGGGCCGGCAAGACGACCCTCGCGGCCGTGATCGCCGGCATCCATCCACCCGCCGCCGGGACCGTGAAACGGCCGGAACGCACGGTGATGATCACCCAGGAAGCGCACGTGTTCGCGGGCACGCTGCGCGAGAACCTCACCCTCACCGCACCCGACGCCACCGACGACCTCCTGCGGGCCGCGCTGGAGGTCACCGGGGCTGCGGGACTGCTCGACCGGCTGCCCGATGGCCTCGACACGGACCTCGGCGGCGGCGGGCACGAGCTGACCGCCGCGCAGGCGCAACAGGTCGCGCTCGCCCGTCTGGTGCTCGCCGATCCCGAGCTGGCGATCTTCGACGAGGCCGCCGCCGAAGCGGGCTCCACCGACGCCACGTTGCTCGATCGCGCCGCCGACGCCGCCCTGGCGGGCCGTACCGGGCTGGTGATCGCGCACCGGCTCTCCCAAGCCGCGGCCTGCGATCTGGTCGTGCTGATGGAGCACGGGCGCATCACCGAGCGCGGCACCCACGCCGAGCTGGTCGCCGCCGGCGGCGTGTACGCCGGGTTGTGGGCCGCGTGGGAGGCCGGACGGGACGTCCGGATGGTCGGGTGAGCGGGGTCTCGCGCCGTCGGTCGCGAAGCCATCAGAACCCCGCGTCGGCGCTCTATCCGCTCAGCGCAGGTGTCGCATGACGGCCCGCCGATGCGTCTCGTAGCCGCTGAAGCTCGCCGGTCCGGTACATCTCGATGAGCACCTCGCACCCGCCGATGAACTCCCCAGCGGCGAAGAACTGCGTTGTCGTCGACGAGCCGCTCACAGCGACGAGCGCTCGCTGCGTCGCGAGGTCGGCGTCCACGTCGATCGCGAGAAAGTCGATCTCGGCGAGCCGCAGTGCCGCGACAGCGCGGTACGACGCCGGACTTCGCGGGTCCTGTGGCGTGCCTGCCATGAAGAGCACGGCAGATGCGGTGGCCACCGTCGCACGCACGTCGATCGCGGTGCGACCGGATGGGCTACGCAAGGACGACCTCATCGCTCGGGAGCTGGAGGAGCTCATCGCTGAACCGGGCAGCGAGCTCGGCGTCCCAGTGGTCGTAGACCTCGTGCTGGGTGGTGAGGGCGGAGCGTCTCGAAGGATTCAGCCGTTGCTGCGTCGTCGCGAAGGGGTGGATGCGGAGCGGTACGGTCCGCAGGGGCAGGTTGGGGTGGATCTCCTGCAGTCGATCGACGAACGAGGCCACCGCCGAGCCGGGATCGCTCGGGAGCGGGCCTGTGAACGTCGCATAGGCGTACAGGTCGAAGCCCTCTGCGAGCAGATCACGGAAGACGTCGAACTGGCGGTCGAAGAGCTCCGGCTCGGCGCCGGAGGTGTGCGCGAACGAGGCCGGGTCGAAGCCTTTGAAGCAGCCGACCCGCGAATGGCGTGGGAAGGTCGCCATGTACTCGATCTCGCTGGACGAGAGATGCTCCCAGAGGTACCGGGTGCTCAGGTTGTCGTCCGACCACACGTATGTCGCTCCGCGCAGGCCGCGCTCCTCGAGGGCCTGCATCGTCCACAGCGTCCATTCGGGGACGAGGTCCGGTTGGCCCCCGGACAAGTCCAACACACCCGGCGGATGCGGCTGACCGAGATACATCTCGACGAGCTGCTCGGCCGTGAAGAAGCGCGAGACCTTGCGGTTGCCCGAGAGCCGGTCGTCATCGACGAAGCAGTACCAGCAGCGCCAGTTGCAGCCGGCGAGCTGAAAGACCTGTGTGCGCAGCTGCTGCTGAGGCGGGTGGCCACGAAACATCGGCCGCGCTCCGTGGTCGCGGGTCCTCAGATGGAGCGTGTAGTTCTCATACGTGCGTATGCGCCCGTAACCCGCGCAGTTGATCTTCGTGTACGCGTCCTCGGCCTCATGCGAATCCGGCAGATAGGCGATGAGGACCTCACGCGTCGCTGGATCGAACAGTCGCTCGCGTAGGGTCTTCGAGAAGCGATCGGTGTCAATCGGCTTTGGCACTCGGGCTCAGTTCGGGAGTCGACGGTGTAGGTGAGATGTGCAGGCCGCCGTGGCGGTCGGCGACCACCAGGTGCGAGGCGCCCGGGACGGTTGCGCACGCCGTCAGCGGGGTGCCGAGATCGCACGATGCGATCTGCGCCCCGGAATCCGCCGACAGCACCCGGAGACGCCCGTCGATCGACGGCACCGCGACGTGCCGACCATCCGCGAGCACCGCCAGCCCCCACACTCGTCCAGGCACCTGCGCCAGAAGACGCAGCGAGACGCAGTCCTCGTCCGTGGTCCAGATCCGGCCGTCGAGGCTCGATGCCACCAGCGCGCCTGAGTCCGACACGAAATGGACCGACGTGAACGGAGTCAGCGTCTCGTGCGCGCAACCGATCACTCGGAGCGCTGCACCATCGGCGGTTCGCCACAGCCGGACGGTCCCGTCCGCCGAGCACGTGGCTGCCACCGCCTTGCTCTTCGACAGTGCCACGCCCGTGACGGCCGCCGAATGCCCGACGAGCGTGATCAACCTGCGCCTCGGCTCGAGCGTCCATACGCTCGCAACCTGGTCCGACGCTCCAGAGATGGCGATCTCGCCGTCGGGAGAGACCGCGACGGCGTTGATCCATCCGTCATGGCCATGAAGCGTGCCGAGCAGAGCGCCGGAGCCGATGTCCCAGACGCGGAGCGTCGAGTCGCTGGAGCCAGACAGGACGCGGGTGCCGGCGGCGAATCCGGCGACGGCGTTCACCCACGCCGTATGACCCTCGAGCACACGGAGCGGACGTGCATCCTGAGCGGCCCAGATCCCGACGGAGAAGTCCGCCGAGCCGGTTGCCACCACGTCTCCGGACACGGCTTTCACCGCCCATACGGGCGCTGCGTGGTGGACAGGTCGTCGCCAGCCGGTGCGCGCCGCCGCGGCATCCTCCCGGATCGTCGTGAGGACCACATCGCCCTCGTCGGTACCGGCGGCGACCCTTCCCTCGCGATCGACGGCCAACGCGCCGACCGGCGCGCTGGGGCGAACCACGGATCGTGTGGCCGTGGTTCGCAGATCCCACGAACGAATCGTGCCGTCGGTGGCCGCGGAGATCGCATGCCCACCTTGAACACCGATTGCCGTTATCCAACCCGAGTGTCCGACGAGCTCACCCGCCGGACGCGGCCGGCGAAGCTCGTACACCGACAACCGGTAGTTGGTGTCTCCGACGACGACGAGGCCGCCAACCCACTCCACGGCTGCCGCCGTGAGCGGTGAGTGATGTGCGGTGGCGGACAGCAGCGCTCCCGACGAGAGCTCCCACATCTGGATGGTGCCGTCGGCCCGAATCGCGAGCAGCGAGTCCTGCGCCCGGGACACCGAGACTCCGACCACTCGCTGGCGACTTCCGCCAAGTTGCAGCCACTCATGGCTCTCACGGCTCTGGACGTGGAGCTCGCCGTCGTCATACCCAACCGCGATATCGCCGCTCGTGCGGTCCATCGCGAGCGCCGTGACACCACGCGAGTGCTCCCTGAGCGTCTCGTGGCGATCCGGCGAGTGCGACGACCACCGCAGCAAGCGTCCGTCGAGTCCACCCGACACGAGCTCGCTGCCATCGGAGTCGCACGCCACCGCTGTCACGGCCGCTTGGTGCCCTCGGAGCCGTCGCACTGGCGACGGGACGCTTCCCGTCTTCCACACTGCCACGGTCCTGTCGAATGATCCCGTCAGCACGACATGACCGCCCTCGGACATGGCGACGCTGCACACGGCGCTCGAAGCCGACGGAGGGCTGACGTGAAAGGTCTGCGGCGCGAGCATCGAGAGTCCGTTCCCAAGTCGATCCCGGCCACCGAGCCGTTCGAGCGATGGAGCGCGGAAGTCTTACCGCTCAAGAGCAAGAAAGCAAGACAGCCTGAGTAGACCGGTCCGACGGCCGATGAGCCAATCAGGCGAGGTCGAGGACCAGCCGGCACGTATGCGCCATGCCTCTGGCAGCACTGCGGACGGTCTTGACCAGCTCGTGCTGTGGTGCGGTGACGTCACGATCGATGTTCACGCTCAACGTGCCGACGGGAGTGAACGTACGGTCCTGCATCGGAACGGCGTAAACGAGCCTGAAGTACCGGCGGCTCCGCTCGTAGATCTCCCAGTCCATGCCGAGCTGATCCGCCGCCGGCAACGCTTCGAAATCGGCCCGGCTGAGCCCGGCCAGAGGCGCGGCGCCGAGATCGGCCCAGACGTCGTCGTCCTGCTCCCACGCGGTTCCGACGAGACCCCGGCCTTGCCTCCAGGACGAGAACGAAGCCGTCGCGGGCGCGGACGAGCTGTTGACCCGCAGCACACGCTGCATGACCGGCGGTCGTGCGTCTTCGTCGAGCAGCCAGAGATGCACGCCGATGTCATCCTCGTTGATCCGGAGCTCTTTGCCGAGTGCTCGGATGTCTCGCTGCAGCAGCGCCTCGATCGTCCGTTCCTTGCCGACCAGCAGCGGTCGACGCGGGCCGGCGAGGTCCATGGCCTTTCGGATCTGCAGCGCTACGGGGCCGAGCGCAGAGGCAAGGTCGTCGCGGCCAGGCGCGGGATAGGTGGCCGCCGTGATCCCGGCGAGGTCGGTCGGGATCTTGGGCGGATCATCGCGGCACCACACCATGAACGTACGACGCGATCCCAGCGCTCCGGTGAACAGGCCGAGCTCGAAGAGGACGTTGTCGCGGACGCTCGGCATCGTGTTGCCGGCCTGCGTGATCTCGTCGTCCGCCGCCATCACCAACACGGCGAAGTCGTAGTCGTCGGCGGCGTGCTCCAGCGCCTCGAGCGTGCCCCGGCTTAGGACGAAAACGCCTTGATTCCAGATCGTCGGCCGACAATAGGGCGAGAGCAGCGCCTGGAGCTCGTCAGCCACCGGCAATCCCGATTGGGACGACGAGCCGATGAACACGCGCTGCGAAGACCTCCGGTTGACGGTCAACCACTACTCGACTTGCGACGGGAGTGCACGGAGAAAGCCTCTCAACTTGACTTCACCGCCGCAAGTGTCCAGTAGTGGTTCGCTCCTAAAGGTGCATCAGGGCTTGTAGGTCTGGACCGCGCCGGGCAGCTGGCTCCAGTCGGCGTACCAGGCGTCGAACAGCGCGAGCTGGTTCTCGACGTAGCCGCGCTGGCTCGGGGTGAGCTCGTCGGTCTCGTTGAAGTGCAGCGTGTACTCGGTCTCGCCGCGCAGGACGAGCATGTGCTTGAAGTACAGGACGAGGTCGGGGCCGACGTCGAAGGACGAGAGCACGCCCATCGCCTGTTCGAGCTCCAAGGCGCGCTGACGTGCTTCCGCTTCCCCGCGGGCTGCCGCCAGACACAGGTTGGTGAGGTGCAGCACCTCCACCGGGAGGACGTTGCCGATCCCGGTGATCGCCCCGGCGGCGCCGCAGTTGACGTAGCCGTGGAAGACGGCGGTGTCCACGCCGATCGCGAGCAGGACGTCGTCGTCGCCGGCGCTGGTGATGTTCTCCGCGGCGTAGCGGAGGTCGTCGTCGCCGCCGAACTCCTTGAAGCCGACGAGGTTGGCGTGCTCCTTGCGCAGCGCGAAGAACAGGTCGGCGCGCGTCGCGAAGCCGTAGTACGGGCTGTTGTAGATGACGGCTTCGAGCTCGGGGGCGGCGGAGAGGATCGCGCTGAAGTGCGCCTTCTGCGCGGACAGGACGGTGCCGCGCGACAGCACGCGCGGGATCACCATGAGGCCGTTGGCGCCGACCTCGTTCGCGTGCGCGGCGAGGGCGACGGCGCTGCGGGTGTTCACCGCGCCGGTGCCGACGATGACCGGGATGCCGGCGCCGACGAGGCGCTCGACGCCCTCCATGCGCTCGGCGTCGGTCAGCAGCGGCCAGTCGCCCATCGAGCCGGCGTAGATCATCGCGGTCATGCCGTGGTCCATCAGGGCCTTCGCCTTGCGCACGAGCGCGTCGAAGTCCGGCGTGCGGTCCTCCTTGCAGGGCGTCATGAGCGCCGGGAGGGTGCCGTTGAAGATCGATGCGGTCATAGGTCCCACGAGCTTGCCGCGCACGCCGCGTGACGACCAGCGACAGATGCCGCGTGTTGAAGCGACAACTGTCGACCCGAAGCCGCCCTTCACACGGTTGCCCGATTGCAGGAGGATGCTGTCTCAGCGAACGGAGGGACCATGTCCCCGACTGCCGGAACGATCGACCTGCGCGATCTCTCGAAAGACATCGACGGGGTCGAGTTCAAGTACACGCTCGAGACCGCCGACGAGGCCAAGGTGCCCGAGTTCTTCGGGGGTGTGCTCGGGCGACCCAAGCGCCGCAAGGTGTACTTCTACGACACCCGCAAGCTCAAGCTCTTCAACGCCGGGCTGGTGCTGCGCGCCCGGGTCACGCAGGGCGAGGACGACGACTCGACCGTCAAGGTCCGGCCGGCGAGCCTCGACCGGCACGCGCCGTGGCGGGAGGGCAAGGGCGTGGTCGTCGAGCTCGACGTCTCCGGGAAAGGACCGATGTGCTCGGCGAAGGGCGAGGGCACGCCGAAGCACGGGCACGCCGAGGCGGTCGAGGCCGGCCGGCGTCCCGTCGGCGCGCTCTTCTCGAGCCAGCAGGAGAAGCTGCTGCACCTGTACGCGAAGGGCGTCAAGCTCGACGAGCTGAAGGTGCTCGGCCCGGTCGACGCGCGCAAGTGGGAGCTCGACAAGCTCGACGGGTTCCCGTACACGCTGTGCGTGGAGGAGTGGACGCTGCCGGACACGACGCGCTTCATCGAGCTCTCGATCAAGGCGGACCGCAAGGACGCGCCGCGTGCGAAGGCCGCGTTCGACAAGCTGCTCAGGCGCCACAAGATCACGGTGGTCAAGGGCAAGGAGCAGAAGACGCCGCTCGTGCTGAAGTTCTTCGCCGACCGCCTCTAGGGCTGCAGGCGCGTGGTCTCCCAGCCGCCGCGCACGCGCGTGTATTGCAGCCGCCGGTGCAGGCGGTCGCCGCTCGCGCACCAGAACTCGACGGTCGCCGGCTCGAGCCGGTAGCCGGTGAAGCGCTCCGGGCGGGGGAGCGGGGCGGCGCACGGCTCGAGGGAGGTGATCTCCGCGCGCATCGCCGCCACGTCGTGCAGCGGCTCGCTCTGGCGTGAGACGGTCGTCGCGGGGTGCAAGGCGACCGGGCGGGCGAACCAGAGGTCGTCGGACTCCCCACCGGAGAGCGGCACGACCGGGCCGGAGACGATCAGCTGCTGGCCGGTCTCGCGCCAGTAGAGGAGGCCCGAGGCCCACGGGTTCACGGACAGCTCGCGGCCCTTCTGGCTGCAGGCGTGGCTGGCGAACAGCAGCCCCGCGTCGGTGATGGCGATGATCGTGACGATGCGGCTGGAGGGACGGCCGAACGCGTCGGCGGTGGCCAGCGCGAGCGCCTTGGGCTCGCGGACGCCCAGCTCGCACGCCCGCGCGACCCACGCACGGACCAGGCCGAGCGGCTCGGCCGGCGGCGTCTCGTACTCGGGGAACTCGAGCTCGACCCCCGCGGTGAGGGTCTCGAACCGCGCTGCGGTCATCGTGCGATCTCCTGGAGGTAGAGCTCGCCGCGCCCGGCCACGACGGCGTGGCCGCCGACGGCGACATCGAGCACGCGGTCGCCCGCACCTTCGGCCCGCGCGTGCATGACGGAACGGCGGCCGATCTCCACGCCCTGGACGATCTCGTGATCGGCACCCCAGGACGCGAGGCCGTGGCGGGCGAGGTGGACGGCGAGCGGGCCGGCGGCCGAGCCGGTGGCGGCGTCCTCGACGACGCCGTATGCGGGCGAGAACATCCGGGCGCGCCACGCCTGGCCCGCACCGGCGAAGCAGTTCACGGCCACGTCCTCGAACCGCGACAGCGCGCGGTGATCCGGGTGCAGCGCCGACAGCGCGTCCACGCTCTCCACGCCGACGAAGACGTGGCGCGGACCGTTGCGGTAGATCTCCACCGGGGTCACGGACGCCGCGACGCCCAGCGCCGCGAGCAACGCGTCGGGCTCGTCGAACGCCCGCCACGTCGGGAGCGGCTGGCGCATCTCGACACGGTCGCCGTCGATCGTGCAGGCGATGAGCCCCATCGCGGTCTCCAACCGCACACGATCGAAGCCGTGGATCGCCTGCAGCGCGACGACCGTGCCCAGCGTCGGGTGCCCGGCGAACGGCAGCTCGTTGACCGGGGTGAAGATCCGCACGCGGAAGTCTCCGTCGCCCTCGGCGGCGAGCACGAACGTCGTCTCGGACAGGTTCAGCTCACGCGCGATCCGCTGCATCAGCTCGCCGCTCAGCCCGTCGGCCGCGACGAACACGGCCACCGGGTTGCCCTCGAGCGGCCGGCGGGCGAACGCGTCCACCACGGTGTAGGCGCGGGTCATGGCGCGACCTCGGCGACGTCGAACGTCAGCCGGTGATCGGCGGGACGGCCGATCAGCTCCGCGGCGCGGTTGGGCGGCAACGACGCCGGCCGCTCCCCGTCCCAGAGCATGATCGCGCCCCAGCGTCCGCGTTCGCGGTCCACGATCCACAGCTTCAGCCGCAGCCCGTCGATCCCGCGCCATTCCTCGACCGCGGTCGCCGCGTGCAGCGCGTCCACGTCGTCGACGTCCCAGAACGCGATGTCGACGATCATCGCCCGAGCACCCCCTCGAGCAACGCGCCGACGATCTTCGGCCCGTCGACCGTGAGCAGCGACTCAGGGTGGAACTGCATCGACGCGAACGTCGGCCCGCGCAGCGCGTGCACCTCGCCGGTCGCCGGGTCGCGCGCGACCTCGACGTCGCCCACCCACGGCGCGTCGCTCCGCGCGCAGAACGTGTTGTAGAAGCCGACTCGCCGCGGCTCGCCGAACAGGTCGATCTCCCGCGCCACGCCCTGGTTGGGCACGTCGCGCCGGAGGAGCGGCAGCCCGAGGCGCAGCGACAGCACCTGATGGCTGAGGCAGACGGCCAGGAACGGCCGGCGCGAGGCCAGCAGCACGCCCACCGCCTTGTGCAGGTGGGCGATCTTGGGATCACGCAGCGCGCGCGGGTCGCCCGGCCCGGGCCCCATCACGACGAGGTCGTGCCCGTCGAGCGCGTACGGCTCGTCGAAGCGCCGGACCGTGACCGTCAAGCCGAGCGAGCGCAGCTGGTGGTCGAGCATCGCGGTGAACGTGTCCTCGGCGTCGATCACGAGCGCCGTGCGCGTGGCCAGCGACGGCACCGCCCGCGAAGCCGCGCGCCCGCCGTTGAGCCAGAACCCCGCGATCCCCGTGTTGCGCCGCCGCAGCGCCGACTGCACGTCCGGATGCTCGGAGAACTTCACCGGCTCGAACGTGCGCAGCATGCCCGCGGCCTTCGCGCGCGTCTCCTCGACCTCGGCCTCCGGGTCGGAGTGGCGCACGAGCGTCGCGCCGACGCTCAGCCGCATCCGCCCGGCCGGGTCGATGTCTGCGGTGCGGATCATGATCGCCGAGTCCAGCGTGCGCGCGCCCGCCGCGTCCCGGCCGATCAGCGCCGCGACGCCGCTGTAGTAGCCGCGCCCGTCGGGCTCGTGCCGGTGGATGACCCGCGTCGCGCTCTCGAGCGGGCTGCCGGTCACGGTCGGCGCGAACATCGTCTCGCGCAGGGTCTCGCGCACGTCGATCGAGGTCTCGCCCTCGATGAAGTACTCCGTGTGCGCGAGGCTCGCCATCTCCCGCAGGAACGGGCCGACCACGCGGCCGCCGGAGTCGCAGATGCGGGCCATCATCTTCAGCTCCTCGTCGACGACCATGTACAGCTCGTCGGCCTCCTTGGTGTCGCTGAGGAACTCGCTGACGCCCTCGAGCGTCGGCCCGGTGCCCGGGTAGCGGTAGGTGCCGCTGATCGGGTTCATCACCGCGGTCCCGCCGTTGAGCGTGATGTGGCGCTCGGGCGTGGCGCCGACCAGGGTCCGCTCACCCGTGTGGATCACGAACGTCCAGTACGCGCCCTGCTCGCGCAGCAGCAGCCGGCGGAAGAGCGCGAGGGCGCCGAGCGGCGAGTAGTCGCCGATGTCGGCCACGAACGAGCGCTTGATCACGAAGTTCGCGCCCTCGCCGGTGCCGATCTCCTCGGCGATGATGCGCCGCACGGTGGCGGCGTAGCGGGCGTCGTCGCAGTCGAAGGCGCCGCCCTGCAGCGCGGTCGACACGTCCGGGATGCGGGTGAGGACGTCGCCGAGCGGGAGCTGCTGCTGGTCGGCGACGGCCATGGCGATCAGCGGCGCGCCGTCGTCGCGGGCGGTGAAGCCGCGCTCGGAGATCTGGCGGTAGGGGACGACCACGAGCACGTCGTGGCCGGGGCCGAGGACGTCCTCGGCGAGCGGGATGTCGGCGAGCGACGCCAGCTCGACGGCGTCGCCCGCGAGCACGTCGACGGTGTCCGCGCAGCCGCTGTGCGGGCGGTGCAGCACGGCGAACGCACCCTCCTCCAACGCCAGGATCCGGTCGAGCAGATCGCTCATCCGAGCACCTCGTCGCAGGTGAGGACCATGCCGCAGCGGCGGGCGACGTAGTCGAGCGCGAGCTGCTGATCGGCCTCGGAGAAGTCCCCGACCGCGTCGGCGACCAGGAACACCTGGATGTCGTTGGCGAACGCCTCCAGCGCCGTGGCCAGCAGCCCGACGTGGGCGTAGACGCCACACAGGATCAGCTGGTCGCGGCCGCACGCGCGCATGCGCGCTCCGAGGTCGGACCGGAAGAACGCGCTGTAGCGCCACTTGACCAGCCGCCAGTCACCGGGGGCGGGGGCGAGCGGACCGACGACCTCGCGGTCGGCGGCGTCGGTCCGCATGCCCGCGCCCCAGAAGTCCATCAGCAGCCCGCGCTGGCCCGTGCTCATCCGGCCGGGCTGCGCGGTGTACGCGACCTTGACGCCCCGCGCGGCGCAGCCCTCGCGCAGCCGCGCCGCGTTGGCCACGACGCTCGTGCGCAGCGGATCGGGCAGCGCGCGGACGAAGTAGTCCTGCATGTCGTGGACGAGCAGGACCGCGCGCTCGGGCGCGACCGTCCAGCGGGCGTGGTTCTCCGGCAGGCGCTCGCGGGTGGGGAGCGCGTACGGCGCGATCGTCGGCAGGCCACTCATGCGCCCGCCGTCCAGGCCAACACCGCGGCGACCGCCTGCCACGGCGTGAGCCGCGGGTCGCACAACGTCGTGTAGCGCTCGCCGACCGAGCCGAGCGCGGACGCGTCGTCGGCGCATTCGGTGACGTCGTCGGGCGTGGTCTCCAGATGCAGGCCGCCCGCGACCGCGCCCGCCGCGTCCACGGCCTGCCGGAACTCGCGGACCTCCTGGGCGATCGTGCCGACCAGCCGGGTCTTGAAGCCCGACGGCGTCGCGATCGTGTTCCCGTGCATCGGGTCGCACAGCCAGACCACCGGGTGCCCGGCGCGGCGCACCGCCGCCAGCAGCGAAGGCAGCCGCTCGAGCACCGTGCCCGCGCCCATCCGCGCGATCAGCGTCAGCCGGCCGGGCGTGCGGTGGGGATCGAGCCGCTCGCACAGGCGGACGAGCTCGTCCGCGGCCAGGCTCGGGCCGACCTTGCACGCCACCGGGTTGCTGATCGCGGCCAGCAGCGCCACGTGGGCGCCGTCGAGCTGGCGGGTGCGGTCGCCGACCCACGGCCAGTGCGTAGAGGAGAGCCAGCGGCGCCCGTCGGCGAGCGTCCGGATCATCGGCAGCTCGTAGTCGAGCAGCAGCGCCTCGTGGCTGGTCCAGACCGGGGCCTCGATGCGCGGGCCCGGGCGGCCCGCGCCGCGCCAGCCGAGATGCTCCATCATCCCGCCGGCGGCCATGTAGCCGGCCAGGATCCGCAGCGGGTCGGCCTGCCGGCCCAGCTCCGGGTCCGGGTCGTTGACCATGTGCCCGCGGTACGCGGGCAGCTCGACCGCGCCCACCTGCTCATACGGCTTCGAGCGCGGCTTGGCGAACTGGCCGGCGATCCGCCCCACCCGCACGACGGGCTGCTGCGTGGCGAGCTTGAGCGTGCCGGCGAGCAGGTCGAGGACGGCGGCCTTGCGGGCCACGATCGCGGCGGTGTTGTCCGCCGGGTCCTCCGAGCAGTCACCGGCCTGCACGACCAGCGCCTCGCCCGCGGCGACCTGCGCCAGCAGCTCGCGCAGCGCGTCCACCTGCTCGGCGACGACCAGCGGGGGACGGGCGGCGAGGATCGCCCGCACCCGGCGGACGTGCCCGTGGTCCTCCCATAGGGGCTGCTGAAGCGCCTCGCAGCGTTCGATGTCGACGATGAGGTCTGCGGCTTGGGTTCTCACTGCTGCTCTCCGTGCCTAGGTGGGAATGCCCTCGCGGCGGACGGTGGGGACGGTGAGTCCCAGCGCCCGGAACTGCTGGCACGGGTTCATGAACTCGCGCTGGCGCTTGATCAACCCGCCCTCGAACTCGAACGCGTGCAGGAAGTGGTTGCGGTAGTGACCCTCGGGATAGCCGGGGTAGACGATCCGCCCTTCACCGTCACACTCCACCCAGAAGCGCTCCGGGTCCTGCGTGTCGAAGATCTCGACGTTGGTCCACACCCAGTCGGGGAAGCAGCGCAGTGACCACACGGCGTGCTCGCCCAGGCGGTCGCGCCCGCGGATGACGATCGGCTCACCGCTCTCGGTCGTCCACAGCCCGCCGACGCCGTCTTCCGTGAACAGAAGATGGCGCTCCAGACGCGCCTGGCCACGGGTGTTCATGTACTGCGCGACGAGCGCGCGGTTGTGATCGCGAACCGCGTCCGCGGACTTCACTGTGTCAACGGCCATTGCCCTGAGCTTTCTTTTGAGTGAACGCAACTCAGGTGAGACGTGGCGGCGCGACGGTGATACCGAGATGTTTCGTATCAGCGCTGGCGGCGGGTGTCTCCTGCTCGGTGATGACCCGAGTGACAGTGATCTACTACAGCGTGACCGGCAACGTGCAGGCGCTCGCCGAAGCCGCCGCCGCGGGTGCCACCGACGCCGGGGCCGAGGTGCGGCTGCTGCCGGTCGCCGACGCCACCAACGCCGACCTCGAGTGGGCCGACGTCGTCCTGTTCGGCACGCCCAGCCACTACGGCACGATCGCGGCTGAGCTGAACCGCTTCATCGACGGCACCGGCAAGCTCTGGCTCGCCGGCAAGCTCGCCGAGAAGGTGTACGGCGCGTTCGTCGCCAGCGCCAGCACGCACGGCGGCCAGGAGACGACCCTGGTCAACTTCTCCACGATCTTCAGCCACTGGGGCGGGATCATCGTCCCGCCCGGCTTCACGGCGCCGATCCCGGTGCCCGTGCACCTGCAGTCGAGCAACCCCCACGGCGCCTCGCACATCGTCGGCCTGGGCCAACAGCCCGGGCCGCTCGCGCTGGACGCCGCCCGCTACCAGGCGCAGCGCGCGGTGAGCGTCGCCGCCCGCCTGGCGGTGGCGCCCGCGTTGACCTCCGTCGACGACACACCCACCGCCATGACCGGATGACACAGTGAAAGACTCACACCCTGACCTCAGCGCCATCGCCGACGGTCACGTCGCCGACGCCGACGACATCCCCCGCGACGACCTGAAGGCGCTGCGGCCACTGCAGCGCCTGCGCCTGCTGGGCGACGAGAACTCGCTCCAGCTGATCCGCTCGCGCGTGACCTCGATCCGGATGGGCGAGAAGGCGCGCGAGGGCGACGGCGTCCTCGGCGGCGCGCTGCGGATCGCAGGACGCCCGGTGTTCGGCTTCGCGCAGGACTCCGCCTACGCCGGCGGCTCGCTCGGCGCCCAGCATGCCGACACGATCGTGCGCGTGCAGCAGCTCGCGCGCCGCACCCGCGTGCCGGTGATCGGCTTCGTGGAGTCCGGCGGCGCGCGCATGCAGGAGGGGCTCGAGGCGCTCAACGGCTACGCGCGGATCTTCTCCGAGCACGTCGCGCTGTCGGGTCAGGTGCCGCAGATCTCCGTGATCACCGGCACCTCCGCCGGCGGCGGGTCGTACTCGCCCGCGCTGACCGACTTCGTGGTGATGACCGAGGCGGCGAGCATGTTCCTCACCGGCCCGGCGGTCGTGCGCGAGGTGACCGGTGAGCAGGTCACCGCCGCGGAGCTCGGCGGGCCGAAGGTGCACGGGCGCAACGGGGTGTGCCACTTCACCGTCGCGACCGACATCGACGCGATCTTCCTCGTCCGCCAGCTGCTGAGCTACTTACCCGCGAACGCGTGGGAGTCGCCCCCGACCGCGCTGCCTGCCGAGCCCAGTGGGCCGGACCCCGGCGGCGTCGTCCCCCTCGACAGCCGGCGCGCCTATGACGTGCGCGCGGCGATCGACGGCATCGTGGACGCCGGCTCGCGGCTGGAGTCCTCGGTCGACTGGGCGCCCAACCTCGTCACCACCTTCGCCCGGATCGAGGGCTGTCCCGTGGGCATCGTCGCCAACCAGCCCAAGCACCTGGGCGGGGTGATCGACGCCGACGCGTCCCAGAAGGGCGCGCGCTTCGTGCGCACCTGCAACGCGTTCGGGATCCCGCTCGTCGTCCTTGTGGACACGCCCGGGTTCCTGCCCGGCTCCGCGCAGGAGTCGCGCGGCGTGATCCGCCACGGCGCGGAGCTGCTGCACGCGTTCGCGGCCTCCACCGTCCCGCGGTTCACCGTCGTGCTGCGCAAGGCCTTCGGCGGCGCGTACATCACGATGAACTCCAAGGACCTCGGGGCCGACCTGTACCTCGCGTGGAGTCGCGCCGAGCTCGGGATCATGGGCGCTGAGCAGGCCGTCGGCGTCGTGCACCGGCGCGCGCTGGCCGCCGCCGCGGACCCCGCCGCCGAGCAGCGCCGGCTGGCCGAGAGCTACGCCGCCGAGCACCTCGGCGCGCAGGCCGCGGCCCGGCTCGGGGCGGTCGACGAGGTGATCCGCCCGGGCGAGACGCGCTCACGCTTGGCGTGGGCGCTCGCGACGATCGCGCCCGGCTACCCGCGCGCTCACACCAACCGCGCCTGAGGGTGAAACTTTGTATTACCTCAAACTCACGTTGTCTCTGGTTAAGTGATGAGTCCAGAGACAGCCAACCTCACGTCGCGCCGCCGTGACCTTCCCTTCCGGGTGGTGACGGTGGCCGAGCGGCCCGACCTCGTCGAAGGTCTGATCGCCGCCGACTCGGAGGCCTACCCGGCCTTCGTGCTGCACAGCGCGTTCGAGCGCGAGTGGCCGCGCATCTACGCGGAGTTCCCGGAGTACCAGTTCGCGCTCCTGGACCCCGACTCGGGCGCCGTCATCGCGCACGGCAACAGCGTCCCGTTCCGCTGGGACGGCAACGTCGCCACGCTGCCCGACAGCGCGACGGCACTCGCCGAGCGCGCCCGCTCGACGCGTGCGTCCGGGCTGCCGCCCACCACCCTCGGCGCGCTGCAGGCCGTCGTCCACGTCGAGCACCAGGGCCAGGGACGCAGCCGGCAGGTGCTGATGACGATGGCGGGGATCGCCGCCGAGCGCGGCCTCCCTGACCTGTTCGCGCCGATCCGCCCGACCCACAAGGCGCGCTACCCGCTGAGCGACATGGCGGCGTACGTGCAGTGGCGCCGCGGCGACGGCAAGTCGCAGGACCCGTGGATCCGGGTCCATCACCAGCTCGGCGCCGAGCCCGTGGCGATCCCGCGGGCCTGGACCACCGTCACCGGCTCCCGCGCCCAGTGGGAGCAGTGGACGGGCATGTCGTTCCCCCAGAGCGGCAGCTACGTGGTGCCCGGCGGGCTCGTGCCCGTCGAGCTCGACGTCGAGGCCGATCGCGGCCACTACTGCGAGCCACACGTGTGGATGCACTACCGCATCGCCGCCGACGTGGCCGCCGCCGCTTAACCGTCAAACGCAGTTCACCTCAAGGAGCACACCGTGACCAGCCTCAAGTCCGACACGGACACGTTCATCAGCGGCATCTTCGCCGACATCGACGCCAAGAACGCCGAGGGGTTCGCCTCCAGGCTGTCGGAGAACGCGCGGATGCGGATCGGCAGCCAGGACCCGATCTTCGGGCCGGCGGCCGTCGTCGAGGGCCTCTCCGGGTTCTTCCAGATGATCAAGGCCCTGCAGCACGAGACCGTCGAGGTCTGGGAGGACGGCGACACGCTGATCGTGGAGTCCGAGGTGACCTACACCCGGCTCGACGACAGCCAGATCACCGTCCCCGCGGTGTCGATCCTCCGGCGCGGGCCGGAGCGCATCGACGACTACCGCATCTTCATCGACCTCGGCCCCGTCTTCGCCTGAGCGCCGGCTGAGCGAGCGACCACGGCATGAGCACACAGCGACAGACAACCATCGGTGAGCATGCCGTGGTCCTCGGGGCGAGCATGGCGGGCCTGCTGGCCGCGCGCGTGCTCGCGGACGCGTTCACGCGGGTGACCGTGATCGAGCGCGACGCGCTCCAGGACACGGCGGATCCGCGCCAGGGCGTGCCCCAGGGCCGCCACGCCCACGGCCTCCTGGTCGCCGGCACCCGCGTCGTCGACGAGCTGTTCCCGGGCCTGCTGGAGACCTTCGAGCCCGACGGCGTCACGACGCTGCACGAGCCCGACGAGCTCTCTTTCGCACCCGGCGGGCACAAGCTCTGCTCCGACGGCCCCTACGAGCGTCCCACCCCGAGCTACCAGCCCAGCCGTCCGTACCTGGAGTGGCGCATCCGCACGGCGCTGCTCGAGCGGGCGAACGTCGAGCTCGTCGACCGCTGCAAGCTCGTGAATCTCGAGCGCGACGGAGACTGCGTGACCGGCGCGACCGTCCAGCGCGCCGGGGCCGAGGAGGAGCGGCTCTCCGCCGACCTCGTCGTCGACGCCACCGGCCGCACCGGCCGCACCGCCAAGTGGCTGGCGGCGATGGGCTACGCCGCGCCGCCCGAGGAGCGCCTCGAGGTCGACATCCGCTACGTCAGCCGCCACCTGCGGCTGCGGCCGGGCGCGCTCGGCCGCGAGAAGGTGATCATCGTCGGCGCCGAACCCGGCCGTCCGACCGGCACGTTCTTCGCCGCCGAGGACGACCACCACATCCTCACCCTGATCGGCTACAAGGGCTTCCACCCGCCGACGGACCCCGACGCGTTCCTGCGCTTCGCCGAGGGCGTGCTCCCGGACTCCGCGATGGCCGCGGTCCGTGACGCCGAGTGGCTCGACGACCCGGTCGCGCACCGCTACCGCGCCAGCGTGCGGCGCCGCTACGACCGCGTCAAGCGCCTGCCCACCGGGCTGATCGTGATCGGCGACGCGCTGTGCAGCTTCAACCCCGCCTACGGGCAGGGGATGTCGACCGCGGCGTTGCAGGCGATCGCGCTCCGCGACTGCCTCGCCGCCGGCCCGCGCAAGCTCGAGCGGCGCTACTTCAAGACCGCGATCAAGCGCACCGACATCGCCTGGCAGCTCGCCGTCGGCGGCGACCTGGCGCTGCCCGAGGTCGAAGGCCCGCGGCCGCTGCCGGCGCGGCTCGCCAACGCCTACATCGGCCGCGTCCTGCGCGCCGCCGAGGACGACTGGGCCGTCGCGGAGCGCTTCATGCAGGTGTGCTGGCTCGTCGCCCCGCCGACCGTGCTGTTCCGCCCATCCACCGTCCGCCGCGTGCTGCGCGCCAACCGGCGCCGGCGCCGCGCCCCCGTGCCCGCCGTCCGGCGCCTCGACGCCGCCGAGGAGACCCGATGACCGAGACCGATCCCGACACGTTCATCCAGGCCGCCATGGAGTGGCACTTCAACCCCGAGACCGGCTCGCCGTTCTGGCTCGAGCGGGCCGCGACGCTGGACTTCGACCCGCGCACCGACGTGCGCAGCCACGCGGACCTGCGCCGGTTCCCGAACGTGGCCGCCGAGTTGCGCGACGTGCGCGTCGCCGACCTGATCCCGCGCGGCTACGGCCCGAACCCCGACGTGGTCGGCTTCTTCGACAGCGGCGGCACGACCGGCGCGCCCAAGCGCGTCGTGCTGATGCGCGACTGGCTGGACCGGATGCTCGCCGCGATGCGCGCGAACTACGCCGCACACGGCCTGGAGCCCGGCAAGGACTGGCTGGGCGTCGTGCCCACCGGGCCGCACATCGTCGGCGAGCTGTTCCGCCGCTCCGCCGCCGGCTTCGGCGGCCACGGCTTCACGATCGACCTCGACCCGCGCTGGGTCAAGCGGCTGATCGCGGAGGGCCGCGGCCCGGACGTCGGCGCCTACGCCGACCACCTGATCGAGCAGGCCGAGTACGTGCTGCGCACGCAGGACATCGGCGTGCTGATGATCACGCCGCCGCTGCTCGAGCGCCTGGCGCTACGCGATGACCTCGTCGCGCTCGTCAACGAGAAGGTGCGCCTGATCAGCTGGGGCGGCACGCAGCTCGACCCCGACTCGCGTGAGCTCTACAAGACCGAGGTGTTCCCGGGCGTCGCGCTGCACGGCAACTACGGCAGCACGATGATGCTCGGCGTCGCGAGCGAGCGTCCGCACCTGCCGGCCGGCACCTCGTGCGTCTTCGACCCGCTCGCCCCGTACGTCACCTTCGACGTCGTCGACCCGGACACCGGCGACACGGTCGCCTACGGCGAACGCGGCCAGGTCGTGGTCAGCCACGTCAGCCGGTCGTTCCTGCTGCCCAACAACCTCGAGCGCGACCTCGCGATCCGCGTCCCGGCCGCGCCGGGGCAGATCGGCGACTCGGTCGCGAACCTCCGTCCGGTCATGACCTTCGAGCGGGAAGCCGTGATCGAAGGGGTGTACTAGTGACGGCGCTCGCGCCCACCGTCGACCTGCCGGCGCTCGGGGCCAACGGCCTGTTCGTCAGCCACATCCCGCTGCCCGTCACCGACGTGGCGGGCGCTGTGGTCGCGGAGCTGAGCCTCGTGCCGTCGCTGTTCGTGAACCGCACGCTGGCCGCGCTGCGCAAGGCCACGACGGTCCCGGCCGACGAGCGCGTCGGCATGCTCACGAAGGCCGCCGACCTGTTCGAGCACGCGACGATCGCCGGCCACACGCCCGCCGACTACGCGTACGCCGTCAGCCGCGTCGGCGGGCTCCCGATCACGACGGTCGAGCACACCGTCGGCACGCTGGCGAACCGCCTGCGCCTGGCCCACTACACGGTCCAGCACGCGCGGCCCGCCGGGGCCGTGACGGACTGGCGCGACCCGCTCACCCGCAGCGGCCGCGCCGTCTGGACGCGCCGCGGCGACGTGTTCGCGGTGCTCGCGGCCGGCAACCACCCGGGCGCCCACAGCCTGTGGCCGGAGGCGCTCGCGCTCGGCTACCGCGTGGCGGTCCGGCCGTCCCAGCGCGAGCCGTTCACGCCGCACCGGCTGATCCTCGCGCTGCGCGCCGCCGGGTTCGGCGACGACCAGGTCGCGCTGCTGCCGACCAACCACGACGGCGCCGACGCGATCGTGCGCGGCGCCGACCTCGGCCTCGCCTACGGTGGCGCCGACGTCGTCGCCAAGTACGGCCGCGACCCGCGCGTCGTCACGCAGGGCCCGGGCCGCTCGAAGCTCCTGATCACCCGCGACGCCGACTGGCGCGAGCACCTGGACACGATCGTGGACTCGATCGCCGGGCACGGCGGGGTCGGCTGCGTGAACGCGACGACCGTCCTCGTCGAGGGCGACCCGGCACCGCTGTGCGCCGCGCTCGCCGAGCGCCTGAGCGCGCTCCCGAGCCTCCCGCCCGAGCACGCCGACGCCGTGCTGCCCGTCCAGCCGCTGGCGACCGCCAAGACGTTCGCCGTCTACCTGGACGCGGCCGCGGCGAACGCGAAGGCGTGGCTCGGCGGCGACGGGATCGTCGACGCGCTCGGCGACGGCAGCGCGGTGCTGCGGCCGGCCGTGCATGAGCTGGAACGCGCGGACGCGCCGCAGGCGGCGTGCGAGCTGCCGTTCCCGTGCGTGTGGGTCGCGCCCTGGACGCGCGCCGACGGCGCCGCCGCGCTGCGCGACACGCTCGTCCTCACCGTCTGCACCGACGATGACGCGCTCGTCGACGCCCTCGTGGAGGAGCCGACGATCGCCAACGTCTACGTCGGCGACGAGCGCACCCTGCACATGGCGCCCGAGCTGCCGCACGACGGTTACCTGGCTGAGTTCCTGATGCGCACCAAGAGCGTGATCCGCCGGCCATGAGCGCACTCCTCTGCCCCTTTCTCGCCGTGCGAGCGGCGGTCTGCGACCACCTCGGCCTGCTGGAGGACGAGGTGCGCCTGGAGAACTCGCTGGTCGACGACTACGGCGCCGACCGTGAGGAGCTGTTCGAGATCGTGCGGGCGGTGGAGCGCGCACTCGGCCTCGAACTCGATCCGACGGGCTGGTTCGACCGTGGCCGGCGCATCCTCGCGCTGGTCACGGTCGACCACCTGGTCCGGCTCGTGGCGGCGGCATTGCCCGCCGCCACGAGCCCACTCGTCAGCTGAGCGCGACGGCCGCGAGCCGCGGGTCACGCCGCAACCGCTCGAGGCACCGGGCGCGGGTCGGCCCGATGCTGCCGATCGGCATCCCGAGCTCGGCGGAGATCTCCGCGTAGGTCGGCTCGGGCTCGCGGACGAGCATCTGCATCAGCCGCTTCTCGCGCGGGGGCAGGCACTCCAGGGCCGCCGCCAGGACCGCGCTGCGCTCCTCGGCGATGAGCCCCTCCTCGAGGCCGGGCTGGCGGTCGTCGACCGCCGCGTCGATCGCGTCGGGCTCGAGCTGCTCACGGCGGGTCGCGGACACGTGACGCCACGTGGTGTGGCGCGTGATCGTCTGCAGGTAGCCGCCGAGCTTGGCCGGCTCGCGCACCGTGCCGATGTGCGTGAACAGCTTCAGCCACGTCATCTGGACGACGTCCTCGGCGTCGTGGCTGCCGACCCGCTGCGCGCGGGCGACGGCGTGCAGCCGCGGTCCGTAGCCGCGGACGAGGGTGTTCCACGCCGCGTCGTCGGCGTCCGCCGCGTCACGGACGAGGCGCTCGAGCTCGGCGGGGTCGGTGGGGAGCGCGCGACGGGAGGCACGTTCTGAGTGCAGCTCGTCGACGTAGGGCCTGGCGTGATGAAGCATGGGCACGGGGCTCCGGCTGGGGGATGGGGCGTTCTCCCAGCAGGCGTGAGAACCGACCGCACGTCGTTCCCTCCGCCTCCGTGCACCGGTTCCTGTATCGCCCGGCCCCCTGAGGCCCTCTAAGAGGCATGCAGGGAACGATGTGCACTCGCAGGTAACGGGAACAGGGGCAATGACCGCCAGTCGTGCCGTACCTCAGCCTCACGAGCTCCCCGAGGCGCGTCGCGCGCCGCAGCGGCTCGAGCTCACCTTCCGCGTGCGTGGGACCGACTGCGCCGCCTGGCTCTATCCCGGGCGCGGACCCGGCCCGGCGCCGTGCGTGATCCTGGCGCACGGCTTCGACGGCGTCCGCGAGCAAGCGCTCGATCGCTACGCCGAGCGCTTCCAGCGCGAAGGCCTGGCCGCGTTCGTGTTCGACTACCGGCACTTCGGCGCCAGCGGCGGCGAGCCGCGGCAGCTGATGAGCAACCGCCGTCAGGTCGAGGACTGGCGTGCCGCGGTCGCGTACGCGCGTGGGCTCGACAGCGTCGACGCGCAGCGGATCGCGCTCTGGGGCACGTCGAACTCCGGTGGGCACGTGCTCAAGGTCGCGGCGGCCGATCCGGAGATCCGCGCGGTCGTCACCCAGGCGCCGCTCATCAGCGGGCCGGCGCAGCTGCGCAGCATGCCGATCGCGCGCAGCGCGCGGCTGCTGGGCGCCGGGCTGCGCGACCAGGTGGGCGCGCTGCTGGGGCTGAAGCCGGTGTTGATCAAGTCGGCCGGGCGTCCGTACACGCGCGCGGTGACGACCACGCCCGACGCGCTCTCCGGGCTGGACCGGATCACGCCGCTCGACAGCACGTGGCGCAACGCGGTGTGCGCGCGGTTCGCGCTCACCACGACCTTCTACTCCGCGACGAGGGCCGGCAAGCGGGTGCGCTGCCCGCTGCTCGTGTGCGTCGCCGACGGGGACAACGTGATCCCGCCCGGGCCGGCGCTCAAGCTCTCCGAGCGCGGCACGCTGCGGCGCTACCCGTCGACGCACTTCGCGCTCTACTACGGGCGCACGTTCGCGGCGGCGGCGCGCGACCAGGCCGAGTTCCTGCGCACCCACCTGCTGCCGGCGACGCTGCGGGTGGTGGGCTCATGAGCGCGCTGCAACGGGGCGAGCGGCCCTCGCTGAGTCGGTCGGAGAAATGGCTCGCCGGCCTGGCGTGGCTGCTCGCGGCGGTCTCGTTCGGCTTCGGCGCGCTCTACGTCGACGCGGGCCTGATGCACGACGCCGAGTTCCCGTACGTCGTGAACTCGGTGGCCAAGGACTTCCTGCTCGTGGCGCTGGGCGTGGCCGTCGCCCGCGACGTGCGCCGCTTCGCCGCGTCCCTGGTCCCGCTGATCGTCGGCGTGCACGTCGTGATGGCGGGGCTGCTGCTGGCCGGCGTGGGCAGCAACGAGATCTCGCACACGATGAACGTCGGGTGGTTCGCGCCCGACGCGGTCGCGTTCCGCTGGCTGTGGTTCGCCGCGGCGGTCTTCATGGCCGTCGGCTTCAGCGTGGCCTCGTGGCTGGCGGTGCGCTCGCGCTACGGGCTCCAGTTCCTGTGGCCCGGCGGCTACCGCGCGCTGACCGCGCTCGCCGAAGTGCTGGTGTTGCGCAAGGACCCGACGGTCGCGCCGGCCGAGGTGGGGGAGCGCGTGGACCGCTACCTCGCGAGCTTCCGAGCGACCGAGAAGTGGAAGCTGTGGGCGTCGCTGCAGGCGCTCGCCTACTGGCCGCTGCTGACGCTGCACCCGCCGTTCCACCTGATGTCCGCCGACCGCCGGCAGACGTGGGTGCAGCGGCGCTTCCTCGACCAGACGCGCGACTGGCTGACGCCGCGCGCGGTGCGCGACCTGCGCCGCGCGATGATCCGCACGGCGCAGCAGCTGTCCTTCATGGGCTACTACGCCGACCCGCGCGCGGCAGAGGCGGCGGGCTACGTGCCGTTCTCGCGGCGCACCCCGCCCTCGGTCGTGGTGCCGCACGTCAACGGCAGCCGGCGCCGCGTCGAGTGCATGACCGCGGCGGACGTCGGCGACGTCATCAAGGCCCAGATCGTGATCGTCGGCTCAGGCGCCGCGGGCGCGATGCTCGCGCACGAGCTCGCCGCGCGCGGGAAGCGGGTGCTCGTGCTCGAGCGCGGCTCGCACGTGGACCCGAGCGCGTTCACCGAGAACGAGGCCGACCAGCTCGCCAAGCTCTACCGCGACGGCGCGCTGACGCTGACCAAGGACTACCGCTTCCAGGTCGCGCAGGGCATGTGCGTCGGCGGCAGCACGGTCGTCAACAACAGCGTCTGCTTCGACCTGCCCGACAGCGTGCGTGACCGCTGGAACGGCGAGGGTGAGGCGGGCCTGGACCCCGTCCGGCTCGCTGCCGCCTTCCACCACGTGCGCACGTTCCTGAAGATCGGGCCGCTCGGCCCGCCGTCGCGGCGCAACCCCGGGGCCGAGCACATGGTCTCGATCCTCAACCGCAAGCCCGCGGTCGACCGGCCGCTGGAGCTGACCGTCGCGGACTGCAACATCACCGGCTGCCTCGGCTGTGGCTACTGCAACCTCGGCTGCCAGTTCGGCAAGAAGCTGTCCGCGCTCGACTGGACCCTGCCCGAGGCGCAGCGCAAGTACCCGGGCTCGGTCCAGGTGCTCGCCGACTGCTTCGTCGAGAAGGTGCTCACGCGCGGCGGCTTCACGCGCACGGTCCGGGCGCGGCTGCCCGGCGGCCGGCGGGTGGAGATCCGCGCGAGCGAGGCCGTCGTGCTGAGCGCGGGCGCGCTGGCGTCGAGCGTGATCCTGCAGCGCAGCGGGCTCGGCGGCGGGCGCGCGGGCAAGGCGCTGGCGTTCAACATGGCGTCGCCCGTGACGCTCGACTTCGGCGAGCCGGTGCACTCCGAGCGCGGCGCGCAGATCTCGCACTACTACGAGCCGCCCAACCCGAAGCGTCCCGGGCTCGCGCTCGAGACCTGGTTCAACCCGATCGTGACGCAGTCGCTGTTCATGCCCGGCTGGTTCGATCAGCACTGGGACAACATGCGCGGCTACGCGAACATGACGTGCCTGGGCGTCGTCGTGGGGACCGCGTCGAACGGGAGCGTCAAGCCCGGGTTCACGCGCGGCGGCCTCAACCTCGACTACTCGCCGACCGACGAGGACTTCCTGCGGATCAAGCACGGCGTGCAGCTCGCGTGCGAGATCGGGCTCAGGCTCGACGCCAAGCGCGTGATGCCGGCGACCTTCCACGGCGTCGAGGTGCACGGCGAGGACGAGCTCGAGCTGCTGGAGACCATGATCGGCGACGAGAGCGAGCTGCTCGTGAACTCCGCGCATCCGCAGGGCGGCAACCCGATCTCGCGCAACCCGGCGAAGGGCGTCGTCGACGAGCACTTCCGCGTCTACGGCGCGACCGGGCTCTACGTGTGCGACGCGTCGGTGTTCCCGACGTCGATCACCGTCAACCCGCAGCTCACCGTGATGGCGCTGGCGGCGTACGCGGCCGACGAGATCGTGTCCAAGCCCTAGGGCTCGACCTGCCAGCGCGGAGCGTCGGGCCCGGGGCGGTAGGCGCAGTGCATGCCCGTGTGCACGCAGCTGCCCAGGTGGTGGCCGAGCGTGGCGTCCTTGGCCTCCACGTGGCCGATCGCGGTGCGGATCGCCTTGGTGACGCTGATCCGCGCGCGCTCGCCGTGCGAGCCCGGGCGGCGGTCGCGGCCGCTGCGGCTGACCGCGGAGCTCAGCGCGTCGGTGAGCGCGGCCAGCTCTTCGCGAGCGCGGCTGGCGCGCTCGAGGTCGTGGAAGCCCTCCGCCTGCTCGATCGTCTCCTCGAGGTCGCGGATGCGCTCGGCGAACTCGGCCTTGGCGCGGTCGTCGAGGACCGAGCCGAGGTCCTCCTGTCCGCGCGCGCCGACGGTCAGCTCCTCGTCCGGGCTCGTCTGCGTAGCGGCCGGCGCGGCCGACCGCGCGAGGTCGAGCGCATGGAAGTCGTGGCCGGGGTGCGCGAGCAGTCGCGCCAGATGCCGGAGGCCGAGCGTGTCCTTGACGAAGAACGTCGCGCCGGGCGGGCCGAGCTCCCACATGTCGCCGGCACGGCGGAAGCGCAGGGACGACGGGGCGCCGGGTGCGGCGCCGCCGAGCGCGCCGCCGGCGGGGGCGGCCCTGCCGGGTGTGCCGCCGTTGGTGGTGGCGTCGCCCGTTGCGGCCCCGGCCGCCATTGCGGCGCTGGCGGGTGTGCCGCCGGTGGGCGTGGCGCCGGCTCCGGCGTGCGCCGACTCCGGTCCCGGCACGTCCGTGGCCAGTCGCTCCGCGAGGCCGCGGGCGTCCGCGGCCAGCTGCTCCAGGCCGAGCGCGTCGGCCTCCGCCGCCGCGGTCTCGGCGAGCCGCCTGGCGGCGGGCGCGTCGCGCGTGGCGAGCATCCGCGCCTCGTCGAGCGCCAGGCGCGCGGTCGTCGGCCGCGCGCCCATCTCCCGCGCGAGCGCACCCGCCGTGACGAGGTACCGGGCGGCGGCGTCGTGGTCGCCCTCGGTCGCGGCGAGCAGCGCCAGGTAACGGTCGACCGGCCCGAGGAACGCGACGTCGGGGGTGACGACGTTATGGCCGGAGTAGGGGGCGAGCATCGCGCGCAGCTCGCCCGCACCACGCGCGTCGCCGAGGTGCGCGCACGCCTGGGTCAGCAGCGCGAGCGCCGGGAGCCACAGGTTGTCGCGGGGGAGCGTCGCGAAGCCGCGGGCGGCGAGCCGGTCGTACTCGACGCGCAGCTCGTCCTCCGCGCCCGCCTGGAGCAGGACGCACAGGTAGCCGCAGCGCCACACCGGCATGCTCGGCTGCGCCTCCGAGAACCAGCGGACCAGGTCGCCGATCTCCGCGAGCGTGCCCTGCGCCTCGCGCTTGACGAACTCCAGCGCGCCCAGGCGCATCCCGAGGATCGGGTCGTGCTCGATCAGGTCCTGGCACTCCGCGTCGGCCGCCGTGCGCAGGCGCTGGCCCTCCTCGTAGCGGCCCGCGAGCAGCGCGCGGGCGCAGCGGTGCAGCAGCGACTGGGCCCGCGCGCGGCGCTGGTGCAGCGTCTGCGCGGCCTCCGCGAACGTCTGGATCTCGCGGTCGACGTCGGCCAGCTCGCCGAGCTCGAGCAGCAGCGAGATCCGCCACGAGCGGGCGGCCAGCCCGAGCTCGGCGTTGCCGATCCGGTCGGCGAGCGCGGACACCTCGTCCACCCAGCTCAGCGCCCGCGTGGGCGAGTCGGGATCCCAGGTCGCGCGGTGCGCGTCGGAGAGCACGTAGGCGAGCGTCGTGGGGTCGCCGATCCGGCGCGCGATCGCGAGCGCCTCCTCCGCCAGCGCGCGCCGCTGCTCGGCCTCCTCGGTCCAGTACAGCGCCGCGGCGAGCCGCGCGAGCACCCGCGCGCGCAGCGTCCCGTCGCCGGGTGGCAGGCCGTCGAGCGCCTCGCGCAGGAACGGGATCAGGCCCTCCTCGTCGCTGGTCGCCGTCGCCAGCCCCCACGGCGCGAACGCCAGCGCGGCGCGCGCGAGCAGCTCCGGGTCGTAGCGGTCCCGCGCGGCGCCGGCGGCCGCGCGGAGCGTCTCGCGCCCGTCGGCGAGCAGCCCGGCGCCGATCTGCGCCTGGCCCTTGGCGAGCAGGAGCCGCCCCCGGCGCTCGGGCGCGCGCGGGTCGTCCTCGACCACGGTCAGGCCCTGGCCGAACAGGTCGATCGCGTCCTCGTAGGCCATCGCGTCGAGCGCCTGGTGGCCGGCCCGCTCGGCGTAGTCGGCGGCGCGCTGGGCGTCCCCGGCGGGCGCGGCCTGCAGCAGGTGGTAGGCAAGCACGCTCAGCGGCGCCTCCGCGCGGTCGCCGTAGATGGCGATCAGCGCTTCGGCGACCCGCGCGTGGCAGGCGACGCGGTCCGGGGTCGAGAGCTCGGCGTGCAGCGTCTCGCGGACCAGCGCGTGGCTGAAGCGGTAGGCGCCGATCGTGCCCAACCGCTCCTCCACGAGCCCCGCGACGACCGCCGCGTCGAGCCGGCGCAGCAGCGCCTCGCGGTCCGCGCCGAGCGTGCGCGCGAGCGTCTCCAGCCGGAACTCCGGGCCGATCACCGCGGCGGTCGTGAGCGTGTCCACGACCTCGGGGGCGAGCGGCTCCAGGCGCCGCCGGATCGTGTCGCGCATCGCCCGCGGGACCGGGAGCCGCAGCGCGTTCGGCGCGTCGAGCGCGCCCCGCGCGGCGAGCAGGCGCAGCACCTCGTCGACGAACAGCGGGTTGCCGTCGGTGAGGCGATGCAGGCGCTCCACGAGCCGCGCCGACGTCACCCCGGGCGCCAGCGACGCCGCCAGCACCTCCACGTCGTCGCGGCTGAGCCCCTCGAGCGTGAGGCGCTGCGCCTTGCGGATGTTCGTCAGCGCCGCGGTCACCTCGCTCTCGGTCGCGGTCGGCCCGAGGCGGCAGGTGACGAGCACGAGGATCCGGGCGCGCCCGAGCCGCGGCGCGACGAACTCCAGCAATCGCGCGCTGGCGGTGTCGGCCGCGTGTAGGTCCTCCAGCACGAGCACGATCGGCCGCCGCGCCGCCGCCGCCGACAGGAACGAGGCGGTCGCGTCGAACGCCGCGAAGCGCGCCGCGTCGCTGTCGATCGTCGGCGCCGGCTCGACCGCCGGGTACACGCCCGCCACGTCCGGCGCGATCTGCGCCACGAACGGCGCTCCGGACCCCAGGTCGCGCACGAGCTCCTCGGCGGGACGCTCGGCGAGCAGGTCGCGGAGCGCCTGCGTCCACGGCCAGTAGGCGGGCGCGCCACCCGCGTCCCACGCCTCGCCCCAGAGGACGCTGACGCCCAGCTCGCCCGCCGCCTCGGCCAGCGTCTCGACGAGCCGCGTCTTGCCGATCCCCGCCTCGCCCGCGACCAGGATCAGCGCGCCCCGTCCGGCGACGGCGCCGCCGAGCGCGTCGAGCAAGAGATCGAGCTCACGCCGCCGGCCGATGATCGGGGCGTGGTGCCGTGGCGCTTGACGCGATTCACCCTGATCGCTCATCGGACGCGTCATGGGTAGTCGCGACGCTAACCCCGATCGGTCAAGGGTGCGCGCGCGTGGCGCCCGGTCGCGCCGCACGAGCGGTGCTCCGGATTTCGGGTTGTGCGCGTGGAGACATCAGGGCGCGTAGGCGACCGCCTCGATCTCCACGCGCATGCGCGGGTCGAGCAGGCCCGCGACGACCATCGTCGCCGCCGGGCGGACCGTGGCGAACGCCTCGCCGTGGGCGCGGCCGACCGGCTCCCAATCGGCCGCGTCGGTGAGGTAGATGCGCGTGCGGACGACGCGGTCGAGGGAGGTGCCGGCCTCGTGGAGGGCGGCCGCGAGCTTGCGCAGGACCTCGCGCGTCTGGGCGGCGGGGTCGTCGCCGCCGACGATCGCGCCGTCGCCGTCGACCGCGGTGGTGCCGGCGACGTGGATCCAGTCGCCGGCGCGGACCGCCGCGCTGAAGCCGATCGTCGGGGCGTACGGAGAGGGGGAGGCGACGTGCGTGGGCATGCCGCGGAGCGTGCCGGGCGGATGCGAGCCTGTGCGGCCGTGCGTTCACCTCAGGAGAACATGCTGGCCGTGCTCGACGCGCTCGAGCCCGAGCCGCTGACGATCCGCGAGCTCGCGCGGCGCACCGGGCTGCCGCTGGCGAGCGTGCACCGCGTCGTCACGCGGCTCACCGCCTGGGGCGCGCTCGAGCGCACGCCGCAGGGCGTGCGGCCGGGGCTGAAGCTGTTCGAGCTCGGGCAGCTCGTGCCGGTGCGCGGCTCGCTGCGGGAGCTCGCGCTGCCGTTCATGGGCGACCTGTACGCGGCGACCCACGAGGTCGTCTCGCTCGCCGTGCTCGACGGCACGGACACCGTGTGGGTCGAGCAGCTCGCCGGGCGGATCGGGCCGCCGGTGCCGTCGCGGGTCGGCGGCCGGCTGCCGGCGCACGTGACCGCGGCCGGGAAGGTCCTGCTCGCCGCCTCCCCCGAGGCGACGGAGGCGCTGTGCGCGAACGGGCTCGAGCGGCACGGGCCGGGCACGATCACCGATCCGGAGCGGCTGCGGGCCGACCTGGCGGCCGTCCGGGAGCGCGGGATCGCGATCAACCGCGAGGAGTCACGCGCGGGCGTGCTCGGCGTCGCCGCGCCCGTGGTGCGCGACGGGACCACGGTGGCCGCGCTCGCCTTGGCCGTGGCGCGCCGCTCGCGCTCCAGCCCGGAGCTGATGGCGCCGGCGGTCCGCACCGCGGCGCTCGCGCTCGGGCGATCCCTCCGAATGAGTGCATAGGCTCAACGCAATGTGGTTGAGCCGGTTGACGGCCGTGGGCGCCCTCGCGATCGTGTCCGTCCTGTTCGCGGTCCTGACGTTGCGCTCGCCCGCGCCGGACGCAGCACGGTCGGCGGCTCCGACCCCGACCGCCAAGCCGCGCAAGGCCCACCGCGGCAAGAAGAAGGCGGCGGTGCCGGTCGTGGGGGAGATCACGGGCGCGAAAGCGCGCGCGATGGCGGTGCCGATCCTCATGTACCACGTGATCGCCAAGGCGCCCGCGGGCGTCGCGAACGCGGAGCTGTGGGTCGACGAGGACGTCTTCGCGGACGAGATGCGGGCGCTGGACGCCGCCGGGTACACGGCGATCACGCTCCAGCAGGCGTGGGACGGCTGGCAGCGGGGCGGGCCGCTGCCACGCAAGCCGATCGTGATTAGCTTCGACGACGGCTACCTCTCGCACTACACGCACGCGAAGCCGGTGCTGCGCAAGCTCGGCTGGCCGGGCGTGCTGTACCTGACGACCAAGTCGATCGGCCCGGGCGGGCTCACCGAGCACCAGATCCGGTCGCTGATCAAGGCGGGCTGGGAGCTCGACTCGCACACGCTCACCCACCCGGATCTCACGACGCTCGACGACGCCACGCTCGCCCGTGAGCTCGAGGACTCGCGCGCGCTGCTCCGCGAGCGCTTCGGCGTGCCCGTCAACTTCTTCGCCTACCCGGCCAGCCGCAACGACGCCCGCGTGCGCACGGCGACGGAGGCCGCCGGCTACCTCGCGGCGACCACCGTCGAGGAAGGGGTCGCGCGCGGCGGCGACGACCCGTTCGCGCTCAAGCGCGTCCGCGTGAACGCCACCGACACGGCCGAGTCGCTGCTCACCCGGCTGGCCGGTCCGCGCGGCTAGCGGCATCCGGGGGCGCGCCTTGCATTTGCGAGTGCGTCCGGTTTAGGCTGGAACTCTCGACTGCTGATCTGTCACCGAGCGAAAGGTGGGCGGTGTGCGTCTGGCTCCAAGCCATCTCGTCGTGCCACTGATCGCCATCGTGATCGCGGCGCTGCTGCTGAGCCTGCACACCGGTGCCGCGGTGTCGTGCGAGCCGGTCAAGGAGGGCACGGTCGCCGAGGCCGAGAAGCGGTTCACGGAGATACGGGATGAGGATCCGTCGGCGTGCGGCGGCGAGATGGCCGCGCGGAGGTGCGCGGCAGCCAAGACCGCGGCGAAGCAGCACCTGTATGCGCAGGCGCTCAAGGGGTACCAGCGCATGCTCGTCGACTCGCCCACGAACCGATGCGCCAACGACGGCATGGTGTATCTGGTCCGGTGCATGTGTCGCCGCGCGGCTGAGCTCGAGGTGCATGGCGCGACCGAGGCGGCGAGCAAGGCGTACGCGGCGATCCTGGCCGTCGAGCCGTTGAAGACGATCACGTCCTGCCCCGCGGCGGGGTTGCTGAGCGAGAAGCCCGACGAGACCGAGCCGCCGCCACCCGTGGTGATCCAGGGCGAGAAGGGCGAGCGGGGTGAGAAGGGCGCGAGAGGCGCCAGAGGCCGGAAGGGTGAGCGGGGGCCGAAGGGCGCGGACGGCACGACCGCGCCCGAGCCGACGCGCACTCCACTTCCGGAGACGCTGTGATGCTGGTCGCGTCCCTCTGGTCGGAGGTGGAGGACGCGGTGGCGCCCGTCGTCGACGCGGTCGAGGCGTGGGCGTCCGCGCTGAGCGCGATCGACTTCGTCTTCGTCGTCGTGATCGTCTGGGCGATCTACTGGATCTGGGCGAGCGTCACGTCGACGACGCGGCTCGGCGCGGTCGAGGTGGCGCCGGTCGAGCACGACGCGCCGGACCTGGTCCTGACGAGCCTCCTGCGCGAGCGGCTCGCGAAGGGTGGTCTCACCCCGCCGCCGCAGGTCCCGTCCGGGGCGCCGCAGGCCAACCTGATCGCCGCGGTGGAGTCCAGCGGGCATCCGCAGGCGCAGTGGATGGCGAAGGCGCTGAGCCTGGTGCCGAGCCCGCCGCGCCCGGTCGACTACAAGCTGGCGGTCACGGTGTTCTCCGCACCGGCGACGGCCAAGCGCAACCAGACGTTCGGCGCGCGGTACTGGCTGCAGCCCGCGACGACCGGCCAGGCGCAACTCGAGACGGTCCAAGGGCTCCCGTCCGCCGAGGCGGCGATCTGCCGCGTGGCGGCCGAGGTCGTGCTCGACATGTCGCGCAACGCCGGGCACGCGTTCCCGCAGTGGTCCCTGTGGACCGAGACGGAGGCGTTCCTGACCTACATGAAAGGCGTCTACTGCCTGCGCGACCATCACCCGCGGGACGCGCGGGATGCGTTCGAAGCCGCGCACGCAGCGGAGCCGTCCAACCTGCTCGTCCGGCTCCAGCTCGCGAATCTGAGCGAGCACGCCGCCGCTGGTCGCAGCCAAAAAACCCAGCGGTGGGGCTGGGCGCCCTCAGACCGCGTGCTGGTGAAGCTCGCCAGAAAGCAGGCGGAGATCGCCCGGAGCTACCTCGACATCGGCGTCGCGCGATCCGATCTCGTTTCCGCCCGCTACCGGGCCGGCATCGCCCTCGGCCGGCTCGCCGGCGACTGCCGGCTGCTCAAGGCCGAGGCTGACCGGCGCGCGCTCTGCGAGATCGTCGGCATCCCGGTGGACGACGATCCGAGCCCGGCGCTGTACGAGCTCGCCGAGGATGAGCTGGAAGCCGCGTTCCTGCTCACGGCCCGTTTTCACGTGCTCGCCCACGGCCGGCGTCTGCGCCATCGCTACGAGCCGACCGGCAGGGAGCGGTTGCAGCTCCGGCGGACGATCGCGGTCGCGCGCAAGGCGCTCGCGGTCCCGCAGCTCACTCCGGACGACGAGACGTGGCAGACCGAGTTGAAGGTGCGCTGGTGGCATCTCGGGGTGATGCGGCTGACGGCCGGCTGGAACGCCCACTACAACGCGGGCTGCGTGTTCGCGCTCCTGCACGCGCGGCAGCTGCGGCTCGAGCCGCACCAAGACGGTGTGGACCCGATCGACTCGGACGCGTCCCGGGCCCTGCGACGGCGCGCCTACGAGTACCTCGGCACCGCGATCGACAAAGCCGGAGGAGAGCTCCAGCCGGGGTGGCTGGCCTGGGACGATCCGGCGCTCCGCAGCCTGCGCTACGTCAACGAGCCGGAATGGAACGTCCTCGTGCGCCGCGTGAGCGGAAGCTCGAGGCTGGAGGGGCAGCCGATGCCGCAGTCCGCGCAGGGCGATCCGCGCCGGCGCCGGTTCCAGACGCGCTGCGTCGCCGGGGTGCTGGCCGCGCTCTCGCTGACCGTCTTGCTGTTCGATCGCGACGAGCTGGGGATTACCTTGGCGCTCGCGCTCCCGTCGATCATCGGGTTGCTGTGGTTCCTCAAGGAGCGGCGGCTGACCGCGCAGGCCGGCGTGCTCGACCAGCAATCGATCCTCCTGCGCAAGGCCGAGCCCAACCCGGCGCGGACGCCTCAGCCGGCCGCGGCGGTGGCCGACCCCGGGCGGACGAGCCCCGTCTCGTAGGCCACGACGACCGCCTGCACGCGGGAGCTCACCCCGAGCTTGCCGAGCACGCGGGTCACGTGCGACTTGACCGTGGTCTCCGAGAGGAACAGCTCGCGGCCCATCTCGGCGTTCGACATCCCGCGCGCGAGCAGCTGCAGGATCTCGCGCTCGCGCGGGGTGAGGCCGTCCAGGCGCGCGGTCAGCGCCGCGTCCAGGTCGGGGCGTGCGAGGAAGTGCTCGATCAGCCGCGTCGTGATCGCGGGGTCGAGCAGGGACTCGCCGCCCGCGACCGTGCGGACCGCGTTCGCGAGCGCTTCGCCCGACGCCGACTTGAGCAGGAACCCGGCGGCGCCGGCCCGCAGCGCGTGGAAGACGTACTCGTCGTGGTCGAAGGTGGTGATCACGAGCACGCGGGCGCGGCTGCCGCTCGCGAGCAGCCGCTTGGTGGCCTCGAGGCCGTCGAGCCGCGGCATCCGGATGTCCATCAGCACCACGTCCGGGTGCACGCGCAGCGCCTCGTCGACGGCGACCGCGCCGTCCCCGGCCTCGGCGACGACCTCGATGTCCTCCTCGGCGTCGAGGATCGCGCGCAGGCCGCCGCGCAGCAGGGCCTGGTCGTCGGCGATCAGGACCCGGATCACGGCTCGAGCGGGAGTCGGATCGACCAGGCGTCGCCGCGGCGGCGGACGGCGCCGGCGCACGGCTTGACGAACGCGCGCAGGCTGCCCTCGCGGTGGCCGTCGAGCTCGCCGCGCCAGCGGATCTCCAGCCACGCGTCCTGCACGGTGAACGTGAGGTCCTGGCCGGCGAGCAGCTCGACGCAGCGGTATGCGCACACCGCGACGCCGCCGGGGAGCGCCGACTCCACGCCGGGCACGTCACTCGGCATCGGCGACAGCGACACGGGCGCGCCGTCGTCGAGCAGGCGGGCGAGCCGGCGCAGCTCGTCCATCGCCTCCGCGGTGAGCCCGCGGACCGCGCGGATCGCGGTCGAGGCGCCGCAGCCGGCGGTGGCGCCGAGCAGGCGCTCGGCCGCCGCGGCCTGCACCTGGACGGCGGCGACGCGGTGGGTGATGAGGTCGTTGAGATCCGCCGCGAGCGTGAGCCGCGGGCCGCTGGGAAGGCGCGTCACGCCTTCGACGCTAACCCACGCCGGAGCCGTTCACCCACACCGAAAGGTGGATGTGATGGCAACACTTCGGTGCAACACTCGCGGCCGGTGCGGACCACGCTCAAGCTCCCGATTCCTGCGATCGCGGCCGTGCTGCTGGCCTTCGGGATCGTCGAGCTGTTCCTGCGCGAGCGCGGGGTGGAGGTCGGCCCGCGGCTCGCGATGTACGCGCTCGTGCTGGGCACGCTGCTCGTGCTGCCGCGCGCGCCGGCCCTCGTCGTCGGGCTGATCCTGCTCGAGCTGCTCGTGCTCAAGGAGACGCGGTTCGTGACCATGCTCGGCACGGCGACCTCGTTGCTCACGCCGTTCGCCGCCTTCTTCGCCGCCGCGGTGCTCCTCCCGACGCGGCGCGTGTGGGTGCTGGTGGCGCTACTCGCAGCCCACATGGCCTGGCGCCTCACGTTGCCGATGCAGCCGTGGGTCGCGCTCTATCAGGACACGACGCTGTACCTGGGCGCGATCGCGGCGGGGGCGATGCTGCACCACCGGCACCAGCGGCTCGCGGAGATCCTGGCCGACCGCGACCGGCTGGTCACGGCGCTCGCCACCGGGCCCGGCGACGCGGCCACGGCCGAGCAGCTGCGCATGTGGAGCCTGCTCGAGCAGCGCATCGAGCCGGTGATCGAGGCGCTCCCGCGCGAGGTGGAGGCCTCGCGGCACGCGCCCGAGCGCCTGGAGACGATCCGTGCGCAGGCCGCGGACGCGCTCGCCGAGATGCAGGCGACGATCCGCTCGCTCGGCGACCCGGAGCCGCCCCCGCCGATCACGCCCGAGCACGCGCCGCTCCGGCTGCGCGCGATCTCGCCGCTGTGGATCGCGTGCGCGCTGGTGCTCGTGGCGGCGGTGATCGAGATGCTCGCCGCCGACACGGTCAGCGTCTACGCGGTCGCCTTCGCCTTGATCCCCCTGCTCGCCCCGCGCGCGCCGATCGTCGCGTCCGTGCTGGTGGTGATCACGGCGATCGTCTGCTCGCTCGACAGCGGGATCCCCGTCGCCGCGCGCACCGCCGACTTCTCGGCCGTGCTCACGCTGCTCGTGGCCGGCTCCTCCGCCCGCCCGGCACGTGCCGTCGCCAGCCTCGTGATCGTCACCACCGGGCTGCTCGTCTCACAGGGCCTGGACCCGACGATGGACTGGCCGGCGCTCGCGTTCATCGCCACCGCGGTCGTGTACCTCACGAACTGGCTGTTCGCCGTGCTCCTGCGCGACGTCGCCGCCGAGCAGCGGCAGGTGGGGAGGAGCCTGGCCGACGCCGCGGACGCGCTCGCCGCCCTCCGGCAGCGCGCCGTCCGCCGCGAGCGCGTCCGGCTCGCGCACGAGCTGCACGACCTCGTCGGGCACGCGCTGACGGCGGTCGCGATCCAGGCGGGCGTGGCCAAGGCCCAGCGCAAACGGGGGCTCCAGCCCGCGTTCGGGCCACTCGAGGAGGCCGCGCGCCAGGGCGTCGTCGAGCTGCAGCGGCTCGCCACCGTGCTCGGCCACGAGACCGATCTCACCGCCGAGCTCGAACGCGTGACCGACACCGCGCGCGCCACCGGCCAGCACGTCGAGCTCGAGCTGCGCCCGCCGGAGACCGAGCTTGCGCCGCAGCTCCGCCACACCGTCGTCTGCGTCGCGGCGGAGGCGCTGACGAACGCCGCCAAGCATGCGGGCGGCGCGGCGGTGCGCGTGAGCCTGAAGGCGCGCGCGGACCGGCTGGAGCTGGCGGTGAGCGACGACGGCGGCCACGCCCACGACCTCCCGAGCGGCGGGCGCGGGCTGGACTCGATGGCGCGGCGCGTGCAGGACTGCGGCGGCACGTTCGCGAGCGGGCCGCGCCCGGACGGAGGCTGGACCGTCCAGGCCGTCCTGCCCCTTTCTGTGTAGCCGTCCACACCGCATTGCCGACGACGGCACCCCGGTCGCCGACGGATAGTCGGCGGCATGCGACTTTCCCCACTCGCGCTCGTGCTCACGGCCCTGGCGCTCCCCGCCACCGCCCAGGCCGACTCGATCTCCTACATCAAGGGCGGCGACGTCTGGATCGCGTCGCCGGACGGCTCCAACCAGACCCGGATCACCACCAGCGGCGCGTACAAGGCCGTCTCGCAGGGTGACGACGGCACGCTCGTCGCCGTCAGCGACCGCGACCTGTACCGGCTGGACCGCACCACCGGTGCCGTGCTCAACGAGATCAACACGCCGCTCGGGATCGGCTGGTTCGGTCCGTGGGAGCCGGCCGTCTCGCCCGACGGCACGAAGGTCGCCTACGAGCTCCGCGACATCAACGGCTATCCCGCCGTCGCCTACTCGAACACCGACGGCAGCATCCAGAGCCGCCCGCTGCACACGGGCTGGACGTGGCCGTCGTGGATCGACAACACGTGGCTCGTGCACTCGGAGAAGCCGAACGCGCTGGCCGAGGACACGATCGTCCGCGCCGTCGGCTCGCCCAACAACGAGGGCACGCCGTGGTTCACGCACCCCGGCCGCACGCCGCTCGCCGACGTGGACATCAAGGGTGACCTGTTCGCCGGCATCACCAACGACACGATCCTGACCGTCTTCCGCTTCACCGGGGAGCCCGGCACGGGCGCGGTCGACGGCTGCTTCCAGTACGAGAACCCGAGCGGCGGCAAGTTCACCGGCCCCGCGTTCTCGCCGGACGCCCGCGCGCTGGTGTGGGGCGAGGGCGACGGCATCTGGCGCGGCGACATGCCGAACCTCAGCGGCGGCTGCATCGCGCCGCCGGACGGCCGGCTGATCATCCCCGGCGCCTACAACCCCGACTGGAGCCCCGCGGCCGTTCCCGTGCCGCAGACCCCGCCGCCGCCCGCTCCCCCCGCGCCGCCCGCCCCGCCGGTGCCGGTGCCGCCGGCCGCGAAGCCGATGACGCTCAGCACCGCCAAGCAGAGCCTCAAGACCGCGCTCAAGCAGGGCATCACCGTCACGCTCGCCAACGCGACCGCCAAGACGAAGGTCACCGCGAGCTACAAGAAGAAGGTCGTCGCCAGCGGTACCGGCACGACCAAGGTGACGCTGAAGTTCACGAAGAAGGCGGCGAAGGACCTCAAGCGCAAGCGGTCCGTGAAGCTGACGCTGAAGGCGGGCGCCGTCACCAAGACCCTGACGCTCAAGTGAAGCGCGCGCTGCTGCTGGCGCTGTCCCTGCTCGCGCTGACCGCGCCGGCAGCAGCGGCCGACACGATCGTCGTCAACCAGGGCGGGACCCTCGACGACGCCGACCACACCAACGGCACCGGGGTGTGCGAGACCGAGCCCGGCGAGGGCGACTGCACGCTGCGCGCCGCGATCCAGACCGCGAACGTGCAGCCGGGCAAGGACACGATCGAGTTCGACCTGGACCTGATCCTCGCCCGGATCAAGCCGCGCACGGCGCTGCCCGCCGTGACCGACGCGGTGCTGATCGACGGCTGGTCGGCATCCGCGGCCCATCCCGAGGAGGGCATGCCGGTCGTGGAGATCGACGGCGCGGACGTGCCGATCCCCGACCCGGGCAGCCACGGCGGGTCGATCCGGGTCGTCCGGCCGTACGGGCTCGACGTCCGCGCGCCCAACTCGGAGATCCGCGGGCTCGCGATCCACGGCTTCCCGAGCGTCCAGCTCGGCCTCACCGGCGCCGACTCGACGCTCGTGCAGGGCAACCGCCTCGGGCTCGACTCGCTCGGAGTGGACACCGGCGCCATGGCGATCGTCGGCCTCTACGTGCAGAGCACGATCCAGGCGACGATCGGCGGCGCGACGGCCAGGACCCGCAACACGATCAGCGGCAGCTGGAACGGCATGCTGGTCACGGGCTCGCGCTCGATCGCGAACCTCGTGCACGGCAACTACGTCGGCAGCGACCCGTCCGGCCTGGCCGTGATCGGCAACGAGGCCAACGGCATCCTGGTCACAGCGAACGCGTCGCTCGGCGCGGCCGACAACACGCTCGTCGCCGGCAACTTGATCGTCGGTAGCGACCAGGCCGTGCGCGTCATCGAGGCCACCAAGACGTCGGTCTTCAACAACTGGATCGGGCTGACCGCGACCGGCCTCGGCACGGACGCGATGGGCAAGAGCGCCGGCAACCGGACGGGCATCGACGTCCTGAGCGCCCACGACACGCTGGTCGGCGGCGGCGACGAGGCGTGGGGGAACATCGTCGCCGGCAGCGCCGAAGCGGGCATCGCCGTGCGCGCGGCGTCGACCGACACGCGCGTGGAGGGCAACCTCGTCGGCACCGACCCGACCGGTGGCGCCACCGTCGACTACATGGGCAACCCGCTGCGCAAGGCCAAGGCCGGGATCGTCGTCATCGCCGACACCGACGGGGACCACCCGGTGCGCACGACGATCGGCGGCGAGACGGCGACGAAGGGCAACCTCAGCTCGGGCAGCCAGGTCGGGATCGGCGTGTTCGGCGGGGTGGAGGACGTCAAGCTCCAGCGCAACCTCGTCGGCACCGACCTGCCCGGCTTCAAGGCACTGCCGAACGACGTCGGCGTCGCGGTCGGCGAGGACGAGGGGCTGCCCGAGTCGCCCGTGGACGTCCGGGTCGGCACGCCCGGCCACGGCAACGTCATCTCCGGCAACCAGCGGGGCGTGATGCTCTTCGAGCACGCCGAGCACGTCCGCGTGCAGGGGAACAAGATCGGCCCGGGCTACGACAACCGGCCGATCGGCAACGACGAGGCGGGGATCCTCAGCGGCGGCACGGGCAACGTGATCGAGGAGAACGTGGTCGCGGGCAACGGCGGGCCGGGAATCGGCGCCGTCGAGAACGCGAGCGAGCTCGTCATCCGCGCGAACCAGGTCAAGGAGAACGACGGTCCCGGGATCGTCGCCAAGAGCGTCGAGGGCGCCGACGTCCCGAGCAGGATCACGATCGAGCACAACTTCGTCACCGACAACCGCAGCCACGGCATCGAGATCGAGGAAGAGGTGGCCGAGACGGTCGTCCGCGGCAACGCCGTCGGCCAGAACCGTGGCGACGGCGTGCATGTCTATGACGCCGTCGACACGACCATCGACGACAACGACATCGATGACAACGGCAGCGACGGCGTCGACCTGCTGGGTGCCAAGCGCGTGCAGCTGACGCGCAACGAGATCGACGGCAACGCGTTCGCCGGGGTGAGCGTCGGCACGCTCGCGGAGGAGATCGTCATCGGCTGGGGCGCCGAGGAGCATCCGCTGAGCGGGTGCGTCGAGCGCTGCAACGTGATCGCGCGCAACGGCGGACCTGGCGTGGAGATTCCCGGCGACGAGGAACCCGTCACGGTCCGCGGCAACCAGTTCGTCGAGAACGAAGGCCAGGCCGTGGACCTCGGCCGCGAAGGGCCCGACGCGCTCGACCCGCTCGATGCCGACGACCTCCTCAACACCGCCGCGGGCGTGCGCGGCATGCGTGATCCGCAGACCGACGAGGTCGCGATCACGGGCGAGCTGACCGCCGGGTTCGACCACGAGGCCCGGGTCGACCTCTACGGCCTCACCGACGCACAGGCGCCGGAGGCCGAGCGCGCCCGCTCGGGGACCTTCATCGGCACGGCCTTCCCGGACGAGCGCGGCAATTTCGTGCTGCGCACCCAGGCACCGCACGCGAGCTACATGGCGCTCGTCATCGACCGCTACGGCCGCACCTCGGAGGCCTCGCTGGTGTGCTCGGCGCACGACGGCACCTCCGACCAGGACGGCGACGCGCTCTGCGACGACTGGGAGACCGACGGCATCGACTACGACGCCGACGGCACCGTGGACATGGAGCTCTACGACGCGGACGAGCACGAGCGTGACGTCCATGTCGAGATCGACTACACGGAGGGTGCCTTCTGGGGGCTCGGCGCCGACGCCGCGCCGTCCCGGCTCGCGCTGGACATGGTCGAAGAGGCCTTCGAGGAGGCGCCGCACCCGATCCGCCTGCACCTGGAGCTCGACGAGGAGCTCGACCGGCTCGACGAGCCGTTGCGGGTCGCCGAGCGCGGCCCGGAGAAGCGCGACGACCTGCGCGACCTGCGCTACGGCAACCTCGTCGACGAGTGCGACGGGAGCTTCGGCACCCAGTGGGAACGCGACGCGCGCTACTGCTTCGCCCGCCTCGGCGCGCGCGGCCTCGCCTATCGCTACGCCGTCTTCACGGACGAGCTCGCCGGCTACGACGCCGGGCAGGCCGCCGGCGGCGACGCGCTGGCGATCGGCGTCGCCAAGTGGGGCGATCCGCACGTGCAGGACATGGCCGGCGGCGTCAGCCACTGCGTGCGCCCGGACCTCTGCCGCGCGCGCGTGCACGCTTCCGTGCTCATGCACGAGCTCGGGCACACGCTCGGCCTCGAGCACGCGGGCCGCGAGTTCGCGCCCAACTACCTGAGCGTGATGAACCCGTCGCTGACGTTCCCGAACTTCTCCTGGCAGCGGCCGCTCGACTACTCGCGGCGGGCGTTGCCGACCCTGGACGAGCGCTCGCTCAGCGAACCCGACGGCCTGCGGGCCGGGGGCGACCCGGCGTGGCTGGAGACCGTCCGCATGGTCTACGACACGGACTTCGACGTCTGCCGGCCCGAGCTGGAGTCCGTGATCCGCCCGATCGACTGGAACCACGACGGCGACACGGACGACGTGGGCGTGAGCGCCTCGATCAACGACCCCGACGGCACGCCCGACACGAGCATGCAGGAGTGCCAGAAGCCCGAGAGCCGGCTCGACGAGCTCGAGGGCTACGACGACTGGTCGAACCTGCAGCTGGACATGCGCTCCGTGCAGACGAGCTACGACGCGGCCGCGCGCCGTGCGGACGGGCTCGACAGCGACCTCGCGCGGCTGATGGCCGTCACCGACAGCGACCACGACGGGACCGTCAACACCAAGGACAACTGCACGCAGCGGGCGAACCCGGGGCAGGAGGACGCCGACGCGGACGGGATCGGCGACGCGTGCCTGGAGCTGATCACCGAGCGTGACCTGTCGCTGAAGGTCGAGGCCGACGACCCGGACCCGGCGATCGGGCGGCCGGTGACGCTGACGGCGACGCTGCACAACGACTTCCCGCTCCCGGCCACCGGGCTGCGGGTGCGGGTCCCGGTGCCGGAGGGCTGGACGCTCGCGTCCGCGGAGGCCTCCGCCGGCACGTACGCCGACGGCGTGTGGTCGGTCGAGTCGCTCGCGAAGCGCTCCTCCGCCACCCTGGCGCTGAAGGCCGTTCCCGGGACCGAGGGGGCGCGCGCCCTGAAGGCGGAGATCGAGCACGCCGACCAGGCCGATCCCGACTCGACTCCCGGCAACGACGGTGACTTCGAGGACGACCGCGTCGTGCTGGACTTCGATCCGCTGCCGACCGAGATCGTCGTCGGCGTGGCCGACGCGCGGGTGCAGGAGGGTAACCGCGCAGCCGTCAAGGCGCGGGTCAAGCTCACCCTGCCGCGCACGTGGCGACGGCCGGTGACCGTGCGCTACGCGACGGTGCCGGGGACCGCGACCGCGGACGACTTCACGGCGGCCGAGGGCGCCGTGCGCATCGAGCCGGGCCAGCAGTCGGCGGCAATCGACGTGTCCGTGCGCGGCGACCGCCTGGTCGAGGAGACCGAGCGCTTCACGCTGGCGCTGACGGCCGAGGGTGGGACGCTGGCCCGGACCGCGGCGGAGGTCGTGATCGCCGATGACGACGCTCCCGCGCAGCCCGGGCAGCTCGACTACCTCGGCTGCGTCTCGGAGGACCGCGGGCCGCTCAGCGCGTGCCAGAACACCGCGCCCGGGCTGGGGGAGCCGACCACGGTGCTCTCGCCCGACGACCGGTTCCTGTACGTGATCGGGGAGGACCGGCTCGTGGTGCTCGAGCACGGCGAGACGCCGGCCGTGCGCCAGTGCATCGCGCTGCTCGAGCGCATCGCGGGCTGCGAGGGGCGCATGCGCTCGCGGGTGTGGATCGTGGCGTCGACGTTCAGCCCCGACGGGCGCTTCCTCTACCTGCTCACGCGCCACGCGGGGACGGGGCGCGCCACCGGGCTGCAGGTCCACGAGCGCGATCCGCAGACCGGCAAGCTCACGCAGGTCGCGTGTTACAACGGCATCTCGAGCTGCCCGGGGCTGGACGCCATCGACAACCTGGACCGGGTCACCGAAGGCCGGACCGAGCTGCGCGCGGACGGGTCGCAGCTGCTCGCCGTTCCCGACGCCGAGGACGGGGCGACGGGGCGGATCGTGACCTTCGCGCGCGCCGGGGACGGCACGCTGTCCGACGACCGCTGCTACGACGAGGGCGAGTTCGCCGAGGCGCCGTGCCTACCGCTGAACGCGAGCTGGGGCAACGACGCCGAGGCGGCGTTCGGCTCGGGGCCGGGGTGGAAGTGGCTCGTGCGCACCGACGCCGGGCTGATGGCGCTGCAGCGTGACGACGACGGCCGGCTGTGGCCGACGGCGTGCGCGGCGTGCGCGACGGACTTCGGCGGCGCCGGCGACGTGGAGGTGACGCCCGAGGCGGTCTACGTCAGCGGCGAGGATCGCGTCGCGGTGCTGTCACACGAGTTGGGGGTCAGGGAGGGGTGCGTGCAGGACGCGGGGCTCGCCGAGACGGCGTGCCCGGTGCGGGTGGAGGCCCTCGGTGGGCTCCGCGGCCTGCAGCTCTCACCGGACGGCAAGGACCTCTACGCGGGCGCACGCGGCGGTGGCGTGCTGGCGCTGCACCGCGGCGTGGGCGGCGCGCTCACCGGGGGTGAGTGCGTGATCGCCGAGACCGAGACGAGCCGCTGCGGCGACGGGAACGCGGGCGGTGGGTTCGCGTTCCGGGCCGGCGAGGTCTGGACGGCGCGCGACGGCGTGCTCGCGCGGTTCGTCCGCTTCTCCGAGCGCGGGCCGGAGAACCGCAGGCCGGTCTGCGCCGGCGGCACGGCGTACGCGAAGCCGGGCGGTGGGGTGGACGTGGCGCTGCGCTGCAGCGACCCGGACGGTGACGGCGTCACGGTCGAGGTGACCGGCCCGCCGAAGCTCGGGCAGCTGACGGTCGATGCCGACGGCGCAGGCCGATACGCGGCGGGTGCGGTGCGTGGCGAGGACGCGATCCGCTTCCGCGCGAGCGACGGCCACGACCGGTCCGACGAGGCGGTGCTGACCGTCAAGGTCGACGACCTCGCGCCCGTGTGCAGGTCCCGCCGCTCGGACTACCGCGTGCCCTTCCAGACGGAGGCGCGGCTCGAGTGCGCCGACCCCGAGGGCGGGCCCGTGACGACGCAGATCGTCACCCCGCCGGACCGGGGGACGCTGACCGGGACGACGTTCAGCTACGCCGAGCCCGCGTCGGCGGAGATCACGCTCACCTACACGGGCACCGACGAGGGCGGCAACGTGTCGGCGCCGGCGACCGAGACGTTCGTCATGACGTACGTCGCGCCGCCGCCGCCCGCTCCCACACCCGGTCCGTCGCGTCCCAACCGGGGCAACGACCGCCCGCGGACCACCTGCCGGAGCAATTGCGAGCCGGACCCGCGCGGCTACGTGCCGGTCACGATCACGTGCCCGCGCGACGCCTCCAACGCGTGCACGGGCGACGTGCAGATCTGCGACCCGAAGGGCTGCCGCAAGGTGGGCAAGACGTCCGCGGTGCTCGGCCGGAGCTCGTTCAAGCTCCAGCCGGGCAAGTCGAAGACGGTCAAGGTGAAGCTCGGGAAGGCGATGCGCTCCAAGCTCAAGAAGCAGCGCAAGCTGAAGGTGCAGCTCGTGGTGACGCTCAGGCCGCCGGGTGCGAAACCGCTCGTGACGACCACGCGGGTGACGCTTCGCGCGCCGCGATCGCCAGCCAGAGCAAAGCGCTGACGAACCCGCCGCCGGCCTGCGACGCGGGGATCATCCCGACGTAGGCCAGCGGCAGGGCGAAGGCCAGGTGGGGATCGCCTCGCGGCGGCGCAGGATCACCGCGAGCGCGATCCACCCGCCGAGGATCGCCAGGTTGGCGGGGGCGGCGACGGCGGCGAAGAAGCTCGGGTCCTCGCCCTTGACGTTGGAGACGGTGGCGAGGGCGCCGAGGATGACTTGCGCGACGATCGGGACGAGCGCGACGCGTGGCGCGCCCAGCTTGCCGAGGCGGTGGATGACGGGGACGAGCGCGAGCAGCGTGATGGAGAGCAGCGCGACGATCAGGTGCTGGGTGCCGCCGATCGTGGTCGACTCGCTCGACTGCTCGTGCGTGAGCTGCAGGGCGGCGGTGAGGGCGAGCGCGGCGGCGGCGGTCGTCGCGCCGAGGAAGGTGCGGGTCATCGGATCGTGAGCTTTCGGTTGACGGTGACGCCGCCGGCGGTGACGGCGAGGGTGAGGCGCTTGGCGCGCGACTTGGTCTTGCTGAGGCGCAGGGTCAGGGCGCCGGGTGTGCGCGCGGTGGCCTTGGCGGTGGCGACGGTCTTCTTGCCGTCGACGAGCTTCGCGGTGACCTTGCCGGTGGCGGGGACGCTGACCTTGATCGTCAGGCCCTTGCGCAGCACAGCGCGGGTGGCCTTGGCAGTGGAGATCGTAAGCGTGGGCTTGCCGGGGTTCGCGGGCGGGGCGGGATTCGGGGTGCTGCCCGGGGGCGTGGGCGTGGGCGTCGGCGTCGGCGTGGTGCCGGTGAGCGGCGCGTAGCGCGCGGCGGGCGGATCGGCCTGGCCCCAGTCGGGCTCGCTGCCGGTCGCGGTCAGGATGCGCTCGCCGGCGACGTCGCACGTGCCGGCGACGACGGAGCTGAAGCTGACGATCTCGATGCCCTTCGCGCTCTGGAACGCGACGCTGCGGCTGTCGGGCGACCACGACGGGTCGGCGTGCTGCTCGTCACCCGCGCTCGTCTGGCACGCGAGCTGCGGCTGCGCGGGCGGCGTCTGGGTCTTCGGATCGCCGCTCACCGCGAAGAAGGCGATCAGCGTGTCCTTGCCGTAGAAGAACGTGGTCGCGAGCTTCTTGTTGTCGCGCGAGAGCTCACCGTCGCCCTGGTCGGCGTTCGGCGTCATCCACGCCTGGTGCGAGTAGTCGCCGGGACCGAGGTCGTCGATCGACACCTGCGAGCCGTGACCGCCGAACACGAGCGTGCGCTCGTTCGTGATCCACTCGGGATGCGCGACGTCGAACTGGTTGCCGTACACGTCCACGGGCGTGGCGGTCGTGACGTCGGCGCGCGTGTAGAACGTCGAGGTGACCACGCCGCAGGTCGCGACCACGTTGCAGAAGTAGCCCGTGTAGACGTACGCGAGCTTGGAGCCGTCGGGCGAGAAGGACAGCTCGATCGGCCGCGGCGTGAACTGCCCCGCGTTGCTCGACTTCTGGTAGGTCGTCGTGATCGTCCGGAGCGGCCGGCCGTCGCGAGCCATGACGCTGATCGGCCCACCGCCCTGGACGGCCGCGACCGTCCCGTCGTCGGCCTGCGTCGGCGAGTGCCAGCCACCGCCCTCGGTCAGCTGCACCTTGTGCGAGCCGTCGCCCTTGGCGGACCAGACGTTGCCCTGGTCGATGTACACGATCGAGTCGGCGGCCGCGCTTGCCGGTACGACGAGCGCCCCGGCGAGGGCTGCGGCGGTGAGGAGTCGGAGCATGCGATCCAGACTCCCGATCGCCGCACCCCCTCGGAATGGGGACCCGCCCCGGAATCGCCCCTAGGTGCGGTTGTCCGCACCCGAGTCGAGCGCGCTCGCGAGCTCGGTGCGGGAGCGGATGCCGAGCTTCGCGTAGACGTTGCCGAGCGTGAACTCGACGGTCTTGCGGGTCACGAACAGGGTCTCGGCGATCTCGCGGTTGGAGAGGCCGCGGGCGGCGTGCTCGGCGGTGCGGCGTTCGGCCGGGGTGAGCGCGGCGACGCCCTCGACCGCGACCCGGCGCGGGCGGCCGCCGGCCTTGAGCAGCTCCTCGGCCGCGTGCGTGGCGAGCGCGGTGAGGTCGGCGCGCGCGGCGAGGTCGCGGGCGCGGGCGAGCTGCTCACGCGCAGCCGTCTTGTCGCCAGCGCGGCGCAGCGCGGCACCGAGCGCGACCTGGGCCTCGGCGCGCACGCGCGGCGAAGGCGAGCCGGCGCGTCGCTCGTCGCCCAGGCCGGGCCCACCCACAGCGCGCCCGCCGTCGCCCCGCCCGGCCTCGCCAAGTCGGAGGCCAA
>NZ_JAPDDP010000024.1 GCF_027587195.1 Solirubrobacter phytolaccae | reverse complement strand
CCGACGCTGCGCCCGCCCACGCCGCGCCGCCCAACGCCGCGCCCGACCTCGCCGCGCCGCCCCACGCCGCGCCGGCCCTCGCCGCGGCCACTCTCCCGGCGGCGACGTGATGTTCCGGCTCGCGTTCGCCACGCTGCGTGACCGCTGGCCGTCGCTGGCCGGCGCGTTCGTCGCGCTGGCCCTGGGCGCGGCGCTCGCGATCGGTGCGGGCGCCGTGCTCGTCGCCGCCGACGACGCGGTCGACACCGGTCCCGCGCGCTACGCGGCCGCCCCGATCATCGTGACCGCGCCGCTCGGCGCCGGCGAGGAGCCATACCAGCACCGCGCGGCCGTGCCAGAGACGCTCGCCGCGCGCGTCGCGGCGCTCCCGCAGGTCCGTCGCGTGGTCCGCGACCGCGCCGTCACCGTGCGGGTGGACGGCGTCGCGCTCACGGCGCGTCCCTGGTCCGCGCGACTTCGCACGCGGCTGCTGTCGGGCCGCGCCCCGTCCGCTCCCGACGAGGTCGTCGCCGGCCCCGACCTCGCGGCCGCGAACACGGCGCCACCCTCCGGCGGCGCGACGTCGCTGGGCGGGCGAGGCGCCGACCCGACGGTCGCGCTCGTCGCCGCCGACGGCCCGCGCCGCCTGCGCGTCGTCGGGCGCGTCTCCGCCGGGGTCTTCTTCAGCGACGCCCAGGCGGCCGCGCTCGCGCCGCGCGTCGAGGCGCTCGCCGTCTGGCCACGGTCGGCGGCGCCCGCGGTGCGCAAGATCGTCGGCGACCGCGGCGAGGTCCTGACCGGGTCGCGGCGCGGGCTCGCCGAGCCCAGCCCGGAGCGGGACGCGCTGGCCGGCGCCGGCGTCCTGCTCTCGCTGATGGGCATGACGCTCGCGTTCGTCGCGGTGTTCGTCACGGCTTCGTCGTTCGCGTTCAGCGTCGCGCTGCGGCGGCGGGAGCTCGGGCTGCTGCGTGCGGTCGGCGCGACGCCGCGGCAGGTGCGGCGGCTCGTGCTGCGCGAAGCGGCGCTCGTCGGGGTCGCCGCCGGGCTCGCGGGCGCGGCGCTCAGCCTCGTGATCGGTCCGCTGCTGGGCCGCTGGATCGTGGCGAAAGGACTCGCGCCGCGGTCGATGTCCGTCACGCCGCAGCCGCTCGCGGTGGTGATCGGCGCCGGGTTCATGCTGCTCGTCGGCCTGTGCGGCGCGTGGCTCGCCGCGCGCCGGGCCGCGCGGGTCCGGCCGGCGGAGGCGCTGCGCGACGCGGCCGTCGATCGCGGCGTGATGACCGTCTCGCGCTGGCTGTTCGGCTTGCCGTCGCTGGCCGGGGCGGTCGCGCTCGCGCTGCTCAACGTCGAGGCCGAGCCGGAGGCGCAGCTGCCGCTCGCCTTCGCCGCGGCCTCGCTCGCGATCGTCGGGCTCGGGCTGCTCGCGCCGCTGATCGTCCCGCTCCTGGTCCGCGTCCTCGTGTCGCCGGTCCGCAGCGCCGGCGGCCTGCTGATCCGCCAGCACGCCCGCGCGGGTGTCCGCCGCACGGCCTCGACCGCCGCGCCGGTGCTCGTCGCGATCGGCCTGACCGGCGCGCTCGCCACGATGGTCAACTCGCTCAGCGCCTCCGACGCCGCCTCGACCCGCGCGCGGGTCGCCCCGGACGCGCTGGTGATCACCGCCGACGGTGACCTGTCCGCCGCGGACCTCGCCGCGCTGCGCGCGACCGCGCGGCTCGACGGCGCCACGGCCACGGCGCCGGCAAGCCGCGACGGCGCGACAACCACGGCCGCGACGCCGACGACACGCCGCGACGGCGCGACGAGGGGCGGCGTCCTGCCGACGGCCGCGACGGTCGCCCCGCGCGCGCTCGTCGGCGCGACCCTCGAGGGCGACATGCACCTGCGCGGCACGCTGTTTCGCGCCGTCGCCGCCGAGCGCGCCGCGTTGCCGCTGATGCTCCGCACCCGCGTCCTCCGCGGCTCACTGGAGCGGTTCGACGGCATCGTCCTCGGCGAGCTCACCGCGAAGCAGCTCGGCCTGCGCGTCGGTGAGCGGGTCGGCGCGCGGCTGCCGGACGGGAAGGTCCGCGCTCTGAGCGTCGTCGCGATCGTCGCGGACGGGTTCGGGTCGGTCGGGCTGTTCGTCCCGTACGAGGTGCTCGCCGGGCACGTCAACGACCGCGCCGCGACCGTCGTCTACGCGCGCGGGAACGAACCCGCCCTGCGCGCCGTCGCGAAGCAGCGCGGCCTCGCGATCACCGGCGGCACCGCCACGCGCAAGGTCGCCGACGTCACCGACTCCAGCAACATGAACCCGCTCGCGCTGCAGGTGATCCTCGGCGTCGCGATCCTCTACGTGGCGATCGCGCTCGCCGCCACCGCGGCGACCGGAACGGTGGCCCGCGCGGGCGAGCTCGCGTTGCTGCGCCTCGCCGGCGCGACCCGCGGCGACGTCGTCCGCCTCGTCGCCGCCGAGGCGCTCGCGGTCACGCTCGCCGGCGGCCTGCTCGGCTGCGCGATCACGGCGCTGATCGTCACCGGGCTCCAGCGCGGCGCGGCCGCCCTCGAAGGTCCGGTCGCGATCGCGCTCCCCTGGGCGCTGATCGCCGCGCTCACGGCCGCGTTCGCCGCGATCTCCGTCAGCGCCTCCTCGATCGCGGCCCGGCGCGTGATGGGACCCACGGGCTGACTACGATCCGCGCCATGCTCGTGTCCTCGCGGCCGTGGCGCGCCGTCGCCTACCTGGCCGCGCGGCTCCCGATCCCGACGCTCGGCGCGCTGTTCGTGCTCGCCCCGATCCTCGCCGGCGGCTGGGCGATCGCGCTCGCCGTGCCGGCGACCCTTGCGTACCTCGTGGCCGCCACGCTCGCCACGCCGCTGGAGCGCCGCCTCGTCACGCTCCTCGACAAGCCGCCGATCCCCGCCGCCAAGCCGAACCTCCGCGTCGTGACCCACACCGCCACGAGCGCGATCCTCGCCCCGTTCGAGGTCGCCTTCCTCACGTGCTGGAGCATCGGCAGCCTCGCGCTGATCCTCTCGCCCGCGCTCCTCGGCGAAGGCCCGGTGGCGGCCGGCCTGGTCACGATCGACACCACGACCGAGGCCTGGATCGCCGTGCCGGCCGGGCTCGCGCTGTTCATCGCCGGCACGTACGCGACCGTCGGGCTCGCCGAGGCGCACGCGTTCCTCGCGCGCGAGCTGCTGCGCCCCCAGCCGGACGAGCTGCAACAGCGCGTCACCGAGCTCGCCCGCTCGCGCGTCCGGCTGATCGACGCGTTCGACGTCGAGCGCCGCCGGATCGAGCGCGACCTGCACGACGGCGCGCAGCAGCAGCTCGTCACGCTCGCGATGACGCTGGACCTCGCGCGCATCGAGCTGGAAGGCACGAACACCGAAGCCGAGCGACTCGTCGACCAAGCCCACCGCCAAGCGACCAGCACCATGCGTGAGCTCAAGGACCTGATCCACGGCATCCATCCGCCGGCGCTCGCCGACCGCGGCCTGCCCGGCGCGATCGAGGAGCTCGCGGACCGCTCGCCGCTCCCCATCCGCCACACCACGCAGCTCGATCAGCGGCTGCCCGAGAGCGTCGAGACCGCCGCCTACTTCGTGCTCGCCGAGGCGCTCGCGAACGCCGCCAAGCACAGCGAAGCCGACGCGATCGACCTCGACGTCCAGCTCGCCGACCACACGCTGATCCTCAACGTGCACGACAACGGCAAGGGCGGCGCGCAACCGGCCGGCGGCCTGGCGGGCCTCGGCGACCGCGTCGCGGCCGTCGGCGGGCGGCTCACGCTCCACAGCCCGATCGGCGGACCGACCACGGTGCGAGCGGAGATCCCGTGCCCGTGAGCACCGTCATCGCCGAGGACTCAGGCCTCCTGCGGGACGGCCTGGTCGGCATGCTCGAGCGCTTCGACTTCACCGTCAAGGCCGCCGTCGGTGACGCGGAGCAGCTCCTCAAAGCCGTCGACGAGCACCAACCGCAGCTCGTCATCACCGACGTGCGGATGCCGCCGGACTTCCGCGACGAGGGCCTCAGAGCCGCGCTCGCGCTCCGCGCCAGCCATCCCGGGCTCAAGATCGTCGTGCTCAGCCAGTACGTCGAGCAGACCTCCGCGGCGGAGCTGCTCGCGGGCGAGCAGGGCGGCGTCGGCTACCTGCTCAAGGACCGCGTCGCCGACGTCCGCGCCCTCGTCGCCGCCCTCCACCACGTCCTCGAGGGCGGAACCGTCGTCGACCCCGAGGTCGTCCGCCGCCTGCTCGCCCAGCATCCGCTCGAACGGCTCACCGCGCGTGAGCGCGAGACGCTCGCGCTGATGGCCGAAGGGCACTCCAACAGCGCGATCGCCAAGCGGCTCGTCGTCACCGAGACCACCGTCGCCAAGCACATCCGCAACGTCTTCGACAAGCTCGACCTCCCGCCGACCGAGGACCATCACCGCCGCGTGCTCGCGGTCGTCGCCTACCTGCAGGGGTAACAACCACTTCACGCGCCGATGCACCGGATGAGCGAGAACCGGGCGCGTGAAAACACTCCCCAGAACCCTTGCCGCGGCACTGGCCGTCGCGGCACTGGCCGCGCCGTCCACCGCGGCCGCCGCGGGCCTGGCGCTCACGGACGAGACCGAGCGCATCGGTCCGGGCGTCACGCTCCGCCACCTGGTCACGCTCTCCGAGATCGGCTGGACCGACGCCCAGGTGCTCGAGGTCGACCTGCAGCGCGACGGCGTCCGCACGGACCTGCTGACCGCCGGTCCTGTCGCGCGCGGCAGCGCGCTCAGCGCCCAGGTCCGTGAGGCCGGCGCCGTCGCCGGCGTCAACGGCGACTTCTTCGACATCAACAACTCGAACGCCGCGATCGGCCCGGAGATCCTCAACGGGGCGATCCGCAAGTCCGGCATCGGCCGCACCCAGGTCGCCGGTGTCTCCACCGACCGCCTCGGCCGGCTCGCGAACCTCACGCTCGAGGCCACCGCGACGCTCCCGTCCGGCCCGCGCGCGGTGCGTTCCCTGAACGACCCGACCGAAGTCGGCGCGAACCAGATCGCCGCCTACACGCCGCTGTGGGGCGCGTTCAGCCGCACGCGCGGGGTCCAGGGCGCGACCGACATCGCCGAGGTGATCGTCACCGACGGCAAGGTCGCCTCGATCACCCCGACCACGGCCGGAGCGGGTGAGCTTCCCGCCAACAGCTTCGCGCTCGTCGGCCGCGAGGCCGGCGCGACCGCCCTGCGCGCGCTGCAGGTCGGCGACGCCGTCAGCCTCGCGTACGACCTCAAGAGCGACATCACCGACAAGCTCACGTTCGCCGTCGGCGGCAACGTGATCCTCGTCAAGAACGGCATCCCGCAGCCGGGCGCCGGCGGCGAGCTCGCCCCGCGCACCGCGATCGGCTTCAAGAACGGCGGCAAGACGCTGATGCTGGTCACGGCCGACGGTCGCCAGTCGCTGGTGCTCGGCCCGACCGTGCGTCAGACCGCCGAGCTGATGGCGGACCTGGGCGCCGAGACCGCGCTCAACCTCGACGGCGGCGGCTCGACGACGATGATCGCCCGCCCGCTCGGCAACCCGCTCCCCACGCTCCGCAACTCGCCGTCCGACGGCAGCGAGCGCAGCGACCCGAACGGCGTCGGCATCTTCCTCGCCAAGGGCGACGGCACCGTGCACGACCTCGTGATCTCGCCCGCCGAAGCGCGCGTCTTCCCCGGCCTGCGCCGCACCTTCAGCGCCGCGGGCCTCGACGATCGCGACACGCCGGTCGAGGCCGGCGCCATCACGTGGACCGGCGGCAGCAACGTCTTCACCGCCCCGGACAAGCCCGGCACCGTCACCGTCACCGCCAAGTCCGGCACCGTCGAGGCCAGCACCGAGGTGCGGGTGTTGAAGCAGCCCGTCGAGCTCGAGCCGAGCTCTCTGCGCCTGAGCTACGCCGACCCGAGCGCCGCGACCTCCACGCTGCGCGTCAACGGCCGCGACGAGGACGGCTTCGCCACCACGATCGACCCCGCCGACCTCACGCTCGAGTACGACAAGACTGTGCTCGACATCACGGCCGCCGGTGACGCCCTGCGCGTCGACCCGATCGCCGACGGCGCCACCATCCTCACCATCAAGGCCGCCGGCCTGACCGCCCGCGTGCCCGTCACGGTCGGCGCGCAGCGCGTGCTGATCGACGGCTTCGACGCCGAGAACGTCTGGAACTACCGTCACGACCGCGCGGCCGGCGGCACGGCGCAGATCGTCGACGAGGGCCGCACGGGCAAGGGCCTGAAGGTCACCTACGACTTCACGCAGGCGACCGCGACCCGCTCCGCCGGCGGTGTCCTGCGCACGCAGAAGACGCTCCCCGGCCAGCCGCTGCGCGCTTCCGTGTGGGTCAAGGGCGACGGCAACGGCCAGTGGGTGACGATCTCGCTGCGCGACGCCGCCAACAAGGTCATCGACCTGCGCCCCGGCTACGCCACCGGCACGGAGTGGACGAAGTTCTCCGTCAACCTGCCGGCCAGCGGCGTCGAGTACCCGGTCCGGGTCGACAACGTGCGCCTGATCGAGACGGCCGCCGCCCGCCAGTACAAGGGCTCGTTCATCCTCGACGACCTCGAGGTCGAGGTCCCGGCCGAGATCGCGACCCCCGCCGCCGACGCGCCGCTGCCCGACCGCCTGATCGACGCCGACGGCGAGCTGACCGACACGGACTGGAGCTTCGCCGCGCTCTCCGACGTCCAGTTCACGGCCGCCGCGCCCGACCTGAGCAAGGTCGCGATCGCCGCGCTCAAGCGCATCCGCTCGCACAACCCGGACTTCGTCGTGCTCAACGGCGACATCGTCGACACGGGCTACCAGGCCGACGTCGACCTCGCCAAGCAGGTGCTGGAGGCCGGCGGCTGCGACCTGGTCGAGCAAGGCGCCCCGGGCGCTCCCACCACGGACAAGGTCCCGTGCCTGTACGTCCCCGGCAACCACGAGTCCTACGGCACCGACAACCTGAACGCGTGGAAGGCCGTCTTCGGCGATCCGTATCGCACGTTCGACCACAAGGGCGTCCGGTTCGTCCTGCTCAACAGCACGCGCGGCACCTTCCGCGGCTCGGACTACGCGCAGCTGCCGATGCTGCAGAGCGCGCTCGACTCCGCCGCCACCGACGACTCCGTCAAGCGCGTCGTCGTCTTCGCCCACCACCCGACCAACGACCCGGACCCGGGCGACGCGTCCCAGCTCGGCGACCGCAAGGAGGTCCAGCTGATCGAGAAGCTGCTCGCCGACTTCAAGAAGCCCGCGCTGATGGTCGGCTCGCACGCGCAGATCGTCAACGTCGAGCGCGTCGAAGGCGCGGCCTACATGGTCCTGCCGTCGAGCGGCAAGTCGCCGTACGGCACGCCGGACCGCGGCGGCTTCACGGGCTGGGTCCGGTACGGGGTGGGCGACACCATCACGGCCGACGTCCGCGCGTTCGCCCAGACCGTCAACGTCACCGGCCCGGACGCGCTCGCGGCCGGTTCGTCCGCCACGCTCGGCGGCGACCTGATCCAGCCCAACGGCGTCGCCACCGGCACGCGCAAGGTGCCGCTGCGGTACCCGATGAGCGTGCGCTGGTCGGGCAGCGATTCCCTCCAGCTCAACGGCAACGTCGACGAGGCGCGCAAGGCCGGGAAGGTCGCCGTCCTGAACACGACCACGCGCGAGCTGACCGCGGTCCGCGCCGGCGAGGTCAAGGTCGCCGTCGAGGCCGACTCGATGCGCGAGGGCGACGACCTCGCCCCGGTCAAGGGCGAGAAGACGATCCAGGTCGCGCCGTACGTGGCGCCGCCGGTCGAGAGCACCGTCGGCGGCTCCGTGCCGGCCACGCTCTCGCTCACGCTGGGCACGCCTGCGAGCTTCGGCACGTTCCGCGCGGGTGAGGACGGCGTCTACACGGCCTCGACCGCCGCCACCGTCACCTCCACCGCCGGCGACGCGGCGCTGACCGTGAGCGACCCCGGCCACCTCACCAACGGCGCCTTCCAGCTCGCCCAGCCGCTGGAGATCCTGACGGGCCCGAAGACCTACACCGGCCCCGTCACCAACGACACGTTCGCGATCACCTTCCAGCAGAAGATCGCGCGCACCGACCCGCTGCGGACCGGGACCTACAGCCGGACGCTGACGTTCACGCTTTCGACTTCCACGCCGTGAGCATGTACTGAAGGACGGCCTCGCCGCTGAGGTCCAGGGACTCCTTGGACACGGCGGTGAGGTCGTCGCAGGTCTGGTGCCAGCACTCGAACGTGAAGTCGATCAGGTCGATCGACGGGATGCCCTTGCGGATGAACGGCGTGTGGTCGTCGAGCACGACGCCCTGCGACTCCTCCGGGAACACGGACGCCGACCCGACCTGCTCGGCCGCCTTGCGCAGCCGCGCCCACATCTTCTCGTCCGAGCTCTCCTCGCGCGGGATCGAGAGGTCCTTGTCGGCGACGAAGTCGAGCAGCACGAGCTCCTTGACGTCCTTCGCGTGCTTGTCCGCGTAGGCCTTCGAGCCGCGCACGCCGGTGCCGTAGAAGTCGTTGTCGTCGGTCGCCTCTTCGCCGTCGAAGAACACGAAGCGGATCGGCGGCGCGTTCTTGGGCCGCTTCATCCCCTTCATGACGCGCGCGATCTCCAGCACGGCCGCGGTGCCGCCCGCACCGTCGTTGGCGCCGACGAAGCCCGGGATGTCCTTGGTGTCGTAGTGCGCGGCGAGCACGATCGCCTTGCCCTTGCCGGGGATCTCGCCGACGACGTTGGTCAGCCCGCCCGGCACGCTCTCGAACTTGCCGCGCGGGATGCGCGCCTTGATGTAGCCGGCGAGCTTCTTGAGCTCGGGTGAGCCCGCCGGGCGCGGGCCGAGGTTGACCTGGTACTCGAGCTGCTTCCAGGCACGGTCCTCGTCGAAGCGGTCCTTGCGCGCCACACCGGCGGCGGTCGCGGTCGGCGTCTCGGTGGGCCGCACGTCGGGCGCGGAGGTCTGCGGCGTGCTGCTCTCGACGGGCGCGGCGGGGTCGTCGCCGCCACACGCCGCCAGCGCGACCGCACACATCAACGTCGCGAGCATCGAGTTCCTAGTCGTTGGAGGTCACCGCCTCGAGCAGGTCCGCGAAGCGCTCGCGGGCCGCCTCGCGGCGGGTGGGGACGTGCTCGGACGGCACGTCGGCGGGCTCGTAGCCGCGCAGCACGCGACGCGCCACCGACTGGCGGTGGACCTCATCGGCCCCGTCATACAGACGGGCGGCGCGGGCGTAGCGGTACATCGCCTCCAAGGGTAGGTCGGTCGAGTATCCAAGTGCCCCATGAACCTGGATCGCGCGGTCGATCACGTCGTGGAGCACCCGCGCGCCGTAGAACTTGATCATCGAGATCTCGGTCCGCGCGGCCGAAGCGCCCTCGTTGTCCATCTTCCAGGCGGCGTGCAGCGTCATCAGCCGGGCAGCATGCATCTCGGCCGCTGAGTCGGCGATGAAGTTCTGGATGCTCTGCTTCTCGGCGAGCGGACCGCCGAATGCGTGGCGGGACACCGCGCGCTCGCACAGCGCGTCGAACGCGCGCCTGGACACACCCAGCCAGCGCATCGCGTGATGGATGCGCCCCGGGCCGAGCCGGTGCTGGGCGATCAGGAAGCCCTCGCCCTCGCCGCCGAGCAGCGCGTCGGCGGGGACGCGCACGTCCTCGTAGCGGATCTCGGCGTGGTTGCCGTAGTGGCCGAAGCTGTCGCCCGGGTGCTCCATCGTCGCGACGTCGCGGATGATGTTCACGCCCGGGGTGTCGGCATCGACGATGAACATCGACGCGCGCTGGTGTGGCCGCGCGTCCGGGTCGGTGACCGCCATCACGATCAGGAAGTCCGCGATCGAGCCGTTGGTGGAGAACCACTTGTGGCCGCTGATCACCCAGTCGTCGCCGTCGCGGGTCGCGCGCGTCTGCAGGAGCGTCGGGTCGGAGCCCGCCGTGTCCGGCTCGGTCATCGAGAACGCGCTGCGCAGGTCTCCCGCGAGCAGCGGGTGCAGGTAGCGGTCCTTCTGGTCGTTCGTGCCCGCGAGCGCGAGGATCTCGCTGTTGCCGCTGTCGGGCGCGGCGTTGCCGAACACCGCCGGCGCGAGCGGGCTCGTGCCGAGGATCTCGTGCATGAGCCCGAGCTTGACCTGCCCGTAGCCCTGCCCGCCCAGGTCCGGCGGCAGGTGCGCGGCCCACAGGCCGCGCTCCTTCACGCGCTGTTGCAGCGGCGCGATCGCGCGCTTGAACCCTTCGTACCCCAGGTCGTCGAAGACGGTCTCGATCGGCCACACCTCGTCGCGGACGAGGTTGCGCATCCAGTCCAGGTCCTCCTGGAACTCAGGCTCGGTGGCGAAGTCCCATGCCATGCGTCGATCATCGCACGGCGCGCTCGACGAACCACAGGATGAGTCCGAAGACGATCAGCCCGCCCGCCCACAGGACGAGCTTCGGGTCGTCCGTGACCGACTGGACCGCGAGGCCCGCGCAGGTGATGATGCCGAGGTACGGGAGCACCGTCGGCGCCTTGAAGTGCTCGTGGTCGACGCGCTCGCCGCGCAGCTTGAGCAGCGCGACGTGCACCCCGATGAAGACCACCAGGAGCAGCAGGACGGTGGTGTCGGCCAGCGTCGTGAGGTCGCCGATGACGACGAGCACGGCGGCGATGCTCGCGGTGAAGGCGATCGCCACCCACGGCGTGCGGCGGCCGCGGTGGACCGTGCCGAGCACCTCGGGGACGACCTTCTCGCGCGCCATGCCGTACATCAGCCGGCTGGCCATGATCAGGTTCAGCAGGCAGCCGTTGATGAGCGCGAACAGGGCGATCGCGGCGAAGACCTTGCTATTGACCGCGAGCGGGCCCTGCGTGACGACCTCGAGCAGCGGACCGTCGCTGTCCGCGAGCGTGTTCGCGGGCACGGTCATGCCGGCGATGATCGTCACGAGCAGGTAGACGCCGCCGGCGATGGCGAGGCCGGTGAACAGCGTCCGCGGGAACGACTTCGTCGCGTCCTTGGTCTCCTCCGCGACGTTGACGGCGTCCTCGAAGCCGATCAGCGCGTAGAAGGCGATGCTGGCGCCCGCGACCATCAGCAGCGCGGGCGTGGCGTCGTCGTTGAACTCGAGCGCGGCGCCGGGGTCGCCGCCGCCGTCGAACAGGAACGTGGCGCCGATCACCACGACGAGGAACAGGCCGGCGATCTCGATCAGCGTGCAGACGACGTTGAAGCCCGCCGACTCCTTGATGCCGCGGAAGTTGATCGCGGTGACGACGGCGATCACGATCAGGCCGACGAGGATCTGCGGGAGCTCGACGAACTGGCTCAGGTAGTCGCCGCCGAACGCCGTCGCGAGCGCGGCGGCGGAGGCGAGGCCCGAGCACATCACGGCGAACGCGACGACGAACGTCAGCAGGTCGCTCCGGAACGCCTTGTGGATGTAGAGCGCCGCGCCGGCGGCCTGCGGGTACTTGCTCACCAGCTCCGCGTAGGAGGCGGCCGTGAACGCGGCGACGATGGCCGCGATCAGGAATCCGGTCCAGATCGCGCCGCCGATCTCCCCCGCGACCTCGCCCGTCCGCGCGTAGATCCCGCCGCCGAGGATGTCGCCGACGATGAAGAGCAGCAGCGTCTTCTTGGTGATGCCTGCGGCGAGCGGGCTCCCGTCGTCACGGTCGGCCGGGCCAGAAGAGGTGTCCGCGTAGGCAGCCATTGAGGCGCGGTACCCAGGTCTGGACCCCATCAAGCCCCGCGCGCAAAGCGCCGATACAGCGAGCGTGACGTCCCGAGCCCTCTCCCTCCTCGCTGCGTTCGCCAGCCCACTCTTCCTCGCCGCCGCCGTCGCCGGTTGGCTCTATGGCGTGTGGCCCGCCACGCCGCTCACCTTCACCGTCGCCGCGGTCGTCGTGGCCGGCGGCCCGATCCTCGGCATCTGGCACGTCGCCACGGCCGAGAAGGACTACATCGACGCCGACTACGTCGAGGAGCCCACGGTGTTCATGCCGCCCGTGGCGCCCGAGCCCGCACCGGTCGTCGACACGCCCCGGGCCGCCGCCGCGCGCGCCTTCAACAACTGGCGCGACAAGCCCAACGAGGCCATCGCCCTGCGGGAGCGCGAGCGCCGCGCGAACGCCTACGTCCGGAGCCCGTCGAGCACGGTCTGAAGGATCGGCTCGACGTACGCCGCGTCGCCCTGAATCCGGGCGACGGCGACGACGAGCTCCAGCACCTGCTCAAGCGTGAGGTCCGCGCGGACCTGGCCCGCCTCCTGCGCCGCCGCGAGCAACGGGCGGCCGGCGCCGACCACGCGTGGGTAGCCCTGGCCGAACACGGGGTTGTCGGCGTCCGTCTGCGCGAGCAGCTCGGACGCGACGGCGCGCTTGCTCGTGAAGTACTCGAAGAAGCGGCGCAGCCACGCTTCCAACCGCTCCGCCGGCGTGTCGCCCGCGACCGTCTCGGCGGCCGCGCAGACCGCATCGACCTCGTCGAGGTAGAGGGCCTCGAGGAGCTCACGGCGGCTGGGGAAGTTGCGGTACAGCGTGGCCATCCCGACACCGGCGCGGCGCGAGATCTCGGCCATCGAGACGTCCGTGTCGACCTCCGCGAACGCGGTGCGAGCGGCGGTGAGGATCTTCTGGCGGTTGCGCTCGGCGTCGGCGCGGCGGGTGGGGGTCTCAGGCATGGGTCGTAAGTGGACAGGCTATCCGCTACCCTGAGCGGACACCCTCTCCGGTTCGAGGACGGATTCTATGACAGACGCACCCCGGTTCGGGATCATGACCGCGCCGCAGCAGGTCGCCTACGCCGACATCCAGCGGGTCTGGCGGGAGGCGGACGCGATCCCCGCGATCGAGCACGCGTGGCTGTTCGACCATCTGCTGCCGATCGGCGGCGACCCGCTCGGGCCGATCATGGAGGGCTGGACGCTGCTCTCCGCGCTCGCCGCGCAGACCTCGCGCCTGCGGCTCGGCGTGATGGTCACCAGCAACCGCATCCGCCCGCCGGCCGTGCTGGCGAAGATCGCGGCGACGGTCGACATCGTCGCCGACGGCCGCCTGGACTTCGGCCTCGGCGCCGGCTCCCGCCCGAGCTGGCCCGGCGCGAGCCGCGAGTACGACGCGCACGGCCTCCCGTTCCACGACGCCAAGCACGCCATGGGCAGCCTCGCCGAGGCGTGCACGCTCATCCGGCGCCTCTGGACCGAGGACGAGCCCTTCGACTTCGACGGCACCTTCCACCAGCTCACCGGCGCGTTCTGCAACCCCAAGCCCGTGCAGGCCACGCCGCCGCTCATGCTCGGCGGACGCAGCACCGCGGTCCTGCGGATCGCGGCCGAGCACGCCGACCTCATGAACATCACGGGCGCCGACCTCGACGACTCGATCGCCCGCAGCAAGGTCCTCGACGGGCTGTGCGAGCGCATCGGCCGCGACCCGTCGACGCTCACCCGCTCGATCTTCCTCCCGGCCTCCTACGAGCAGCCGGAGACCACCCGCGAGGCGATCGCGAAGATGACCGGCGCCGGCTTCACCCACATCGTCCTCGGCCTTCCGGCCCCGTACCCGGACGGCGTCGCCCAGTGGGTCGCCGACGAGCTCGTGCGAACGTAGCCGTGTGCTTCTCGCCGCCGCCTGCGTATCCGTCGTGCTCGGGACGATGCTGCAGGCGGCGACCGGGTTCGGGTTCAGCCTCGTCGCCGCGCCGCTCGTGTTCGCGGCGCTGGACGCCGAGCCGGCGGTGGTGCTGTTGCTGCTCCTCGGGCTCGAGGTGAACGTGCTGACGCTCGTGAGCGAGCACCGCACGCCGCGGCCGCTGAAGCGGTCGGCGATCACGATGCTCGCGTACGCCGCGCCCGGCGCGTTCGCCGGCGTGATCGTGCTGCGGGCGCTACCGGAGGTCGCGCTGCAGGTGGCCGTGACGGTCGGCGTCGCGGGCACGCTGCTCGCACGGCGGGTGACCACCGCGCACGTCCCCGCGGGCATCGCCGGGCTCGCCGCGGGCGCGCTCACCACGACGACCAGCACCAACGGGCCGCCGATGCTGCTGCACCTGCTAGGCCGCGGCGCGAAGCCCGAGCAGGTGCGGGACACGCTCACCGTGTGCTTCATCGGGCTCGCGGCGCTGGGTGCGTTCGCGCTCGTCTCGTCGGGCCAACCCGAGACGCCCGACGGCACGCTGACCCTCGCGCTCATCCCGGCCGTCGCGCTCGCGCACGTGATCGGGCGCCGCGGCTTTACCAGGCTCGCGCAGGGCGAGCACTACGAGCGCGTGTTAACCGCTGTGATGGTCGTGGCGGTCTTGGTTGGGCTCGTTGGAGCGCTCAGTTAGGCTCTCGCATGAATGGCGCAGGCGCACGGAGACCGGCTTTCAGCCGTTGACGCATCGTTTCTGGCGCAGGAGCGGGCGAACAGCCACATGCACATCGGCGCGGTCCTCATCCTCGAGGGTCCACCGCCGACGTACGAGGACTTCCTCAACCACATCCGGTCGCGACTGCACCTCGTGCCGCGCTACCGGCAGAAGCTCGCCGTCCCGCCGCTGGAGACGGGCCGGCCGATCTGGATCGACGACGCGAGCTTCAACCTCGAGTACCACGTCCGCCACACCGCGCTGCCGTCGCCCGGCTCGCAGGAGCAGCTGCGCGCGCTCGCCGCGCGCATCCACTCCCAGCGCCTGGATCGCGCGAAGCCGCTGTGGGAGCTGTGGCTCGTGCAGGGCCTCGAGGACGGCCGTTTCGCACTGATCTCCAAGACCCACCACGCGCTCGTCGACGGCATCAGCGGCGTGGACCTGATGACGGTGATGTTCGACCTCTCGCCGGTCCCCCAGGCCGCCCCGCACGAGGGCGAGCCGTGGACCGCGCAGCCCGAGCCGAACCCCGTGCAGCTCGCCGCCCGCGGCGTCAAGGGCCTCGCCCGCCTGCCGCTGGAGCTCGCGAACGGCGCGCTCGCCGCCGCCACGCACCCCGGCGCCTCGCTCGACCAGGTCAAGGAGGCGCTCGAGGGCATCGGCGAGGTCGCGTGGGCGGGCCTGAACCCGGCGCCCGAGACGCCACTCAACGTCCCGATCGGCCCGCACCGCCGGCTGTCCTTCGTCCGCAACGACCTCGACGACTTCAAGCTCGTCAAGAACACGCTCGGCGGCACGGTCAACGACGTCGTGCTGACCGTCGTCGCGGGCGGCCTGCGCACCTGGCTCCGCTCGCGCGGCGTGCGCACCGAAGGGCTGGAGCTGCGCGCGCTGGTGCCCGTGTCCGTGCGCACGAAGGACGACAAGGGCCAGCTCGGCAACCGGATCGTCGTCATGCGCGGCCCGCTGCCCGTCTACGTCGAGGACCCGGTCGCGCGCCTGCGCGTCGTGCGCCACGCGATGGACGGCTTGAAGGAGTCCAAGCAGGCCGTCGGCGCGGCGGCGATCTCCGGCCTCGAGGCGCTCGCGCCGCCGACGATCCTCGCCCAGGCCAGCCGCCTGCAGTTCTCCACGCGGCTGTTCAACCTGCTCGTCACGAACGTCCCCGGCCCGCAGTTCCCGATCTACATCCTCGGCCGCGAGCTGCTGGACACCTATCCGGTCGCGTTCCTGCCGGAGAACCAGTCGCTGGCCGTGGCGATCATGTCCTACAACGGCGGCATGGACTTCGGCCTGCTCGGGGACTACGACAACCTGCCCGACATCGAGGACCTTGGACAGGCACTCAAGGACGCGCTGGCGGAGCTCGTCCAGGCCGCGGGCGGCAAGCCGCGAGGGCGCCGAAAGAAAGCTTCAGCCGTGTAACACGACGTAGTTAGACACAGCCCGCTACAGTTTTAGGCATGTCTAACTTGCTTCGTGGAGTCGTGGTCGCGGGAGTCCTCGCGCTCGCGCTCTCCGGCTGCGGCACGTCGGACACCGCCGATTCCGGCAAGCCGAAGGTCCTGACGACCTTCACCGTGGTCGCCGACATGGTCCGCCAGGTCGGCGGCGACCGGATCGAGGTGGCGTCGATCACGAAGCCCGGCGCCGAGATCCACGGCTACGAGCCGACGCCGTCGGACCTCAAGCACGCCGCGACCTCCGACCTCGTGCTGCAGAACGGGATGGGCCTCGAGCGCTGGTTCGAGCAGTTCGTCGACCTGGCCGACGCCAAGCACGTGACGCTCACGACGGGCGTGAAGCCGATCCCGATCGCGGGCGAGAGCGAGTACGCGGGCAAGCCCAACCCGCACGCCTGGATGTCGGTCTCCAACGCGAAGATCTACGTCGAGAACATCCGCAAGGCGCTGACGGACCTCGACCCCGCGGGCGCGGCCGTGTTCGCGGCCAACGCGCGGGAGTACAGCGGCGCGCTCGACGAGGTCGGCGCGACGGTCAAGCGCGAGCTGGCCGCGCTCCCGCCCCAGCGCCGCGCGCTCGTCACCTGCGAGGGCGCGTTCTCCTACATGGCCCGCGACTTCGGCCTGACCGAGCGCTACCTGTGGCCGGTCAACGCCGAGCAGGAGGGCACGCCGCAGCAGATCGCGTCCACCGTCACGTTCGTGCGCGGCTCCCAGGTGCCCGCGATCTTCTGCGAGTCGACCGTCAGCGACAAGGCTCAGAAGCAGGTCGCCAACGAGTCCGGCGCGCGCTTCGGCGGCGTCCTCTACGTCGACTCCCTCTCGGAGGCCGGCGGCCCGGTCCCCACCTACCTCGACCTCCTCCGCCGCGACGCGGACACGATCATCGCCGGCCTCACTGGAGCCTCCACATGACCCACGCCATCACCGCGACCGGCCTGCGCGTCCGCTACGGCGACACGCTCGCGCTCGACGGGCTGGACCTGACCGTCGACGCGGGCCTCGTGCACGGCCTGATCGGGATGAACGGCTCCGGCAAGTCGACGCTGTTCAAGGCGTTGATGGGGCTCGTGAAGCTGGACGCCGGCGACGTGCGCCTGTTCGAGGCTCCGCCCGAGCGCGCCCGCCGCGACGGCCGCGTCGCGTACGCGCCCCAGAGCGAGGACGTCGACTGGGCGTTCCCGATCTCCGTCGAGGAGGTCGTGACGATGGGCCGCTACGGGCAGATGGGCTGGCGCCGCCGCAGCAGCGAGGACGACCGCCGGCGCGTCACCGAAGCGCTGGAGCGGGTGGAGCTCGCCGACCTGCGCGACCGCCAGATCGGCGCGCTCTCCGGCGGCCAGCGCAAGCGCGCGTTCGTCGCCCGTGGCCTCGCCCAGGGCGCGGAGCTGCTGTTCCTGGACGAGCCGTTCGCGGGCGTGGACAAGCGCAGCGAGGCGACGCTCACGCAGCTGCTGCGCGACCTCGCCGCCGAAGGCCGCACGATCGTCGTCTCCACGCACGACCTCGTCGCCGTGCCCGCGCTGTGCGACAAGGTCGCGCTGATCAACCGCCGGATCATCGCCCACGGCGACGTCGACGAGACGCTGCGCCCGGACCTGCTGGCCGAGGCCTTCGGCGGCTTCGTCCCGCAGGAGGCGCTGCGCGCATGAACGAGCTGCTGCTGGAGCCCCTGACCTTCGAGTTCATGCAGCGGGCGATGCTCGTCGCGGTGGTCGTCGGCGTCGCGTGCGCGGTGCTGTCGTGCTGGCTGACGCTGCTCGGCTGGTCGCTGATGGGCGACGCCGTCTCGCACGCCGTGCTCCCCGGCGTGGTGCTCAGCTACGTGATCGGCGCGCCGTTCGCGGCCGGCGCGTTCCTGTTCGGCGCCGGCGCGGTCGGCCTCATCGGCGGGCTCAACCGCACGAGCCGCGTGAAGGAGGACGCCGCGATCGGCATCGTCTTCACCGGCCTGTTCGCGCTCGGGCTCGTGCTGGTGAGCGTGATCCCGTCGCAGGTCGACCTCTTCCACATCCTCTTCGGCAACGTGCTCGGCGTCAGCGACAGCGACATCTGGCAGGTGCTCGTGCTCGGCGCGATCGTGATCGTCGCGCTGCTGCTGTTGCGCAAGTCGCTCGTGCTCTACGCGTTCGATCCCGTTCACGCACACGCGATCGGGATCTCGCCGCGGCGGCTGGAGATCGTGCTGCTCGGCGCGCTCGCGCTGACGGTGATCGTCGCGCTGCAGGCCGTCGGCATCGTGCTCGTCGTGGCGATGCTGATCACGCCCGGCGCGACCGCGTACCTGCTGACGGATCGCTTCGACCGGATGCTCGCGCTGGCGATCACGACCGGCGTGCTGTCGACCGTGCTCGGGACCTACCTCAGCTACCACTTCGACGCGTCGACCGGCGGCATGATCGTCGTCGTGCTCACCGTGCTCTTCCTGCTCGCCTACTTGTTCAGCCCGAAGCACGGGGTGCTCACCGCGCGCTAGCGGGTAGTGGTCAGGACGTGCGACGCGCGTTCATGACCTTCGCGGCAATCGGCGCGCTGCTCGCGGGCTGCGGCAACCAGGACAGAGCCAAGGAGGAACCGAGCGCGATGGTCGACGAGTGGGACGCCGAGCAGCGCAAGGTCCTCGGTGCGGCACGCTTTCCCATCTACGTGGCGGAAGGCGTGCCGATGGAGCTCGGCGGCTGGGGGCACGCGCCCGAGGGCGGGCTCCCGCCCAGCCACGTGCGCTTGACGGGCGTCGACGAGCAGACGGAGCTGTCCGTCGACTCCGACCCGGTCGACGAGTACGAGCACGACTGGCGCGCCGAGGCGGCCGACCGCGTGCGCGACCTCGACGACCCCGACGCGAAGGCTGTCTCCTCTACGCGCTCCCTGCGCGTCGACGGCGTCAAGCTCCCGTTCGCGTTCGCTTCGCGGGGCGAGGACTGGGCCGCCATCGCCCGCGTCGGGGAGGTCGTGATCACCGTGAGCGCCCGCGGCGTCGATCCCGACGCGCTGCACCTGCGGCGGCTGGTCGACCCGCTCGAGGTGCTGTCCGACACGCCGAAGTACGCGCCGCCGCGCGAGGCGTTCGACGTGCTCGACCCGCGGCGGGTGCGGGAGCTCACGGCCGGCACGCCGCTGGAGGACTCCGGGCCCGAGCTGGCCAAGGCGGCCCGGCCCGGCCTCGCGCTCCTCGCCACGGACGAGCGGAGCTCGAGCTGGATCGGCGGCAGGCCCGCCCTGCCCGCCGACATGCACTGGCCGACCGGCGCGCACGGGCCGATGGTGTTCATCGCGCAGCTCGCGCTCGCCGATCTCGATCCGAAGGTGTGGCCCGGCCCCCGGGAGGGTCACCTGCACATCTTCTGCGCCGCCGACGAGTCACTCGGCTTCGAGGACGAGGGCGCGTGTCGCGTCCTGCACTCCGTCGACGCGGTCGAGGAGCGTGACTTCCCGCCCGACCTGCACGAGTACGGCGAGCTGCACCGGCAACGGGTGGAGCCCAGCGTCGGCCTGACGGTGCCCGACCGACTGGGAACGGACTACGACTGGGAGCAGCTCTGGTCGCTCCGGGAGCGCCTCGCGAGCGAGCAGGGCTGGCTCAACAGCGAAGGCCAGCTGCTCGGCTGGCCCTTCTGGCAGAACGACGACAACCTCGGGTATCTTGCGGGGCTCGGCGGGGGTGAGGCCGCGGACTGGACCGTGCTGCTGCAGACCGGTGCGCTCGACGGCGAGCTCTACGTCGCCCTTCCGACCGCCGATCTCGCCGCGGGTCGCTTCGACCGTGCCGAGGCCATCATCGAGTTCGACTGAGCATCCGAATGCAACAACTGATCCGCATCGTCGAGCGGCGTCCGCTCATCGCCGTCGCCGCGCTGGTCGTGGTCGTGCTGCTCGTGGGCCTCGGTCCGCGCCTGGTGTCGTTCGGCGACGACGGGCACGCGCTCAGGGAGAACTCGCTCGAGCTGATCCCGGCCGCGATCGCGCTCACCTACATGGACATGGCCGGAGCGGGCGACCGGAGCGGCGCGTGCAGCGCGCTCACCGACGAGGCGGCCGACGCGTCCCGCTGCGACACCCCGAACCCGCGCCCGCGCCGCTGCGGCAGCGCCACACCTGAGGACGTGCGGGTCGGGCGCTTCACGCCCCCGTTCGCCACCATCCACGCCGGCGACTGCACGTTCAAGCTCGAGGAGCAGGGCTCCGGGGACTGGCGCGTGGCCGAGATCACCGATCGCTGACGGCCTCAGATGCCGGCGCGCGCCTCGTGCTGGTTGCCCTCGGCGTCGCGCCACGTGAACTTGCGCACGCGGCGGCCCTCGTACATGAAGCCGTTCTCGCCGGTGGGGAGCGTGACGGTGCGGCCCTTGAAGTGCACCGTGACCTCCTGCACGCCGTCGGGCAGCAGGACGTCGTAGACCGTGTTCGGGCGGTAGAACGTCTTGCCCCAGATCGGCTTGGACATCGCCGTGCTCGGATCGAACGGGCCGCAGCCGCCGCCGCCCGGGCGCTCGGCGTCGACGCGGGTGAACAGGCAGAGGCCGACGCGCCCTCGGTCCACGGTCGGGATGACGTAGGTGGCGCGCTCGCCGAGCGTCGCCACCCGCCGCGCGCGCTCCCACTCGAGCTCGATCGAGGACATGGCCGGCTCGCGCAGGCGGTTCGGCGGGCGGTCGCTCGCCCGGGCCGGCCGGCGGAAGACGCCGTAGACCTTGGCGAGCTCACGCTCGGCGTCGTCGAGCGTGACGCCCGGGGTCGCGGTCGCCGTCGCCGTGGGCGTGACGGTCGCCTCGCCGGGCAGCGTCTCGTCCGTGCGCGGGAGGCTGCCCGCCAGCGCGAACACGACCGCCGCCAGCGCGACCGGCACGGCGACCGCGAGCGTGAGCCGACGGCGGCGCCGCGCGGTGTGTCGGCGCGCGGTGTCGCGCAGCGCGTCCCGCAGGGCAGGGATCTCGCTCATGCTTCCTCCTCCTCCAGGACGGCGCGCAACGTGGCGAGCCCTCGGCTGACCCGCTTGCGCGCGACGAGCTCCGAGCACTGCAGGATCGCCGCGACCTCGCGGTACGGCTGCTCCTCCAGCACGCGCGCGCTGACCGCGGCGGCCTGATCAGGCGGCAGCAGCGCGAGCAGCTTCTCCGCGGGCCACGAGCCCAGCGCGTCCACGCGCGCGAGGTCCTCGTCGTCGTACTCGACCCGCGCCATCGCGAGCTTGCGTCGCGCCCGCGCCTCGACCTGCCCGCGCTCGAACGAGCGCAGCAGCTTGTGGCGGGCGATCCCGAGCAGCCACGCGACCGGCGGACCGTCGCCCGGCCGGTACCGGCGCGCGGACGCGAGCGCGGCGACGAACGTCTCGGCCGTGAGGTCCAGCGCCGTGTCGGCCGAGCCGGTGCGGCGCCGCAGCCACGCGAGCACGAGCCGCTCGTGCCGCAGGTAGAACGCGTCGAAGGCCGCCGGGTCCTTCGGGGCGTGCGCCAGGAGCGCTTCGTCGGTGCGGAGGTCGTCCACTAGAACGTTCCTTCCGAGATCACGCGGGAACGTGACCGCGGTTGCCGAGGCGGCTCAGGGATTCGTGGTGAGCAGGAGCTTGAACGCTCCGGTCTGCGAGGCGAAGAAGCACTGCCCGGTGACCGGGTGGCAGGCGGTCTCGAACGAGGCGCCCTCGACCGCGATCCAGTACGTCTTCTGCGCGCTCGCCTGGAATGTGAAGGCCGGGGTGTCGCCCTGCTCGTTGCTGGCCGCCCGCACGAGGCTCAAAGCGGATGGCCCGGGCGCGCTCGCCGCCGACTGGTACGCGGCGACGCAGAGCGCGAAGGTCTCGTCGGTGACGGCCACGGAGACGACCGTGTCGGCGGAAGCGGTCCAGCGGTGCCAGACCGACGCGCTGGCGAACGTGTCCCCACAGTGGTGCGGCTCGCCCGCCTCCCGCGTCGCGCCGACGTTCGCGCCGAACGCCGTCGTGCCGGGTGTCAACGTCACGGCGTCGGCGAGGTTGTCGTTGGCCAGGTTCAGCGTCATCCGCAGACGGCCGGCGGCCGGGAACGGCGTCGCCGCCGGGCCGACCTTGCCGTCGACCGCGATCCACACCACGTCGCCCGCGACGACGCCGAACGCGAGCTGGCTCGTCTTCTGGCCGGGCGCGTCGTCGTTGGCGGCGAGTGCGGTGAGCTGACCACCCGGGCCTTCGCGGTAGGTCGCGAGCAGCGTGTCGTACGAGCTGCCGAACGTGCTGAGGGTGGCACTGCCGGCACGCGGGACCGTCCACTTGAACCAGACGGACGCACCACCGGCGTTGCCCGCGTGCGCAGGCTCACCCGGCTCCTTGGACGCGGTCCACGTCGGCTGCTCGAGCTGCGTGCCCCAGGCGGTGATGGCCCGCGCCGCCGCGCGGTTGTCGTTCGGCACCACGTGCGCGGCGCGCACCGCCGTCATCAGGTCCAGACGCGGGTGCGTGCGCCCCGAGCGCGGGTCGGTGATCTGCGTCCCCGACGTCCGGACGAAGTCCTGGAGCTCCTGCGGGGTGGACTGCGGACGCAGGCTCGCGAGGACCGCCACCGCGCCGGCGACGTGTGGTGCGGCCTGGGAGGTGCCGCCCATCGTCCGCCCGCCGGCGGTGATGCCCGTGCCGGGCGCGAGCACGCCGAGCTGCGGACCGTCCTGCGAGCCCGGACGCAGAGCGTCGCTGTCGTCGGTCCCGCCGACCGCGAACGCGACGCAGGCGGGATCGCCGATGCCGTCCACGAAGTTGCCCGAGCCATCTCGCGCGGAGTTCCCCGACGACGCGACGGGGACGATGCCGGCGGAGCGCATGCCGATGAGGGCGTTGGTGTACGGGTGGCGCCCCCAGAAGCTGCTGTCGCACGAGCCGAGGTGGTGGCTGTCGCTCCCGAAGCTCATGTTGACGGCGCGGATGTTGTGCTTCGCGCGGTTGCGCAGCACCCAGTCGAGCGCTTCGATGACGTCGTGGTCGTGCGCCGGCAGGCCGTCGAAGACGTCGAGGGCCAGGATCCTCGCCCCGGGAGCGACCGCGGACACGATGCCCGCGACGTTCGACCCGTGCCCGTGCGCGTCGAGGGCACCGTCGTCCGGCGCGGTGTCCAGCGCCGCGGACACGCGGCACACGTCGGCCGGCGTGGCGGCCTGGCCGGCCGCCACGCACGCGCCGAAGTCCGGCTGGGTGAAGTCCACCCCGGTGTCCAGCACGGCGACCCCGACCCCTTGCCCCATGAGGCTCCGCGCCAGGACCGGTGGCTGCGAGATGCGCGGCAGCGAGCTGGCCGTCGTCGACACGCGCACCTCGTCGGCCGCGATCGAGCGGACCTCGGGCGTGTTCAGGAGCGCGACCGCCGCCGCGGGGCTCGCGATGCGCACGTGGACGAGCGGGACGAGCTGGTAGGTCTGCAGCACCTGGACCTGGCTGCGGTGGGCGATGGGACGTCGCAGGTCGGCGATCGCGGTCCGGGTGCCGGTGATCTGGCGCGGGGTGCCCACACCCAGTGAAGGCACACGCCCCGCGTCGTCGAGGATGGCGAGCGCCTCGACGGCGACACCGGCGTCGAGCTGCGTCGCGAGCGCAGGGTCGAGCGCTCCGCGCCGGGCCGCTTCACTGACGGTCGTGAACGGCGTCGGCGCGCGCAGTCGTGCGCGCCCCGCCTTGGGGCGATGGCAGTGCAAGCCGTACCGGTGATACGCCCGGTCGAGCCGCACCACGCAGAACTGGCCGGGACGCAGGCAGCGGTCCCGCCCCTCGATCGTCGCCGCCCGCAGCGCCTTCCCGCAGGCTCGCTGGGCCTGCGCCTGGGCCGGGAGGCCGTGGAGGACCGCGATGGCTACCAGCCAGACCGGCAGGGAGCGCGCGGCGATGGTCAGGATGCGTCGAACGTTACAGGTTGCGAGCTCTCCGTCACGGGATCTTGACCCGCAGCCGCCCGACGGTCACGCCGTTCGCGCCGAGCGGGTTCGCCTGGCCGGGATCGGTGGCCTGGTGGAAGCGGACCCAGATGCGGTACTCGCCGCCGCCGTTGACGTGCGAGAACAGCTGCTCGACCCGTTCGCCGCGTTTGAGGTCGCGGCGCGTCCAGCCGGTCGTGCCGCGGCCCGTGTTCCCGGGGGGAGAGATCCGGATGCTGTACGCGGTGCGCGCGTCGGTGACCGCGCGCGGGACGCGGAAGGACACGCGCAGGTTCCAGAAGCGCCGCCCCTGGCGGAAGCGCGCGTGGATCTTCGCCGACACGTCCTTCTGCGTGACGCGTTCCACGCGCAGCGGGCGGTAGGCCGGGATCGGGCAGGTCTCCTGCGAGCGCAGCGCGGACCCGGCGCAGGTGCGGCCGCCGTCGAAGTGCACGCCGACGATCCGCTCGTCGAGCGGGTGCGTGTCCGGGACCGACCGGATGACGTCGGACGCGCCCGCGGGCAGGACGATCAGGTACGCACCCTCCGGGCCGACGGTCGACAGCGTGCGCAGCTTGCGGTCGGGTGTCCGGTAGACGACGGCCTTCGCGCGCGGGCCGAGCGTGCCGTACAGCAACGTACGCGCCGGCCCGTCCGTGCACAGCCGGCGGTCGGTCGCGCCCGGCGAGCACGGCCCGAGCCGGACCGCACGCGCCGAGTACCGCTCGCGCGCGACGTTGTGGAAGAGCCGATCGCCGCGGTCGAGCAGCGCGCACTCGCCCGGGTTGCGGACGACGTCGCGCGGATACGGATGGAGCCGGCCGTCGTCGCCGAGCTCGCCGATCCGCCCCTGCGCCACCCGCCCGGGGAGCAGGCAGCCGAGCCCGCGCGTGGTCGAGGCGAGCTGCAGGCCCCACTCCGGACCGCCGTCGGGATCGGGCGCGCGCACGGCCAGCAGCCGCTCGGTGCCCACGGCCACGGTGCCGATCTCCGTGTTCGGCGTCGGCGCGAGCCGCGTGAGCTCGGGCGGGTCCTTGGCGGGCTCGCCGATCGGGATCTGGAGCACCCCGCTCGCCGCGAGCGCGGCCGTGGTCCCGGCGACGAGCACGACGGGCGCGAGCCCGAACCACCAGCGGCGCCGACGACGCGGACGCGCGTGGCGCACCGCCGTCGTGCGCAGCTCCTCGCGCAACTCGGGGATCAACGTCATCGCACCGCCTCCGTCCGGTCGCGCCGGCCGATCGCGCGCCTGGCCGCGCCGCGCTCGCGGGGCGTCATCGCTCGCCCTCCGCACGCGTGCGTCGCAACGTCGCGAGGCCGCGGCTGACGCGCTTGCGCACCACGGCCTCCGAGCACTCGAGGTCGGCGGCGATCGTGTCGTAGTCGTCCTCCGCGAGCACGCGACGCCGCACCGCCTCGCGCTGCTCCTCCGGCAGGTCGGCGAGCCACGCGGCGACGACCGCCTCCTCGGACTCGAGCACGGCGCGCTCGACGCTGCGCACCGTCTCGTCGCTCACCGCCAGCGCACGCATCTCCAGCTCCTTCCTCGCGTCCCGCTCCACCCGCCCGCGCCGCCAGCTCGCGAACACCACGTGCCGCGCGATCCCCAGCAGCCACGCGCGCCCGCTCGCCTCCTCGCGGAACCGGTCGCGCGCGCCGAACGCGCGAGCGAACGTCTCGGCCACCACGTCGACCGTCACCTCGGGGTCGTGCACGAGGGAGCCGACGAACGCGACCACCGCGCGCTCGTGCCGGTCGTAGAAGGTCACGAACGCCTCCGGATCACGGTCGGCGCGCGCGAGCAGCTCTCGGTCGGTCAGGGCCATGCGCGGTCTCTAGTGCCGCGAAGACCGCAGGTTGTGACCACGGCCCTCGCGGGTACCGGTCAGGGCATGCGTCGTGCGTTCATGCTCTTCGGTGCGTTCTGGCCACCGATCTACATGGTGTTCTTCATCGCGTTGATCGTCGAGGCCACCATCCGTGGCGGCGGTGATCCCGACAACGACCTGCTGATCCCGTTCGGCGTCCTCATCGGGCTGCACCTCGCGACGATGCTGCTGATGCTCGGCGCGGCGGTCGCCTACGTGCTCCACGCGTGGCGCAACCCACGGGTGCCACAGGACCAACGGGTGCTGTGGCTGGTCGTGATCCTGCTCGGCGCGCCGATCGCGATCCCGATCTACTGGTGGATCTACCTGCGCCCGGGCAGCGAGAACCGCCGCACGCCCGTGCTCGGCTGACCGATGGAGATGCCGTGGCAGGCCGAGCAGCGCGCGGTCCTCGCGCGCGTGCCGTTCCGCGTCTTCGCGCCCGAAGGCCTCCCGGTCGAGCTGGCGGCCTACGGCGGGCTCGGCAGCGGCCCGGACGTGGTGCACCTGCGTCACGACACCGACGCGCGCGAGCTCGATGTCGACTCCGGTACGAACGGGGGCCCTGGCGTCGTCGAGCGCCTCGAGGACGACGACGATGAGATCGTGTCCACGACCCGGCCGCTCATGGTCGACGGCGTCGAGCGGCCGTTCGCGTTCGCCTCGGCCGGCGACCGCTGGGCGGCGAAGGCCCGCGTCGGCGACGTCGTCATCGCGGTCGAGGCGCGCGGGTTCGACCCGGCCGAGGTCAAGCTGCGCGGGTTGGTGGACCCCACCCAGGTGGTCTCGGGCACGCCGGAGTACGTGCCACTGCGGCCGGCTTTCTCCCCGCTCGACCCGAGCCGGGTGACGGAGCTGGGAGACCGTGAGGCGGCGGACGCCGCGCGACCGGCGCTCGCGCTGCTGGCGAGCAACGCGCCGCAGCCGAGCTGGATCGGCGGCACGCCGCACCTCCCCGACGACACGCCATGGCCCGAGGGCCGCTACGGCCCGATGACGTTCATCGCCCAGCTCGCGCTCGCCACGCTCGACCCCGCGGTGTGGATCGGACCGCAGGCCGGGCACCTGCACATCTTCTGCGACGTCGAGCCGGAGTCGCTCTCGGTCGACGACGCGGACGCCTGCCTGGTCCTGCACTCCCCCGCCGACGCCGTCCTGCACGAGTGCGACTTCCCACCCGACCTCCACGAGGAGGGCTACCTGGCCGACCAGCCGGTCGTCCCCAGCGCCGGCTTGACCGTCCCCCAGCACTCCGACGCGCTGTGGACGCTCCAGGATCGGCTCGCCGCCGAGCAGGGCTGGCGCTCGCCCGCCGGGCAGATCCTCGGCTGGGCCCGCTGGCAGGGCGGCCTCGACATGAACTCCCTCGCCCGCCTCGGCGGCGGCAAGGGCGAGGACTGGAGCCTGCTCCTGCAGGCCGACGCCTTCGATGCCGGCGAGCTCTACGTCGTGCTGCCCACCGCCGACCTGCGCGCGGGCCGCTTCGATCGCGTCCAGGCGTCGCTCGCGCACGACTGAGATGAGCGGACGCGGAGCGATATGACTTTTCGCAATCAAAAGCCTTGCGACTTATGCGTAGATGCGCTGGTATCTTCGGCCGTAGGTGGACTGGCTTACGCGTGATGCCTGCGCGTCGCGCCGACGGAGGAGAGTCGTGAGAAGTATCGGGAGATCTGCGCTCAGGAGCGCAGTGCTGGCAGCAACGTGTGCCGGGGTCCTGGCGGGCCCCGCACAGGCACACGACACGGGCGCGGCGCACGCGCACGCCCCGGCGATGAACGCCGCCGCCCTGATGGGCGCGAGCACACCGGGATGGGCGTCGACGGCGCCGCTCGCCGAGCTCACGCAGCCGGCCGCGCCGGCGCACGTCCTCGTCTTCACCGAGACGGCGGCTTTCCGCCACACGGACGCGATCACCAACGGCACCCCGCTGCTGCGCGCGGCGCTGGACCAGGCCGGCGTGACGTCCGAGCACACCGAGGACTCGGCGATCTTCAATGACACGGACCTGGCGCGCTTCGACGCGCTGGTGATGTTCCAGACCTCGGGTGATCCGTGGACCGCGGCGGAGAAGACCGCGCTCGAGAAGTACCAGCGCGCGGGCGGCGGCATCGTCGCCATCCACAACGCCACGGACATGCGCGGCAACTACAAGTGGTGGGACGACCTGGTCGGCTCGCTCATGCCGGGCCACGCCGCCACGGGCAGCACGCCCCCGGCCGGCGACCCGCCGCCGTGGAACTCGGGCGTCGGCGGCCTCACGGCGCAGGTCATTCGCGAGGACAAGGCGCACCCGTCCACGCAGGCCTTGACCGACCGCTGGTCGCGCAACGACGAGTGGTACAACTTCGCCACCAACGTCCGCGGCAACGCGCACGTCCTGCTCTCGCTCGACGAGACGACGTACGACGCGGGCGGCAACAAGATGGGCTACGACCACCCGATCTCGTGGTGCAAGCCCTACGACGGCGGTCGTGCCTGGATCACGGGCATGGGCCACTTCGGCGCGCACTTCCAGGAGCCCGCGCTGCTCGCCCACATCGTCGGCGGCGTCAAGTGGGCCGCGGGCGTCGAGGCCGGCGACTGCGGTGGCACGATCAACTCGAACTTCGAGAAGGTCGCGCTGGACGAGAACACGAGCGCGCCGTTCGCGCTCGACGTCGCGCCGGACGGCCGCGTCTTCTTCACCGAGCTCGTGCGCGGCCAGATCCGCGTCTACGACCCGAAGACCCGCAACGTCAAGACGGCGCTCACGCTCAACGTCTACTCGGGCGGCGAGGACGGCCTGATGGGCATCGCGCTGGACCCGGACTTCGCCACCAACGGCTGGGTCTACGTCTACTACGCGCCCAACTCGGCCAACAACTCCGACCCGGCGAACTTCTTCAGCCGCGTCTCGCGCTTCACGGTCGACGCGAGCAACACGATCGACCCGGCCAGCGAGAAGGTCGTCATCACCGTGCCCGCCTCCCGCGAGCCGGATGAGCCCGGCCACACGGGCGGCAACCTGGACTTCGACCTGCAGGGCAACCTGCTGCTCGGCGTCGGCGATGACGTGAACCCGCACTCGGAGCCGTCGGGCGGCTACGCCCCGCTGTCCGAGCGCGCCGACCGCATGTGGGACGCCCGCCAGACCTCGGCCAACACGAACGACCTGCGCGGCAAGATCCTGCGCGTCAAGCCGAAGGCCGACGGCGGCTACGACATCCCCACCGGCAACCTCTTCAACGAAGCGAACGACGCCGACAACAAGACGCGTCCCGAGATCTACGCGATGGGCTTCCGCAACCCGTGGAAGTTCTCCGTGGACCCGAACACGGGCTGGATCGGCGTCGCCGACTACGCGCCGGACAACTCGACCAACGCGCCGAACACGCGCGGCCCGGCGGGCATCGTCGAGTACAACATCATCAAGGAGCCGGGCAACTACGGCTGGCCGCTGTGCATGGGCAACCAGGAGCCGTTCCGCGACGTGAACTACATGACGTCGCCCGTGACGGTCGGCCCGTTCTTCGACTGCGCCAACCCGGTCAACGACTCGATCAAGAACACGGGTCTGACGAACCTGCCCCCGGCCAAGGCGCCGGACATGTGGTACGGCTACACGCAGACGTCGGTGCCGGCGATCGCGGCCGGCGGTGGCCTCGCCCCGATGGGCGGCCCGTTCTACGACTACAACGCCGCCTCCACGTCGGACACGAAGTTCCCGGCCTCCTACGACGGCAAGGCCTTCTACTACGACTGGGCCCGCAACCGGGTCTGGACGGTCCAGCTCGGCGAGAACGCGAAGGTCGAGAAGGTCAACCCGTTCATGCCGAACACGTCGTTCCTGGCGCCGCAGTCGCTGTCGTTCGGTCCGGACGGCTCGCTGTACGCGCTCGAGTGGGGCGGCGGCTTCGGCCGTGACAACCCGAACTCGGGCATCTACCGGATCGACTACATCAACGGCTCGCGCTCGCCGGTCGCGGCCGCGACGGCGACGCCCGACAACGGGCAGGAGCCGCTGACGGTCACGTTCTCCAGCGTCAACTCGTCCGACCCCGAGGGCGGCGTGCTCACGTACGCGTGGGACTTCGACGGCAACGGCACGACCGACTCCACGGTCGCCAACCCGACGCACCAGTACACGACGCCAGGCGTCTACCAGGCCCGGCTGACGGTCACCGACCCGGCCGGCAAGACCGGCACGACGGTGCTGCTGGTCACGGTCGGCAACACCAAGCCGACGGTCAAGTTCAACGGGCCGCTCAACGGCGGCTTCGTCGAGTGGGGCGACCGCGTGAACTGGGACGTCACGGTCACCGACGCCGAGGACACGGTCGACTACCAGAACCTGATCGTCCAGCCGGCGCTCGGCCATGACGACCACGCGCACCCGCTGCTCGAGTACCGCGGCAAGACGGGCTCGGTCGTGACCGACCTGGGCACGGGCCACTCGGAGGACATGAAGGTGTTCTTCGCGCTCGACGCCCGCTACACCGACCAGGGCGACGGCACCGTGCCGGCGCTCACCGGCACCGACACGATCATCCTGCAGCCCAAGCGCAAGGAGGCCGAGCACGCCGACGGCCGGCTCGGCACCGACACGGCCGAGGCCTCCGGCGACGCCGAGGGCACGTCCGCGCTGAGCAACCTGAGCGAGGGCGACTGGGCCTCTTACGACCCGGTCAACTTCACCGGCATCGACTCGATCACGTTCCGCGTGGCCGCGCAGGCCGCGGGCGGCTCGATCGAGCTGCGCAAGGACAGCCCGACGGGCGCGTTGCTCGGCACGGCCGCCGTGCCCGCCACGGGCTCCGTCAACCGCTGGACCGACGTCACGGTCCCCGCGCCCACCGACAAGGCCTCGATGGCGCTGTTCCTGGTGTTCAAGGGCACCGCGAACTTCCGCCTGAACTTCTTCGAGGTCAACGGCAAGGGCCTCTCGCCCGAGACCCGCCCCACGGTGAAGATCACCGCGCCGACGGAGAACGCGGCGGTCACCCCGGGCGCCGTCACCCTCACCGCTGACGCGACCGACGCCGAGAACCAGATCACCAAGGTCGAGTTCTTCGTCGACGGCGCGAAGGTCGGCGAGGACACGTCCGCGCCGTACAGCGTCACGTGGAACCAGACGGTGGAGAAGTTCTACGCCGTCCACGCGGTCGCCACGAACGCCAAGGGCCTGACCGGCGACTCGCGCAAGGTCCGCTTCTCGGTCGGCGAGTCCGGCGTCCGCCCGCCGTGGGAGACGTTCGCGAACGTCGACGCGGCGTTCGACAAGGTCGGCGACGAGTTCACGGTCAGCGCCGCGGGCGCGGACCTGTGGCAGGCCGCCAACGAGTTCGGCGCGGTCTACCTGCCCGGCGGTGTCGGCGAGAACTTCGTCGCGACCGTCAAGGTGGCCGAGTTCGACGGCACCCATGCGAACTCGAAGGCGGGCATCATCGTCCGCAACCAGATCCCGCAGGGTGGCGGCAACGACAACAAGGGCTACCTGGTGCTCGGCGAGAAGGGCAACGGCGAGGCCGAGTACATGCACGACGCCGGCGGCAACGGCCAGGTCAACGACTCCACGGAGCCGGTGGCCAACGGCTGTGGCACGGGCAGCGCGCCCACGTGGCTGAAGGTCGAGAAGTTCGGCAAGAAGTTCTCGGTCTACTGCTCGCGCAACGGCACCGAGTGGACGCAGGTCGGCACCACGACGACCATCCCGGCGGCCACCACCACCCAGGACATCGGCCTGTTCGTCGTCTCGCACATCAGCGGGACGCGCGCGACGGCCAAGTTCACCAACTGGTCGCTGGACACCGACCCGGACGTCCCGGGTGAGCCCGAGGAGCCGACGACGCCGGTCCCGGGCTGCGCGCCCACGGTCTCGGACGAGTTCGACTCCTCGCTCAACCGTGCCCGCTGGACGACCGCCCGCGGTCCGGCCACGGGCGCTCCCGCCGTGGCCAACGGCGCGCTCAACCTCGCCGTGATCAACGGCGACATCGACGGCACCAACACGGCGCCGGTCTCGCACGTCGCCCAGAAGACGCCGACCGGCAACTGGCAGGCGACGACGAAGGTGACGCTGGACCACGACAACGCCTGGCAGTACGCGGGCCTCGTCGTGCACGTCGACGACGACAACTACACGAAGCTGACCTTCACCCGGCACACCGACGGGCGGCGCTTCGTGGAGTTCTGGTCCGAGACGGCCGGTGCACGGACCGCGCACGGCGGCAACGCCTACGTGGCCTCGGATCACCCGACGACGCTCCACCTGCGCCTGACGAACGCGAACGGCACCCTCACGGGCGCCTACTCGACGAACGGCACGGACTGGACGAACATGGGCGGCACCGGGCCGCTGAAGGCGAACGGCACCATCGGTCTGCTGGCCGCGGGTGACCTGGACGCCCAGAACAAGACCGCGGCCTTCGACTACTTCCGGGTCACCCCGGACGAGGCGAAGCCGAAGCCGGCCGCGAACGACGAGTTCGACGGCAGCTCGATCGACGGCTGCCGCTGGGACAAGATCCACGGCTGGAACTCGAGCCGCGCCAAGCTGGTGGACGGCAAGCTCCGCGTCCGCACGTTCGACGCCGACATCAGCGGCGCCGACAACGGCCCGATCGAGAACCTCATCCTCCAGTCGGCGCCCGCCGGTGACTGGGTGGCCGAGACGAAGATGACCGCCCCGCTGGGCGACGCGTGGCAGCTGGCCGGCTTCATGCTGTTCAGCGACGTCGACCACTACGTCAAGTACGACATCGTGGCCGACAACGACCCGGGTGCCGCGAAGGTGCGGCGCGTCGAGCTGCGCGGCGAGAACGGCGGCGGGGCGTTCGGCCCGTCCGGCGCGGCGGACATCGCTCCGCCCGCGTCGGCCACGGACACGTGGTGGCTGCGCCTGACCAAGAAGGGCAACACCTACTCCGGCGCGATCAGCGCGGACGGCACGACCTGGGTGCAGTCGCCCGGGACCGTGACGGTCGCCCTGACCAACCCGGCGATAGGCCTGATGGGCATCGGGCCGGCCCAGGCCGCCCCGATCGATGTGGACTTCGACTACTTCCGCATCGGCGCGGCCGACACCCAGGCGCCGGTCACGACGGCGTCCGTGAGCGCGGCGCCGGGTGCCGACGGCTGGTACGCCGCGGCTCCGACGATCACGCTCGCGGCGAATGACGGCGCCGGCGGTTCCGGCGTCGCCAAGACCGAGTACGCGATCGACGGCGGCGCGTGGCAGACCTACACGGCGCCGTTCGTGGCTCCGGAGGGCGAGCACACGATCCGCTACCGCTCGACCGACCAGGCGGGCGTCGTGGAGACCGCCAAGGAGCTCGTGGTGCGCGTCCGCCCGACCAGCACCTCGGTCCCCGTCGTCATCGGCGGCGAGGTGCCGGGCCTGCTCGCGCTGGACCTTGCCGGGCCGATCAGCCTGGGGACGTTCGTCCCGGGTCAGGCGAAGGACTACGCCACCGAGGTCGCGGCCAAGGTGACGTCGTCCGCGGGTGACGCCCTGCTCACGGTGTCCGACCCGAGCACCACCAACACGGGCAAGCTGGTCAACGGCGCGTTCGCGCTGCCCCAGCCGCTCCGGGTCAACGGCGCCCCGGTCGGCGGCAGTGCCGCGCCGACCACGCTGAAGAGCTGGACCGGCCCGTTCGGCACGCAGTCGGTGCCGCTCGTGTTCAAGCAGCCGATCGCCGAGAGCGACGGGCTGCGCCGCGGCACGTACAGCAAGACCCTGACGTTCACGCTGTCGACGACGACACCGTAGGCGTGTAGTGCGCTCGGGGGCCGCGGCGGTGACGTCGCGGCCCCCGCGTCGCTTAACGGCAGCGTTTGCCGAGCGCGACGCGCCGCCGCACGGTCGGCTTGCCCTCCTCCAGGAACTCGAGCGTCACGCAGCGCGGGCGCTGGAGGATCAGCCCGCCCGGGTAGGCGGTCCACTCGCCGAGCGGCTTGCCGTCGCTGAAGCGCTCCGTGTCCGGCGGGCACGGGTGGAAGCGGACGCTGTGCTGGCCACGACGCTGCTCGCTCGCGTTGAAGTTGAGCGCGACGTGCCGGCGGTCACGCTTGGCAACGCGCACCACGACCGGCGCGCCCGTGCGGATGATCACCGGCGTCTTGATCAGATAGCGGTCGCGGCTCTTGTATGACGGCAGCTCGCGGTCGGCCGCGACCACGTTGAGGACCGTGAGCCGGCCGACGACGAGGTCGCGCTTCGCGTCCGGCTTCGCGACGTCCTCCGGGTTCGGGCCTTCGGCGTGGGTCTCACACGTCCGGTCGTAGGCGGCGGACGCGTCCGCGGCGGTGAAGAGCACGACGACTGCAGTGAGGGCGAGTGCGCGCATACCCCGTGTAACCCGCAGACCGATGGAAAGTTCCTGACCGAGCTACGGCAACCGGAAGGACACCTTGCCGACTTCGAGGCCGTCACGGCCCGGCATTCCGAACATGCCGTTCACGCGTCCGTACTTGACCGCACCGTGGTAGCGGCCGTGGCCGCCGAGCGAGTTGAACGTGAACGTGACGGTCTCGCCCGCCTTGATGTTCTTGAAGGTCGAGGTGCTCACCCCGGTGTGGCGCTGCTTGTTCGGCGGCACGGACAGGTCGATCGAGTACGCGGAGCTCGCGTCCGGAACCGCGACCGGCGCGCGGAAGCTGACCCGCACCTTCCAGCGGTCGCCCTTCTTGCCCTTCGTCTTGCGCACGTGGATGGCGGACTTCACGTCGGCTTCGGTCAGCGTGGGTGCCGGCGGCGCGGCGTACCCGGGGTTCACGCACGACTCGTCCGCCCCGCGCTCGGTGACCGCGCACGAGGAGCCGTCCTTGAAGCGGATCTCGTTGATCGGCGAGTTCGTCGGGAACGGAGACGCGCCCATGCCGCTGCCGACGCCGATCCCGCGGTCGGCCATGCGGTCGACGATCAGGTAGGCGCCTTCCTCGCCGGTCGTCGGGATCTCCTTGCCGTACGCGACGATGCTCTTGGCCTGCGGGCCGAGCACGCCGAAGTAGAGCGTGCGGGCGCTCCGCGGGTCGCACAGCTCGTCCTTCGGCACGCCGGTCGTGGTCTGCGGCAGATGGCAGCCGCCCATCACGCTCGCGCTGGCGGCGATGCCACCGACCCGCACGCTCGTGACCAGCTGCCCCTTGGCGTCCAGCTGCGTGCACGCACCCAGGTGCCCGACGTTGCTGTCGGGGATCGGGTGGAACTTGCCGTCGTTGCCGAACGCGTCGTCGCGCCCGAGCACGCCGAGCTTCCCGTCCTGCATCCGCGCGGCCTGCACGCAGCCCAGCTTGCGCGTGGTCCGCGCCATCCGCAGCCCCCACGGCGGCCCGCCGTCCGGGTCCTCGGCCTGCACCGCCAGCACCCGCACCCCGCCGGGCTCGAGCGCCCCGACCCCGACGCTGGGCTCGAGCTCGACCTCCTTGTCCGCCGGCGATCCGATCGGCACCTGCAGCACGCCGGTCGCGGCGAGCGCCGCCGTTCCGCCGCACAGCAGCGCGACCCCGATCCCCACACCGACGTGGAAAGTCTTGCGCGCACGGCGCACCGGCATCACCCGCTCCAGCTCACGTTCCAGTTCCGGGATCAAGGTCATGACTCGAGCCCCTTTCGCAGCGTCGCGATCCCCCGGCTCACCCGCTGGCGCACCACCGCCGGCGAGCACTCGAGATCCCGCGCGATCGCGTCGTAGTCCTCGTCGGCCAGCACCCGCCGCCGCACCGCTTCCCGCTGCTCCTCCGGCAGGTCGGACAGCCACGCCGCGACGACGGCGGCCTCCGACTCGAGCACGGCCTCCTCGACCGAGGCCAGCGTCGCCGTGCTCGGATGCAACGTGCGCATCCCGAGCCGCTGGCGCATCTCGCTCTCGACCCGGCCCTTCCTCCACGCCGCGAGCACGACGTGCCGCGCGATGCCGAGCACCCACGCCCGCTCACCGCCGAGCTCGGACCGGTACGTCCCGCGCGACTCGTACGCCCGCGCGAACGTCTCGGCCACCACGTCCACGGTGACCTCCGGGTCCCGCACCATCGAGCCCACGAACGCCACCACCGCGCGTTCGTGGCGCCGGTAGAACCCGGCGCCGTCACTCAGTGGATCGTGACCCATGCCTCCATATTGCGAGGCACGCGCGGATCTGTGACGGTCACTCGCGCAGCCCGGCGTTCGCGGTCAGCCGAGCGCGACCGAGGAGGGCCGCGGGCAGCAGCGTGCCGAGCAGGCCGAGCGTCGCGCCCAGGGCGAGGACGAATGCCGTCTGGCCGAGCGGGACGACCAGCGTGCCGGCCTGCGCGTCGTTGCCGATGCCCGCGAGCGAGGCCATGACGATCGCGACACCACCGACGATGCCGACCGCCGTCGTCGCGAGCGCCTCGATGGTCTGCGCGCGGGTGATCTGCCCGCGGGTCGCGCCGGCGAGCCGGGCGAGCACGAGCTCCGGGCGGCGCTCGGCCGCCGCCATCGCGCCGCTGTTGAACACGGCCATGGCCGCCATCAGCAGCATCAGCGCGGCGACGACCCACTGCACCTGGGCTCCGTCCTCGAGCTCGCTGTCGAGCGCGCGGAAGTAGTCGGCGCGGGTCAGGCGCTCGACGGTCGGGAACTCGACGTCGGCGTGACCGCGGACGAACACGGCCGAGTCGAGCGGTGCGGTCGCGTGCTCGAGCGCCAGCGCACGCGGGAGCACGATGTCCCCCATCCCCAGCGCGCGCTCGTAGATCGCGACGACGCGGAGCCTCCGCGGGCCGGCGTCGGCCATCCGCGCGCTGAGCGTCGCGCCGAGCTCGACGTCCCCGGCCTCGGCCAGCCGCGTGCTGACCGCGATCCCGTCGCCGCGCACGTCGGTCAGCGAGCCCGCTCGGACATCGAGATCGAGCGTCCCGTCGAGGGTCTCGGGATCAAGCCCGGCGGCCGGCCACGCGCTGCTGCCGTTGGACAGCTCGCGGTCCAGCAGGAAGACCTCGGTGGCGACCATCCCGGTGGCGCCCAGCCGGTCGGCGATCTCGGGCGGGAGCCCGCCGCCGCTGCTCGCGACCAGGACGTGGTCGGCCTGCACGCGAGCGGCGCTGACCTCGCGGACGGCCTCTCCCGCCGTCGCGATCGAGATGACCTGGGCCCCCGCGAGCGCGACGACCAGCGCAATCGGCCCGGCGACGGCACCGACGCGGAAGCGCCCCGTCGCAAGCCCGGCGCCGGCAAGGAAGCGGCTCGCGCCGTCGGCGCCGATCAGGCGGCCGAGCAGCGCGGCCGGATGCCCGAGCAGCAGCGGCGAGAGGGTCGCGACGCCGAGCGCGAAGCACAGCGCGGCCAGCACCGCGTACGCGGTGGCATCGTGCGAGAGCGCGATCACGAGCGTCACGCCGCCGCCGAGCGCCAGCAGGCCGAGCACCGCGCGCACCGGGCCGAGCCGGCGCTGCGGCACCGCGGCGGCCACGAGCGCCTCGCCCGGCCGCACCTTCAACCCGCGTCGGACGGCGACGAGCGACGCCAGCAGCGCCACGAGCGTCCCCGCGACGAGACCGACCACGTGCGCAATCCAGTGCGGCCGCACCGTGAAGCCCTCGGGGGCGACGCCGACGTTCGTCAGCGCGTCGGCGAGGGTCCCGGCGAGCAGCAGCGCGCCACCACAGCCCACCGCGCCGGCGAGCAGGCCCACCAGCGCCGTCTCCACCAGCAGCATCCGCCGCACCTGGCCGGGCGTGGCGCCCATGGCCCGGAGCAGCGCGATCTCGCGCCGCCGCCGGTCGGTGATGAACGTGATCGTCCCGGCGACCACGAAGATCGCGACGAAGATCGTCATCCCGCCGCCGGCGCCGATGACGGCGAACAGCTCCTCCTGCGCGAGCGCACGCGGGTTGCCCGCGTCGGCGGCCGACGCCTCGCTGCGCGGGAGGACCTCCATGCCGGGACCGAGGCGCGTGCGCAGCGCTTGCGCGTCGAACCCGGGGGCGACCGTCAACGCGACCGCGTCGTAGCCGCCGGAGAGCTCCCGCGCGGCGCGGTCGGTCATGAACAGCGCGGACTGGAGCGGCTGCCGCGCGACGATCCCGGTCATCCGCAGCGTACGCACACCCGCGGGCGTGACGACCCGCACGGCTTCGCCGACGTGCACGCCGTGCGCGACGCCGGCGTCGAGCACGACCTCGTCGGCCATCCGCGGTGCCCGGCCCTCGGTCAGCCGGTAAGGCGTGAGCGCCGCGGCGGGCCAGCCGTGGACGTGGGCGTCACGGCCGGACACCGACACCGGGACGGAGAGGTCGCCGACGGCACGCTCGACCCCGGGGAGGTCGGCGAGCTTCGTCACGGTCGCGTCCGACACCCGCGCCGAGCGGGGGACCGAGATGATCTCCTGCGCCTCGCCGCGGCCGAGCGTGACCTCCGACTGCGCGCGCACCACGAGGTCGGCACGGGCGAAGCGGCCGGGGCCCGGGTCGCGCAGGGCGCTGGCCATCAGCTGGCCGGCGGAGGCGACGACCGTCGCCACGATCGCGAGCATGATGAACGCGCCGAGGAACGACCCGGCACGGGTGCGCAACGTGCGCAGGCCGATCGCGAGCATCGCTCAAGCCCCCAGCGCGGTCATGCGGGCCGCGACCGCGTCGGCCCGCGGCGCTGTCATCGAGTCGACGACCTGCCCGTCCGCGAGGAACACGACCCGGTCTGCGACCGCCGCCGCCACCGGGTCGTGCGTGACCATCACGATCGTGCGGCCGTCCTCGTCCACGAGCGAGCGCAGCAGCGCGAGCGCCTCGCGGGCTGAGCGCGTGTCCAGCGCGCCGGTCGGCTCGTCCGCGAAGATCACGCGCGGCTCGGCCACCAACGCCCGCGCGATCGCGACCCGCTGCTGCTGGCCGCCCGACAGCTCCGCCGGCAGGTGCCGCGCGCGCTTGCCCAGGCCGACCCGGTCCAGCGCCGCCCGCGCCGTCCCGCGCTTCGGGCGCTGCCCGCCCAGCCGCAGCGGCAGCACGACGTTCTGCGCCGCGGTCAGCGACGGCAGCAGGTTGAACGACTGGAACACGAACCCGACCTCGCGCCGCCGCAGCTGCGCCAGCCGCTTCTCGCTCAGCTCCGTCAGCTCCAGCTCGCCGACGCGGACGCTGCCCGAGTCCGGCCGGTCCAGGCCGGCGGCGCACTGCAGCAGGGTCGTCTTCCCCGAGCCGGACGGGCCCATGATCGCGGTGAAGCTCCCCGCCGGGAACTCGAGCGAGACGTTCCCGAGCGCCCGCACCGCGCTGTCGCCCCGGCCGTAGCTCCGGCTCACGGTGGTGAGGGCGATCGCGGGCCTCATGCCTTCGCCTCCAGTCGCTTGGAGAGCTGCTCGCCCTCGAGGTCCACGCGCGGCACCAGCCGTTCGAGCCAGCCCGGCAGCCACCACGCGCGTTCGCCGAGCACCGCCATCAGCGCCGGGATCAACGTCATCCGCACCACGAACGCGTCGATCAGGATCCCGCACGCGAGCGTGAAGCCGATCGACTTGATCAGCACGGCGTCCTCGGTGACGAAGCCCGCGAAGACCCCGATCATGATCAGCGCCGCCCCGGTGACCACGCGCGCGCCGTGCCGGAAGCCCTCGGTGATCGCGCGTGTCGGGTCCGCGCCGTGCACGTGCTCCTCACGCATCCGGGACACCAGGAACACCTGGTAGTCCATCGCGAGCCCGAACAGGATGCCGATGATGAAGATCGGCAGCACCGAGACGATCGGCGCGGTCTGCTCGACGCCGAACACGCCGGCGAGCGTGCCCTGCTGGAACACCGCGACGAGCGTGCCGCACGCCGCGCCGATCGTCAGCAGGAACCCGCCGACCGCCGTGAGCGGGACCAGGATCGACCGGAACGCGATCAGCAGGAGCAAGAACGCGAGACCGACGATCAGGGCCAGATAGGGGATCAGCGCGCCGGACAGCCGGTCGGCGAAGTCGATGTTGGCGGCGGTCTGCCCCGTCACGAGGATGGTCGCGCCGAGCTCGCGGTCGAGCGCGTCGGTGCGGCTGCGGATCTGCTCGACGAGCTCCTTCGTGGCCTCCGTGGACGGGCCGCTGCGGGGCGTGAGCGAGACGATCGCGGTGTCGCCCGCCGCGTTGACCACGGGCGTGCCGACGGCGGCGACGCCTTCGAGCTGCCCGAGCTCCTGCGCGGCGGCGTCGGCCGCGCCCCGCGCCTCGGGCGCGTCGACCACGAGCATCAGCGGCCCGTTGAAGCCCGGCCCGAACCCATCGACGAGCAGGTCGTAGGCCTTGCGGTTGGTCTCGTGCGGCGCGGCGGTCGAGTCGTCGGGCTGGCCGAGGCGCATGTCCAACACCGGAGCGGCGAGCGCCAGCAGTGCGAGCACGGAGAACAGCACGGCCGCGCCACGGGCGCGGGTGACGCGGGCGACCCAGCGCGCGCCGAGCGTGGGCCGTGCCGCGCGCGGTCCGGTCTCGAAGTTCTTGCCCTTCATCAGCCGCGCCCCCGCGAACCCGAGCAGCGCGGGAACCAGCGTGAGCGAGATCGCGACGGCGACGGCGACCGTGCCCGCGGCGGCCAGGCCCATCGCGGTCATGAACGGGATCCCGACGATGGACAGCGAGGCGAGCGCGATCACCACGGTCGCGCCGGCGAACACGACCGCGCTGCCGGCGGTGCCCACGGCGCGGGCGGCGGACTCCTCGGGCTCCAGCCCTTCGAACAGCTGCGCGCGGTGGCGCGAGATGATGAACAGCGCGTAGTCGATGCCGACAGCCAGCCCGAGCATCAGCGCGACGGTCGGCACGGACGAGTCCATGTCGACGAAGCCGGTGAGCGCCGTGATCCCCATGATCCCGATCACGACGCCGATCAAGGCCGTCAGCAGCGGCAGCCCGGCCGCGACGAGCGACCCGAACGTGATCAGGAGCACGAGCCCCGCGACGGCGAGGCCGACGAGCTCGCCGAGGCCGCCGACGGACGGCTCGGAGTCGACCGCATCGCCGCCGAACTCGACCTGGACGCCCGCTTCGCGCGCCGTCTCCGCGGCGGTTCGCACGGCCGCGACCGAGCCTTCGGGCAGCTCGCTCGCCTCGTCCCCCCAGCTCACCTGGACGAGCGCGATGCGCCCGTCCTCGGACGTCAGCGCGTCGCTCACGTCCAGCACGCCGGGTGCCTTGGCGGCGGCCGCGCCGGCGGCGGCGACGGCGCTCGCGCGCGCACCGGTCAGCCGCTCGCCTGCAGGCGCGGCGAAGACGATCCGCCCTGACGCGCCGTTGGCCTCCGGGAGCCGCTCCGCGAGCAGGTCGGCCGCGCGTTGGGACTCGGTGCCCGGCATCGTCGCGGCGTCGGTCGTCGAGCCGCTCAACGTCGCCGCCGCGGCGAACATGCCGCCGAGCAGGACGAGCCACGTGGCCAGCACGAGCTTGCGCCGGCGAAAGGCGGTGCGGCCGAGGGTGTAGAGGGCGGTTGCCATCGGGAGATCCTTCGCTTGGGGAGGGGTTGCACTCACCACCATCGGGGTCCCGAAGCGCCGCGACGACCGCCGTTGGCCCCCTTCCGCCTTCGCCCAAATGGGGCAGCGAGTTCCGCCTTTAGTAGGAACCCCCCAGGGCTACGCTGGCGCTGTGCCGCGACGCGCCGACAACCTCTGGACCGCGCCGGTCGCGTTCTGGCGGTCGCACACGCTCCTGATCGCCGTCGTCGCGCTGGCCCTCGCCGCGACCGGGATGGCGCTCGGCTACCCCGCCGTCGTGCCGGCCGTGTTCGCCCTCCTGCTCTGCGCGCTGGCCGCGATTCACAGCGCGCCCCGGGTCACGCTCCCGCTGACCGCCTACGCCGGCGCGACGATGGCCACCGCGATCGCGATCGCCGGCACGGATCCTGTCACTCCGGTGATCATGCGCATCGTCCTCGGCTTCGCGATCGGCGCGACCCCGGTGCTGATCGGCGGCTCGATCCGTCGCGAGCGTGAGCGCACCCGCGAGGCCCGCGAGCACGCGCGGCGGATCGCCGAGCTGCGCGACCGCGACGTCGAGCGTGCCGTGGCCGAGGAGCGGCTGCGGATCGCCCGCGACGTGCACGACATCACCGGGCACCACCTGAGCGCGATCTCGCTGCAGGCCGCCGGCGCGAGCGGCGCGCGCGGCGCGGTGTCGGACCCGGAGGTGCGCGACGCCCTGGCGAGCATCCACCGCCTGACCTCCGAGGCGCTCGGCCAGACCCGCCGCGCCCTCGGCGTCCTGCGTGATTCAGGCCCGGCGACCGTCACGCCCACGCCGCGGCTCGAGCACGTCGACCAGCTGCTCCAGCCCGCGCGCGACGCCGGGCTCGCCGTCGACCTGCACGTCGACGGCGCCGGTCGCCCGCTCTCGGACGAGATCGAGGTCTGCGCCTACCGCGTCCTGCAGGAGTCGTTGACGAACGTCGTCCGCCATTCGAGCGCCACCGTCGTGCGCGTCCACGTCGTATACGGCGAGCGGGCCTTGACGATCGCCGTGGACGACGACGGCGTCGGCGGCGCCGACGCCCGGCCCGGCGGCGGCATCGGCGGCATGCGCGAACGCGTCGCGATCGTCGGCGGCTCCCTCACCGCCGGGCCGAGCGCCGGCGGCTGGTCGGTGCGCGCGAGCCTGCCCCTCCAGCCCGAGTCCCGGCCGGCGAGGGACCGAGCAGCGGTGACGCCGTGAGCATCCGCGTCGTCATCGCCGACGACCAGGCGATCGCCCGCCAAGGGCTGCGGATGATCCTCGGGAGAGCCGAGGACATCGAGGTCGTGGGCGAGGCCACCGACGGGCTCGACGCGCTCGGCCAGGTCGAGCGACGCACCCCGGACGTCCTGCTCATCGACATCCGGATGCCCCGGATGGACGGCCTCGAGGCCACGCGCCGCCTCCGCGACAGCAACGTCAAGGTCATCGTCATCACCACCTTCGACCTCGACGAGTACGTCGTCGAGGCCCTGCAGGCCGGCGCCGTCGGCTTCCTCGTCAAGGACTCGCCGCCCGAGCGCATCATCGAAGCGGTCCGCGTCGTCGCGAGCGGCGACGCCCTGATCTCGCCCGAGGTCACCCGCCGCCTGCTCGCCCAGTTCGTCTCGGCGGCCCCTGCCCGCGCCGGCGACCCGGCGCTCGCGGACCTCACCCCGCGCGAACGCGACGTCCTGCTCGGGATCGCGGCGGGCCGCAGCAACGCCGATATCGCCGCCCACCTCTATCTCGAGGAGAGCACGGTCAAGAGCCACGTCGGCCGCATGCTCGCCAAGCTCGGCCTGACGAGCCGCGTGCAGGCCGTGATCTTCGCCTACGAGACCGGGCTCATCGCGCCCGGCACGTCCCGGCGCTAGTCCTCAGTAGCCGAGCGCGAACTTCGCGTCCTCGGACATCTTGTCCGGGGTCCACGCGGGGGTGAAGACCATGTTCGGGGTGACCTCGGTCACGCCCGGGAGCTCGCCGACGAACTCCTGCATCTGCTCGGAGACCTGGGGGCCGATCGGGCAGGCCGGGGTCGTCAGCGTGAAGGTGATGCCGACCTTGCTGCCGTCGATCTCGACACCGTAGACGAGGCCGAGCTCGACGAAGTCGAGGCCGAGCTCCGGGTCGATCACGTTCGAGAGGGCTTCGAAAACGTCGTCTTCTTGAATCATCTCGAGTAGGAGTGTAGGCAACTCCGCGTGTGTGACTCTGTACGAACCGGGCGGTTCGTTGTAGGGTCGCGTGATCGTCTCCTTCGACGCAGAGCTCGCCATCCTCCGCATCGAGGGGGATGAGGACCGAACGACCAGCGGCCGACGCCGCCGGCCTTTCTCCGCGGCCCTGAACGCGACGCGTGATGTGATCGTGGATCTGAGCGATCTGACGTTCGCGGACCCGTCGCTGATGATCGACCTGGCGTGCCTCGCGCAGCGGCTGCGGGCGAACGGCGTGACGCTCTGGCTCGCGCATCCGCAGCCGAACATCCGGATGCTGATCGAGACGGTCGGCCTCCATCGGCTCCCCGCGGTACGCGTGAACGACGGCGCTAAGCCCGCCTTGACCTGAGGGTCGTAAAGTCGGGGCGAAGAACCAATGCCCCTGCTGCTCGTACTTCTCTTCATCATCGTCCCGATCGCCGAGCTGGCGCTGCTGATCCAGGTGGGTCAGGCCATCGGCGTGTGGTGGACGGTGCTGATCCTGATCGCGGACGCGATGCTCGGCTCCTACCTGCTGCGCTCGCAGGGCCGGCTGGCGTGGCGGCGCTTCAACGAGGCGCTCGCGTCCGGGCGGCTGCCGCACAAGGAGGTCGTCGACGGCGTCCTGGTGATCTTCGGCGGCGTGCTGCTGCTCACGCCCGGGTTCATCACGGACATCTTCGGCCTGCTGTTCCTGTTCCCACCCACGCGTGTGGTGCTGCGACGGCTGCTCGTCCGGCGCGGCGCGCTGCGGCTGGTCGGCGCGATGCCGGGCACGGCGCGCCCGCCGCGCAGCGATCCCTACGCCGGGAACGGCCACCCGCGGGACATCGAGGGCAGCGCCGTGGACATCGACCCGCCCCCGCCGCCGCGATGAGCAAGGTGGACCTGGAAGCACCCCGGGAGCTGCGCAAGCCCGGGGACACGGACGCGGTGACGTTCTCGTGGGCGGACGTGGACGCGGGCCTGTACGGGCTCGCGCGCGTCGCGACCGGCATGGGCGGCGACGGTGAGGTCTCCAGCAGCGCGCTCGCCGTCGGCTTCCTCGGGCGCGAGACGCTCGGCGCGATCGTCACCTCCCCCGCCGAAGACCTTCAGGCCGTGACCGACGAGCCGCTCGCGCGCTGGACGCTGCGCGGCGCCGGCGAGCTGGACTTCGAGCTGACGTTCGAGGCGCTCACCGCCCCCGTCGGCTACAGCGGGCGCCAGGCGCTCGTGAAGGCCGGCGGGATGGAGGGCTACGAGCAGCTCTGCCGCGTGACCGGCACGATGGAAGGCCGGAGCGTCGACGGGCTCGGCCAGCGCGGACGTGCCTGGGGCAACCCGGACTGGGACAAGATCGTGCTCACGCGCGCGGTCGGCGCGTGGTTCGACGACGGGACGGGCGTCGCGCTCGGCCTCGTGCGCTCGACCAAGGCCGCGCACCACGCCGACGAGGCCGCCTGGGGCGCGTCGTTCTCGGCCGAGGAGTCGCACGAGGTCGACGAGGTGCGGCTCTCCACGACCACCGACGAGGACGCGCGTCAAATCCGCGCCGGGCTCGAGCTGTACCTGGACAAGGACGCGGAGTACCCGTACCGCGGCATGGGCGAGGTGCTGACCGGCTCGACGCTCGAGCTCGGCGCGCTGCGGATGGACGTCGCGTTCTTCCGCTGGCACATCGAAGGCCGCACGGGCATCGGCCGCTACGACCTCATCCGCCGCACCGCGTGATCAAAGCGGTCATCAGCGACTTCGGCGGCGTGATCACGCTGCCGCTCAACGAGGCGTTCGCTCGCGCGCACGAGGAGCTCGGCGTGCCGCTGAGCGCGCTCGGCGAGGCGATGCAGCTCGCGGCCTCGCGCTCGGACGAGCCGCCGCTGTTCAAGCTCGAACGCGGGCAGATGACCGACCCCGAGTTCATGGCCGTCATGCAGGCGTCGATCAGCGAGGTTGTCGGGCGCGAGGTCGTGCTCGACAACTACGGCGAGCGGCTCATGCGCGAGCTGCGGGCCAACGAGCCGCTGCTCGAGTACTACGCGGGCCTGAAGGCGCGCGGCGTGCGGCTCGCGATCCTCACCAACAACGTCCGTGAGTGGCAGCCGCGCTGGATGCCGCTGCTGCCCGACGGCATGTTCGAGCTGATCGTGGACTCGGGCTTCGAGGGCGTGCGCAAGCCGGAGCCGGAGATCTACGAGCGGACGCTGACCCGGCTGGGGCTGTCGGCGGGCGACTGCGCCTTCGTCGACGATCTCGAGGTCAACGTCACGGCCGCGAACGAGCTCGGCCTGCACGGCGTCCACTTCCGCACGACCGACCAGGCCGTCGCGGAGCTGGACCAGCTAGTTCTCTGAGCCGAGGCGGTCCCACATGTAGAGCTCCAGGCACTCGGCCAGGAGCTCCGTGGCGCGCTCATTGCTCAGCCACGGCAGCACGCTCTCCAGCGCCTGCTCCTCCGCGACGCCGGCGTTGAACGCGTCCTCGCCCCGGAGGCCCGCGGCGATCTTCAGCGCCTCGCGACGGTTGTCGCCGAGGTTCTTGAACGCACCGACGAGAAAGTCCCGGTTGGCGAGCGGCGTGCCGACCTCCATCGAGGCGTGCCAGGCGGCGAGCATCGAGAGGTCGTTCTCGTCCAGATCGGCGACGGCCTTCGCGTAGTGCGAGGCCAGCTCGCCCTCGGGGATCTCGTCCACCCAGGCACGGACGAGCTCGCCGAGTAGCTGTCGGCGGGCCTCGCGGCCGACCGACTCCGCGATCACCCGGATCGCGTCCTGTGGCTCAATGAAGCAGAGGGGCATTGCTTCGCGAACGGTACGAGGTGGGTCGGACGGCACAATGGGATGCGTGCGCGGCCGATACGAGTCGTGGTTCCTCAGTGCCCGCGACGCCGAGCCGGGCCGGCCGCCCCGAGCGCTCTGGATCCGCCACACGCGCCACCGGTTCGCCGGCTCGGAGATCGAGTCCGCGGCCCGATGGTGCACGATCTTCGACCCGGCCGGGGGCGGCGGCCCCGCGGCGGTCAAGGAGTCCGGCGTGCACCTAGACGACGGCGCGGCCTGCGGCGCCACGCGGTTCCATGGCGGCGCCCGCGCCCACGGCCGGATGGCCGAGTGGGAGCTCACGGTGGCCGGCGGCGGCGTGGGCGAGCTCCGGCACCTGCACCCCGGCCTGCTGTACCGGCTTCCGCTCCCGCGCACGAAGCTCGTCGCGCCCGTCCCAGACGGGGTCGTGAGCGGGCGGGTCGTGGTCGACGGCGTGGTCGTCGACGTCGTCGGCTGGCGCGCGACCGTCGGGCACAACTGGGGGCGCGAGCACGCGGAGCGGTGGGTGTGGCTGCACGCGTCGGGGTTCCCGGACGCGCCGGAGGCGTGGCTGGAGCTCGCACTCGCGCGGGTGCGCGTGGGTGGCGCGCTGACGCCGTGGATCGCCAGCGGCGCCGTGTTCGTGGGCGGGCGGCGGTTCCGGCTCGGCGGGCTGGGCCACATCCCCGGCGTCCGCGTCGTGGCGGCGCCCGGGCGGCTGGAGGCGATCGTCCCCGGCAAGGGAATCGAGATCCGCGTCGCGGCGCACGCGGACCTCGATCAGACGGTGGGCTTCACGTACGCGGGCACGCGCGAGGGCGACGCGCGGACCGTGCTCCACTCGGGGCTGGCGAGCGTGCGGCTGGGCGTGCGACGGCCCGGCCGCTCCTCGGCGGAGCTGGCGACGACGTCCGGCGGGGCCTTCGAGCTCGGCGGACGTGGGCTGGAGACGAACGGCGTGCCGCTCCAGCCCTATCCGGACCCGTGACCGGGTGAGGGTCAGCCGCGGATCGTCACCGCGACCGTGCGTGTGACCGATCGGCTGCCGCTCAGCTTGACCGGGACGCGCACCCTGACCTGACGCCCGGCCAGACGGCGAGCGGCCGCGGCCGGGACCCGGACGCGCAGGCTCCCCCGCGTGCCCGCCCGGAGGCTGCGGGGCGCGAGCACCTGGACGTCGAAGCGCTTGGACGCGATCGTCACGCGCACGCGGCTGGGGGTGCTGACCCGACAGGACCGGCCGGCCGGGCACACGAGCGTGGCCAAGCGGGCGACGCGCTTGCGGTCGAGGCGCTGCGGCTTCGTGCGCACGCTGACCGACGGCGCCTTCGCCCGCGTGACGACGGCGGGTCGCGGCGCGGGCACCGGGCTCGGCGCGGACTCGGGCGTCGGCGTCGGCGTCGCGGTCGGCTCGGGCTCGGGCGTCCGCGCCCCGAGCTCACGCGCGGACTTGCCGCAGTCGGCCGGGGTCACGGCGCCCGCGTCGACCTGGCCGACGGCGACGAGGAGCGTGAACGTGGCGACGTGCCCGGTGACCACTTCGGTCGCGGTGATCGGCAGGCAGTACGCCCCGTCGGCGGTGAACGCCCACGTCCCGTGCCCATGGCCGCTGAACGTGAACGCGCTCCCCTGCCCCAGCCGCGGTTGCGGCAGGCCGAACCCGTCGTTCTGGTAGAGCACGAAGCGGCCCGGGCCGCGGACTGCGCCGAGCTCCCAGCGCACCGCGTTCTCGCTGCTCAGCGCGCGGGTCCCCGGGCGGAGCGTCCAGCCGGGCCACAGCAGGCCCTCGTCCTGGCTTTGGGGCAGCAGCCAGACCGGTGCGCCGGGCACTCCTAGGAAGGCGTACGCGGGATCGGCCGGGGTCCGGCGCTCGGCGGCCGGCCGGACGTGCAGCGTCACGCTGTCGATCTCGCGGTCGACGCCACCGTCGTCGATCGTCTGCACCAGCCGGTCCGCGTCGAGCGTCGAGCTGATGTCGACGTGCCCGCGCGCGAGCACGGTGCGCCCCGACCCGGTGCCGGGATCCGGTCCCGGATCTGGGTCCGGTCCGCCGCCGCCACCCGTGGAGCCGACGCACCCCACGCCGGGCTGGACGCCGTCCGCGGACACGCCGACGGCGACGGCGAGCGTCTTGGTCACCGCGGTCGTGCCGTCGGCGGCGGTCCAGGTCATCGGCAGGCAGTACACGCCGGGCACCTCGAAGCGCCAGTCGCCGGCCACGGTCGTGTCCGGCCGCACCACGCCGGAGGCGGAGGCCAGCTCGGGGACCGTGCTCAGGCGCAGCGGCGCGTCGGGGCTCACGAAATCGACCTTGCCCGGACCGCGCACGGCGCCGAGGGACCAGGTGAGCGGCCCGTCGAGCGCCGACAGCCCGAGCTTGAACGTGCCCACGCCCGCGACCAGCGACTGGCGCCGGCCCGCTCCCCACACCGCCTCGAGGCCCGGCTCCGACACGGCATGGGCGCCGTCGACGCTGAGGACGACGTCGTCGGGGTCGTACGTGACGCCGCCGCCGGTCTGGGAGCCGTGGACGAGCTCGACCTCGGGCCCGGACACCCGGAAGGTGGCGAAGCCCTGCCGGCCGGCGGGCGGCGCGAGCACCGTGCGTCCCGGCGTCGCCGCGACCGGCGTCGCCGCGGGCGTCCCGGCCGGGAAGTCGGCGTTGCCGTCGTGCTGCGCCTGCTCGCACGTCCTCGTGCCCGCCGGGTCGTGGGTGGTGCCGCCGACGACGACGGTCAGCACGCGCTCCGTGCTCGTCCGGTACGTCTTGCCGGCGGGCCAGCCGCTGAAGGTCATCGACAGGCAGTAGGTGCCCGGGGCGGTGAAGTCCCAGTTGGCGTGCACGTGTGAGCCGGACCGGAAGCCGCGCGACTGCGGCAGGCCCTGGCGCGTGGAGAAGTGCGGTGCACCGCCCGTGAGCACCTCGGTCTCGTTCGTGCCGAGGAAGAACGCGCCCGGCGCGGGCCCGCCGTCGAGGCCGGTGACCGCGTCCAGCCGCCACTGGGGACGGCCGGCGAAGTCCGTCGCTTCGAACTCCTCACCGGAGTACCCGAGGGCCGGCGTCCCGCCCGGCCCCGCGGAGGCCGACGCCGGGATCCGCCAGACCCGGTCGCCCGGCGCGCCGAGGAAGCCGAAGTCGGCGGTCGCGGTCGGCTCCGGGATCGTCACCGCGGCGGCCTCGGGCACGAACACCACGGTGTTCGCCGGGCTCCACCAGCGATCCCACCCCTGCGCGGACTCGTGCAGGCCGGCCTCGAGCTGCCCCGAGTCGTTCAGGTACGGCGCCAGATCGACGTGGCTGACCGGCAGCAACTTGTTGGTCGCCGGGTCCCACTGGTTGACGGCGTCCGGCTCGTAGTAGCCGGAGGGCAGCTCGGGTCCCGCGCCGCATTCCTTGTCGCCCCAGTCCTCCCAGTCGCCGACGACGATCCGCAACGTCTCGACGGCGCTCGTCACCGGCGTCTGGTTGGCGAGGTACGCGCCGGCCTGCAGGCCGAGGCAGTAGACACCGACGTTGTTGAACTGGAACGGCTGATATCCCGCGACCTCGCCGCGTTGGTTGACGCCGGGCAGGGTCGGGTCGAACGAGCTCGTCGACGGTGACGGCGGCGTCGTGGTCGCGCCGACCAGCGTGCCCGCGCGCGGCGCGATCATCGCCCGTCCTGGGACGCGCGCCTCGACGATCTTGTACGTGATGTTGCGGGTCGCGGTCGCCGTGGACAGCTGCGCGCGCGGGATCAGGTTGGAGTTGAAGCCCAGGGCCACGTCCGCGGCGTCCGGCGGCAGGCCGGTCTCGTAGGCGTCCGCTCCGCGTGGGCCGAAGACCCGCCAGCCCGCATCGGCCGGGAGCACGTGCACCCGTTCGGCCTTGAGGTTGACCGTCACGTCGGCCAGGTCGAGCACCGGGCCGCCGTCCGCGCCGGGCACGGTGGTCGTCCCCGGGTTGCGCCAGAGGCCGAGGTCGATGCCCGTCGCCGTCAGGCGCGGCGTGATCTGGTACTGGCCGCTGTCGGCGACCACGGGTGGCGGCGCGGCGAACGCCGGTGGCCCGAGCAGGAGGCCGACGAGTGGCCCTACCGCTGCAGCGACGCACGAGTTGCGAAAGCCCATGGGAGTCCTTTCCGTTGCGAGGAGTGCGACGGCTGGGGCCGGATGCGCCGGCCCCAGCCGAAGGGGGTTGGATCAGCCGGCGACGTGCAGCGGCAGCGTGGAGACCACGGGAACGCCGCCGGTCGCGCTGAACGTGAAGCTCAGATCGAACGTCTGACCGCCGCTGACGGTCCACGCTCCCGGATCGAGGTGGTAGCCGTTGGCGGCGGACAGCGTGAGCGGCCCGGTCGCCCCGAGCGTGCTCGGAGCGGTCGCGCTGAACACGCTTCCCGCCGAGAAGCTTCCGCCCGACCCGGACGCGCCCGTCAACGTCACGTCCACCGGCACCTGATCGCACCCGTCGTCCCACTCGACCTCGAAGCCGAGGTCGGTGTCGTCGACGCCGTCGAACGTGAACACCTGGTCCTGGTCGGCCAGCGGGCCGACGCCGTGCTCCTCGAGCAGGAACTCGCCTTCGCTCACGTCGCCGTTGCCGTCGCAGAAGGCCTCGAGCACGAGGTCGACGTGGTCGTACTCGTCGGCGTACGCCGTGCCGGCACCCACTCCGCCCAACACCGCGGTCGCGCACAGCACCACGGCGAACCGGTTGAAGCTTCCCATCGTTGCTCCTCTCGCTTGCTTGACGCCCGAGAATATGAGACCCAATCTCGATTAAGTCAAGCTATGAGGAGATTCCCTGGATGCTCGCGCCGACGGCCGCGACCGCGGCTCGGGACTCGGTCCCGAAGGCGCGGCCACGTCGACGACCGGTGTCAGCGGACGCGGAAGCTGCGGCGGTTGCCGTCGGCCTTGGCGAAGCGGCCTTCGCGGAACCCGTTCGCCGTCACGGCGCGCGAGTAGACCTCGTAGCTCCCCTTGGGCAGGGCGCGCATGCTCAGGCGCCAGGAGGATCGACCCGAGGCGGCCTGCCAGCCCGAAGGCGTGCACGTCGCGCCCTTGGCGAGCTTGCGGTTCGTGAACTTCGCGTTCTTGCCGGACAGCCAGCGGCAGCCGGAGCCGAGCTTGCGCACCGCGACCTCCACGCGGGTGACGGACAGGCCCTTTGCGTCGGCCTTCGTGCCCTTCCCCCGGCTCGCGGAGCCGGCGATGCGAGTGGCGCCGGCCGAGGACACGCGCGTGTCCCCCACGCCCACGACCCGCGCGGTCAGGCGGATCGCGTCGTTGGTGGCGAACACGTCGTCGTCGGACGAGGACGTCGTCACCCGCACGGTCGCCTTCTTGCCGATCTTCGCGGCGCTCTTGGCCGACACGAGCACGTCGTCGGACACGCTGCGCCCGCGGTCGATCGAGTACGGCTTGCTCGCGCCCTCACCCGAGCCGTCGGTGACCTTCATCCGCACCGAGCGGCAGGTCCGCGTGCCCGAGTTGCGCAACCCGACCTCGACCCTTCGACCACCCTCGTTCGGGATCGTGGACGGCTTCTGCACCGCGCTCAACGCGAGGTCGCAGAACGAGTAGACCGCCCGCACGCCGCGGACGTCGTTGCTGGTGTCGCTGTCGCCGCCCGTCGCGCTCACGGTGAAGCGGGCGACGTCGTCGTCGCGCCGGATCGTCGAGCTGGTCAACGGCACGGCGTTGACCACGAACTTCGCGCCCGCCGCGATCACGCCGGTGTCGACCGCGCGACCGAGCTTGTACGGCGCGTTCACCGTCACCGGCCCGCCACAGGGCCGATCGCCCTTGTTCTCGACGCTGATCTGCGCAGCGGTGCCCTTGCGGCCGACGAACGTCAGCTCGAGCGGGGTCGGCACGTCGATTGCGAGGTCGCACTTCTTGTCCGCGTCGAGCAGCAGGCGCAGCGTGGCGAAGCTCGTGTCGAACGACGACGAGTTCAGCAGCAGCCCGGCGGCGGCCAACGAGTAAGGGCCCTCGGCGGACGCGGAGACGAGGCCGGTCTGGTTGGAGCCGGCGTCCACGTAGGTGCTGGCCGGAGCCGAAGCGAGATCGCCGTCGAAGTTGGTGAACGCGGTCGCGGCGAACCCGCCGAGGCCCGAGGACGGCGTGACGGAGGAGCCGACGACGACCAGCGCCTCGGGCGGCCCGGCAAGGACGGCGAGATCTGCGCCGGCGGACCGGATCGCGTCGGTGCCGCTCGACTTGCCACGCATCTCGAACTGGCGCGACTGCAGCCCGGTGCCGTTGGCCTCGGTGCGCGCGATGAACGCCATCTGCTGCACGCCGCTCATCGTCTTGCCGGTCACCCACAGACGGTTGCGAAGGAGCATGAGGCCGGGAGCGCTCGTATCGGGCGAGCCGACGGTCAGCGCGGTCTCCCCGGCGTCGCCGAACCCGGGATCGAGCGAGCCGTCCTCGGTGAACCCGCGCAGGACGGACGTCTCGTCCGTGTCGGCGCCGACGCCCGGGAGGTGCACGCTCATGAGCACGGCCAGCCCGCCACCGGGGCGGAAGACGACGTCCTGGCCTTCATCGGCGAGCCCGCTCGGGGACCGTTGCAGGACGACGACTCCACCGGTGCCGAACGCCGCCGGAGAGCCGTCCGGGTTGCGGAGCGAGACGAACGTGTCCTTGACGTTCGACGCGAGCGCTGAGCCCGTCACCGCGACCCGGCCCACGCCGTCCACGGCGATGCCGTTCGGGTCGTCGTCGCCGGCGCCGACCGGGAACAGCGTGATGCCGCCGGAGCCGAAGCTCGGGTCGAGCGAGCCGTCCGGCAGCAGACCGATGATCGCGACGTCACGGTCGCTCGACGAGCCGATGCTCTTGTCGGCGGAGGCAGCGATCCGCAACGCGCCGTTGGGCAGCACGGCCGCCGCCTTGACGTTCTCGGCCTCGGTGCCGGGCACCGACACCGTCAGCCGTCCGTCGCCGGAGAAGCTCGCGTCGAACGTCCCGTCACCGCGGCGCGCGACGACGTACAGGTTCCCGTCGTCGGCCGACGTGCTGCCGATCGTGTAGATCCGGCCGTTCGCGGCGATGACCTCCGCCGGGATGTCCGAGGCGACGCTGGCGCTGTAGTCGTCGGTCGCGATGCCCGACAGCGGCGCGAAGGTCGTGTCGATGCTCAGGGACGGCACGAGCGGCGTCTGGGCCGCCGCGCCGGCCGGGGCCGCGAGGAGCAGGAGCGAGGTGAGGAGGAAGCGCTTCATGAAGGGCGGAACGTCCGATTCAGGCGGGCTTGGGCGCGGCCGAGCTCGGTCTGGGCGGCGGTGAGCTCGCGCAGGCGCTCGGTATGGAGGTCGATGCCGCGCTGGGTCAGGCGGCGCTCGGCGCGCTTGGAGGTGGTGTTCTTGCGAAAGTGCAGGAGCAGCTTGGCGACGCGGCGCGAGTCCTTCTTGCGGACCGCCGTCTCCAGTTGCGCCGAGAGCTTGCGGGTGGAGGCGAGCCGCTTGATCTGGGCCGCGTGGGCGGGCTGGAGCAGGGCCGGGGCCTTCAGGGCGCGCAGGCGCTTGCCGACGCGGGTGAGGGAGGCGCCGAAGCGCTTGAGCGCGCGGGCCTGTGACGGGGCGGTCTTCGCGCGGTCGAGGTCGCGGCGGAGCTTCGCGCTCGCGCGGTCCAGGGGCGCCAGGGCCGCCGGCGCCGCGTCCTGGTAGGTGACCATCCGCTCCGTCTCGGCCACGAGGCCGGCGTCGATGTCGTAGATCTTCAGCAGCCGCTCGTGGACCTCGCGGGCGGCCGGCGGTGGCTTCACGGCGGCGACCTCGGCGCGCACGCCACGCACGCCGTCGGCCACGCCGGCCAGGGCCGGGGCGCCGATCGGCTTGCGCTCGGCGTAGCCCCGCAGCACGGTGTCGGCGCGCACGAGCACGGCCTTCTGGGACGACTGGACGGCGTTCACGCGCTCGAGGTAGGAGCGGACCTCGGCGCGGTCAGGGTCCTCGCCGCCGCAGCCGGCCGCGAAGAGGGGCGCGGCAAGCACCGCGAGCGAGAGGAGCGCGCGCGGCGCCGTGGCCGCGCAGCCGCGAGAACGCACCCTCGCCGCGACCGTGCTGGGCGCGCCGCGCACCTACTTGACCCGCTCGACGGTGGAGACCGAGCCGTCGGCGTGCTTGAAGACGAGCTTGACGAGCCCGACACCCGGGGCAAACCACGAGGTGCGCGTGCCGGAGCCGAACCGGTTCGAGCCCTGCTCCAGGCGCGAGCGGATCGCGACCGCCTTGTACTTCTTGCCCTGCACGCGCACGGTCTGCGTGCCGAGCACCGACGCGTTCCCCGACACGCCGAAGATCGAGTAGTCACGGCTCGTGCGCGAGGAGCGCCAGGTCGTGCCCTTGCCCGAGCCGGGCGACGGGATGACCGGGTTGAAGCCGTAGACCATCAGGTCGAACGGCGTGGTGAAGCGGCGCGACTTGCCGAGCTTCGGGAACTTGCCGCCGGTCGACTGGGTCGAGCCCGACAGCAGCGTCACGCCCGACAGGCGCGAGGAGAGCCCGTAGGCGGCGGCCACGCGCAGCGGCCCGCGGACGTGCTTGAAGTCCACGCGCGCCGTCGAGTTGACCACGTCGACGACCTCGTAGGACTGCGTCGACCAGGCCTTCATCCACTTCGAGTTGCGCCAACGGAACGTGCCCTTGTCGCCGCGGTTGAGCGGCAGCAGGTTCTCGTCCGACGGCAGCGGCTTGGCCTTCAGGTTCGTCTCGAGCAGGTCCGCCGTGGACGTCTCCCCCGAGGCGTGCTTCATCACGACCCGCACCGGCCCGACGCCGCGCACCCAGTAGACCGTGCGCGTGAGCGTGCCGAACGGGTCGCCGATCGCGCCCGCCTGGGTCACGTCGCTGTCCACGCGCGCCGCGTCGACCCCCGCCGGGAACGCCGGGACCTTGACCTTCACGTGCCCCATGTAGCGGTTGCTGGAGGCGACGTCGTTGGACGCGCCGCCGATCGAGCTCCAGCGCGTGCCCTGCAGCATCGGCTCCGCGAAGACGGGTGAGCGCGTGCCCCAGATGACCATGTACAGCGCGGCGCTGAGCGAGCTCGCGCAGTCGGTCGCGGCCGCGCACAGGATCGGGAACCGCGGCGGCGGCTGGGAGGACTGGTAGTTCGTGTTCACCAACCCGGTGTCCGTGTGCTGGAAGTCGATCGTGCCCGTCGACGCCGTGTCCGTGGCGGGCGGGTTCACCTCGTCCCAGCGCAGGCGGAAGGACGTGCCGGCGCGGGCCGCCATCGTGTACTTCTCGACGCGCGCCGCGGGCTGGTAGGTCGTGTTCGACCAGGCGTACGTCCAGGTCGCGCCGTCGGTGCGCGGCAACCACTGCTCGGCCGGGTCGTCGAGCGGACCCGCGGACGCGGCCCCTGGAAGCAGGAGCAGCGCGAGCAGGGCAAAGCAGATCGTCCTCCGCATAGAGGGCGAATCTAGAGCGGGGGCGGCCGTTAGCCGCCCCCGACATTCGTCTAGCGCACCCGGAAGCGGATCAGGTTCTTGTCCGTTCGGGTGAAGCGGCCCTCGGCCAGGCCGTTGCGCAGGACCGCGCGGGTGCGCAGCTCGTACAGGCCCTTGGGCAACCGCTTGGCGAGCCGCAGGCTCCAACGCTCTGTTCCCTTGACCGTGATCCAGACGGGCTCGTCGCACTTGCCGGCGTCGCTCTCGTCGACCGTCCGCAGGTCGCCACGGGCGGAGCTCAGCCAGCGGCACTCGCCACCCAGACGCCGCACGGCGATCTGCACGCGCGCCACCCGGAGTGTCCGCGCGGAGACAAAGCGCGCGGTGCCCTTGGTCGCGCGACCGGAGAACGAGATGCCCCGCACCGGCGTCCGCGCGTTCGTGTCACCGGGCTTGACGACCACCGGCTCGCTGCTCGCGAGGTCGTTGGCGGCGGCGACGTCGTCGGCGTCAACCACGCGGAACGACAGCGGCGCCTTGGTGCCTGTCTTGAGCCCGCGCAGCACGCCGACGCTGATCTCGTCCTCGACCGACTTGCCCGGTGCGACCGAGTACGGCTTCACCGCGCCGGACCGTAGCCCGGGCGCGCGCGTGATCACCTGCGCGGCGCGGCACGGGGCCGTGCCGACGTTGCGCACGGTGAACGCGAACCGGCGCGAGCCCTCCGTGCCGATCACCGGCGGCGCCTCGAGCACGGTCAGCGCGAGGTCGCAGAACGAGAAGATGGCGCGCAGGCGCACCGCGTTGTCGCCGAGCGCGGAGTCGCCCGCCGCGGACAGCGACAGCTCGAGCGTCGCGTCGTTCGGGAACGGCGCGTCGTAGCCGAGTGAGAGCGTGCGCGTGACGGTCTGCCCCGGCAGGAGCCGGCCGGCGTCGACGCTGCCGGCCGCGACCCACGGGGCCGGCACGCCGATCGTCCCCGCGCAGGGCCGCTTGCCGTTGTTGGTCACCCGCAGCGTCACTTCGCCGGGCGCCCGCCCGCGCAGCACGAGCTCGACCGGGGAGACGACGGCGAGCGCGAGGTCGCAGCGCTTCTCGTTGTCGATCAACACGCGGCCCATGCCGATGCTCAGGTCGTTCGTCCCGGACTGCGTCTCGAGCGAGAAGTCGCGCTGGGTGCCGGCGGCCACGACGTAGCCCGCCGCGCCCGCGACGCCCGACGCGCCACCCTGGCCGGCGACCGGGATCACGAGGTCCGTGGCCTGCAGTGCGCTCAGCGCGCCTTCGAGCCCGTTGAAGGCCGCGAAGCCCCACTCGCGCCCGCGATCGGTCTCGGAGGAGCCGGAGACCACGACGGTGTCCGGGTCGCCCGGCACGAGCGTGATGTCCTGGCCGACGCCCGTGACGGGCTGGTCGCCGCTGAACACGGAGCCGCGGAAGTCGAAGCGCCGCGTCTCGAGCGTCGCGCCGAGCCGCGCGAGGTAGGCGTCGGAGTCACCCGCAACGGTCGCCGCGCCGGTGACGTAGACGGAGCCGTCGTGGACGAGCAGCCCGCCGCCGGTGACGGAGGTCGCGAGCGGGACGGCGACCTCGGTGTTGACGCCGTTGCGCCGCACCGCGGTGCTCGTCCCCGTCGAGGCGAGGACGACGGGCGCGCCGTCCTGCCACGCGATGTCGACCGGCCCGTCCGGCACGGCCGGGAAGACGTCCACGACCTGGTCGAACACCATGTCGTCGAAGGCCCAGCCGATGTAGGTCTGGTCGCCGGTCGCGCCGACGTAGGCCCAACCCCGCGGATTGACGTCGAGCGCCGCCGGCACGTCGTCCCCAGGGCCGGCCGCGAACGTCCGGGTCCCGAAGCTCGGGTCCGTGGAGCCGTCCGGCAGCAGGCCGATCAGGGCCGTGTCGTAGTCGGCGGGTCCGGACGAAGCGACGTCGGTGCGCGCGAGGACGAGCAGGCGCCCATCCGCCCGGACCCCGATGTCCACGCCCTCGGCGTCGCGGCCGAGCGCCAGCTCGAGCGAGCCGTCACCGGCGAAGCTCGGGTCGAGCGCCCCGTCCGCACGCCGCGCGACGACCGCGATCGCGTTCCCGGTGGAGCCGACCGCGTAGGCGCGCTCGCGCGCCGGGTCGACCGCAGCGCGCACCGCCGTGTCGTCCACGACGCCGACCTGGAAGTCGAACTCGGACACGCCCGCGAACGCGAAGCGCGTGTCCGTCGTCAGCGACGGCGGCAGGACCTGCGCGGCCGCGGGAGCGGCGAAGACGCCCGCCGAGAGAGCGGCAACGGCGACCGCGAGCGAGCGGCGCTTCACCCCGTCTTCTCCACGGTCGACGTGCTGCCGTCCGAGTGCCGGAACGTGATCTTCACAAGCCCGACGCCCGGCGCGAAGTACATCGTCCGCGTGCCCGAGCCGAACGCGTGGTTGGACTGGCGCAGGCGCGAGCGGATCGCGATCGCGTCCCGGTAGCGGCCGGCCGGCACGCGCACCGTGCGCTTGCCGAGCACGCTCGAGGAGCCGGTCACGCCGTAGACGGCGAAGTCGCGCGACTCACGCGAGGAGCGCCACGTCTGCCCGTCCACCGCGTAGGACGGGAAGACCGGGTTGAAGCCGTAGGTCATCAGGTCCAGCGGCGTCACGAAGCGCGCGCGGCCCTCGGGTCCGGAAGCCGGGCCGAGCGCCGGCAGCCGCGAGCTCGTCTCCGCCCGCCGCATGCGCGTGGTGACGTTCGTGAGGCCGCCGAGGCGGTTCGAGAACAGGTAGCTCGCGTTGACGTCGATCGGCCCGTCCGTGTCGAGCACGTTGATCCGCGACGTGCTGTTCGCCGACGCCGCGACCGTGAGCCGCTGCTCGGACCAGCGCTTCATGTGGCGCGAGTTGCGCCAGCGGAACGTGGACTCGGCGCCGAGCGTGAGCGGCATCAGGTTCGCGTCGCTCGGCGGCGCGATCGGCGCGAGGTTGGTCTGCTGGAGCGTCGCGTAGCTCGTCTCGCCCGACGTGTGCTGGAAGAGCACCTTGACCGGGCCGACGCCGTACACCCACCAGACCGTGCGCAGGCCGGAGCCGAACGGGTCGCCCAGCGCGCCCGCCTGCGTGATCACGGACTCGATCTTGGCCGCCTTCACCGGCGCCGGGAACGCCGGGACGGACACGTCCACCACGCCGCGGTAGCGGTTCGCCGCGGTCACGTCGTTGGTCGTGCCGCCGACCGAGTTCCAGCTCGTGCCGGCCACGAGCGGCTCGGCCAGGACCGGCGAGCGCGTGCCCCACATGACCTCGAAGAGCGTGCCCGCGAGCGTGTTCGAGCAGCGCGCCGCGGTCCCGCACAGGATCGGGAACTGCGGCGGCACCGGCGTCGACTGGAAGTTCGTGTTGATCAGGCCCGCATCCGTGTGGCGGAAGTCCGCGAAGCCGTTCGCCGGGCTCTCGTCCGGGCGCAGGTTGAACTCCTCCCAGGCCACGCGGAACGCCGTGCCCGTGCGCGAGGTCACCGTGTAGCGCTCCGCGCGCGGCGGCGAGAAGGCCGTGTTGCCCCACTGGTAGACCCAGGTCGCCCCGTCCGAGCGCGGGAGCCACTGGGCCCCCGGATCCTCGAGCCCAGCGGCGTTCGCGGACGCCGCCGGCCATGCCACTACCGCCGCGGCGAGCGCGATCAGCCGTCTCAGTCTCACGACTTGGTCCCCTTGTTCGCGGGCTTCTTCTTGGAAGTCTTCTTCTTCTTGGCGGCCTTCTTCTTGGCCGCTTCCTTCTTCTTCTTGGCCGCGGCCTTCTTCTTCGCGGCTTCCTTCTTCTTCTTGGCGGCGGCCTTCTTCTTCGCCGCCTCGCGCTTCTTCTGCGCGGCGGTCTTCTTCTTGGCCTTCTTCTTCTTGGGCTTGGCCTTGTCGCGATCCGGGTTCAGGCGCGTGCCCGTCTTGCCCGTCTGCGGGTTCAGCGGCGAGGCGCCGACCACGACCTGCTCGACCGACGGCACCGCGACCGGCGTCGGGTCGACCGGCTGCGGCGTGCCCGGCTGCGGCGTGTTCGGCTGCGGCAGCGGCGTGGCCGTGTCGGCGGCGTCCGGGTCCACGACCTGGTCGCCGTCGTTGTTGGTCAGGAAGCGATCCCGGCCGGCGCCGCCGCGGAGCACGTCGGCGTAGCTGAGCTCGGTGTCGTTGACCAGGTTCGACCCGCCGCCGGTGGTCAGGTCGTCGTCCGCGTTGAGCACGTCGTCGCCGTCGTTGCCGGCGAGCTGGTCGCGGCCCGTGCCGCCCGTCAGCCAGTCGTTGCCGACGCCGCCGACGAGCTGGTCGTCGCCGTCGCTCGGGACGAGCGGCAGCTTCGGGCCGTTGGCCGCGTCGTGGTTGAGGAAGAAGTCGGCGCCGTTGACCAGGATGCGCTGGAACGGACGCGACTCGTCGAAGAGCCCGAAGCCGGCGAGCGTCGCGCCCGTCGCGTGCAGGCCGTAGTGGAGCAGGCCACCCGGGTTGTAGGGCCCCAGGTAGTCGCTGCGGACGACGTCGAAGACGCCGCCGTCGAAGAAGTTGGCCGCGTAGCCGAGCTCGAGCGCTTCGGCGCCGGAGAGCGCGTCGTCGCCGGCGCCGCCGTCGATCAGGTCGTCGCCGAGGCCGCCGAAGACGACGTCGTCGCCGTCCTCGCCGAGGATCGTGTCGTTGCCGGTGCCGCCGGAGATCCAGTCGTGGCCGGCGCCGCCGAGGATCGAGTCGGTGCCCGCGTCGCCGAACAGGCGGTCGTTGCCGACGCCGCCGTAGAGGCGGTCGCCGTCGGCCTCGCCGTGGAGCTCGTCCGCGCCGGCGCCGTCGAGCAGCGTCACGGAGCGGTCGGCCGCGATGGTCCCGTTGTCACCGACCAGCACGTCCGCGTCGACGATGCCGTCGGAGATCGTGTTGGCCGCGGTGCGCGTGCCGGCGCCGCCGAACAGGTAGTCGCTGCCGTCGGGACGCTGGTCCGGGCGCTCGAGCGTGTAGAGGTTCGAGCTGCCGCCGATCAGGTTGTCGTTGCCCAGGCCGCCGAACAGCACGTCGTCGCCGCCGCCGCCCTCGATCCAGTCGTCGCCGTCGGTCTGGCGCTCGACGGCCGGGTTGAGGATGAGCGCGCCGAGCGGGTCGCCGGCACCGGGGATGCGCGTCGCGCCCGCGGCCGGGTCCTCGAGCGCGCCGTCGCCGAGCAGCACGTCGTTGCCGAGCTGGCCGAAGATCCGGTCGTCGCCCGCGCCGCCGGCCACGTAGTCGTCGCCGTAGCTCGCGACCTTGCCCGCGGGCACGGCGGCGGTGGCGTACGCGACCGAGTGGTAGAGGTCCAGGATCGTGCGGCCGTCGAGGCTGACCTGGTCGCCGAAGATGAGGTCGTTGCCGGCGTCGCCGTCGATCGAGTCGCCCGCGGAGCCGCCGATCAGGATGTCGTCGCCCTCGTTGCCCTCGAGCCGGTCGCGGCCGCCGTCGTTGAAGTCGCTCGTGCGCACGAAGCGCGGCAGGCCGGCGGCGAGCGTGACGACGCCGTGGTCGCCGAGGACGATGTCCTCGCCGGCGCCCGCGATCAGCGTGTCGTTGCCGGCGCCGCCGAAGATCAGGTCGCGGCCGTCGCCCGTGGTGATGTGGTCGCCGGCGCCGAACGTGGCGTCGGTGGTCGTGATCGACTTGCCGATCTCGATCCGGCCGTTGTCGCCGAAGACGACGTTGGCGCCGTCGCCGGCGTCGATCGTGTCCGCGCCGGCGCCGCCGACGATGACGTCGGCGGCGTCGAGGGCGACGATCGTGTCGTTGCCGCCGACCCACGCGTCCACGCCGTAGAGCGTGTCGACCGGCTGGTCCAGGCCGTTGGTCACGTCGCCGAGGCCGCCCGTGCCGAGGACGTTGCCGCCGGCGAGCACGCGGCCGCGGTCGCCGAACAGGAGGTCGCCGCCGGTGCCGCCGAGGAGCTTGTCGTCGCCCTGGCCGCCGAAGACGATCAGCGGCAGCGTGGACGTCTCACCGTGGACGGTGTCGTCGTCGGACTGCAGCGGCGTCTGCGGCGCGCCGAAGGTCTGCGTCGTGGTGGTCACGACGGTCAGGACGGCGAGCGCGCCGTCGACGCCGGCCAGCGTGACCGTGTTGTTGACCGCATCCATGCTCAGGACGGAAACCGCGAGGCCGTTCACGGTTGCGGTGACGACGTCGCCGGACTTGAGGTCCAGGCCGGTCGCGATCACGCCGGTGGCGCCGAGGCGGTAGGCGCGGATCGTGGTCGTGCGCCACGTGACGGCGATGATCGAGCTCGGCTGCGGCGCGGTGAGCAGGCCGACGCTGCCGGTGTAGGCGACCCACGCGGCGGCCGGGACGGACAGGCCGTCGACCGTGACGCCCACGACCTCGCCCGCGGCCGGCAGCACGTGGTGGACGCCGCCCTGCGTGTTCAGCACGAGCAGGTCGTCCTCGCCGGCCTTCAGGTCGACGGTGACGACGTCGTTGCCGAGGCCGGTGTTCAGGAAGGTGACGGTGCGCACGCCCGGAGCGCGGTGCGTGGCGCTGATGGCGATCGTGTCGGCGCCCGAACCGGTCCAGACCGTGATGCCGTCGGCGAAGGTCCCGTCGGTGCGGTACGTGATCGTGCCGGTGGCGAGCCCGGCGATGCGGATCGCGTCGGCCGCCGCGTCGATCGTCACGGTGTCGCCGGCGGTCGCGGCCTCGTCGCTGATCATCAGCGTGTGGCGGCCGGCGCCGAGGTCCAGCGTCAGCGAGCCCGCGAGCGCGTTCAGGTCGCCGCGCAGGTAGGCCGGGCGGTCCGTGAGGCCGAAGGCGGCGAGCGAGGAGACGTAGACGCGGTCGTCGCCGTCCGCGGTCTTGATCGTCGTCGCCGCCGAGGTGCCGTTGACGTTGATCACGTCGGCGCCCGAGCCCGTGAGGATCTCCAGGTGCTCGACGCCGTAGTAGTCGACGCCGGCCTTGCGCTGCTCCACGGTCGCGCCGTCGGCGAAGGCGACGCCGCGCGTGCGGTACTGGCCCTGGAAGTAGACCTCGATCACGTTGCCCAGGCGGGTGACGCGCACGTTGTCGGTGAACGGGTACGCCGAGCCGGTGTACGGGTTCACGATTGCCGAGAGCGCGGACTGGATCTGCGCCGCGGTGGCGCTGGCAGCCAGCGCGGGCGTGGTCTTGAACGTGCCGTCGGCGAGCACGACGTAGAGCACGAAGGTCGTGCCCGTGACCGTGATCCGCTGCGCGAAGCCGGCCGGCGTGCCGGTGCCCATCCCGAGGCCCGTGACCGTCGTCGGGTTGATCGTCGCCGTCTCCGCGGTGGTCTCGGCGGCGTCGTCGAGGCGGACGCTGTCGTCGCCGGCGCCGCCGTCGAGGGTCAGCAGCGCGAGCAGCTGGTTGAGCGTGCCGGCGTCGCTGGAGACCGTGATCCGGTCGTCGCCGCCCTCGGTGGCGACCGTCGTCAGGCCGTCGATCGTCTTCACGCGCACGACGTCCGCGCCGCCGCCGGTCTGCAGGACCGTGCGGCCGAGGATCGTCGTCTCCACCGTGAACGTGTCGACGCCGTTGCCGAGCTGGATGTACAGCGCCTCGAAGTCGTTGTAGGTGATCACGGCGCCCATGCCGAGGCCGCTGAGCGTGTCGCGCGTGAGCACGCCGTTGCCGCCCAGGCCGGCCGAGTCGTCGATCTCGAGCGTGTCCACGTGGTCTTCCTCGGGCACGGACGCGGGTGGCAGCGGGGCCGGGAGCGGCGGCGTGGCGATCTCGCCGGGCAGCACGACCGCCAGCGGCAGGTCGAGCTCGGCGACGCCGCCGCGGCCACCGTCGATGAACAGCGCGCCGCGGATCAGCGACGCCTGGTGGACCGGCGTCGGGAGCGTCGGGCTCGTGGAGCCGGTGTTGACCGTCGGGTTGTCGCCGCCGATGACCACGCGGTCGCCGCCGAGCCCGGTGCGGATGCGGGTGGTGACGCCCGCGGCCGTGCTGTGGACGACGACCATGTCGTCGCCCTCGAGCGTGTCGAGCTCGATCAGCTCGAGGCCCGTGAAGTTCAGGACGCGGCCGCCGCCGTAGATCGTCGTCGACGTCAGCAGGAAGTTGTCGTCGAGCTCGGTGCCGTAGAAGATCAGCCGGTCGGTGCCGGTGCCGCCGTCGATGTTCAGCGGGGCGCTGCCGACGTAGTTGATGACGTCGTTGCCGCCGCCACCGTTGACGGTCGTGCCGGTCGTGAACGTGCGCACGATGAACGTGTCGTCGTCGTCGCCGCCCTGCGCGTCGAGCGTGGCCTGGTTGTTGAAGATGCCGAACGTGTCGTTGCCGGCCTCGCCCTTGATGGTGGTGGCGAAGCTGATGCCGTTCGTGAGCTTGCCGCGCGTCGTGTCGATCGTCGCGGGCGGCTCGGTGGAGATGATCGAGCCGAACAGCTGGCCGACCTGGAAGAGGTCGTTGCCGGTGCCGCCCTCGATCGTCGTGACGGACGAGTTGTCGTCGAGCGCGAACTTGTCGTCGCCGCCGAGCGCGTCGATGAACAGCGTCTCGATCGCGGTGTCGTACTCGATCCGCTCGACCAGCGAACCCGCGTTCAGCAGCGCGACGAGGTCGCGGCGGAGCAGGAACTGGTCGGCGACCTCGGTGCCGTTGAGGTTGAGGTTGTCGCCGGCGGACGCGCCGCTGTCGGCGACGTCGATGACCGAGCCGCCGGCGCCCCAGAGGTTGACGTTGTAGGTGTCCGCGTCGCCCTCGCCGTCGAGCGTCAGCTTGGCCGCGAGGCCGTTGACCGCGTCGATGACCGGGTTGACGTTGAAGGTGTCCGTGCCCGCGCCGCCCTCGATCCGGGTGAGGCCGCCCGTCGTCTCCAGGTCGACCCGGTCGGCGCCGGCGCCGAGGTCCACGCGCGTGGTCCCGGTGTGCGTGGAGTCGACGTTGAGCACGTCGGCGCCCGAGCCGAGGAGCAGCTCGAAGGCCTCGAAGCCGAGGTAGGTGAGCGTGCCGCCGAGGCCGAGGCCGGTCAGCGTGCTCGCGGTCAGGCGGCCCGTGTTGGCGGCGGTGTCGCCCGCGTCGGTCAGGTAGAGCTCGTCGCGGTCGCCGCCGCCGGTGATCGCCAGCGTGGAGGCGATGCCGTTCAGCACGTTGGTGAGCGAGCCGACCCGCACCAGGTCGTCGCCGGCGCCGGTGTCGACCGTGGTCGCGCCGCCGAGCGTGCGCAGCGTGACCGCGTCGTTGCCGTCGCCCGTGGACAGGTCGAGCGTGCCGGCCGTCGTGAGCACCGTGACGGTGTCGTTGCCCGCGCCGGTGGAGATCGTGTTCGGGCCGGCCACCGTGCTCGTGACCGTGAAGGTGTCGTTGCCCGAGCCGAGCGCCAGCGCGAGCTCCTCGAACGCGAGGTATTCGATGCCCTGCGTGTCGAGGCCGCTCAGCAGCGTGGCGGTCAGCGTGCCCGTGTTGTTGGACGTGTCGGCCGAGTCGTCGGCGCGCAGCGTGTCGCGACCGCCCCCGCCCTGCAGCGTCAGGCGGGCGAGGAAGTTGTCGAGCGTGCCGCCCTCGTTGGAGCCCTCGAGCTCGACGGCCCGCGAGCCGGCGAGCACGACGTCGTCGCCGAGGCCGAGGTCGACGGTGAGCGCCAGGTTCAGGCCGCGGACGGCCAGCGTGTCGTTGCCGCCCTTGAAGTTGACCGCGGCGGAGCTGACCGTGTTGGCGACGTTGATCGTCGCCGGCGTCGCGTTGCCATCGTCGAGCCGGATCTGGGTGCTGGCCACGAAGACGTTGCCGACCGTGTCCGGATCGCTCGCGTCGGCGTCGAGCAGCTGCGGCCCGAGGTCGATGCGGCCGAACTCGCGCCCGTCCGTGGCGTTGATGGTCACGGTGTCGGTGCCGGTCGCGCCCGCGCTCTCGACGATGTTCACGGTGCCGCCGCGGACGCCGGCCGTCTCGATCACGTACGTGTCGCTGCCGTTGCGGCCGTTGAGCGTCGCGAGCCCGCGCCAGGCGAGCACGCCCGTGATGTCGCTGCCGTTGACGCGCACCGTGCCGGTCGCGCTGCCGGCCAGGAAGGTGTTGGCCTCGCCGCCGCGCGAGCCGGTCAGCGTCGCGCGCTCGAACATCGAGATGTCCTCGGCGGTCGCGCCGGAGAACGCGCCCGTGCCGGCGTTGTAGCTGCCGATCACGAGCAGGTTGCCGTAGAGGCCGAAGTCCTTGCCGGTCTCGACGATCTCGTCGGTGCCGCCGGCGTCCACGAACGTGTCCGTGCCGCCGAGGCCGGAGACGCGGTCGTTGCCGAAGCCCGAGTCCAGGTAGTCGTCGAACGGCGTGCCGATCAGCTGGTCGTTGCCCTCGCCGCCGACCAGGTCGATCCGGCTCCAGACCGCGGCGACCGGCGAGACGCCGCTCGCGTTGACCGTGTCGTTGCCGCCGAGGGCCTCGATCCGCAGGCGGTCGGCCGTCGTCGTGTTCTTGATCGTCAGCGCGTAGTGGCCGTCCCACGTGACCGCGGTCGCGTTGGCGGGCGAGATCGGGTCCTTGTAGGTGACGACCGTGACGTCGTCGTTGCCGGCCGTCAGCTGCGTCGTGACGAGGTCGGCGCCCGTGCCGGTGTCGATGTCGATCGTGCGCAGGCCCTGGCGCCCGATCGCCGTGCCGGTCGACTGCTCGAGCGCGCCGACGAGCGTGAAGGTGTCGGCGCCGTCGCCGCCGGTGAGCCGGAGGCGCTCGACGTTGACCCCCGCGAACGAGCCGGCGACGGTGCTGCCGTAGAGCTCGCTGATGATCACGTCGGCGCCGTTGCGGGTGACGCGGATCGAGTTCGGGCCGCCGTCGCCGATGATCTCGAGCTGGTCGAGCTCGTCGAACGTCTCGTCGCTTGAGTCCTCGCGGTTGCCGCCGCCGTCGAAGCGCTCGCCCACGACCAGGTCGGCCAGCGTCTCGCGCAGGATGTCGTTGTCGTCGCCGCCGTACAGCTCGTCCCGGCCGCCGCGGCCCTGCAGGACGTCGTCGCCCGCCTCGCCGTACAGCTTGTCGTCGCCCGCACCGCCGAGCAGCTCATCGTTGCCCGCGCCGCCGTACAGCGAGCCCGGGCCCGCGGCGTCGTTGATCAGGCGGTCGTTGCCGGCGCCGCCGTTGAGCGTGACGGCGTTGAGCGTGTTCGCGACGTACAGCGTGTCGTCGTTCTCGTCGCCATTGAGGATCACGGTGCCGCCGCCGCGGTAGCTCAGCGAGTCGTTGCCGGTGCCGCCCGACACCTCGAGGCTGGCGAGCACGCCCTCGAGCACGTTGAGGATGTCGTTGTCGTCGCCGAAGTGACCGGCGATGCGTGCGATCCCCTCGAACGTCTCCGTGCGGCCGAACGCCGTGACCCGCAGTGACTCCGAGCCGGCCAGGCCGCCGACGTGGGCGACCTCGTAGACCTCGGACGTGAGGCCGACGCCGACCGTGCGCACGCCGGCGAAGGCGCCGACGTTCAGGCGCAGCGTGCCGTCGGACAGGCGCGTCGCCAGCGCGGGCGGCGGCGGCTTGACGTTGCCCAGCGTGGCCGGGAGCGTGAAGGTCGCGATCGGGATCGTGAAGCCGGACGGGCGGGTCACGTTCTCCTGCTGGCGGACCTCGACCTCGACCTTGCGGTCCTTGCACTTGGACCCGAACCACGAGGCGATCTCGCAGCCGACGCCCTCGAAGAACTTCTTGATGGCGTAGCCGGCCGCGCGCGCCGCCGACTCGAGCATCTCGACGACCTTGGTCACCCACTCGAAGAACACGCCCGTGCCCTTGATCTGCAGGTACAGCGTGACCGTCGAGCCGAGCTGGCCCGCGACGGTGCCGCTGGCGCTGACGCCGAACAGCTCGACGCCGAGGAACCAGGCGGAGACGCCGCCGCCGATGGTGGCGCTGAACTTGCCGGTGCTCTTGACGAAGCTGACGTCGACGTAGACCGAGCCCTTGACGCCGTTGCCCTCCCACGTGAGGTCGATGCCGCCGCTGAGGTGCAGGTCGAAGTTGCCGTCGGAGTCGATCCGGCCGTACGCGTACAGGCCGAGCGGCCCGAGCACGGCGCTCAGCTTGTTGGTCTGCGGGATCTCGACGCTCCACTTGTCGCCCTTGACCTCGACGATGATCCCGCCGCTGAGGTTGATGACGCTGAGCACGCTCAGCTTGCCGGAGAGCTCGAGCCGGAAGTAGCCGACGCCGCGTGTGTCCAGGCGCATCTTGCCGACCATCTCGAGGTCGATCAGGCCGAGCAGGTTCAGGTCGAGCTCGACGTCGAGCGTGGCCGTGATGCCGTCGCCGTAGATCCCGAGCGAGCCCGCGACGTTGAACTCGAGCGGCCCGATCGCGAACTTGAGGCTCGCCGCCATCAGGAACGCGTTGCTCGAGATCGTGATGTCGAGCGTCCCGGTCGCCGAGGCGAAGCCGAGGAACGTGACCTTGCCGGCCAGCGCGAGGCGGAAGCCGGCCGCGACCGAGACGTTGTTGAACGTCTGGGCGCGCCCGGTGGTGTTGAGCTCGACGAGCGCGCTGACCTCGAACTGCAGGCCGATGTCGCCGCCGAAGTCCAGGCCGACGCCGACGGCGAAGCGCGCCACGAGGCCCTGGGAGTTGATCCGGAAGCCGCTGTTGTCGATCGAGACCTTGCCGATCGGGTTCAGCGTCATCGAGGCGTTGACGACCATCTCGACGCTCGAGCTCGTGATCGTCAGCTTGAACTCGCCCGTGATCGTGAGCGGGCCGAACTTGAGGTCACCGGCCAGCTTGAGCACGAAGCCGTTGGTGATCGAGATCGTGTCCTGGGCGATCTTCGGCCGGCCCTGGGCGTTGAGCTCGAAGCCGTCGAAGAAGTCGACCGTGCCGACCGTGCGCTTCTTGATCTTGAAGGTGTCGATCGTCTGCGCCGTCGAGAACGTGTTGATCTCGAGCAGGAACTGGCCCGTGAGGCTGATGCCCGGGATGTTCCCGGCGTCAGAGCGCGCGAGGAAGATGCGGCCGACGACGCCGGTCTTGTCCGCGCCCACATAGACGTTCAGGTTCAGCGTGCCGGTGAGCGAGCCGATGTAGGCGATCGTGGTGCTGACCGCGCCCGTGATCTCCAGCCGCGCGTTGGAGCCCGAGCCGGCCGCCTCGATCCCGATGAAGCCGGTCAGCGTGATCACGCCGCCGATCGTGATCGTGGCCGCGATCGAGGCCTGCACGTAGATCTCGCCGCCGGGCGGGGCGTTCGGGTCGCGCTGGCCGTCGAGGCCCGGCGCCGACGCGAAGACGTTGATCTCGCTCGGGTCGCCCGGCTTGAGCAGCGGCTTGAAGTTCTCCGGGATCTTGTACGTGACGTCCTGGCGGGTGGTGTTGAACATCACCTTCACCGAGCCGTCGACCGAGAACAGCGAGCCGATGTTCGGCAGGCCGATGCCGGCGGAGCGGCTGACGGTGAGCAGGCCCGCGACGCCCGCGTTCTCGCCGGCCTTGGCGCCGGTCTGGATCACGAGCAGGCCGGTGGCCTCGCCGTAGTTGATCTGCGCGTCGCCGTAGCCGAACGAGAGCGAGGCGGTCAGGAAGAGCTCGAACCGCTCCGGGTTGATGTTGATCGCGAAGCCGCCCTGCGCGACGAGCAGATCGGCGTTCAGGCCCGGCGGGCGCAGCTTGAGCTGGCCGACGACCTCGAGGCCGAACGAGTACGGCCGCAGCGTGTAGGTGCGGCTCAGGTCCGCGCCGCCCGCGCCCAGGCCGGGCAGCGTGAGCGTCTCGACGCGCTGCTCGCCCGTGAGGTTGATCTGCAGCGTGCCCTTGGCGAACAGGTAGATGCCGTACTGCTCGAGCGCCGAGAAGTTCGTCTCGATCGTGGCCACGCCCCAGAACCGCGCGTAGTCGTCCTCGTCGCGCGGCGTCTCGAGCACGAAGCGGCCGGCGGTCGCGCCGACGGTGCCGAGGCCGACGATCCACAGCGTGCCGACGAAGTTCAGGCGGAACGCGTTGCGCTCGGGGTCGATCTCGAGCGTGACGGTGGCCTTGGCCTCCATCAGCTTGAAGTCCGCCGCCGCGAGGATCACGCCGCCGGAGAGCTCGATGAAGAACGACTTGGCCTGCGTGATGACCGCGAACTGGGCGCTGCCGGCCTGGCCCGTGTTGCCCTCGGAGTCCTGCCAGGTGCCGGCGACGAAGTTGACCGTGACCTTGCCCGACGTGAGCTGGCCCTGGTAGAGGAAGCGCCACGTGGTCGCGTTGATCTGCGTCGCGCCCAGCTTCAGGAGCGTCTCCGCGCCGGCGCCGGTCAGCGTGATCTCGTCGCCGTTGATCGTGCCGACCGTCGCGGTGCCGACCGCGTTGAACTTGACGTCGATCCACAGGCGGTCGCGCGCGGTGGTCGAGCTCGCGTAGAGGAACTGGGCGCCGTCGGCGTTCGGGGAGACCGTGCCGGTGAGGTTCTTCCAGGTGCCGGGCGTGAGCGTCGCGGTGATCGCGCCGCCGCGCGTGTAGCCCGTGTAGAAGAAGCGGAACGTGGTGCCCTCGACCCAGACGGCGCGGCCGTCGACCACGAGCGTGGAGCCGGGGCTCGTGAGCACGAGCTCGACGTCGTCGTCGGTGATCGAGTTGAAGTCCAGGAGCGAGTCGCCGAAGTTCGCGAACGAGACGTCCAGCCAGCCGCGGCCCTCGAGCACGCCGCGGTCGAGCACGGTCGCGTGCGTCGGGTCGGCGAGCGTCGCGGTGGCGACGGCCAGGTTGAAGATCTCGGTCTCGGCCTGGTTGGTGACGCCGGCCGTGTCGGTGAAGGACCCGCCGACGAAGGTCACGCTGTAGGCGCCGCTCGTGAGCGAGGCGGCGAGGCCGTAGCGGTAGGTGTCGGTGAGGCCGACGCGGGTGAGCGTGCCGGAGAGGGCGACGAGGTTGCCCGCGGCGTCGCGGAGCTCGAGCTCGCCACCGTTGATCGAGGTGTGGTTGACCGCATTGCCGGAGGCGCCGCGGAAGGTGACCTCGATGTAGCCGAGGAGGTTGAACAGGTCACGCCCGACGGTCGCGCCGGAGAGGGCGACGACGGCGTCGGTGGCCGTGATCGTGCGGACGAGGTCGGCGGAGGCGCCGGCCACGTTGAAGCGCTGGGTGAACGCGCGGTTGGTGTCGTTCGGCGGGCCCCGCGCGCTGTCGCTCCACGTGTTCTTCTGGAACTCGACGAGGACCTCGCCCGGGCGGAACTGGCCGGTGAGGATGAAGCGCCACGTGTTCTGGCCGACCTGCAGCGCCTTGCCGTCGCCGCCGCTGATCGTGACGCCGCTGCCGCCGAAGCCCGAGAGCGCGAACTCGTTGCCGTCGATCGACGCGGTGTCGAGCGTCGCGCCCGGCTGCGGGCGGAACTCGACGTCGATGAACGTGCGGCCGGCGACGATCGCGGCGTCGACGTCGATCGTCGTGCCGGCCTGCGTGCCGGTGGTCGGCGTGCCCGTGTAGGCCAGGCCGCCCGCCTTGAACGTCACCGTCGCGGTGGTGGTGGTCGCGCCGGTCGGTGCCGTGATCAGCACCGGCAGGTCCCACAGCCCGTCGCTGCGACGCGTGGGCGCGCGCGTCGGGTCGAAGACGATGGTCCAGCCGCCCGGGTTGGTGATCGCGGCGTTGAACGCGTCGAGGCCGACGGAGGACGGGTCGAGCGTCATGCCGTCCACCGTCGGCAACGCGATCGCGATCGTCGACGGGACGCCGTTGGTGAGCGAGATCGTGGACGTCGCGGTCGTGCCGTCCACCGTGGACGAGTTGAACGCCCAGCTGTTGGCGAGGTAGGTCAGCGTGATCCCGCCCGTGCCGCGGACGCCCGTCAGCCAGTAGCGGTACTTGGTGCCGGAGACGAGCGTCGGCGCGCGCGTGGCGTCCAGCGCCAGCGTGCCGAGGCCGGGGCCGCCGAGCACGAACTCGGGCGCGAGGTCGACGATCGACCCGACGTCGACGTTGCCGTCGGTGAACGTCACGTCGATCCAGTTGCGCTGGTTGAGGACGTTGACGTCGATCGTGCCGCCGGCGCCCGGGTCCGACAGCCGTGCGGTCGCGCCGTCGACGCCGAAGTTGAAGTCGATCGCGTCGTTGACCGTGCCGTCGAGCGCCTTGAACGCCCCCGCCTGGATCGTGACCTTGAAGTCGCCGACCACCCAGGTCGGGGTGGTCAGGTTGAAGCGGAAGTAGGTCGTGTTGGTCTTGCGCAGGGCGGCGACCAGCAGGTCCCGGTCGCTGTTGGCGCCGGCCGGCAGCTCGCTGCGGCGCGCGATGACCTCGCCGTCGAGCAGGATCGCGTCGTCCCTGAGCTCCAGCGGCAAGTAGCGCAGGATGCCGTCCGCGCCCATCACGGCCGCCATCGGCGTGATCGACGTGAACACACCGGGCGAGGCCGCGCCCGAGAACGCGATCTTGCCGGCCATGTCCAGGATCGACCCGTAGTCCAGGCCGCCACCCGTCGGCGGCGTGAACATCACGTCGACGTAGTCGGTCCTGCGCGTGTACGCGACGCTGCCGCCGGCGGGCGCCGGGTTGACGATCGTCGCGGTCGGCTTCGTGGAGCCGGGCTGCGTGGTCGGCACGTCCAGCACGTCGAACACGACGTCCTGGCCGCTCGCGTTCTTGAAGCCCATCTTGAGCTTGCCGTAGATCGTGAGGATGCGGACCTGGTCGGGCACGTCGGCCAGGAACAGCACGGTCGCCGAGCCGTTGGCGATCTTCGACAGGTCCGCGTACAGGCGGCCGCTGATCGACAGGTTGTCGGCGGCGAAGTTGAGCTTGCCGACGATCAGGAACTTGCCGTCGGTGGAGATCTTGACGATCACCTCGCCGTTGAACACGGCCTGGGAGGTGTAGATCGTGTAGACCTTCGCGCCGCCGGTGATCGTCATCGGCGCCGTGAACGCGGCCGTGAAGCCGTTCAGGCTCGGGTTCTGGCTGATCGCCTTGGCCTGCGCCGCGACCTGGCGCTGCAGGCCGTTCATCCACTCGTCGGCGGTCTGCGCGGTCGGCAGCTGGAAGGCGCTGTTGCGCAGCGCGAACGGGTCGTCGATCGACGGCAGCGTCTTGAAGAACTCGACGCCCGCGGAGAAGTCGTTGATCGTCAGGCCGGTCGTCGGCTCGAGCAGGATGCCGCCCGGGACCTCGATGTTGATGAACGCCGAGAGCGGGCCGAGCTCGGAGAGGCCGACGCGGATCGTGAAGCCCGCCATGCCGGCCATGCTGAAGCCGCCCTGGAGGCCGAGGTAGAAGACGCGCTGGGCGACCGGCGTCGTCTCGTCGAACGTGCCGATGATGTTGAAGGCCGAGTCCAGGCGCAGGATGCCGCCGACGATGCCGGCGTCGATCTCGCCGCCGAACATCGAGCCCTTGACGGTCACGCCGAGCGAGTCGATGCGCGTGATCGGCATCTTGCCCTGCAGCAGCAGCGACGGGTTGATCCGGATGCCCTCGACCGAGCCCGTGAACTGCAGGCCGGAGACGCCCTTGATGGCCGTGATCGAGGCGGACAGGATCAGCTCGAAGTTGCCCGGGTCGGTGGCGACGTCGCCGATCCAGCGGATGCCGATCGAGTCGATCTTCACCGGCAGGAACGACGGCCACTGGAACGCGTCGCCGGTCGCGCCGCCGATGCTCAGGTAGACGCCGAAGCCGTTCTTGGTCTTGAACGTGCCGTCGCCGAGGAAGGCGAAGTTGCGGCCCTCGCCGGCCAGCTCGAGCGTGCCGATCTTGACCTTCGCGCCGACCGCGCCGAAGGCCACCAGCTCCTGGGTCGCGGACGCGCCCGTGTTGAGCATGAAATCGCGCGCCGTGAGCGTGACGAACGTCGAGATGTTGATCTCGAGCGTGTCGATCTTGATCTTGAAGGCGTCGACCTTGCCGTTGGTGAAGGTCAGCTCCAGGCGCAGCGCCTCGTCGTTGAGCGTGCCGTCGGCGTTGCGGTCGTCGGCCGTCAGGCGGTCGGTGATCGACGCGTTGATCGGCTTGCCCGGGAAGAACTTCGCGCCGCCGGAGGCGAAGAAGATCGTGCCGCTGAACGGCTGCGCGTCCTTGGAGAAGTCGACGCTGAAGTCCTTGATGCCGATCCGCAGGTCGACGAACTCGAGGATGCCGTCGAGGCCGACGGGCCGCGTCGCGACGAGCGCGTTCGGGTCCGTCGGCGGCGGCGCGTTCGGGTTCACCGGCTGGCCGGAGTACTTGAGCTGCGCCTCGCCGAGCGAGAAGCCGGTGTCGCGCACGACCAGGCCGGGCTTGCCGTTGGACGGGCGGATCGAGCCGGTCACGCCGAAGCGCGGGAACACGATCGTCGCTTCCTGCAGCTCGAGGATCTGCTGGCCCTTGGCCGCCTTCGGGTCGTAGGTCACGTTCAGGCCCGCGCCGGTGATCGTCACCACGTCGGGCACGATCGCCTCGAACTGGGCGACGCGGAAGCTGAACTTGCCCGGGACGTCGAAGCGCACGTTGCCGCTGAGCAGGCCGAACGCGTCGACGCCGAGGTCGAAGGTGCCGAGGATGCCGATCAGCTCGACGCTGACGCCCGAGCTCTGCTGCTGCGTGGGCGCGCCGGGCGCGCTGCCGCCGAAGGCCAGCGTCGCGCGCTCGACGCCGATCGCGATCGTCAGCACGAGCAGGCCGTCCGGGCTGAAGCCGACGTCGGCGATCCCGATCGTCGGGTTCTGCAGGATCAGCGGCCCGATCGTCAGCGGCTTGGTCGCGGCGACGGCGCCGGGCGCGGTGGCCGACAGCGTGAACGTCGAGCGCAGGCCCGCGAGGTTGGTCGTGCCGCTCGCGGACTTGAAGCCGTCGATGCCGGTGAAGAACTCCACGTTGACCGTGCCGGCCTGGAACAGGTCGGTGAGGTTCTTGGTGTTCTTGTCCTTGAGGTAGTACCGGATCGTGATCGTCTGGGCCCCGGCCTGGACGCCGCCGATGATCTGGCTGCCGGCGATGACCGGGCGGCCGAACGGGTCGAGCTCGACGTCGGCGAGGCCCGTGCCGGTGAGCTTGAACGGCACCGCGTCGCGGATCGAGATCAGGTCCAGCGCCGTGCCGTCCAGGCTGCGGTAGGTGACGTCGATCGAGCGGCGCGCGTTGAAGTCCAGCGCGGTCATCTGCTCGCCGTTGGCCGGGCTCGCGAGCTCGGCGATCGGGCCGACGAGGTCCCCGCCCTGCGTGAGCACGAACTGCTCGGTCTCGGTGACGTTGACGTTCGTGCCCGGCGTGTTCCCGGAGTTGTCCGAGAAGGAGCCCGGCAGGAAGCGGACGCTGACCAGGCCGACCGGCAGCGTGCCCGTGAACGTGTAGCGGTAGGTGCCGGGCTTGCCGGCGACGGCGGTCGGCCGGCCGTTGACGGTCACGCCGCTCGGCGCGACGCCGTTGACGAGCAGCTCGAACTCGGCGCCGTCGTCGAGGATCGACTCGGCGCGCAGGCCGTTGCCGCTGCGGTCGGTGAAGACGACGTCGATCGAGCCGTTGAACGTGTTCGCCGGCAGCTTGTCGCCCGTGCGCACGATGTCGGCGGTCGGCGCGAGCTTGACCGTCGTGGTCGGCGGCGTCGGGTCGCCCTCATCGGCGCCGACCTTGAAGCCGGTCACCTGGAAGGTCTGGAGCTTGAAGCCGGTGGCCTGGGTGATCGCGAAGGTCGCGTTGCCGCGGATCGTGAACAGCTGCGTGCCGCTGACGGTGACGCCGATCGAGGCGCCGGTGATGGTCAGGTCCAGGTCGCCGGTCGGGCGGCGCGAGACGCTGACGGTGCCGCCGATCTCCAGCGTGCCGGCGACCGAGAAGCTCATCGTCGCCGTCAGCGAGAACGTGTTCGCGGCGAGGTTGATCGGCGTCGTCGCGGTGCGCAGGCCGGTGACCGCGGCCGCGGTCGTGTTGATCAGGAACGTGGCCGTGCCGGACACCTGCAGGCCGGGCAGGCCGACGAGCGCGACGGTGCCCGTCGCCCACAGCGCGTACATGCCGGTGCCCGGCAGGCGGCGGTAGGAGATCGTCGCGTTGGTGATCATCAGGCCGATCGCGCTCGGGTCGCTCGACGGGCCGCGGCCGACGAAGATCTCCAGGCCGGTGCCGAAGAACTCGTCGCCGGAGAGGCGGAAGTCGCCGCGGATCTCCAGCAGGCCGCCGAGGTCGATCTCGAGGTCCTGGATCAGGAACTCGAAGTTGCCCGACGCGTTGATCGTGATCTCGGTGCCGTTGACGACGATCGTCTCGTTGACGACGGCGCCGGTGGTGTTGATCGAGAGGCCGATCGAGGCGCTCGCCCCGGTCGTCCCGACGCGGCCCATGACCGTGCCGGCGATCCCGCCGCCCTGGTACATGATCAGCGCGCCCGCGGCGTTGTTGATGACGTTGCCGCCGCCGCTGAAGTTCAGGTTGGCGACCGCGATCTTCGTGACCTTCTGATTGCCGTTCTTGCGTGTGGACTGCTCGAAGAAGAAGTCGGCCGTGACCTCGACGCCACCGATCTTCAGCGTCGTGTTGTAGAGCGCGACGCGCAGGAACGGGCCGGCCGGGAGCACGAGCGCCGTCGTGCCGACGGTCTCGTTGACGGCCAGCGGCAGGCGGTTGATCTCGATCGTCGCGGTCGTCGTCAGCGAGAAGCCCGGGAGCGTGATCGTCGCGGTGCCGCCGATCTTGCCCGCGATGCCCTGCGGCAGGATCAGCAGCTGGCCGGTGCCGCCCGTGATCGTCACGCCCGCGGTCGGCTCGCCGAGCGAGAGCGACACGTCGCGGAACTCGATCTTGACGACCTTCGTGCCCTTGACGGTCGTGACCTGCTCGAACGAGAAGCGGCCCTTGAGCTCCTGGCCGAACGCGCTGAAGGTGAGCGGCGTCGCGTCACCGACGGTGACCTTCAGGTAGCGCGCGGCGGACGTGCGCGTGCTGATCGCCAGCGACACGTCGCCTTCGAACTTGAAGTCGTTGATGAGCGAGGGCGCCATCGTCAGCGTCGCGTTGTTGATCGCGGCGACGATGCCGTCGTTGTAGATCGTGATCGAGCCGAGCGCGACCTTGACCGTGACGAGCGTCTGGCTGCCGTTGCCGAGCTCGAGCGAGACGTCCTTGAGCGTGATCGAGACCGTGGTCGCGGTCTTGACGAACCCGAAGTCGCCCTTGAGCGTCTGGCCCATCACGCTGAGCTCGACGTCGTCCCCGAAGACGGCGATCTTCTTGCTCGCCAGACGTGTGTCGATCGTGACCTTGAAGGCACCGCTGAACGTCACGCCCGGGATGTCGAGGCGGACCTTCGCGCCGATGTCGCCGACGATGCCGTCCTTGGTGATCGTGAACGTGCCCGCGCCCTCGGAGACGATCACGAAGTCGCGGTCGCCGCTGCCGATCCGGATGCCGACGTTGGCGAAGCCGACCGTGGTCGTCGTGCCCTGCTTCTCGAACGTCAGGTCGGCGGTCAGGCGCTGGCCGCCGATGTCGATCGTCAGGCCGGTGAGCGACGCGCGGATGTACGGCCCGGCGGGCAGCTGCAGGCGCTGCGTCTGACCGCCGATGGTGAAGGTCTCGTTGACGGCGGCCGCCGTGTTGTTGAGCGCGAAGCCGACGCCGACCGGGCCGACCTGGATGCCGTCGCCGAGCTTGATCTTCGCGGTCGCGGTGAACTCGCCCGCGGCGCCCGCCTTGGTCAGCAGGAAGCGGCCGCTGCCCTGCTCGATCGAGATGCCGACGGTCTCGGCGCCGAGGAACAGCGACACGTTGGTCGCGGCGATGCGGATGACCTGGACGTCGTCGGAGGTGCCGAGGACCTTGTCCGCGCCGGCGCTGTTGACGCGCTCGAAGGCGAACGTGCCGCCGAGCTGCTGGCCGGCGATGATGATCTTCTCGTCGCCCACCGTGCCGACCTCGACGCGCAGGCTGGTCGGCGTCATCTTCACCGCGAAGTCCAGGTCCGGCAGCGTGATGACGCTCGCCGGCAGGCCGTCCAGCGAGACGCGGGCGGCGAACTCGCCCGTCAGACCGGTCGGCGCGACCACGAACAGCGCCTCGCCCTGCTGGGTGACGGTGAGCATCACGCTCGTGGGGTCGCCGAGCTTGAGCACGACGTCCTTGAAGGACAGCTTGAGCGTCTTGACCGTGCCGGTCGTCGTCTGCTCGAAGAAGAACGTGCCGGAGAGCGACTGGCCCGCGACCGCCAGCGTCAGGCCGGTGCCGCCGACCTTGAGCGTCTTGGTCGCCGTCGTGGTGTCGAGCTCCAGGCCGAACCCGCCACCGAGCGTGATGCCCGGGACGTTGAGCGCGACCGTGGCGCTGAGGCGGCCCTTGACGCCCGTCGCGCTGAGCGTGAACTCGCCCGTGCCGGCGGTGACCTCGAGGACGCCGCCGAGGCTGATGCGCACGTTGGCCGCGGTGAGCTTGGTGGTCGTGCCGGCGCGCTCGAAGCCGAAGTCGCCGGCGAGCGTCTGCCCGGCCACGGACAGCTCGAGGTTCGTACCCGCGACGCGCACGAGCGGGCCCTTGGGCAGGTTCAGCGTGAGCGTCGTGCCGCCGACCTCGAACGTCTCGTTGAGCGCCCGCACGGTCTGGTTGATCGACAGCGAGAGCGTGCCGCGGATGGTCACCGCGCCCTGCGTGAGCGTGCTGAGGTCCAGCGTGCCGCCGAGCGTGCCGGCGATGCCCTCCGGCAGGACGAGCAGGACGCCCTCGCCGTTCTTGAGGATCTCGTCCGTGCCGAACTTGACGCTCAGGCCGGTGAAGCCCAGCGTGAGGCGCTTGACGCCGCTCGCCGACTTGGTCTGCTCGATCGCGACGGCGCCCGAGAGCGTGACGTCGGTGTTGGCGATCGCGAGCGTGACGTTCGCCTCGACGCGGACGAAGCTGCCGGCCGGCAGGCGGGTGCCGCCGATCACGACCGGTGCGGCGCCGGTGTTGATCGCCAGCGAGAAGGTGCCGGTGAGCGTGACCGGGCCGAGGTTCAGGCTCGACGCGGAGATGGACAGCACGCCCGCGAGGCCGCCGGCGCCGATCTGCAGCGAGCCGAAGAGGTCCAGCACGAGCTCGCCGTCCAGCAGCGAGAGCTGGGCGTCGGAGACGTCGAGCAGGATCAGCTGCGTGCCGTCCGGGCGCGTGCTGCGCTCGAACTTCAACGTGGCGGTGAGCTTCTGGCCGGCGATCTCGAGCGTCAGGTCCGTGCCCGTGATGCGGATGAAGTTGCCGGACTCGACGTCGAACGTGACCGAGCCGAGCTTCGCGCCGGCGCCGAACGTGCGCGCGCCCGTCCCGATGTGCACGAGCGTGGGGTTCGCGCCGCTCGCGACCGCGACGTCCACGCGGCCGTCGCCGTCGACGTCGGCGAACGCGGTGCCGGTGAGCCCGGTGGCCAGCGCGGCGATCGGCGCGACCGCGGCGAACGTCAGCGTGTTCACGACGTTCGGGGCCGTGCCCGTGATCGTGACGGTGCCCGTGTAGACGGTCGTGCCGGCGACGATGTCGTCGCGCCCGTCGCCGTCGACGTCGGCGACCGTGAGCACGGTGACGCCCGTGCTCGTGGCGACCTCGACCGCGGTGAAGCTGGCCGCCGTGCCGGCGAGGTTGCGGAAGGCGGTGGTCGCGCGGCCCGTGCCGGCCACGACCACGTCGAGGTGGCTGTCGCCGTCGACGTCGCCGAGGCCGAGCGCCTCGACCAGACCGGTGCCGATCGTGCCGCCGGCGGTGAGCGTGCCGGTCTTGTCGAGCTGGAGCCAGGTCGCGCCGTCGCTGCCGCCGAGGACGAGCTCGAGGTCGCCGTTGCCGTCCAGGTCGCCGAGCGCGACCGCGCGGCTGCCCTGGCTGAGCTGCGTGCCGGGGGTGAAGACGCCGCGGCCGTCGTTGAGGTAGAGCCAGCTCTCGTCGGCGGCGGTGCCGGTGATGACGTCGAGGTCGCCGTCGTCGTCGATGTCGCCGAGCGTGATCGCGGTGACGTTGTGCGTGAGCCGGCCGAAGGTCACGCCGCCGATGCCGTCGAACGGGTCGCCCGCGCCGTCGTTGAGGTGCAGGACCAGGCCCTCGGCGTTCGTGCCGCTGATCAGGTCCTCGCGGCCGTCGCCGTTGACGTCGCCCAGGGCCACGACGGAGCGCGTCGCGGGCGCCGGGCCGAACTGCAGCGTCGACGTGACCTGCGTGTTGGTCGTGTTGATCACGAGCCGCAGCGCACCGGTGAGCGTGACGCCGGGGATGTTGACCGCGACCGTGCCGCCGACGTCACCGGCGAGGCCGGCGGCGTTGATGACGAAGAAGCCGGAGCCGCCGCTGAGCGTGACGAAGTTCGTGGTGCCGTCGCCGAACGCGGCGTTGACGTTGGTCACCAGCACGCGGACGACCTTGGTCGTGCCGACCGTGGCCGACTCGAACGCGAACGAGGCGGTGATCCGCTGGCCGGCGAAGGCGAGCTCGACGTTGTCGCCCGAGACGCGCAGGAACGGGCCGGCGGGCAGCGCGAGCGACACGGTCTGGCCGCCGACGGTGACCTGCTCGCTGACCGCGGCGCCCGTGGTGTTGATGGCGACGCCGAACGTGCCGGTGAAGGTCACGAGGTTGCCCGGGACGAGCACGTTGACCGTGCCCTGGACGCGGCCGGCCATGCCGGTCGGCCGGATCACGAAGAGCGCCGTGCCCTGCGTGACGCTCACGCCGGCGGTCGCGGTGCCGATCGTCAGCTCGACGCCGCTCGCCGACACGCGCACCAGCTTCGCGGGCGTGGCGCCGGCGGCCGCGGGCGCCGTGTACTGCTCGAAGAGGAACGTGCCCTTGAGCGTCTGGCCGAAGAGGCTGAGGTCGAGCGTGGCCTCGACGACGACCGAGCGCGGCGCGATGTCCAGCGTCGTGGCGCCGGTGGTGTTGATCGCGAGCTTGACCGCGGCGCTCTGCGGGGCGCTCACGCCGGGGACGTTGAGCGTGAGCTCACCGTCGATGCGCGCGACGATGCCGGTCGCGGTGCTCAGGAGCGTGCCGTCGAGGCTCTTGACCTGGACGACCGGGGTCGCGCCGTCGCCGAGCGAGAGCGTGCCGTTCTCGATGCCGATGGTCAGGTCGCCCTTGACCGCGCCCGTGCCGGTCGTGGTCGCGAACGTGAACGTGCCGTGCAGCGTCATGCCGGTGAAGGCGACGTCGAGCGTGCCCTTGACCTGCAGCTCGCCCTTGGCGACGGTCTTGGTCCCGTTGTTCGGGACGACGATGTCGACCGAGCCGGAGGAGGTGTTGTACCGGACCTCGACCTCCTGGGCGGAGATCGTCACGCCCGGGATGCCGACGATCTGCAGGTTGCCCTTGGCGTACAGCGCGAAGCCGCCGGCGGTGATCGTCTTGACCGCGAACACCGCGCCCTGCAGGAACAGGCCGCGCGCGTTCGGGTTCAGCGCGCCGTCGATCAGGCCCGGGCCCTGGCCGATGAAGATGTCGACGGTGCCGGACTTGGTGCCCGCGCCGTCGTCGGTGAGCGTGCCGAAGACCTCGAGGAAGTCGCCGAACTTCGCGTTGGCGGCGACCGAGAAGGCGACGAACGGCTTCGTCGTCGCGATCTCCGTCGGGCCGAACTTGACCGCGATGACGATCCCGCCGACCTCGATGCTCTCGTCGAACGTCTTCGTCGTCGTGTTCATCCGCACGGCCGCGCTGGCGCCGAGCTCGAAGCCGCCGGCCGCGATCTCGGCCTCGCCGGAGAACTGACCGGCGATGCCGTCGGCCGTCAGCAGGAACGCGCCGTTACCGTTCTTGATCTTCACGCCGCCGTTGTCGGCGCCGAGGCTCACGCCGACCTTGGCGAACGCGAGCCGCGTCGTCTTCACCGGCGTGTTGGCGACGAGCCGGACACCCGCGGCGGTGGCGACGAGCACGTCGATGTCGCGGTCGGTGTCGACGTTGATCGCGAGCACGCCGGTGCCGGCGGTGGCGTCGATCGTCGCGGCGTCCTTGAAGCCGCCGGCGGCGCCCTTGTTGACGAGCAGGAGCGTGCCCGCCGCGCTGCTCGCGAGCAGGTCGGCGAAGCCGTCGCTGTCGATCTCGGCAGTCGCCAGGCCGGTGACCGTGCCAGTGGCCAGCGTGGCGGCCGCGGCGAACGTGAGTGCCGCGTCCGTGCCCGTGTTCGCGAAGCGCGTGACGCCGCCCGTGCCGCCGAAGACGAGGTCCAGCTTGCGGTCGCCGTCGGTGTCGACGAGCACGACCGAGGTCGCGCCGGAGAGCGTGAGCGCCGGGCCGGCGGTGAACGCGGGCGTCTCGTTGCCGTCGTTGACGAAGATGCGCGGCGCCTCGCCGGCGACGGTCACGACGATGTCCAGCGCGCGGTCGCCGTTGAGGTCGCCGAGCGCGATGGCGCGCACGTCGGCGCTCAGCAGCGTCGTGCCGGCGCCGAACGTGCCGTCGCCCGCGCCGCGGAAGAGCTGGGTGGCGCCGGTCGAAGCGCCGATCACGAGGTCGGCGTTGCCGTCGCCGTCGAGGTCGCCGACGGCGAGCGCGGTGCCGTTCGGCGTCGTGAACGTCGCCTTCGCGGTGGTCGCGAAGCCGAGCCAGGCCGCGCCGGTGCCGCCGAGGTTCAGGTGCACGCGCGAGGTGCCGGCGTTGACGACGATCAGGTCCAGGCGGCTGTCGTTGTTGACGTCGGCGAGCGCGATCGCGCGGGCGGCGTCGGCGAACGCGGGCATGCGCGCGGCGGCCGCCGCGGTGTAACCGCCGGTGCCGTTGTTCAGGTACAGCAGGTCGACGCCGCTCGTGCCGTTGACGAGGTCCAGGTCGCCGTCGCCGTCCACGTCGCCGCTCGCCAGGATCGGCGCGGCGGAGGCGGTGACGAGCGAGACGCCGGTGCCGAAGCCGCTGCGCGAGGACTGGTCGAACAGGACGCTGCCGGAGACCGTGATCGACGAGCCGATCGTCAGCGCCGCGTCCGTGACGTTCACGCGCACGAACGGGCCGGCCGGCAGGCCCGTCGCCGCGTTGGCCGTCGGCGCGGTGTTGATCTGCAGGAAGATCTCGGTCGCCGCGATCGTGATGCCGGCGGGCAGCACGAACGTGCCGGGCACGATGTTCTGGAGCTTCAGGGAGGCGGCGACGCCGGCGGGCGTGATCTGCAGCGTGCCGCTCAGGTGGTTGGCGGCCGTGATGTTCACGAACGTGCCGAGCTGCAGCGTCGCGTCGGTGACGCTGACGAGCACGCCCGTGGCGTTCTTCTCGATCACGATCTTGGCCGCGCCGAGCGTCTGGCCGGCGATCGTCAGCTGCGCGCCGGTGGTCTCGACCTTGAACGTCGGGACCGTCGTCGTGGTGTCGAAGTCGACCTTGAAGTCGCCGGTGAAGGCGACGTTCGGGATGTCGACCGTGAGCTTGGCGTCGAAGGAGCCGATCACGCCGCCCCTGCCGGAGGCCGCGGTCTTGATCGTCAGCGCGCCGGTGGTGATCGTGACCGCCAGCAGCCGCGTGCCGTTCGCGCTCAGCGCGATCTCGGCGTTGCTGATGGTCAGCTTGGTCGCGTCGGTGTCCTTGGTGAAGACGAAGTCGCCGACGATCGAGACGCCCGCGAGCGCGATCGTCACGCCCGTGCCGCTGACCGCGAACTTGCGCGTCGCGGCGATCTGCAGGCGCGTCTCGAAGCCGCCGAGCGTGAACGTCTCGTCCACGTCGGTGTTGGTCGTGTTGACCTCGAGGCCGAGCGTGCCCTGGAGCGTCACGCCCGGGACGTTCTGCAGCGCGACCGTGCCTTGGACGCGGCCGGCGACGCCCGTGGAGAGGATGAGCCAGTTGCCGCTGCCGTTGGTCAGCGTCACGAGGTCCTGCTTGCCGTCGCCGAGCGCGAGGCTGACGTTGGCGAGCGCGAGTTTGACCGCCGGGCCCTTGGCCGTCGTGAGCTGCTCGACGGAGACGTCGGCGCTGAGGCGCTGGCCCGCGACGCGGACGGTGACGCCGACCGCGTCGACCTTCAGGTACGGCGCGGCCGTGTCGACCTTCAGGGAGAAGCTGCCGCCGAGCTGGAGGTCGCCGGCGGTGACGGCGAGGCTCGCGCTCAGCGTGCCGGACACGCGGGCCGGGGCGATCGTCAGGTTGCCGTTGATCGCGGTGACCGCGACGATGCCGCCACCGAGGTTGATCGCGCCGTCGGTGACCGTGAGCTTGAGCTCGGTGCCGGAGCGCTCGATGACGACGGAGCCGCTCAGCTCCTGGCCGACCACGGTGAGCTTCGCGCCCGTGACCTCGACGCGCAGGTACGCGGGGTCGATCGTCAGCGCGACGGTGCCGGTGAGGCTGACGTTCGGGACGTTGAGCGCGAGGGTCGCGGCGACCGAGCCCGTGATGCCGGCGGCGCTGATCGTGAACGTCGCCGTTCCGACCTGCGTGACCGTCAGCACCGAGCCGCCGAAGCGCGCGACGACGTTCGTCGCGGTGATCGTCGTGACACCGCCGGCGCTCGTGACGCTGAAGTCGCCGCCGAGCTCCTGGCCGAGGATCGTGAGCTTGAGGTTCGTGCCGGCGACCCGGAAGAACTTCCCGGTCGGCAGCTTGAGCGCGACCGGCGCACCCGCGACCTCGATCGTCTCCTCGACCTCGGCCGTGGTCGTGTTGACCTGGACGCGCAGCGTGCCGCTGAGCGCGACGTTCGGGACGGTGAGCGCGATCGTGCCGCCGAAGTCGCCGGCGAGCCCGGTCGACTTGACGATCAGCGTGCCGGAGGCGTTCGTGACGGTGAGCACGCCGCCGCCGAGCGACAGGTTGACGTTGGCCAGCGCGAGGCGCAGGACCTTGCCGTCGGCGTTGGTGCCGGTGCCGCCCGGGACGCCGTCGGCGCCGAAGGTGGAGATCGACTCGAACGCGAAGTCGCCCGTGAGCTCCTGGCCGAGCAGCGCGAGCTTGATCCCGCTGCCGGCGATCCGCACGTACGGGCCGCCGACGAGGTTGAGCGCGACGCTCTCCCCCGCGACCGTGAGCGTCTCGTTGACGGCCGCGTGGCCCGTGTTGATCGCGAGCGCGAACGTGCCGGTGAAGACCGCGTCGCCCGGGAGCGAGAGGCCGACCGTGCCCTGCAGCGTGCCCGCCAGGCCGGCGGCCGTGATCAGCAGCGCGCCCGCGCCGTTGGTGAGCGAGGCGCCGGCGCCGGCGGTGCCGATCGAGTAGCTGACGTTGCGCGCGGCGATCGCGGTGACGGCCGTGCCGTCGGCGAGCGTCGCGCGCTCGAAGGAGAAGTCGCCGGTGAGCTCGGAGCCACCGATCTTGAGCTTGACGCCGGTGCCGTCGAAGCGGATGTACGGGCCGGCGGGCAGGTCGCCGCGCGGGCTCGTGGCGGTGTTGACGGCGAGGCCGATGCCGGCCTCGAACTCGAACCCGCCGACGCCGAACGCGAGCTTGCCGGTGAAGCGTCCCGAGACGCCGGCGGCGCCCGCGGTCAGCGTGCCGCCGGCCTCGGTCAGGCTGACCGGGCCGACGCTCACGGTGACGTTGCTCGCCGTGAGCGTGACGTCGCCGTTGGCCTGCGGCGCGAACTCGAAGTCGCCGCTGATCGACTGGCCGAGGATCGCGAGCGTGCCGCCCGTGACCGTGAAGGACTTCACGCCGGCGGCGACGTTCACGCGCACGCCCGGCTGCGTGGAGCCCGGGATCTCGATCAGCTGGTCGACGGCCGCGCCGGTGTCGTTGTAGAGCAGCGTGACCGTGCCGGTGAGCGTCACGCCGCTGAGGCCGACGAGCGTGATCGTGCCCGTCGCGTAGACCGCGTACTTGTCGCCGACCTTGATCAGGCCGACGCGTGCGTCGGTGATCATCGCGCCGACGGCCAGCGGGTTCGTCTCGCCGTTCTCCATCTTGGCCGGGCCGCGGCCGAGGAAGATCGTCAGGCCGTCGCCGGCGAAGACGCCGTTGTTGATCGCGACGTCGCCCTCGATCGTCACGAAGTTGCCGATGTTCAGGCTCAGGCCGGAGACGGAGATCGCGAACGCGTTCTTCTCCGCCTCGCCGAACTTGATCGCGATCGTGCGGCCGCCGAGCGTGATGCTCTCGTCGAGCACCTTGCCCGTGGTGTTCACGCGCAGGAGCGCGCGGCCGCCGGCGGACACCGGGCCGACCGAGGCGCTCAGCGTGCCGCTCGCCTGGCCGGCGATGCCGTCCTCGGTGACCAGGAACGCGCCCTCGCCGTCGCTCAGCGTGACCCCGGCGACCGTGGCGTTGACGTTGGCCGCGGCGATCCGCGTCTGGCCGTTGCCCTGGTCGAGCAGGAAGTCGCCGGACAGCGTGTTGGCGCCGAGCGTGAGCTGGGCGCCGATCAGCTTGACCGTGACCGTCGGGCCGGCCGGGAGGTCCAGCAGCGCGCCGGTGGACGTGTTGACGGCGATCGAGATCGTGCCGCCGCTGAGCGAGATGCCCGGGAGCGTGATGCTCGAGTCCGAGACGGTCAGCCGGCCGGCGACGCCGCTCTTGGTGAACACGACCTGGCCGGTCGCGTCCTTGATGTCGACGAACGAGCCGAGCGTGAGCAGCGACGGCATGGTCGCGTCGTTGGTGATCGTGACCTTGACCTGCGTGGTCGTCGACTCGATCGTGAAGTTCGCGGTGAGCGTCGTGCCGGCGATCGTCAGGCTCGTGTTCGTGCCGGCGACCGTGACCGCGCCGGGCGCGAAGGTGGCGGTCAGCTCGCCGGCGAACGCGACACCCGGGAGCGTCGTCGTGACCGTGCCGCTGAAGGAGCCCGTGACCGCGGCGCCGATCTTCAGGTTCGCCGCGCCCTTGGTGATCGTGACCAGGCCGCCGCCGAGGCTGAGCGACGCGTTGGTCACGTCCAGCTCGATGTCGGTGCCGTCCTTCGTGAAGGTGATGTCGCCGCTGAGCTTCTGGCCGGCGATGTCGAGCGTGCCGCCCGTGACGGCGAGGCGGACGAAGCCAGTCGCGGTGTCGAGCTCGGCGCGGACGCCGCCGGCGAGCGTGACGCCCGGGACCGTGAGGGCGAACGTGCCGCTGAACGAGCCGGCGACCTTGCCGGCGGAGACCGTGAGGCTGCCCGCGCCGTTGGTGAGGCTCGCGACGGTGCCGAGGATCAGCGAGACGTTGGTCGCCGCGATCTGGACCTCGTCGAGCGTGCGGGTGATCGCGAGGTCGGCGGTGAGCGTCTGGCCGGCGACGGTGAAGCCCGCGCCCTTGGCCTCGACCTTCAGGAAGCCCGGCGCGATGTTCAGCTCGACGCTCGTGAGCGTGAGCGCGTCGATCGCGAGGCTGTCGACCGTGGCGGCGAGGCGGCCGGTGACGCCGGACGCGTCGATCGTCAGGTCGCCGTTGATCGCCTTCAGGGAGATGGCGCCCGCGAGGGTGAGCGTCGCGTCCTCGATCGAGAGGTGGGTGACGCCGGCGGAGTGCTCGAAGGCGAAGTCGCCGGTGAGCGTGTTGCCGAGGATGTCGAGCGTGACGTCCGTGGCGGAGACGGCGACGGAGGTCGGGTCGACCTTGAGGCGGAACGTGGCGGTCGTGGAGACGCCGGGGACGCTGAGCGTCAGGGTGCCGCCAAGGTCGGCGGTGAGGCCGTTGGCGCCGATCCCGATCGAACCGGTGCCGTTGCTGAAGCTGATCGGCGACGGGGGACCGCGCGCGCTCGTCGACTTGTCCGCGCCGCCGAAGCTCGTCTCGACGTTGCTCGCGGAGAGCTGCAGACCGGCGGTGTCCTTCTTGAACGTGAAGTCGCCGGTGAGCGTGGCGCCGAGCACCTCGACGCGCATGCCGGTCGCGGTCAGTGACGCGAACGGCGTGGTGCCGTCGAGCTTCTCGGTCGCGGAGAACTTGACGATCACGTCGTTGCTCGTGCCCTCGATCCGCAGCGCCTCGTCGATCGCCTTGTCGAAGCTGTTCACGCGCACGTGGATCTGACCGGAGACGCTGAGGCCCTGCGCGCCGCCGATGCCGGTGAGGGCGACGAGGCCCTTGGCGTCGAGCGCCCACTGGCCATTGGCGCCCTTGATCAGGCCGACCGTGGCGTTGGTGATGATCAGGCCGCGCGCGAGCGGGTTCGTCTCACCGTTGGCGAGCGTGAGCGGCCCCTCGCCGAAGAAGAGCGTGAGGCCGGTGCCGGCGAACGTCTCGACGGCGGTGCCGTCCTTGAGCGTCGTCGTCTTGAACGTGCCCGCGCCCTTGAGGGTCACGACGCCGGCGATGTTGAGCTCGAGCTCGGAGACCGACAGCGAGTACGTGCCCGCCTCGCCCGCGCCGAAGGACACGGTGAGCGTGCGGCCGTCGACCTCGACGGTCTCGTCGACCGCGCCGGTGGTCGTGTTCACGCGGAAGAGCGCGCGGGCGTCGAGCGTGACGCCCGGGATGGCGATCGAGGCCTTGCCCGTGAGGTAGCCGGCGATGCCGTTCGTGAAGAGGACGACGACGCCCTCCCCTTCCTTGAGCTGCTCGGTCGATCCGACCTTCACGCGCGCGCCCGTGAACGCGAGCACGGTGCGCGTGCCCTGGCGCTCGTAGAAGAACGAGCCCTCGAGCGTGCCCTGGCTGAGGGTCGCGCTGATCGTGCCCTTCGCGCGGCGCAGGCCCGTGGCCGTGTCGACCTCGAGGCTCGCGTCGGTCAGCGTGACCGTGAAGTTCTGGACGCCCGCGAGCGCGGCGCCGACGAGCGTGCCGGTGACCTTGAGGTCGGCGGCGCGCTTGACGAGCTCGAACGTGCCGGTGGCGGTTAGGCGCGGACCGTCGACCGCGCCGATTCGGAACTGCGTGACCGTCAGCGTCAGCTTCGTCTCTTCGCTCGTGGTGGTGAGCGTGAACGAGCCGGCGGCCTCGGCGAAGGTGTCGAGCTTGAAGGCGGTGAGCGTGCCGCTCGCCTCGGTGATCGGGCTGGTGGTGCCCGGGTCGACGCCGGTGCCGGTCCAGTCGCCGCCGGTGTTGAGCTTGACCGCGCCGGCGGCGAGCGTGGCCGTGACGTTGCCGGGCAGCGTCAGCGTGCCGGAGAGGCTGCTCGCGACGGCGGCGATCTGGCCGTTGCGGTGGGCAACGCCGATCGTGCCGGTCGTCAGCGTGAGCGCGCCGCCGATGCTCAGGTTGGTCGCCGTGAGCGTGAAAGTCGTGAGCGTGTCGTCGATCGCGGCGGCGAAGGTCGCGCTGCCGCTGACGAGGTTCGCGAGCTGGAGCTCGTCGAGCGTGCCGCTGAGCTTGAGCGCGCCCGTGCCCGGGTCGACCAGCTGGCCGCCGACCTGGATGTTGAGCGCGGCCCAGTTCGCGGCGGTCGGGCCGGTGTTGATCCCGATCGCGACGTTGGAGACGGTCGCGGTGAAGCGCGTGCCGAAGCTCAGGCCGCCGCTCAGGTTCTCGAGCTCGCCCGCGTACCACTTGCGCGTGCCGGCCTCGATCATCGCGACGCGGGCGGTGCCGCTGCGCAGGCTGAACCCGCCGACGTCGATGAGGTCGTTCGGGAGCGTCAGCGCGAAGGCGGTGACCGTGCCCTGCTCGACCGTGCCGTCGCCGTCGACGTCCGTGTTGATCGCCTGGCGCAGGTACGCGAGGTTCTCGAAGCTGATGTCGAGGTCGCCGCCGAACAGGTCGGCCGAGTCGAGCTTGAGCGCGCCGCCCAGCAGGTGGACGTCGTTGAGCTCCAGGTCGAGCGGCAGCTTGGACGTGAGGCTGCTCGTGAGGACCGGCGTGCCGAACAGGCTCGCCGGGTTGGTGAGCGCGGCCTGCAGCTCCGCGAGCGTGAGCGAGTCGTCGGTGAGCGTGAGCTTCGCGAGCGCGCTCAGGGCGATGGTGCCGCCGGCGATCGTCGCGCCGAGCGGGCCGAGCGCCGCGGTCGCGGTGAGGTTGCTCAGGCTGACCGTGCCGCCGAGCTCGAGCTTGGTGATCTTCAGGAAGAAGCGATCCGCGGCGGGGATGCCGTCCTCGAGGCGGATGCCGATCGTGTAGTCGAGCGCGATCGTGCCGGTGACCGTGGCGTTGCCGGTCAGCGACAGGCCGAGCGTGCTGCCGTCCGTGCCGAGGCTCAGCGGCAGCTCGGAGCTGCGCGAGCCGCGGTGCGTGATCTGCAGCGCGATCTGCGTGGGGTCGGTGACGGGCGTGACCGCCGGGTTGTCGATCCGGCCGAGCAGCAGCGCCGCGATCTCGTCCAGCCGCGGCGCGGGGTGCGTCGCGATGTACTGCTGGATCAGGTCGTAGGTCGCCTGCAGGCCGTCGACGAAGTTCGTGAACGTGCCGACGCTCTCGCCGATGAGCGGCAGGTCATTCGCCAGGGACGCGTAGTTCTTGAGCACGCCCAGCGTCTGGATGACCTGGCCGAGGCCGGCGAGGAGCTGGTTGAAGTCTTCGGCCGTCGGAGGCCCGCGCGCGGCGTTCGCGGAGATCGTCTTGGACGCGAGCTGCGCGTCGAAGGGGGTCGCCTCGCCGGACGTGATCGTCGCGGGCGGGTCGGGCGTGCCCGTGGCCGACGTGAGCTTGCTCGCGATCTGCGGGCTGCCCGCGGGCGCGATCAGCGGCAGGTCGGCGGACGCCTCGGGAGCGGCCGGCGGCGCGGGCGTGATGACCGGCTGGTCGGGCGCGACGAGGTCGGCGCTGACCGCGGTCGGCGCCTCGAGGCCTTCGACCGTGATCGGCGCGACCGGCGCGGGCGCCTCGTCGGTCGTGAAGTCCGTGACGGGCAGCTCGGCGGCGCCGGACAGCGTGTCCGCGCCGACGGCGAGCAGCTCGGGCGCGACCGGCGGGATGACCACGACGGGCGGCGCGATGTAGACCGCCGGCGCCGGTGCGGGCGCGGCGACGACGTACGGCGCGGGCGCCGGCGCCGAGATCACCGCGGAGGGCGCGGGAGCGGAGATCGTCTTCGCGGGCGCGTTCGTCGCCGACACGGCCTCGCCGACGCCACCCGCGGCGGGGGCGGGCGAAGACGCGGCGGGCGCGGCGGGGGCCGGCGCGGCCTCAGCCGGAGCGGGCACGGCG
>NZ_JAPDDP010000023.1 GCF_027587195.1 Solirubrobacter phytolaccae | reverse complement strand
GCGCCACCCGTGTAGGTGATCTTGTAGAGGCCCGCGTTGTTGCGGGTCGAGAAGAAGCCCTCGTAGACCTGCACGGCGACGCGCCGCCCGGCCCCGGGCGCGACACGCGCGACCTCGCCGGCGCGCGGCTCGAGGCCGCGCTCGTGCTCGCGCAGGCGCACATCCTGCGCAACCGGCACGCGGACGCGGAGGCCGTGCTCGCCGCGGTCGAGGACGAGGCCGCGGCGGTCGGGCATCCCGACGCCAACGACTACGTGCGCCGGCGCCTGTGGGTCCTCAACTGGGCGCTGCACGACACGGCCGCGGCCGCCGCGCTGCTCGACCGCGCGGCGTCGTGGGCCGGCGCGGAGATGATCGCGCGGATGCGGGCCGCGCTCGACCCGTTCGCGTCGCCGGCGTCCGTCCCGGCGTCATTGCCGGACGAGGCGCGGGGCCTGCTGCACGCGCAGCGCGCGGTCGCCCTCCTGCTGGCGGGCCAGGCCGACGAGGCGGCCGCGCTCACGCGCACGTTCACCCCGCCCGTGCCGCTCCGGCACCTCGGGGACGCGGCGATGCTCGCCGCGCACACGGCCGTCGCGCTGGAGAGCGGCGACGACTGGCCCGCGCTCCAGACCTACGCCGGCCGCGTGCTGCGCGACGGCGTCCGCGGCAGCGACCACGAGGCCGCGGGGCTCGCCGCCCTCACGCTCGCCCGCCTCGCCTACGTCCAGGGCCGCGAGAAGGACACCGCGCGCTGGCTCGCGGAGGCCGAGATCCACCTTGCGCGGCGCGACTCGTTCGGCGCGTCCGTCGCGCTCGAGGCGACCGCGATCGCCATCGCCGACTTCGACGCCGCCACCGCGCGGCTGGCCGCGCTCCACGCCCGCGTGGACTCACGCACGCTGCTCCCCACGCAGGTCCCGCACCTCAAGCGCGCCGAAGGCTGGGTGCTGCGGAGGCGCAACGGCCCCGAGGCCGCGCGCTTCCTGCTCGCCGCCGCCGAGGAGTCGACCTCGCCCACGTTCGCCGCCGTCCTCGCGTACGAGGCGCTGCGGGCGGGCGCGAACGTGGCCCCGCTCCTCGAAGCGCTCGGGGCCCGCTCACGGCTGATCGACGCGTACAGAGCCCACGCGCAGGCTCGGGCGACGAACGACGGCGCGGCACTCCTCGACGCCGCCGAGACGTTCGCGACGATCGGGGCGCTCCGTTACGCCGTCGAAGCCGCGACCGAAGCCGCGGCGGCGTACGTCCGCGACGGCCGCCGGGACTCCGCTCGCCGCGCGGCCGCCCGTGCCCGGGAGCTCCACGTCCCCGACCAGGGCGTCGAGCCGCCCCACGTCGACGGGCTGGACACGGCGGCGATCGAGCTCACCGTGCGCGAGCAGCAGGTCACGCGGCTCGTCGCGGAAGGGCTCAGCAACGCGGAGATCGCCGACCGGCTCGTGCTCTCCGTGCGCACGGTGGAGACGCACGTCTACCGCAGCCTGCAGAAGCTCGGGCTCAACGACCGTCGCGAGCTGCACGGTACGTAGGTACGTACTCACGCGATTACGTAATGCGCTACTGACGACCGGAGGGCCGAACGGCGGGAGATTGCCTCCCATGACCTCCTCCCCCTCGCCTCGGAGCCCCGGCATCTTCTTCGCGTTGATCCCGTGGGTCGCCTTCTCCCTCCTCGTCCACTACGCCAGCGTGGACGTGGCCGCCGTCGTCGCGTTGATCGCGTCGGTCGGCGTCGCCCTCCCCGGCATCGTCACCCGCCGCCCGAAGATCCTCGAGCTCGGCGCCGTCGTCGCGTTCGTGGGCATCACCGTCGTCGCCTTCGCGGCCGACGCCAACACCGCTGATGAGCTCGGCCGCTACGGCCGCGGGATCGCCGCCGCGCTGCTGGCCGTGATCGCGTTCGGCTCGCTGCTGTTCACCCCGTTCACCGAGCAGTACGCCCGTGAGTCCGTCCCGGAGGCCTACTGGTCCTCGCCGCGCTTCAAGGCGCTCAACCGCTCCCTGACCGCGATGTGGGGCGGCGTGTTCGCCGCCATGGTCCCGCTGCACATCATCGCCGGCTCGATCGACACGCAGCGCTCGAACCTGATCTTCAACTGGGCGCTGCCCGTCGCGCTCGTGATCTGGGCCTCCAAGCGCACGAGCGCGATGGCCGACGCGAACGACGGCAACGCCGCCACCCCGGTGGCCGCATGAGCGCCGCGGCCGTCCTTCCCCGCACCGCGGCGCCTTCCTCGCGCCGCTGGTGGGTGCTCGCCACGATGACGGGCTCGCTGTCGATGATCATGATCGACCAGACCGTCGTCTCCGTCGCGCTGCCGACGATGCAGCACGACCTCGGGCTCTCGACCGCGGGCGTGCAGTGGGTCGTCAACGCGTACCTGCTGCTGCTCGCCGTGTTCGTCGCGCTCGGCGGGCGGGTCGCGGACCTGCTCGGCGCCGAGCGCACGTTCCGCGCCGGCTCCGCGCTGTTCTTCCTCGCCTCCGCGTTCTGCGGCGTCGCGAGCAACGAGCGCGAGATCCTGATCGCGCGCGGCCTGCAGGGCATCGGCGCGGCGATGATGATCCCGTCGACCGGCGCGTTGCTGATCAACGCGTTCGACGCCCGCGAGCGTGGCAAGGCGATGGGCATCTACACCGGCGTCTCGATGGTCTTCCTCGCGCTCGGCCCGCTCATCGGCGGCCTGCTCACCCAGGGCGTCAGCTGGCGCGCGGTGTTCTTCATCAACCTCCCGATCGGCCTCGCGACGCTCGTCGCCGCCCACTACACGCTCCCCAAGCGCCCGCGTCAGAAGATCCCCGCGCACGCGATCGACTGGGTCGGCATCCCGCTCCTGATCGTCGGCCTCGGCACGCTGGTTCTCGGGCTCATGCAGGGCCAGACCTGGGGCTGGGGATCGCCCGCGGTGATCGCGCTGCTCGCCGCCGCCGCGGTGCTCATCCCGGCCTTCCTGTTCTGGGAGACGAAGGCGCCCGCGCCACTCGTCGAGCTCAAGCTCTACCGCCTGCGCAACTTCGGCCCGAACTCGCTGATCCTCGCGGGCGTGCAGTTCGCGCTCGTCGGCGCGTCGGTGTTCGGCGCCGTGTGGTCGCAGCAGGTGCTCGGCTTCAGCGCGATCCACGCCGGCGTCGCGATGCTGCCGCTGACGATCCCGTTGCTGCTCGTCGCGCCCCAGGCCGGCCGCCTGTACGACAAGATCGGCCCGCGCCCGCTGCTCGTCATCGGCTCGCTGCTGATCGGCGCCGGCCTCGCCTGGCTCGCCTACCACCTGCCCGCGCACGACTACGACCGGCTGATCCCCGGCTACATCGTGATGGGCGTGGGCATCGGCATGACGATCTCCCCCGCCACCACCGACGCCCTCGGCGCCGCGAACCCGCGTGAGCGCAGCCAGGCGAGCGGCATCGTCCAGACCGTCCGCCAGGTCGGCGGCGTGATCGGCATCGCCGTGCTCGGCGCGATCGTCGCGCACGTCTCGCTCGTCGCGCCGACCGCTTCGGTTGCGCAGCACGTCGCGGCGGGTACCGATGGTGTTGCCGATGCCTACTGGACCGGAGCCGCGGTGATGGTGCTGATGGCCTGCGTGGCCCTCCTCACCGTGCGCCGGCGCGAGGAGGCCTGACGCCCCGCCTTGCGTTCATCGCCGTGCTGCTGATCGCCGGCCTGCTCGTGTTCCTGCACTGGGCGGTCGGCAACGTCACCTGCGGCTGGGACACGTCCTACTGCGCCGAGAGCGCCGAGAAGGACACGACCTACCAGGGCGTGCTCGAGACGCGCGACGGACGCGTGCTCGCCGACACCGACTTCACCGTGCGGTTCGAGTCGCGGGTCGGCGAGCCGGACGTCGGCGGCTTCTCGACCGACGCCGACGGCCGCTACTGCCTGATGTGGGCGAGCGAGCCCGTCTCGCCGGGCGCCTACGTGGGCGACGAGTATGTCAACCGCCTGGAGCGCCTCGGCGAGGACGACGTCCCCGTCGAGCCGTGCCAGACCAGCGACGCGAGCCTCCCCTGGAACCGCACCGAGGAGGTCACGCGGACGCCGCAGTTCCTCGCCGCGTTCATCCCCGGCGGGCTCGCGATCCTGGTCCTGCTCGTGGGCGTGTTCCGTCCCACGCGAGCGCTCTTCGCGCTCGGCTCCGTGCTGACCGCCGCGACGTTCGCGCTGCTCGGCGTCCTCTGGTTCATGTGAGCGGCAGGTCGACGCCGCACACGAACCAGCCGTCCTTGACCACGTTCAGCGTGCCGCAGGCGTCGCAGCGGCGGAACGTGAACGCCGCCGTGTACTCGCCCGGGTGGGAGACGCCGAGCGCGTCGAGCGCCTCGGCGACCACCGGCCACGACGCCGGCTCAGGGCAGTAGCCCGTCGACTGGTTGGTCGCGCCGACCACCTCGGCCCCGTCGAAGAACAGCTCTCCGGCCGCGAGCACGTCCGCGCCCTCCACGCACGCCACGTGCTCGGAGCTGCGTGGCGCGAGCCGCAGCGTGCCGTCGACGCCGACCACGAACGTCGCCGGGATCGTGCCGTCCGGCTCGCGCTCGTCCGCCGCGTCCAGCCAGCTCACGAGCGCCGCGTGCGTGCTGATCGCCGTGCCGGTGCCCGACAGCGCGCGCAGCTCGTCCGGGCCTACGTAGCGATACATCACTAGGTGTCCGCGCGCTCCTCGAGCACGGTGTGGCTCAGGCGGACGAGCAGGCGGCGCGCGTCGAGCAGGTCGGCCTGGCTCGCCCGGCGCTCTCGCAGCTCGCGCAGCCACGCGTCGCGGGCACGCTCGAGGAACTGGTGGCGCTCGAGCAGGCCGGCGCCCGCGTAGTCGGCCTGCGCGATCAGGCGTTGCGTGGCTTCGAGCGCGCCCTCGTAGCGGCCGCTCTGCGCCGAGGTGAGCAGCGCCGTGACCCAGGCGGACAGCAGGCCGGAGGCGGCGTCGGAGGCGAACCAGCCGGGGCGGCCGGGGCGGTAGATCGACGCCGCGACCGCCGTGACGAGGTCGCCGCGGTGCTCGAGCAGCTCGGCGAGCACGGCGAGTGGGCGCGTCGGGAACTCGACCACGCGCAGGCTGCCGCGCGGGCGTGAGGCGGTCTGCTGGGAGAGCCGGCGCACCTCGGAGACCGGGAAGCGGCGGTGGCCGCCGGGCGTGCGGATCGCCTCGATGCGGTCGGCGTCGGCCCAGCGGCGCAGCGTGCTGGCCGAGACGCCGAGCGCTTCGGCGGCCTCGCTCAGCGGCACCGTCGCCCCGCCCCCGCCGCTGGAGCGGTCCTCGTCGCGCTCGTGGTCCGGGCCCGGGTCGAGCGTCCAGCGCAGGCGCTCGGGCGGCAGGCCCTGGCGGAGCAGCGCGCCGATCACCTCGGCCGGCGCGGGCCGGGCCAGGCCGAAGCCCTGCGCGACGTCGCAGTCCATGCCCGCGAGCCAGGAGGCCTGCTCGAGCGTCTCGACGCCCTCGGCGAGCACCGCGATGTCGAGCGCGCTGGCCATGCTGAGGATCGCGCGGAGCATCGCGCGGTCGCTCTCGTCGCCGGGCAGGCCGGCGATGAACGAGCGGTCGACCTTCAGGCCGTGCAGGGGGAAGCGCTTGACGTAGTTCAGCGACGAGTAGCCCGTCCCGAAGTCGTCGAGCAGCAGCTTCACGCCGAGGGAATGCAGCGTCTGCAGGATCGCGGCGGGTGAGGTCGTCTCCGCCATCAGCACGGTCTCGGTCAGCTCGAGCGCGAGCATGCTCGGCGGGATGCCCGAGCGCCGCAGCGTCGCCGCGACCTCGTCCGTCAACCCGGGCACGGCGAGCTGGCGGCCCGAGAGGTTGACCGACATGTAGATCGGCTCGAGCTCGGAGTCGCTGTGCCAGCGCGCGAGCTGGCGGCAGGCCTCCTCGAGCACCCACGAGCCGATCGGGACGATCAGCCCCGTCTCCTCCGCGACAGGGATGAACTCGGCGGGCGAGATCATCCCGCGCTCCGGATGCTGCCAGCGCACGAGCGCCTCGACGCCGACGATCCGCCGCTGCTGGAGCGAGACGAGCGGCTGGTAGTGCAGGACGAGCTGCTGCTGGTCGAGCGCGTGCCGCAGGTCCTGCTCGAGCTCGAGCCGCTGCACGACCCGCCGGCGCATGGCCAGGTCGAACAGCTCGTAAGCGGTGCCGGTGCGCTCCTTCGCGCGATGCATCGCGGTGTCGGCGTCCCGCGTGAGCGACTGCGCGTTCGCCTCGCTCCCCTTCGCGAGCGAGATGCCGAGGCTCGCCGTGACGTGCAGCGTGCGCTCCCCGATCACGATCGGCGCGTCGAACGCGCGCATCAGCCGCCGCACGACCGCGAGCGCCCCACGCTCGTCGCCGACGGCCTCGCACAGCACGCCGAACTCGTCGCCGCCGATCCGCGCGAGCGAGTCGTTCGCGCGCAGCGCCTCGGCCAGGCGGTCGGCGACGGCCCGGATGAGCTCGTCGCCCGTGCCGTGCCCGAACGTCTCGTTGACGTCGGTGAAGCGGTTGATGTCGACCGCGATCACCGCGAGCGCCGTCTGCTCGCGCGCGGCCTTGCGCACGGCGTGCGCGACCCGGTCGCCGAACAGGGTGCGGTTCGGCAGCCCGGTCAGCGGGTCCAGCAGCGCGCGGCGGCGCGCGCCCGCCTCGGCCTCACGCCGTTCCTCGGCCGCGGCGAGCAGGTGCGCGGCGGCTTCCACGAACGCGAGCTCCTCGCGCAGCAGCGTGTCGTCGCCGGCGCGGCTGAAGACGGCCAGCCACGCCGTCCGCGGCACGATCGGCGCGACGACCGCCGCGCGCACCCCGCGCTCGAGCCAGGCGACCGGCAGCTCGCGCGTGGCGAGCGCGACCGGCGCGTCCGGCAGCACTGCGCCGACCTCGAACCCGGACGCGCCCGCGACCACGTGCAGGGTGCCGTCGGGCGTCGTGCCCAGCACGCAGGCCGCGTCGACCTCGAGGGCCTCGACCAGTGCCGGCAGCGCGCTCGCCATCAGCCCCTTCCAGCTCGTCTCCTCGACGGCGCGGCGGCCGATCGCGGCGAGCGCGCGCTGGCAGCGCGCGTGATGCTCGAGCCGCTCCTGGTCACGGAGCGCGGCCGAGACGTCGACGATCTGGCAGACGCCGTACAGGGGCGTACCGGTGCGGTCGCGGACGAGCGACAGGGACATCCGGCACGGGATCGGCGCACCCGAGGCGGGCAGCACCCGCAGGTCGATCGTCACGGCCTCCGGCCGGCCGTCGCCGAGCAGCTCCTCCACCGCCGCGCGCAGGGCGGCGCGGTCGTCGGGGTGCGCGAACTGGGCCGGCTCCGTGTGGGTGAGAAGCCCTTCCACGGTCGTGGCGAGCAGCGTCGCGAGCTGCGGGTTGCACTCGATGATGCCGGCGCCCGGCCCGAGCGAGAACAGCGACAGCGCCACCGGCGCGTGGCGGAAGGCGGACGCGAACCGCTGCTTGGACAGCTCCAGCTCCCGGGCGATCCGCGCCTCGGCCGCGGCGCGCGCCTCGAGCTCCCACGCGAGCCGCTCGTGCTCGACGACGTCCGTCGCCGCCGCGGCGAGCCTCTCGAGCGCCTCCAGGTCATGGCGCTTGAAGCGCTCGCCGCCGTGCCGCCCCGCGATCAACCCACCGATGACGTGCCCGTCACGGCCGCGAACCGAGGTGATCACCACTGAGTCAAGCCCCGTCCGCGTCGCGTAGCTCGCCGGTGAGCCGAGCCAGTGGTCGAGTTGCTGCGGCGTGCCGGACGCGACGGCCGACCCGCCGGCCTCCAGGAGGTTGAAGATGCGCCGGCCACCGAAGCCGGTCGTCTCACCGAAGAACTCCTCGAAGTGCGCCATGACGTCGAGGTCGGGGTGGAAGCCGGCGACCGCCACGAAGGTCTTGCGCACGTCGGACCGGAGGAAGATCGCGCTCCCGGACCCAAAGCGCTGACCGACCTGGCGCGCCAACGCTCCAAGGCCCTGCGCCTCCTTCACGACACCGTCGTCCATGTTCAGTACGCCTTCCATGCGTTTCAGCGCAGCGCAATGCCCGGCTGAGCGGCGAACCATGTGTGGAGTTGATCCGGTCATCCCGGATTGGCGGCGACGCCCCGTCAGATGGTGGAATCGGGGGAGGGGTGGCAGTTTTCCGGCCACCGCTCAAAAACTCTCACCGGCAGGCCAAACCTACCACGGCACTGTCAAAGCTCACGCGCAGACTTTCAGTCGCTCACCCCCTCGGCGGCGCTGACGACGGACTCGGATGGGTCGGCATGGATGACCGGCCCGCCCCGAAGGAGACCTCAGTGAGCCAAGCTTTCAGCCGCCGGATGCGACCGGCGCTCGTCACCGGCCTCGCGGCGCTCACCGCCCTCGTGTCGGTAGAGCGAGCGCAAGCCGCCACCACCTCAGTGATCGTCATGCAGGAGGCCGGCGTCTCGGCCGAGTCGGCCGTCCGCGCGGCGGGCGGCCAGGTCGAGCATCGCCTGCCGACCATCGACGCATTCACGGCGACCGTGCCCGCCGAGGCGCTCGCGCCGCTGCGCGCCGAGCCCGGCGTCCGTGCCGTCGTCGTCGACACGCCGCTGCGCCTCAGCGAGGCCGACGGCGCGGACGCCGACGCCGGTGTGCGCATGAGCCTCGTCCGCCAGGCGGTCGGCGCCGTCGACACTGCTACCGGCGCCGGGGTCGGCGTCGCGCTGATCGACTCGGGCGTGACCGCGGTACCGGGCCTCGCCACGAGCAACGTGGTGGTCGGCCCCGACTTCTCGTCCGAGGCCCGCGACCCGGACCTCGCGCGCCGTGACGGCTTCGGCCACGGCACGCACCTCGCGGGCGTGATCGCCGGCCAGGACGCGGCGACCGGGTTCGCCGGCCTCGCGCCGGGCGCGCGGCTCGTCAGCGTCAAAGTCGCCGACCACGAGGGTGCGACGGCGCTGTCGTCCGTCCTCGCCGGCATCGACTGGACCGTGCGCAACGCCCAGCGTCCCGAGCTCGGGATCCGCGTGCTGAACCTCGCGTTCGGCGCGGACACGCCCGGCAACTACCGCGTCGACCCGCTCGCCGCGGCCGTCGAGGTCGCCTGGCAGCGCGGGATCGTGGTCGTCACCTCCGCCGGCAACGGCGGGCCGACGACCACCGCGCTCGACAGCCCGGCGTTCGACCCGTACGTGATCGCGGTCGGCGCCGACGACACGCTCGACACGCCCGCCCCGGCCGACGACCGGATCGCGGACTTCTCGAGCCGCGGCAGCGCGCAGCGTGCGCCGGACGTGATCGCGCCGGGCGTCGGCATCGTCTCCCTGCGCGTCCCGGGCGGCGTGCTCGACGAGGCGTTCCCGCAGGCACGGATCGGTGAGACGTCGTTCCGCGGGAGCGGCACCTCGCAGGCCGCGGCGGTCGTGACGGGCGCCGTCGCGCGCCTGCTGCAGGTGCGCCCGCAGCTCAAGCCGGACGAGATCAAGGCCGTGCTGAAGGCGAGCGCGACGCCGCTCGCGGGCGTCGACCCGAGGCTCCAGGGCGCCGGGTTGATCAACCTGCAGACGGCGGTGGGCGCCCCGGCGGTCAACGCCGACCAGCGCTGGCCGCGGTCCCTCGGCGGGTTCTTCGCGGGGCGGATCGGCGTGCAGTTCGCGGTCGAGAACGACCGGCCCAACGGCGGCCGCTGGCGCGCTTCGCGCTGGACCGCGTCCCGCTGGACCGCTTCGCGCTGGACGGCGTCCCGCTGGACCGCGTCGCGCTGGACGGCCTCGCGCTGGACCGCGTCGCGTTGGACCGCATCCCGCTGGACGACGTCGCTCTGGGGCTGATGCTCCGCTCGCTCCGCACCGACGCGCGGGTCTGGCTGCTCAACGCCGGCCTGCTCGCCCTCGCCGCGCCCGCGTGCGTGGCGCTGGCGGGCCTGCCGGCGGCGACGGCCGGCCCGGCGCTGCCGTGGTGGCTGCTCGTGGCCGTGTTCGCGCTCGCCGAGGCGTGCGTCGTGCACTTCCACTTCCGCCGCGGCGCGCACTCGTTCACGCTGGCGGAGATCCCGCTGGTCGTCGGGCTGAGCTTCGTCTCGCCGCTCGCGGTCGTCCTCGCCTGGGCGACCGGGGCGGCGCTGGCGCTCGCGCTCGGGCGGCTGCGGCCGGTGCGGCTCGTGTTCAACGTCGCGCTGTTCCTGCTCGCGGGCTCCGCGGCCGCGGCCGTGCTGCACGCGCTCGCGGGACCGGAGGCGTCACGGCTGTGGGTGTGGATCGGCGTGTACGTGGGCGTGCTCGCGGCGTCGGTCACCTCGGTCGCGGCGATCGCGCTGGCGATGGTGCTGTCGGGTGAGCGGATCACGCCGCGCCGGCTCGCCGCGATGCTGGCGTCCTCGTGCCCGATGGCCGCGGCCGCCGCTTCCCTCGGGCTCGCGCTCGCGGCGGTGCTGGCCGCCGACGTGTGGGCGGCGGTCACGCTGCTCCCGGTCGCCGGCGCGCTGCTGGTCTCCTACCGCGCGTACAGCATCGAGCGCGGGCGGCACATGAGCCTCGAGCTGCTGCACGACGCGGCGCGCGTGCTCGCGCGCACGCCGGACCCGCAGCTCGGGCTCGCGGGTGTGCTCGCGCGGTCGCTGGACGCGTTCCAGGCGGAGGCCGCCGAGGCGCTGCTGATCGGCGAGGAGGAGCTCGCGCACGTGTCCGTCTCCCTGGACGGGCACGTGGGGACCAGCTCGCTGGAAGCGCCCGACCTTGCGGCCGAGCTGCGCGCGCTCGGCCCGCACGCGACCGTCACCCCCGCCGGCGCAGAGGGCGCGCTGGGCGAGCACCTGCGCGAGCAGGGCTTCGCCGGGGCGATGGTCGCACCGCTGGCCGGCGACGACGGTGCTCTGGGAGCGCTGCTCGTCGCCGGCTCCGGCTTCGACCGCGCGGACCGGCGTCTGTTCGAGACGCTCGCCCAGCAGTCCGGCTCGATGCTGGGCCGTGACCGGCTGGGGCGCGAGGTGCGCGAGCTGCAGGTGCTGCGCGACGAGCTCGAGCACCGGGCGTTCCACGACCCGCTGACCGGGCTCGCGAACCGCATGCTGTTCACGGACCGCCTGCGTCACGCGCTCACCCGCCGGCAGGGCGCGGCCGCCGTGATCTACATCGATCTCGACGACTTCAAGCCGATCAACGACACGCATGGCCACGAGGCGGGTGACGCGGTGCTGCGCGCCGTCGGCGAACGCCTCGACCAGGCGCTGCGCAGCGAGGACACGCCCGCCCGTCTGGGTGGGGACGAGTTCGCGGTGCTGCTGCTCGACGTGGGTGAGCGCGAGGCGCTGATCGTCGCCGAGCGACTGCTCAAGGCGCTGCGGGCGCCGGTGCCCTTCGAGGGGCGCGAGGTGGCCGTGGGCGCGAGCCTGGGCCTGGCCCTGGCGCCCAGCGGCACGGTCGACGGCGACGAGCTGCTGCGCCGTGCGGACGCCGCCATGTACGTCACCAAGCACGGCGGCAAGCGTGGTGTGAGCGTGCATGACACCACTCAAAACTTCCACTCCGGCGACAAAACCGCCAACTGATCCTGACCATTCCACGAAGTGCCGAGGCATCACGACATGTCAGCAACGTTGATCCCGCCCCCGGCGGCGGAGGCCAGGCCAGAGGCATCCGTGTTCTGGCGCCTGTCGAGCGATCTCCTGTGCATTGCCGACCAAGACGGTCGACTGCTGGACGCCAACCCGGCGTGGGAGCTTCTGCTCGGCTACTCCCGCGAGGAGCTCTCCAAGCTCGGGCTCCTCGACCTGATCCATAGCGACGACCACGAAGAGGCGCGCGTGCACTTCCGGGCGCACACGACCGGCACGGCCGGCGCGTGGGCCGAGGTGGAGCCGCTCGAGGTGCGCTGCCGGCGCGCCGACGGCACGTTCCGGTGGCTGCGCTGGACGGGCTACGCCGACGGCGAGCGGATCTACGCCGCCGGCACCGACGTCACCGAGCGCAAGTCACGGGCGATGCAGGTCCAGCGCGAACGCGAGTCGGCGCTCTGGTACGGGCGCTGCCTCGAGGCGCTCGACGACGACCGCTTCGAACTGCACGCGCAGCCGATCGTGGACGTCGTGACCGGCCTGACGGTGCAACACGAGCTGCTGATCCGCATGCGGGACCGCAACGGTGCGCTCGTGCCGCCCGGGCTCTTCCTGCCGGCGGCCGAGCAGCACGGGATCATCGCCGAGATCGACCGCTGGGTGATCACGCAGGCCGCGCGGATCGCGCGCGCCGGCCACCCCGTCGAGATCAACCTGTCGGCGCACTCGCTCGGCGATCCGAGCCTGTACGGGTTCGTTGCGCGCCAGCTCGCCGCGGTCGGCGCGGAGCCGTCGCTGATCGTGTTCGAGATCACCGAGACGGCGCTGCTCAAGGACGAGGCGGCGGCGTGCGTGTTCGTCGAGCGCGTCAAGCGCCTCGGCTGCCGCGTCGCGCTCGACGACTTCGGGACGGGCTACGGCGGCTTCACCTACCTGAAGCGGCTGCCCGTGGACTACCTGAAGATCGACATCGACTTCGTGCGCGACCTGCCGCAGAACCCGGCCAGCCAGCACGTCGTGCGCGCGGTGGTCTCGCTCGCGCGCGGGTTCGGCCAGAAGACCGTCGCCGAGGGCGTGGAAGACGCGGAGACGCTCGCGCTGCTGTGCGAGCTCGGCGTCGACTACGGCCAGGGCTACCACATCGGGCGGCCCGCGCCGCTCTCCGACACGCTCCGCTACAGCGCCCGCTGATGCGTTCCTGACACCTCCTCCCCTTCGAGATCCGAGCCAGCCATGAACCGCCTGTCCGAGTTCGACTTCGTCACCGTCAACGTCCCGTTCGAAGCGCGCGAAGCGCGCACGCTGGACGTCTTCGACGCCCAGGTCGTCGCCATCGTCGGCGCGACCGCGGCCCTCGAGTTCGTCGACCTGGCCGACCAGGCACGCCTGCCTGCGGTCGTACGCGGGTCGCTCGTCACCTATCCCACGGACAGCGGGCTGATGGCGCTCAAAGGCACGCTCGTGCACCGTCGCGACACCGGCGACGTGCGCTTCACCGTCGCCGACGGGATCGGGCTCAACCGACGCAGCGCGACCCGCATCAAGGCCGACTACCGGATGCGGATCGGGCACATGAACTCGACCGAGGTCGTGACCGGGCGCAGCGTCGACGTGAGCGCGGACGGCGTCCTCGCGACCACGCCGCTACGGGCGAACGTCGGCGACGACCTGCACGTCTCGATCGACGTCGACCCGGACGCGCCGCCGGTCAAGGCCGTCGCGCGCGTCGTGCGCGTCACGCCCGGCGAGCTCGCGATGCAGTTCGACCTCGACGAGCGCACCGCGCGCGCCCAGCTCGGCCGGATCGTCGTCGACCACAACCGCGAGTTCCTGCGCCGCCGGCGCGAAGCGCTCCAGCTCGTCGAGTTCTAGGCGGAGATCCGGCTCGCGGCACGGGCGATGGCCTTCGCCGCCGCGGGCCGGTCCTTGCCGCGCTCGTAGCGGCGCAGCTGTCGTTGGAGGGTCAGGTTGGCGGCGAGCTGCCGGTCGACGGCGCGCGTGCTCGCCCCCGCCGCGACGAGCGCCGCGCGGTGCGCGCGAAGGTCCACGCCGAGCCGGCGGCTGGCGCTGCGCACGGCGGCGACGCGCCGTGGGCTCAGCCGCTTGACGGCGGCCGACAGCCGGCGCTGGCTCGCGAGGACCCGGGCGGCCGCACGCTCGACCGCTGACGTGCGCGACGAGGACAACGGAGCCGCGTCCGCCCCGCGGGCGCGTGAGTCGGGCGCGGGGAGGGCCGTCGGCTCGGGCGTCGCGATCGCCACGGGCGTGGGCGTCGTGGCCGCGGGCGTCGCAGTCGCCGTCGCCGTCGCCGTGGGCGTCGCAGTCACCGTGGCCGTCGCGGTCGCGGTCGCGGTGGGCGTCGCCGTGGCGGTCGTGGTCGCCGTTGCCGTGGGTGTCACGGTCGCGGTCGCCGTGGGCGTCGCCGTCGGCGTGGGCGTCGGGGTCGGCTCCGCGCCCGGGGCGAGGCCCGTGTCGGTCACCGGCCCGGAGACGAGCCACGGCGCGAGCGGCGTCCGATCGCCCAGGCGGAACTTGATCGTGCCCTCCACGTACGGGCCGCAGTCGCGCTTGAACGAGATCCACAGCGACTTGAGCTCGCCGCGGAGGATGTTGAGGTCGTGCACCGTGTAGCTGCCGGGGCCCGAGCACGCGGAGCCGCCGCTGGCCTGGCTGAACGCGGGTCCGAAGCTGGTGAACGGGCTGGAGTAGGTCGTGCCGGGCGCGAGGATGTCGCCGCTCGACGGCTCGAAGCGGAAGTTCCTGCGCGTGGAGTCATCCTCGCCCTCGACGTCGATCCGGGCGCGGGTGCGGTTGACCTCGAGGAGCCAGGACGCGTCGGGCCCGAGGCTCGACGTGCCGTAGCCGGGCCAGGTCATCGTCACGCCCGTCTCGCCGCCGTAGGCGAAGCCCTGGAGCGGCACGTCGGTCCGCGCACCCGTGCTGTCGGTGATCCGCAGCCACGCGCGCTGGGTCCCGGGCGCGGCCGCCTTGTACCCGAGCGTCACGGTGCACGGAGCCGCCGCGGCGGCGCAGCCGTTCGTGCGCACCGGGAAGTCGCTCGCGCCGGCGCCGATCACCTCGACGGCCTCGATCCGCCCACCCGCGGGCGCCACGCGCACGGGCACGTTGCGACCCGTCTCCCCCACGTCGACCGCCGGCCAGCGCACGAACCCGGGCACCGCCCGCGGCCCGGTTGCGGCGGGCTGGCCGATCCGGATCTCGCCGAACATCGACGGCTCGTGCTCGCAGTTCTGGCGGAAGATGATCCAGGCGCGCTCGACCGTCCCGTCCGGCGCGACGGCGATGTCGCGCACCTCGAACTCGCCGACGGCCTCGCACGCGCGCGGCTCGCTCCAGATGTCGATCTCCGGCCGCCCACGCACGTAGCTGCGCCCTGCCCGCGCGTACACGCCGGGCACGAGCGGCTCGCCGTTGGGCGCGGCGAGCGTGAAGAAGAAGATCTCGTCGTACGGGCCGCCTTCGACCACGAGGTCCAGCGCGCCGTCAGGACGCAGGCGCGGCTGGAAGAAGTCACCCGCGCTCGCGTCGAACGTGCGCGCCACACCCGCCCCGATGTAGTCGCCGGGCTCGCTGACCACCGTCACCGTCGACGTCGCGCGCTGCGGCCGTCACGGCCGGCGCGGGCGGCCCCGCCACCACGGCCGCGCGATCGGTCGCGCCGACCCGCGCGACCATCCACGGCGCGGGCGGCGTCGTGTCGCCCGCCCGCCACTTCACGCGCCCGCGCGTCCCGTTCGGGTTGTCCTGGCAGTGGTGGTCGAACGAGATGTCGAGCGTACGCACGCCGTCCGCGTCATAGGTCAGCTCGTGCACGGTGAACGTCCCGCCGTGCCGCTCGCACCAGCCGAGCGCGTACAGCTCGATCCCGCCGCTGTACGTGCGCCCGGCCTCGAGCGGCGCGCCCGTCAGGTGCAGGTTCCAGTTGCGGTCCTCGGCGTCGATGACGCTCACGTTCAGGCCGCGGCGCGGTCCGTCGACGTCCGCCCAGCGCGCGTCCGAGTACGCCTCGGCGCCGTACGCGTACCGGTTGCCCAACGGGTCGCTGTCGATGACGAACGACCGCTGGCCGCCGTAGGCGAAGCCCTGCACCGGCACGTCGGTCGTCCCGCCCGCGGCGTCCGTCACCCGCAGCGTCGCGAGCCGCGTCCCCGCCGACTTGGGCATGAAGCGCACCCACACCTCGCACGCCGTGCCGGTCGCCACGGTCGCGCCCGAGCAGCGATCGTCGCGCACGACGAAGTCCGCGGCCGCGGCGCCGGCCAGCTCCGCGCGCACGATCCGCCCGCCCGCCGCCGGCTTGGCGACCACCTGCACGGTGGGCCCGCCCCAGCCGACGTCGACCGCGGGGAAGCGCGCGATGGTCGGCATCACCTGCGGCCCGACAGCCGCCGGCGCGCCGATCCGGACCTCGCCGAACAGCCGCTGGCGACCCTGCTCGCAGACCTGCTCGTACAGGATCCACGCGCGCTGGACGGTCCCGTCCGCGCCGATCGCGAGCTCGCGCACCTCGAACGAGCCGCTCGCGAAGTTGCACGCGCGACCGTCGCCGTGGATCTGGATCTTCGGCTTGGCCGGGTCGCCGAAGTTCTCCGCGCCGGTGTAGACGCCCGGCACCAGAGGCTCACCCCGCTTGGCCCCGAACTCGAGGTCGAAGTTGTCGCCCTCGGGCCCGCCGTTGACGAACACGTCGATCGCGTTCCCGTCGTCGGCCACCGTCGCGCCCACCCAGTCGCCCTCGGCGGTGTCGTAAAGCCGGTGCGCGCCCTTGCCGATCGACTCTCCTCGCTCGCTGACCATCGTCACGTGTCCGGGCACGACGGCCGCGCTCGCGGGGGCGGCGAACAACCAGGTCAACAGCACGATGAGCGGGGCGGCATAACGCATGGCGACCGCGCCTGTACCCGGATCGCTCCCCAGTTAGGCTTCGTTCACAAGCGCCTGTAGCGCGGCGCGCATCCGGCCCGTGATCTCGGCTGGCCGCCGGGTCTCCCGGTCCACGAAGACGTGCACGAACCAACCCGTCGCGGCGGGCTCGTCGGCCTCGCCGTCGAACAGCGCGAGCTCGTAGCGCACGCTCGAGCGTCCCAGCTCAGCCACCCGCAGCCCGGCTGTGACCACCGACGGGAACGCGATCGCGGCCGCGTAGGTGCAGTGCGACTCCGCGCACACCCCGAGCACCGGGCCCGCGTGGATGTCCAGCCCGCCCTCGCGGATCAGGTACTCGTTGATGACGGTGTCGAAGTACGAGTAGTACTGGACGTTGTTGACGTGCCCGTAGACGTCGTTGTCCATCCACCGCGTGGGGATGGACAGCGTGTGCGGGTACTCAGCTCGCAACCGTCTCCCACTGGGCGTACAGCGCCTCGAGCGTCTTCTTGGCCTCGGTGTGGCGCTCGGTGGACTTGGCGGCCGAGCGCGGGTCGTTCCACGCTGACGGGTCGGCGAGCTCCGCCTCGAGCGCGGCGAGCGCGGCCTCGGCCTTCTCGATCTGCGACTCGAGCTTCTTGGCCTTGGCCTGCTCGTTCTTGGACCGGGCCACGGGCTTGGCGGCCGGCGTCGGAGCGGCCGCGGCGGCGGCCTTCGCCGGCGCGGACTTCTTCGCCTGCTTGGCGGACTTCGCGGCGTCCGCGCGCTCCTCGCGCACGCGCACGTACTCGGGCCAGCCGCCGACGTAGGAGTGCAACGTCTGATCCTCGAGCGCGACGGTGCGCGTGCCGACGGCGTCGAGCAGCGCGCGGTCGTGCGACACCAACACGAGCGCGCCCTGGAACTGCTGCAGCGCGGCTTCCAGCGCCTCGCGGCTCTCCAGGTCCAGGTGGTTGGTCGGCTCGTCGAGGATCAGGACGTTGGCGCCGCTGCTGACGAGGATCGCGAGCGACAGCCGTTGACGCTCACCGCCGCTGAGCCCGTCGAGCGGCTTCTCCGCGTCCTCACCGCTGAACAGGAACTTGCCGAGCAGCGACCGCGCGTTGTTGGGCGTGAGCTTAGTCGCGCGGACGCAGGCCTCCAGCACGGTGCGTCCCTGCTGGAACTCCTCCGCGTGCTGGGCGAGCAGCCCGAGGTTGACGTTGTGCCCGCGACGCAGCTTGCCGGCGTCGAGCTCGCGCTTGCCGGTCAGCGCCGAGATGAGCGTGGACTTGCCGGAGCCGTTCGCGCCGACGAGCGACACGTGCTCGCCGCGCTCGAGCCACATCTCGGCATCGTGCAGCAGCGTGCGCTCCCCGATCTTCAGCGTGCCGTCCTCGAGCTCGAAGATCACCCGCCCGGAACGCTCCGGCGGCTTGAACGCGAACCCGAGGCCCTTGCTGTCCTTCGGGTCGGTCGTGAGCTTGTCCATCTTCTCGAGCTTCTTCGCGCGCGAGGAGGCCTGCTTGGAGCGCGTGCCGGCGCTGAAGCGGTCGACGAAGCGCTGGAGCTTGGCGATCTCCGCCTCCTGCTTCTCGATCGCGCGGCCCAGGGCCAGCTCGCGCTGGGCCTTCTCGGCCCGCCAGCCGTACCAGGTGCCTTTGAAGAACTTCGAGCGCCCGCCCTCGAGCTCGAGCACGGACGTGCCGACGGCCTCGAGGAACCAGCGGTCGTGCGCGACGAGCACGACGGCGGCGTCGAGCTGCTGCAGGTGCGCCTCCAGCCACTCGAGCGACTCGATGTCGAGGTGGTTGGTCGGCTCGTCGAGGAGCAGCAGGTCGGGGTCGCCCGCGAGCGCGCGAGCCAGCGACGCGCGGGTGAGCTCACCGCCGGAGAACGTCGACAGCGAGCGCTCCATGTGCGCGTCGCGGAACCCGAGCCCGTGCAGCGTCGAGTTCACGCCCTCGCGCCAGTTGTACCCGCCGGCGTGCTCGAGCTGGGTCTGCGCGCGCGAGTAGGCGTCGAACACGCCCATGTCGCCCTCGGCCATCTTGCCCTCGAGCGCCGTGAGCTCCTCCTCGAGCTCGATCAGCTCCTTGCACCCGCCGAGCACGTAGTCGCGCAGCGTCAGGTCACGGTCGCGCGGCGGGCGCTGGTCGTGCAGCTTCACGCGCACGCCCTTGGTGAAGGCGAGCTCGCCGCCGTCGATCCCGGTCTCGCCCGCGAGCATGCGCAGCAGGGTCGTCTTGCCCGAGCCGTTGCGCCCGGACAGGGTCAGCCGGTCCCGGCGCTCGAGCTTGAACGACACACCCCGGAGCAGGGGCTCGCCCGCCATGTCCTTGGCGAGATCAGACGCGATCACAACAGCCATCGCGGATGAGGATAGGGGCGCTTCATGTGCGCGGCGGGCTTCGCCGGCGCGTGCCCATTTCGGCTTGGGGAATCGCTTCGCGGATTCCCTGGGGTACCATGCCCCGCATGGTCCGTACGGCGCTCCTCACCCTCTGGCTGCTCGCGCTCAGCGCGCCCGCCGCGCTCGCGTATCCCGGCAAGGACGGCGGCGAGGGCACGTGGGGCCTTACGAACGACCGCGTGGTCACGATGGCCGGCTTCCTGATCATCGGCGGCTTCCCCGTCCTGATCCTCGTGCTGTCGATCGCCTACCACCGGCTCGAGAACCGCCGCCTGCGCCGCTGGAACGCCGAGAAGGCCCGCCGCGCCCGCGCGGATCTTCGCGGCGGTTGGTAGTCCGCTACGAGCGGAGTGGTACCGCGGCGGTCGTCACCATCGACCGCCCGGAGCGGCACAACGCCGTAGACGGAGACACGGCGAAGGCGTTGCTGGACGCCTTCAACCGGTTCGTCGAAGACGACGACGCGGCCGTCATGGTCCTCACCGGCGCGGGCGAGAAGGCCTTCTGCGCCGGCGCCGACCTGAAGGCGCTCGACACGCTCGACGCCGACGCGCCCGGCGGCCCGATGGGCTTCACGCGCCTGCTCTCGCCCAAGCCGACGATCGCCGCGATCTCCGGGCACTGCGTCGCGGGCGGCCTCGAGCTCGCGCTCTGGTGCGACCTGCGCGTCGCCACCACCACCGCCACCTTCGGCTGCCTCGAGCGCCGCTGGGGCGTCCCGCTGATCGACGGCGGCACGCAGCGCCTCCCGCGCGTGATCGGCACCGGCCGCGCGCTCGACCTCGTCCTCACCGGCCGCACCGTCGACGCGGAGGAAGCCCTGTGGATCGGCCTGATCACGCGCCTCGTCGACCCGGGCGACCACGTCACGCGCGCGCTCGCGCTGGCCGAGGAGATCGCCGCCCACCCGCGCGCGACGACCAACAGCGACCGCCGCGCACTGCTCGAAGGCGAGACGCTCCCGCTCGAGCAGGGCCTCGCCCTGGAAGCCGCCCTCGGCCGCGAGCGACTCACCGCCGCGCACGACGGTGCGCGGCGATTCGCCCAGAGAAAGTAGGCTCCGCTCCGTGAGCGGTCACGGAGGGAGAGAGCGTTGACGAACTATTTCGTCACTGGCGCCACCGGCTTCATCGGTCGCCACCTGGTCGAGCGCCTGCTCGAGCGTGAAGGTGACATCTACGTCCTCGTACGCGAGGGCTCCCGCGAGAAGCTCGCGACGCTCGTGGAAGGCTGGGGTCAGGCCGACCGGATCAAGCCCGTGCTCGGCGACCTCGCGCTGCCGAACCTCGGTGTCGAGACCGAGCTGCCGAAGATCGACCACTTCTTCCACCTCGCGGCGATCTACGACATGTCCGCCGACGAGGCGAGCAACACGCAGATCAACGTCGGCGGCACCCAGCACGCGGTGGACCTCGCGAACCGGCTCGACGTCGGCCGCTTCCACCACATCTCCTCGATCGCCGTCGCCGGGCTCTACGACGACGGCACGTTCAACGAGGACATGTTCGACGAGGGCCAGAAGCTGGCCCACCCGTACCACCGCACCAAGTTCGAGTCCGAGCGGCTCGTGCGCGAGCGCGTGAAGAGCCCGCTGCGCATCTACCGCCCGTCCATCGTCGTCGGCAACTCCAAGACCGGCGAGATGGACAAGATCGACGGTCCGTACTACTTCTTCAAGCTGCTCCAGAAGGTCCGGCACGCGCTGCCGGAGTGGTTCCCGCTGATCAGCCTCGAGTGGGGCTGGACGAACATCGTCCCGGTCGACTACGTGGCCGCCGCGATCGACCACATCGCCCACAAGGAAGACCTCGAGAGCAACACGTTCCACATCGTCGACCCCAAGGGCCAGCGCGTCGGCGAGGTGCTCAACACGTTCGCGGAGGCCGGGCACGCGCCGCGCGCGGTCATGCGGATCGACCGCCGGGCGCTGCAGAACCTGCCCAAGGGCGTGCTGTCGTTCGCGCTCAAGCTGCCGGCGCTCAAGCAGATCCGCGGCAACCTGCTCGCGGATCTCGGCATCCCGGACGAGGTCGTGGAGTACATCGCGCTCACGTGCCGGTTCGACTCGCGGGACGCCCAGCGCGCGCTGCGCGACAGCACCATCACCGTCCCCTCGCTGCCGACCTACGCGCACAAGCTGTGGGACTACTGGGAGCGGGTCCTGGACCCGGACCTCTACAAGGACCACTCGTTCGAGGGCGCGGTCAACGGCAAGACCGTGATCATCACGGGCGCGTCCTCCGGCATCGGCCGCGCCGCGGCGCTGAAGATCGCGGCCGCCGGCGGCGTCCCGATCCTCGTCGCGCGCACGCTGGAGAAGCTCGAGGAGGTCAAGGCCGAGATCGAGGCCGCGGGCGGCACGGCGTACGTCGCGCCGTGCGACCTCAGCGACTTCGAGGCGATCGAGGACCTCGTCGAGAAGCTGCTCGCCGACCACCCGCGGATCGACATGCTCGTCAACAACGCGGGGCGCTCGATCCGCCGCTCGGTGGCGCTCTCCTACGACCGCTTCCACGACTACGAGCGCACGGTCCACCTGAACTACCTCAGCCCCGTGAAGCTGATGCTCGGCCTGCTCCCGCACATGCGCGACCAGGGCGGCGGGCACATCGTCAACGTGTCCTCGATCGGCGTGCAGACGAGCCCGCCGCGCTTCAGCGCCTACGTCGCCTCCAAGTCGGCGCTGGACGCGTTCACGCGCGTGGTCAGCTCGGAGACGATCGGCGACAACGTCACCTTCACGACGATCCACATGCCGCTCGTTAGAACTCCGATGATCGCGCCGACGAAGATGTACGACTCGTTCCCGACGATCTCCCCCGAGGAGGCCGCGGACCTGGTTTGCGAGGCGATCCGCGCCAAGCCGAAGCAGATCAACACCAAGCTCGGGACGTTCGGCGAGGTCGCGTACGCGCTCGCGCCGAAGGCCGTCGACCAGATCCTGCACCTCGCGTACCGCGTCTTCCCGGAGTCGACCGCCGCGAAGGGCGGCGGCAAGGACGGCGGGGAAGGCGGGGACAAGGCCTCGGGCGAGGCGACCGCGCTGGCCTATCTGATGCGAGGCGTGCACTGGTAACGCTCACCTCCGGCGGGCTCGAAGCCACGTTCGAGCCCGCCGACGCCCTGCACTGCGTGTCACTGCGCCACGACGGCGAAGAGCTGCTCGGCGACGTGACCGCGCACGTGCCGGACCGCCCGTGGGCGCGCGGCATCCCGCTCCTGCACCCGTGGGCGAACCGGCTGGGCGGGTTCGCCTACATGTTCGACGGCACGCCGGTCGAGCTCGACCCGGCCGACCTGTACCTCGAGGAGCACGGCCTCCCGTTGCACGGCCTGCGGCGCGCCGTCACCGGGTGGGCGCTGACCGAGCACACGGACACGCGCGCGGCAGCCGCGCACCGGGTCGAGGGCTTTGCCGGGTTCCCGTTCGACCACGAGATCGCCCAGACCGCCGAGCTGGACGCGCGGCGGCTGACGATCACCACGACGATCAGGGCGGGCGAGCGGCCGGTGCCGATCGCGTTCGGCCACCACCCGTTCTTCCAGCTGCCCGGTGTCCCGCGCGCGGAGTGGGCGCTCACGCTGCCGGTCGCGGAGCGGATCGTCGTCGACGCCAACCTGATCCCGACGGGCGAGCGCACGCCGGCCGGCGCGCTCGACGGCCCGCTCGGGGACCGCACCTTCGACGACGGCTACACGTACGGTGGCACCGGCGCGTTCGTCCTGGAGGGCGGCGGGCGCCGGATCGAGGTGGCGTTCGAGGACGGCTACGCGTACGCGCAGGTGTTCGCGCCGGCGATCGCCGACATCGTCTGTTTCGAGCCGATGACCGCGCCGGCCGACGCCCTGCGCCATGGACCGGATTCCGTTCCTTCGGGCGGAACCTTCAGCGCTCGCTTCAGCGTGACTATCGACGCCGTGTCAGAGCGCTGACGAAACGCGTAGACACCGCGTCAGTAACTTCGGCGCACCTAGGGTTTCCGGCACTTACCGGGAAGGAAGCCCGCACGCGTGGTACTGGCCCTCGACGTCACTTTCACTCGCTACCGTGCTGGGCAGATCGGTGGTCGTCTTACGGGTTGGCGGGGGCCACACCCGGAGCCGACCGCATTTCTTAGGTTCTAGGAAAGGACGCTCTACATGCGTAGGTCCGCGTGGACCACGGGGGTCGCCATGCTCGCGGCCCTTTCTCTCGGAGTCGCTGCTTGCGGCGGCTCGGACAGCGGTGACGACGGAGGCGACACGCCGACGGGCCAGGCCACGCCGCCGGCGCAGGCCAAGACGGGCGGCAAGCTCGAGGTGCTGTGGGCCGGCGACGTCGACTTCATCGACTGCGGTCGTACGTACTCCCAGATGGGCTCCTTCATCTGCTTCTCGACGCAGAAGCCCCTGTACTCGTACAAGCCGGATGATCCGGTGACGATGCAGCCCGACCTCGCGGCGAGCCTCCCCGAGGTGTCCGAGGACGGCAAGACCGTCACGATCAAGATCAAGCCGGGCGTCAAGTACTCCAAGCCGTACGACAAGGTGGTCACGTCCGCGGACGTCAAGTACGCGATCGAGCGCGGCTTCTTCTCCTCGGTGGCCAACGGCTTCACCACCTCGTACTACGGCGACCTCGAGGGCGCCAAGGTCGGTGCCGATCCGGGCACGAAGATCAAGGGCATCGAGACGCCGGACGACACCACCCTGGTGCTGAAGTTCAAGCGCCCGGTCGGCGGCGTCATGGCCGCGGGCGCGCTCGCCTACCCGGCGACCGCTCCGGTGCCGGAGGAGTACGCGGAGAAGTTCGACGCCGAGCCGCAGTCGACCTACGGTGAGAACCAGCTCTCGACCGGCCCGTACATGATCGAGAACGACGCGTCGGGCAAGTCGATCGGCTACGACCCGGGCAAGCGCATCCACCTCGTGCGCAACGACAACTGGGACAAGTCGCTCGACTACAAACCGGCGCACCTGGACGAGATCGACAACCTCGAGGGCAACGACGACGTGGGCATCGCCTCGCGCAAGATCCTCGAGGGTCAGAGCATGATCGCGGGTGACTTCACGCCGCTGCCGGAGAACCTGAAGTCGGCGCTGGACAACACGCCCGACCAGATCAAGCTCGCCCCGCCGGTCGGTGGCCGCTGGATCGCGCTCAACACGACGATCAAGCCGTTCGACGACGCGAACATCCGCAAGGCCGTCAGCGCCGGCATGGACCGCAACGCGCTCCTGCTGACGCGTGGTGGCAAGACGGTCGGCGACATGGCGACGCACTTCCTGCCGCCCGGAACGGCCGGCTTCGAAGAGGCCGGCGGCGCCGAGGGCACGGGCGTGGACTTCCTCTCGGCCGACGGCGCGCCGTTGCCGGACGTGTCCGCCAAGTACTTCAAGGCCGCGGGCTTCGCGTCCGGCAAGTACGAGGGCACCGAGAAGCTCCTGATGGTCGGCTCCAACGCGGGTGTGGCGGCCAAGACCGCCGAGGTCGCCAAGGAGAGCCTGACGAACATGGGCTTCAATGTGCAGCTGCGTCTGGTCGAGCCGCAGATCATGTACACGCGGTACTGCAACGTCCCGAAGGCGGACGTGGCGATCTGCCCGAACGTGGGCTGGATCCGCGACTTCGCCGACGGCCAGACGATGCTGTCGCCGACGTTCGCGGGCAAGAACATCCTGCCCGAGGGCAACTCGAACTGGCCGCAGCTCAACGACGAGGCGATCAACGCCAAGATCGACGAGGCCGAGATCGCCCCGGTCGACCAGCGCGCCCAGCTGTGGGGCGAGGTCGACAAGATGGTCACGGCGACCGCGGCCGCGATTCCGTGGATCTGGGACAAGCAGGCGCTGATCCAGTCCAAGAACGTCGCGGGCGTCATCGCGGAGAACAACTCGCAGTGGGACCTGGCCTGGACGTCGTTGAAGTAGCTCTGACGTCGGGTTAACCCGAGACTTTGCGGCCCCGCACCCTGCGGGGCCGTTTTGTTTAAGCCCCGCATAGGGTCGGCTTCAGAGTCGCTTAGGGACTTGGTCGATGCTCATCGACATGCCCACCGCTTCGCCGCCGACCCCGGACGCGACGCTCGGCGACGGCCTCGGAATCTTCCTCCAGCGCATCGCCCGCACGCGCCTCCTGACACCCGCTGAAGAGCTCGAGCTCGCCCGCCGCATCGAGCGCGGCGATCTTGAAGCCAAAGACCGCATGATCGAAGCCAACCTGCGGCTCGTCGTCCACCTGGCCAAGCGCTTCCAGCGCGAGGACTCGGGGATGACGCTGCTCGACCTGATCCAGGAAGGCACGATCGGGCTCGTGCGCGCCGTGGAGAAGTTCGACCACCGCCGCGGCTTCCGGTTCTCCACCTACGCGACGCTGTGGATTCGCCAGGCCATCGGCCGCGCGATGTCCGAGAAGGGCCGCACCGTCCGCCTGCCCGTGCACGTCGGCGACCGCGTGCGCAAGCTGCAGGCCGTCGAGCGCCGCCTCGCCATGGCCCTCGGCGCGACCCCGACCCCCGTCGAGGTCGCCGACGCGCTCGAGTGGACCGAGGCCGAGGTGGCCGACGTCCGCCGCATCGCCATGGCGCCCGTCTCGCTCGAAGCCCCCGTGGGCGACGACGGCGACGCCGAGCTCGGCCACCTGCTGGCCGACGAGGGCCCGACCCCCGAGGAGTCCGCCGCGGTCTCCCGGATGCACGCCGACCTCGGCACCGTCCTGGCGGGCCTGGGCGGGCTGGAACGCCGTGTCCTCGAGCTCCGCTTCGGCCTCGGCGCCGAGGCCCCCCACACGCCCGGCCAGGCGGCCCGCGTGCTCGGCATCACCCCCCGCCGAGTCCGCTGCGCCGAAGACCGCGCGCTGCGTCACCTCCGCGCCTCGCCCGCCACGGGCGCGCTGCGCGACGCGGCCTAGACCCGAACGTGTCAACCATGAGCCGGTACGCCGCTTCCCCGAGCGGCGTGCCGGCTCGACTCGTTGAGGGACGGAAGCTGCGAGGACACCGTCGGGCGCCGGCGCGCTTATGGGCGGGGGGTGACGAACAAAACGGTCCTGTGAGGACGCTTTTGTTCCGCACCCCCTGCGAAACCGGCCCGAGCCATCAAACGAGGGAACGCTGCGCGTTCCACAGTCCGGGGAACCCGGCTCACCCGCACACACCACACCCGCCGCGACGGGTCAAGCGACTCGCCGCGAAGCGCGAGTTGCTTGACGCGGCGCCCGCGGGTGTGGTCAGCCGTTCACGCGTCCCGAGCGCGGGTGCGCCATGATCCCGCCGTGCCCGGCCGCTACGCGCTGATCGCCGCATCTGCCGGGGACGAGGACGCGACCGCGCTCGCCGGCATCCTCGGCGACCCCGAGCGGGGCGACTTCACGGTCGAGCGCACGGACGAGCCTGACGCGATCGCGCGTTTCCTCGCGGTACGGACGCCGGACGACGTCGTCCTGGTCCTCACCGACGGCGTACCCGTCGACGTCAGCGGCTGCCGGAGCACGCACGTGCTCGTGCTGGCCACGGACGAGCGGACCGAGCTCGACACGCGCCCCGGCCGCGCGCTGATCGCCGGCGCGCCCACCCGCGCCGTCGTGCGGGCCTTACGCGACGGCCGGGCCGACGGCAACGCCGACGGCGAGGTCACCGCGGGCGAGCTGCACAACCGCATGAGCCACACGCTCCAGCTGCAGCTCCATGACGGGCTGGAGACGCCGTTCGTGGTCTCACGCACCAGGCGCAAGCCACGGCAGGCGCCCGCCGACGATCGCGGCTCGTGGGACCGGGACTGGCGCCGCGGGTGCGTCGTCGCCGGTGTCGTGGCGCTGCTGGGCTCGCTGCCGCTCGCGTGGATGTTCGGAGCCACGGGCCTCGAGTACGCGTTCGGGGAGGGCACGGCGTGGCCGAGCCGGATCGTCCCGCTCGCCTGCCTGGCCGCCGCGCTCGCGGGGATCGTGAACCTCGCCACACGCCGCGGCGGCACGTGGATCGTGCTGCTCGCGAGCATCGGCGCCGGCGCGCTCTGGGCGTTCCTGAATCGATTCGAGGCACCCGACCCCGGCCTGGGGACGCTGTTCGCGGGCGCGGGCCTCGCGCTGCTGCTCGTCGGCGCTTATGACGCCTTACGCAAATGGCCCGAGACGGTCGGCCTGGCGTGCGCCGGCGGCGCGATCGTGGCGTACCAGCTCGCCGGCCCGCGCAACTGGGTCTGGATCGTGCTCGGCGCCGCCGCCCTGGCCGGCGGCGCCTTCGCGTTCCTGCGGCGCTAGTCCTGCGAGGCCTGCGCGCGCGCTTCGGCCGCGGCGGACGAATGCGCCGCCATCAGCTCCTTCTGCACGTTGCGCGGCTCGTCGCCTTCCGGGTGGCGGCGGGTCCACTCGCCGTCGGTCCCGAGGTCCCAGAGGTTCGTGTTGTCGGCGAAGCAGCGGTCCAGCGTGTCCACGAGCTCGGAGCGCAGCGTCTCGTCGCGGATCGGGGTCAGCAGCTCCACCCGGGTGTCCAGGTTGCGCGGCATCAGGTCCGCCGAGCCGATGTAGATCGTGCTGTCGTCGCCGCGCTCGAAGGCGTAGATGCGCGAGTGCTCGAGGAAGCGGCCGACCACCGACACGACGCGGATGTTCTCCGACACCCCGGGCACGCCGGGCTTCAGGCAGCAGATCCCGCGGACGTTGATCTCAACCTCAACTCCAGCCTGAGATGCGCGGTACAGCGCTCGGATGCACTCCTTGTCCACGAGCGAGTTCATCTTCATCCGGATCCGCGCCGGCTTGCCCTCGGAGTGCCGCTTGATCGTGCGGTCGATCTCCTCGATCACGCCCTGGCGCAGGTGCGCCGGCGCCACGAGCACCTTGCGGTAGCCGCGCGGCCGGGCGAAGCCGGTGAGGAAGTTGAACATGTCGGCGACGTCGTTGCCGAGCTGCTCGTCGCACGTCAGCAGGCCGAAGTCCGTGTACAGGCGCGCGGTCTTGGCGTTGTAGTTGCCCGTGCCGACGTGCAGGTAGTGGCGGACGCCGTCGCCCTCACGGCGCACGACGAGGATGCACTTGGCGTGCGTCTTCAGCGACGGCAGGCCGTACACGACGTGCACGCCCGCCTCTTCCAGCGCGCGGCCCCAGGTGATGTTCGCGCGCTCGTCGAACCGCGCCTTGACCTCGACGAGGCACACCGCCTGCTTGCCGCGCTCCGCCGCCCGGATGAGCGCCGGCACCAGCGGCGAGTCGTCGCTCGTCCGGTACACGGTCTGCTTGATCGCGAGCACTTCCGGGTCGTTGACGGCCTGCTCGACGAACCGCTCGACCGACGTCACGAACGAGTCGTACGGGTGGTGGAGCAGGATGTCGCGCTTGCGCATCGCGCCCAGCACGTCAGGCTGCTCCTCCTCGTCGGGCTGCAGGAGCGGCTGGGTGACCGGCGACCACGGCGGGTCGCGCAGCTCGCTGTAGCCGGACAGGCCGACGATCGACCACAGGTCCTTGAGGTCCAGCAGCCCGTCGGTCTCGAACACGTCCTCGGGCTCGACCTCGAGCGCCCGCGTGATCTGCTCGCGGATCGCCGGGCTCATGCCCGCGCTGACCTCCACCCGCACGGTCTCGCCGAAGCGCCGCGCGCGAAGCTCCTCCTCGACCGCCTGCAGGAGGTCGTCGGCCTCGTCGGAGACCGTGAAGTCGGCGTCGCGGGTGACGCGGAAGACCGCGTGGTCGAGGATCTCCATGCCCGGGAAGAGCACGTCGAGGTTCTCGGCGATCAGCTCCTCGAGCGTCACGAAGGTGCGCCCGTCGCCGACCGGCACGAACCGCGGGAGCATCTCCTTCGGCACCTTGACCCGGGCGAACGTCTCGATCTCCGAGATCGGGTCGCGGACCATCACGCCGAGCGACACCGACAGGTTCGAGATGTACGGGAACGGCCGGCCGAGGCCGACCGCGAGCGGCGTCAGCACCGGGAAGATCTGCCGCCGGAAGCGCTCGTCGAGGTCACGCTGCTGGCGACCCTCGACCTCGTCGTAGCCGACGATCCGGATGCCGTGCTCGGCCAGCGCGGGCCGCAGCTCCTTGTGCAGGCAGTGCGACTGGCGGACGATGTGCTCGCGCACGACCTTCCGCAGCGCGTCCAGCGTCTGGCTCGGAGTTCGCCCGTCCTGCAGCGGTTTCTCGATGCCGGCGTCGATCTGATCGTGCAGACCGGCGACGCGGACCATGAAGAACTCGTCGAGGTTCGACGAGACGATCGCCAGGAACTTCAGCCGCTCCAGCAGCGGCGTCTCCGGGTCCTCAGCAAGCTGCAGGACGCGGTCGTTGAACTCCATCCACGAGGTCTCGCGGTTGAAGTACAGGCCCGGATCGGTGAGATCCGGGGCGGCGGTCGGTGTCTCAGGAGGGCTGGTGACGTCGGTCACAGACTCGAATGATCGCACCGAAGGTGCGGAATCCGTGAACGACTTGTTACATCCCCGCGAGGTCGAGCAGCACACCTTCCCGTAGACCGCCGCGCGCGATGTGCAAAGGCTGACCCAGAAGCTGCCCGGTGGCCTCCAGCGCGAGCAGCCCGGCGGGCATCAGCCGCACCCGCTGCGGGTCCAGCGCGAAGCGCGCCGCGACGTCCACCGCCGGCCCGGTCGTGAGCTCCCGCAGCGCCCGCTCCAGGCTCTCATGGCCGAGCACGTCGCCGACCAGCCGCCGCAGCGAGGCGGCGCTCCCGCCGACCGCCACGGCCACGTCGACCGGCGGCGGGTCGATGTCCGCGAGCATCTGGGACGCGTGGAAGCGCACCTCGTCGAGCTGGTCGCGCGAGGGTGGGTCGTCGCCCAGATAGGCATCGGCGAGGAAGCCGGAGCCGAACGCGAGCGAGCGCCACCACTCCACCCCGCCGTCGACCGTGCCGATCGCGATCTCGGTCGAGCCGCCGCCGACGTCGACCACCGCGACCCGCCCCGCGAGCGGCTGCTCGAGCGTCTTGGTCGCCCCGAGGAAGGCGAGCCGCGCCTCCTCCTCGCCGTCCAGCACGCTCACCTGCACCCCGCCGTGCTCGAGCATGGCGCGGCAGAACTCCTCGCGGTTGGCGGCGACGCGGATGCACGCCGTCGCGACCGTCCGGATCGACTGCGCGCCGGCCTGCTCGGCGAGCGCCACCTGCTCGGCCACGACTCCCGCGTTCTCGGCGATCCGGGCCGCCGGGATCGCCCCGCCGGGCGTCAACCCGCGGCCCAGCCGCGTGAACGCGCGCCGCTGTAGGACCTCCGTCAGGCGTCCCTCGCGGGCGTCCGCCACGAGCACGCGCGTGGTGTTCGTCCCGATGTCGATGCAGCCGCAGAGCATGTGAACGTCCGCGATGTTGCCATGATGGAGGCGATGACGAGGGGAGTCCCCGCGATCGAGGTCACGGGCCTGAGCAAGGCGTACGGCTCACTGGCTGCCCTCCGGGGGGTCGATTTCACCGTGGCCCGAGGCGAGGTCTTCGGCCTGCTGGGGCCGAACGGCGCCGGTAAGACGACGTGCGTCGAGGTGCTCGAGGGCTACCGCCAGCGGGACTCGGGCGAGGTCCGCGTGCTCGGCCGCGACCCCGGCGACCGCGAGCTGCGCGCCCACGTCGGGATCGTCCTGCAGAGCTGCGGCACCTACCCGCATCTGACCGTCCGCGAGACCGTCGCCCACTGGGCCGCGATGTACCCGCGCCCGCGCCAGGTGAACGAAGTGCTCGCGCTCGCCGGCCTCGACGACTGCGCCGATCGCCGAGCGCGCCGGCTCAGCGGCGGCCAGGCCCGGCGACTGGACTTCGCGCTCGCGCTGGTCGGCGACCCCGAGCTGATCTTCCTCGACGAGCCGACCACGGGCTTCGACCCGGCCGCGCGCCGCGCCGCCTGGGACGTCATCCGCGCGCTGCGCGACCTCGGCAAGACCGTGCTGCTCACCACGCACTACCTGGACGAGGCGCAGGCGCTGGCCGACCGCGTCGCGATCCTCCAGGACGGCGTCATCCTCGCCGAGGGTCCGCCCGACCAGCTCGGCGCGTCCCGCTATCGCGTCGCCTGGCGCTCCGCCGACGGCACGCTCGAGGAGCGCTTCACGGAGGACCCGACGGCGCTGCTGCACACGCTGACCGCCGAGGCCGTCGCGCGCGGCGAGTCGCTCGAGGACCTGAGCGTCACGCGCCCGAGCCTCGAAGACGTGTACCTGGAGCTCACGGAGGCCGTCGCGTGACCGAAGCCGTGCCCTGGTGGGGCTCGGCGTGGCGGCAGTTCCGGCTCGAGCGCCGGATGTTCTGGCGCAACCCGACCGCCGCCTTCTTCGGCGTCCTGCTGCCGCTCGGCCTGCTGGCGATCTTCGGCGCCGTGTTCGCCGGCCGTGACGAGGACCTGGCCGTGATCGTGCCCGGGATCGCCGGGATGAGCGTGATGTCGGCGACGTTCACGTCGCTGGCCTACAACCTCACGACCCTGCGCGAGCGCGGGATCCTCAAGCGCCTGCGCGGCACGCCGATGCCCACGTCCGCCTACCTGGCCGGGCTGGCCGGCAACGCGGTCGCCAACGCCGCGCTGCAGCTCGTGATCGTGATCCTCGCCGGGAAGCTCATCCTCGGCGTCGACTGGCCGCGCGACTGGGGCTCGATGGCGCTGTTCGCCGCCGCGGGCGTCGTCTGCTTCACGTTTCTGGGCGTGGCGCTCGCCCACGCGATCCCGAACCCGGAGTCCGCGCCCGCTTACGTGAACGCCGTCTTCCTCCCGCAGATCCTGATCGCGGGCGTCTTCTACGACGCCGACGAGGCGCCGCAGATCGTCCGCGACATCGCGCAGGCGCTCCCGCTCACGCATCTGGTCGAAGGTCTCTCGGGCGCGATGATCGACGGCGAGGGCGTCGCCACCCACAGCGTCTCGCTGCTCATCCTGGGCCTCTGGGGCCTGCTCGGCGCGATCCTCGCCGTCCGCGGCTTCTCCTGGGAAGCCCGTCGCGACCCGTGACGTTGCACGCGGTCCGCTTGACGGTATAGGGTCACGAAACGAACAACCCCGTCCAAGGAGAGGGATGGCAGCCTTATCGGGCTGGATGCAGTTCGTCGTCGCGCTCGCCATCGCGGGCGTGCTCGTGGTGATCATTCGCCTCGCCGGCGTGCCCGGCGCGTGGGCGCCGCTCGTCATCGGCGGTGTGCTCGGGCTGATGACCGCGCTGGTCGCCGGCGCGCCAAGAAGCGAGGATCGCGAGGGCTGACCGGAACCACGGCGGCAGCGGTCGCGTAGCTTGCCGGTTGATGCTGCGCTCTGCCCTGCTCGCCGTGGCGGTCGTCCTCCTCGCCGCCGGGCCCGCTGACGCCTACAGCCTCGGCGGCAAGAAGTGGCGCTCGCGGACGATCACGTTCCACGCGAACGCCCCCCAGTACAACGAGGCGATCGGCGCCGGCGTCGCCGCCTGGAACGCGAGCGGCGTGCGGGTCCGCTTCAAGCAGGTCTCCAGCCGCCGGCGCGCGGACGTGCGAATCATCACGGGCCGCCAACGCAGCGGCCCGTCGGGGGACGCGCACCTGGGCTACTACCGGCGCTCGAGAGTGCGCCTGAACGCCTTCGACCCGGCGGGCAAGGACCCGGCGTGGCTGGCGCAGCAGATGCGGATCGTCGTCGTGCACGAGCTCGGCCACGTCCTCGGCCTCAAGCACACCAAGAAGCCGTGCTCGGTCATGAACTACGGCCGCGACGCGATCTGCCCGAAGCCGCCCGTGGCCTGGCAGCTGCGCTGCCGGCTGCTCGAGCCCGACGACGTGCGCGGCGCGCTCAAGCGCTACGGCGGGCGGGCGAAGGCGTACGCCCCCGAGTTCTGCGACTTCGCGCCGCCGCCGCTGCCGCCGGAGGGGCTCGCGATGACGTACGACCCCGCCGCGCAGGCCTTCAACCTGAGCTGGGTGAACAACCCGGCGCAGCCCTACCTGTTCGCGGTGCAATGGGTCGTGAGCCGGGATGCGTGCGCCGCCGCACCGACGGGCGCCGGTGCCCCCACCGCCGTCGGTCCGGCCACGGGCGTGAACCCCGGTGCGGGCGCGCGGGGCAACTACTGCGTGGTCATGTGGACCCAGGATCGCTTCGGCCGCTTCGCCGGACCAGCCTCTGCCTGGGTCAGCGTGCCCTGACCGGACTATCTTGAGGTGAGATCGGTCACCGATCCGGCTCCTGATTGACGCAACGTCAGTAACCTGGATCGCCTAGGTACGAGGCTTCGAGGAGAACTCATGGCAGCGACGGAAGCACTGGTGTTCGACGCGGTTCGCACGCCGCGAGGAAGGGGCAAGGTCAACGGCTCGCTGCATGCGACGAAGCCCGTGGACCTCGTCGTCGGGCTGATGCACGAGACGCTCGCCCGCCACAGCGACCTTGATCCCACCCGGATCGACGACGTCGTGCTCGGCTGCGTGACGCCGATCGGCGACCAGGGCGCGGACATCGCCAAGACCGCGGCGATCAAGGCCGGGCTGCCGGAAACGGTCGCCGGCGTCCAGCTCAACCGCTTCTGCGCCTCCGGCCTCGAGGCGGTCAACATGGCCGCCCAGAAGGTCGCCTCGGGCTGGGAGGACCTCGTCCTGGCCGGCGGCGTCGAGTCGATGTCGCGCGTGCCGATGGGCTCCGACGGCGGCGCCTGGGCGATGGACCCGGAGACGAACTACGACACGAGCTTCGTCCCGCAGGGCATCGGCGCCGACCTGATCGCGACCGTCGAGGGCTTCTCGCGCGACGACGTGGACCAGTACGCCGTCCGCTCGCAGGAGCGCGCCGCGGCGGCGCAGGCGGCGGGCTACTTCGCGAACTCCGTCATCCCGGTGGTCGACCTCAACGGCAACACCGTGCTCGACCGTGACGAGTTCATCCGCCCCGGCACGACGACGGAGACGCTCGCGGGCCTCAAGCCGTCGTTCGCGATGATGGGCGAGCACGGCGGCTTCGACGCCGTCGCGCTGCAGAAGTACCACTGGGTCGAGGCGATCGACCACGTGCACACGCCCGGCAACTCGTCCGGGATCGTGGACGGCGCCACGCTGCTGACGATCGGCAACGAGAAGATCGGGCAGGAGCTCGGGCTCAAGCCCCGCGCGCGGATCCTCGCGACGGCCGTCTCCGGCTCCGACCCGACGATCATGCTCACGGGCCCCGCGCCCGCCACGCGCAAGGCGCTCGGCAAGGCCGGCCTGACGATCGACGACATCGACCTGATCGAGATGAACGAGGCGTTCGCCGCCGTCGTCCTGCGGTTCGCCAAGGACATGGATGCGGACCTCGAGAAGATCAACGTCAACGGCGGCGCGATCGCCATGGGTCACCCGCTCGGCGCGACCGGCGGCATGATCCTCGGCACGCTGATCGACGAGCTCGAGCGCACGCAGAAGCGCTACGGCCTGGCCACGCTGTGCATCGGCGGCGGCATGGGCATCGCGACGATCGTCGAGCGCGTCTGATGAGCGACACGATCCGCTGGGAGCAGGACGGCGACGGCGTCGTCCTCCTCACCCTCGACGACCCGAACCAGTCCGCGAACACGATGAACGAGGCCTACAAGGCCTCGATGCGCGCGACGGTCGAGCGGTTGGAAGCCGAGAAGGACTCGATCACGGGCGTCGTCATCACGTCCGCCAAGAAGACGTTCTTCGCCGGTGGCGACCTGAACGACCTCAAGAAGGCGCGCAAGGAGGACGCCGCCGAGGTCGCGGTGATGATCCGCGAGCTCAAGGCCGACCTGCGCAAGCTGGAGACGCTCGGCAAGCCGGTCGTCGCGGCCATCAACGGCGCCGCGCTCGGCGGCGGGCTCGAGATCGCGCTCGCCACACATCACCGCGTCATCGTCGACGACTCCAAGGCCGTGCTCGGCTTCCCGGAGGTCCAGCTCGGCCTGCTCCCCGGCGCCGGCGGCGTCACGCGCTCCGTGCGCATGTTCGGCATCGCCAACGCGCTGCTGCAGCTCCTGCTCCAGGGGCAGCGGGTGCGGCCGGCGGCGGCGAAGGAGATGGGCCTGGTCGACGAGGTCGTCGGCTCGGTCGACGAGCTCGTGCCCGCCGCGAAGGCGTGGATCGCCGCGAACCCCGAGGCCGTCCAGCCGTGGGACGTCAAGGGCTACAAGATCCCGGGCGGCACCCCGTCGAACCCGAAATTCGCGGCCAACCTGCCCGCGTTCCCGTCCAACCTGCGCAAGCAGATCAAGGGCGCGAACTACCCGGCGCCGCACCACATCATGGCCGCGGCGGTCGAGGGCGCGCAGATCGACTTCGACAACGCGCTCGAGGTCGAGAGCCGCTACTTCGTGGACCTCGTCACCTCGCAGGTGGCGAAGAACATGATCCAGGCGTTCTTCTTCGACCTGCAGGCCGTGCAGGGCGACCGTGGCCGGCCCGACTCGATCGAGAAGACCTCGGTCAAGAAGGTCGTGATCCTCGGCGCGGGCATGATGGGCGCCGCGATCGCGTATGTGAGCGCGAAGGCCGGCATCGAAGTCGTGCTGAAGGACGTGTCGCTCGAAGCCGCCCAGAAGGGCAAGGGCTACTCGGAGAAGCTCGTCGCCAAGGGCCTCGAGCGCGGCAAGACGACGCAGGAGAAGGGCGATGCGCTGCTCGCCCTGATCACGCCGTCCGCCGACCCCGCCGACGCCGCGGGCGCGGACCTCGTGATCGAGGCCGTCTTCGAGGACCCGAGCGTCAAGCAGCAGGTCATGGCCGAGATCGAGCCGCACCTCGCCGCGGATGCGCTGCTCGGCTCGAACACCTCCACCCTGCCGATCACGCTGCTGGCCGAGAACGTCTCGCGGCCCGCCGACTTCATCGGCCTGCACTTCTTCAGCCCGGTGGACAAGATGCCGCTGCTGGAGATCATCAAGGGCGAGAAGACCAGCGACGCCGCGGTGTACCGCGCGCTGGACTTCGCCAAGCAGATCTCCAAGACGCCGATCGTCGTCAACGACTCGCGCGGCTTCTTCACCTCGCGCGTCATCGGCACGTTCATCAACGAGGGCATCGCAATGCTCGCCGAGGGCATCCCGGCGGCGTCCATCGAGCAGGCCTCCTCGCAGGCCGGCTACCCGGCGCCGGTGCTCCAGCTGTCGGACGAGCTGAACCTCAAGCTCATGCGCCGCATCCGCAAGGCCTCGGCCGACGCGGCCGGCGACGCCTGGGTCGGCAGCCCTGCGGACCCGGTCATCGACCGCATGCTCGACGAGTTCGAGCGGCCCGGCAAGCTCGAGGGCGCGGGCTTCTACGAGTACGCGGACGGCAAGCGCGTCCGGCTGTGGCCGGGCTTGCGTGAGGCCTTCCCGCCGGTCGAGGACCCGTCCTCGATCAACCTGAAGGACCTCCAGGAGCGCCTGCTCTTCATCGAGGCCATCGAGTCGATCAAGTGCGTGGACGAGGGCGTGATCGAGTCGGTCGCCGACGCGAACATCGGCTCGGTCATGGGCATCGGCTTCCCGGGCTGGTCCGGCGGCGTCCTGCAGTACATCAACGGCTACGACGGCGGCATCGCCGGCTTCGTCGCGCGGGCCCGTGAGCTCGCCGAGACGTACGGCGAGCGCTTCACGCCGCCCGAGTCGCTCGTCGCGCGCGCCGAGAGCGGCGACGAGTACCTCGACAAGGCGCTCGCCAGCGTCTAGAGCTCTCTCCGTCGCGCTCCGACGAGCGCGACGTAGATCAGGACGGCGGTCGTGACGAGGGTCACGGCCGCCGGCCTGACGTAGTGCCCGAGGTCGTGCTTGTCCGCGGGCAGGTCCGCCAGCGCGGTGGCCAGCGACGAGGGCAGCCACTGGCCGATGACGTCGACGGCGCCGACGACCGGCAGCACGAGCAGCGACAGCAGCGCGACCATCACGGTCGACAGCACGCCCTTGGTCCACTGCGCGGCCGCGGCGGTGGTCGCGACGACGTAGGCGAGGAAGAGCAGGCCGAGCGCGATGCCGGGCAGCACGTCGCCGGCTCGCAAGCCGCCGAGCAGTGCCCACGTCTCGTACCAGGCCGCCAGCGCGCCCAGCGTGAACGCCAGCCCGATGGCGCCGAAGGTCACGACCAGGCGCGGCAGCAGCAGCCGCCACACGGAGCGCACGCGGGTGCGCAGGAAGGCGCCCATCTCGGGGATCGCGTCGAGCGCGAGCGAGCCCGCCGCCACCACGACCGTGACGACGAGGCCGACCTGCATGGCGTTGGCGACGTACTGCGCCATGCCGTCGTGCGGGACGGCGTCCGGCAGCTCGATCGTCGCGCCCTCCAGGTCGTCGCCCGCCAGCTCCAGCAGGTCGTTCAGATAGCGCGCCGTGAGCGGGCCGATGAAGCCGAACAGCAGGTAGACGGTGAACAGCGCGAGACCACGCCGCGTGCGGGTGAGCCGCAGCAGCTCGAGGCGCCAGAGGCTCATCGCGTCAGCGCGAGGAACGCGCGCTCGAGCGTGAGCTCCTCGGGGCCGAAGGACACCACGAGCGCGTCGGCGGCCGCGAGCGCGCCCGGCAGCTCGGCCTCGGCGTACTCCATCGCGGTCACGCCGACCGTGAGCCGCTCGGGCCCGGTCTCCACGTGCGTGACCCACGGGTGGCGGCGGAGCGCTTCGGCCACCGGCTCGGCCGGTCCCCGCAGGCGCACCTCGTAGCGCGGCCCGGCGGCGCCGACGAGCAGCTCGTCGAGCGGACCTTGGAAGCGCAGGCGCCCGTGGTCGAGCACGCCGACGGTGTCACAGACCTCCTGCACGTCGCCGAGGATGTGGCTGCTGAAGAGCACGGTCGCCGTGCCGCGCAGCCGCGCGATCAGGTCGAGGACCTCGCGCCGGCCCTGGGGGTCGAGCGCCGAGGCGGGCTCGTCGAGCAGCAGGAGCCGCGGCCGGCCGACGATCGCCGCCGCCACGCCGAGCCGCTGCAGCATGCCGCGCGAGTAGCCGCCGACGCGACGCGTCTTCGCCTCCGTGAGCCCGGCCTGGTCGAGCACGCCGTCGATGTCTCCGGCCGGGTCGGTGAGCTGCTGCGCGAGCGCCACCACTTCCCGACCCGTGAGCCACGGATCGAAGCGCGGCGCGTCGGCGAGCACCGCCACGCGTTCCGGCGGCGCGTCGATCCGCACCTCGCCGCTCGTCGCCCGCCGCAGGCCCGCGAGGATGCCGATCAGCGTCGTCTTCCCCGCGCCGTTGCGGCCGGCGAGCCCGTAGACCGAGCCCTCAGGGACGCGCAGCGCCACGTCGTCGAGTGCGAGGTGCTCCCCGTAGCGCTTGCTCAGCGCGGTCGTGGCGATCATCCGTGACGCCGGCCCAGCAACAGGTACACGATGCCACCGAGCGGCACCGAGACCAGGCAGACGATCGCCCACGCCCACTTCGGCAGGTGCTGCACCTCACCCCGCGCGATGTCCACGAGGCAATAGACGACGAACGCGACGCCGAGGACGATGATCGGCGCGAAGGCGGCCCAGTTCATGCTGGGCCGAGCCTAGCTGTCGGTCTCCTCCAGGGCGGCCTGCTGCGCCTTGGCCCACGGCACCAGCCACTGGCGCACCGCGAAGCCGAACGCCCACGCGAAGCCCACGTCGCGCAGGACACGACGCGTCGACGAGTGCGCGTGGCCACGCCCCCAGCGCCCCGCACGCGGGTACGCCGCCACAAACAGGATCCACGCCGGCGTTGACGAGCTCAACGCGGCGTCGAGTGCTTCGCGAAGGCTTTGCATGCGGTCCAATATGCCTGACCGCCAGGCCGAGACGACGTGACTCAACCATACGGTTGAGCGTTGTGCTACCTTCAACCACATGGTTGAGGAACTGGACGCGGTCTTCCATGCGCTCTCGAGCGAGGCGCGGCGGGCGATGCTCGACGCGCTCACCGCCGGGGAACGGACGGTGGGCGACCTCGCGGCGCCGTTCGCGATGTCGCTCGCGGGCGTGTCGAAGCACCTGAAGGTGCTGGAAGGCGCCGGGCTGGTCGAGCGGCGCACCGAAGGGCGGACGACCGTCTGCGCGCTGCGGGCCGCGCCGCTCGCCGACGCCAGCGCGTGGGTGCGCCACTACGAGCGCTTCTGGGAGGACGCGCTCGATCGCCTCCAGGCGCTCGTGGAGGAGGACGAGTGATCCGCTTCGGCGTGCGGGTGTCGCGGGTGGTCCGTGCGCCCCGCTCACGGGTGTACCGCGCGTTCCTGGAGCCGGAGCTGGTGGCGCGCTGGCTGGCGCCGGGCGGCTCGGTCGTGGCGACCGCGACCGTCGACGAGCGCGTCGGCGGCGTGCATCGCGTCGAGATGCTCGACGAGCACGGCGACGCGCACCAGTTCGACTCCGTCATCCAGGAGCTCGTGGAGGACGAGCGGATCGTCCTGGTCTTCAAGTTCGGGCCCGACGCGGAGGAGACGTTGCTCACGGTGACGCTGCGCGACGTCGCGGGCGGGACCGAGGTCGCCCTCGACCATCAGAACATCACGGCCGAAGGGCCGCTGAACGAGCAGTCGGTCGACGCCGGCTGGAACTCCGTGCTCGACAAGCTGGAAGGAGTCGCAGATGGCCTCTGACGCCCGCCTCGCCCTGCTCGACCGCGAGAAGGAGCTCACGCGGTTGAGCGACGAGCTCGCCCGCGAACGCGCCGCGCTGCCGTGGGAGGAGGTGACGGCGGAGTATCGGTTCGACACCGAGCACGGCTCGCGCACGCTCGCCGAGCTGTTCGACGGCCGCTCGCAGCTGCTCGTCTACCACTTCATGTACGGCCCGGAGACGGAGACCGTGTGCGCGAGCTGCACGTCGATCGCGCACCACGTGGAGCTGCCGCGCGTGTACCTGGAGCACCACGACGTGACCTGGACGGCGGTGTCGCGCGCGCCGTTGGAGAAGCTGCTCGCCTACCGCGAGCGGATGGGCTGGACGTTCCCGTGGGCGTCGTCGTCCGGGAGCGACTTCAACTTCGACTTCGGCGTGTCCAACACGCCGGAGCGGCCGCTCCGGGAGTACAACTTCCGCCCCGTCGACCCCGCGGAGCTCGGTGCCGAGCAGCCGGGCATGAGCGCGTTCGCCCTGCGCGACGGCAAGGTCTTCCACACCTACTCGGCCTACTCGCGCGGCCTCGACGCGATCTGGGGCATCTACCAGTGGCTCGACCGCGCGCCGCTCGGCCGTAACGAGGGCGACGGCTACTGGTTCAAGCGCCCCGACGAGTTCTAGTCGAGCTCCGCGAACACGCGCCGCATCCCCTGGGCCAGGCGTTCCGGCGGCTCGGCCGCGAACGTCAGCCGCAGGAACGGGCCGGGCGGCTCGGCGGCGAAGAACGGCCGCCCGGGCGAGACGACCACGCCCGACGCCCCCAGGCGCTGCGCCAGGTCGACGTCGTCCGTCCCGGGCGGCAACGGCAGCCACAGGTTCATGCCGCCATCGGGCACGTGGACTCCAGCTGGCAGCGCCGCGGCGAGCGCGTCCCGGCGCTCGGTCAGGACCTTGCGGAGCTTGCGCAGGTGCGCGCGCCACGCAGGCGCGCCGACGACCTCGAGCGCCGCCTCCTGCAGCGGCCCGGTGACGAACAGGTCCTCGACGATCCGCGCCGCCCGCAGCCGCGCCGCGGCCGGCCCGCGCGCGATCACCGCCGCGATCCGCAACCCGGGCGCGGACGCCTTCGTGAGCGACCGGATGCGCACCACGTGCCCGTCGGGATCGTCGGCGAACAGCGGCGGCGGCACGACCGCCGCGGCGCCGCGCGTGCGCGCCGCGCCCCGCGTGGTCTCGCCCGCCGCCGGCCCCAGCGCGAAGTCGCGGAACGCGTCGTCCTCGATGATGAACGCGCCCGCGGCACGGACCGCCTCGAGCACCTCGACCCGGCGCTCCGGGGCGAGGGTGGCGCCGTGCGGGTTCGCGAACACGGGCTGCAGGTAGACGACGCGGGCACCGGAGCTGGCGAGCGCGTCGGCGAGCAGGTCCGGGCGGATGCCGTGCGCGTCGGCGGGCACCGGGATCGGGTGCAGGCCCTGGGCGCGGGCCGTCACCAGCGCGCCGAGGTAGGTCGGCGACTCGACGATCACCGACGCGCCCGGCGCGGCGAGCCCACGGAAGCAGGCGGCGAGCGCAGCCTGGCCGCCGGGCGTGATCAGCACGTCGCCGGGCGTGGCGCCCGCCTCCGCGGCGAAGTACGCGCGCAGCCCGCTGATGCCCTCGAGCGGGACGCGATCCCACGCACCCGGCCGCCGCGCCGCGCGGGCCAGGGCCGCGCCCAGCAGCGCCGTCGGCTGCAGGTCCGCGGGCAGGTAGCCGGACGACAGCACGAGCGCGTCGTCCGGCGGCGGACGCAGCAGGCGCACGAGCGCGTCCGCGTCGATCGAGCGCGCGCCGAGCGGCACCGACTGCCAGGACGGGTCGGGCGCCACCGGCTCGCTGCGCGCCGCCACGAACGTCCCCCGCCCCGGCCGCGCCTCGACCAGGCCGCGAGCCACCAGGTCGGCGATCGCCCGCTGGACCGTGGCCGGCCCGGCCCGGTGCCGCGCCATCAGCTCCCGCACCGACGGCAGCCGCTCGCCGGGCGCGCGCGACGCCACCTCGGCCTCGAGGGTTGCGATTACGGCTGTGGCTGCGTTATCTTCAAGCATGACGGACCTGAGTAACGCTATCGACCGCACCCGGATAACGCAACGCGAACGCCACCCCGCCGCCTGGAAGGCCATGGCGTGGGGCTTTCTCGGCGTCCTCGCGTTCTCGTTCTCGCTGCCGATGACGCGGCTCGCCGTCGAGGACCTCGACGCCACGTTCGTCGGCCTCGGCCGCGCGCTCGTCGCCGCCGTGCTCGCGGGCCTGCTCCTGGCGATCCGGCGCGAACCGCTCCCCGCGAAGCGCGACGTGCCGCGGTTCGCCCTCGTCGGCCTCGGCGTCGTGATCGGCTTCCCGCTGTTCAGCACGCTCGCGCTCGAGCACCTCACCTCCGCCCACGCGAGCGTGATCGTCGGCCTCCTCCCCGCCGCGACCGCGGTCTTCGCCGTCCTCCGTGCCGGCGAGCGTCCGAGCCGCGCGTTCTGGCTCGCGGCGATGGCCGGTCTGGTCGCCGTCCTCATCTTTGCGACCACCCAGGGCGTGAACGGGCTCGAGCCCGCCGACCTGCTCGTCCTCGCCGCCGTCGCCTCCGCCGGCCTCGGCTACGCGGAGGGCGGCGCGCTGAGCCGCCGCTACGGCGGCTGGCAGGTGATCTGTTGGGCGCTCCTGCTCACCGCGCCGTTCCTCGTCCTCCCCACCGCGCTCGCCACGCACGACCTCGGCAGCGTCAGCGCGGAGTCCTGGCTCGGCTTCGCCTACGTCGCCGCCGTCTCGATGTTCCTCGGCTTCTTCGCCTGGTACCACGGCCTCGCGCTGGGCGGCGTGGCCAAGATCGGCCAGACGCAGCTCGCCCAGCCCGTCCTCACGCTCGCGTGGGCGGCGCTGCTGCTCGGCGAGCACGTCACCGCCGGCATGGTCCTCGCGGCCCTCGCGATCGTGGCCTGCGTGCTCGCCACGCAGCGCACGCGCGGCGCGGCTCAGCCCAAGACGAAGGACGGCGGCGGCGTGCCTTCCACCGTCACCGGCACCTGAGCGAGCGGGCTGCGCTCCCACACGGAACGCACCAGGGCGAACACGACCACGTCGTGCATCTCGTCGCCGTGCCGGTGCCAGGCGCGCAGCACGCCCTCGCGCCGGAACCCGACGCGCTCCAGCGCCCGCTGCGAGCGCCCGTTGCGGGTGTTCGCCCACGCCGTCAGCCGCTCCGCGCCGAGCCGCCGGAACGCCAGCGCGGCGATCAGCGCCTTGGCCTCCGCGTTCGCGCCCGAGCCCCAGTACGGCTCGCCGATCCACGACCCGACCGTCGCCCGACCGTCGCGCTTGGAGACCTCCGTCAGGCCCGTCACGCCGACCGGCCCGGCGTCCGGGTCGACAACCAGGAAGTCCATGATCTCGCCCGCGTCGCGCTTGGCCGGCTGCGCAGCGATCCACGCCTCCGCCTGCGAGACCTCCGTGTAGGGCCCCCATGAGAACCAGCGCGTCACCGCCGGGTTCGAAGCGAGCTCGAACAGCCGGGCCGCATCGTCAGCCGCGGGGTAGCGCAGCTGCAGGCGCGGCCCGCTGACGACGAGCGGGTCCTGCTGGTCCGGCTTCAGGAGTCCATGGCGTCGTAGGCCTCGTGATCGACCGTCTGATGGATCTCGTCGTCCGACGGCGACTCGTCGTGCTCGTCGACGAGGTGGTCCTTCAGCTGCTTGGCCAGCTCTTCGTCATTGGCCGCCGACAGGGTCTCCCCACAGACGTTGCACTCGATCGTACGCACGCTTCCACTACTCCCTAGATGTCGTCCCGGAGGAACTCACGCTCGATGCCGTCGATCTTCGCCAGGCGTCGCTTGTGACGATCATCCCCGGTGAACTCGGCGGCTAAATATGACTTGATGATGTCGGCGGCCAGCGCCGGGCCGATCACCCGTCCGCCGAGGCAGAGGACGTTGCAGTCGTCGTGCTCGACCGACTGGTGCGCCGTGTAGGTGTCATGGGCGACGACGGCGCGGATGTTCGGGAACTTGCACGCCGCCACCGCGACGCCCGCGCCCGAACCGCAGACGAGGATCGCGCGGTCGGCGCCGCCGCCGCGCACCGCCTCGGCGGCCAGGCGCGCGGTGTCCGGGTAGTCGACCGCGTCCGTCGACCACGTGCCGAGGTCGGTCACCTCGTGCCCTTCGGCCTCGACCGCTTCGATCACCATCGCCTTCAGCGGGAACCCGGCGTGGTCGAACGCGCACGCGATCTTCACGCGCCCTCCCCGGAGATGGCGCCCTGCAGGTTGCGACCCGTGCTGTCGGCGTGCTCCTGGGCGGCGATGAGCGCCGCACCGAGCACGCCCGCACGCGGCCCGTGGCGCGCGATCCGGATCGTGGTGTTCAGGCCGAGGCCGGGCACGACGTGCCGGAACGCGGCGTCCTTGGCCGGCTCGAGCAGCAGCGCGCCGGCCCGCGAGACACCGCCGCCCAAGACCACCTCGAGCGGGTCGAAGGTGTTGATGGCGTTCGCGATCCCGATGCCGATCCGCTCGCCGAGCACGCGCAGGCACCACAGGCAGGCGTCGTCGCCGGCCTCCGCGCCCTGAACGACGTCCTGGCCGTCGACGTTGCCCTTCTTGGCCGTGACCTTGCCGAGGTGGGAGTCGGGGTACTGCACCGCCGCGTAGTCGGCCAGCCGGTCCAGCGCGCGCCCGGAGGCCAGCGTCTCCAGCGAGCCCCGCTGCGGGAACGGGTCGCCCGGCACGTTGTTGCCGAACTGCACGTCCCGCCCGATGATCGTGTGCCCGACCTCGGCGGCCGACGTGGTCGCGCCGCGGTAGAGCTTGCCGCCCAGCACCCAGCCGCCACCGACGCCGGTGCCGATCGTCAGCATCACCAGCGAGTCCACGACGATCTTGCCGTCGTCGAACGCCTCGGCCAGCGCCGCGCAGCCCGCGTCGTTCTCGACGTAGACCGGCACGCCCATGCGCTCGGTCAGCAGCGAGCGCAGCGGGATGTCGTGCAGCGGGATGTTCACCGACGCGAGGACCTTGCCCGTCGCGAACTCGATGATCGACGGCATGCCGATGCCTACCGCGCGGGTCTCGCTCGTGATCGCGCCTTCGATCGCGACCGCGATCTGCTCCACCAGCGCCTCTTGCGAGGCCTGGTTGGTAGGCGTGACCACTGATTCGGAGAGCTCTCCACCCTCCAAGACGGAGACCGCGATCTTGGTCCCCCCCACATCGACTCCGATGAACTGATCGCTCACGTGAGCTCCTTGGCCGCAGCCGGATCCAGTACGACGAGCAACTCTCCCGCGCCTGGACGCACGAATGCCGCGGGCGAGTCGGCATCCGGTGTAGCAGCAAACGCGCGCGCGACGGCTTGCGCCTTGTCGGCCCCGGTGACCAGGAACACCGTCAAACGCCCGCTGTTCAAGGCGGGAAGGGTCAACGAGATGCGCGGAACCTGCGGCTCCATGCCTGCAAGTTCGACACCGGTGACCAGCCGTGAGCGCTCCTCGACCTCGGGCTTGCCGGGGAACAGCGAAGCGCAGTGCGCGTCCGGGCCGAGGCCGAGCAGGAGCAGGTCCCAGCGCGGCTCCGAGCCCAGCCGCTCACGCACGGACGCCTCGTAGGACGCGCTCCCGGCGTCCGCGCCGAGCTCGCCCTCCATCCGCATCACGGTCGGCCGGACACCGCGGTCCAGCCGGCCGAGCAGCGCCTCGTTCGCCATCCGGAAGTTCGACAGCCCGCTCTCCGGCGGGACGCAGCGCTCGTCGCTGAACCACACGGTCGCGCGGCTCCAGTCCGCCCCGGCGCGGGACGCGATCTCGTACGCCAGCTTGGGCGTGGACCCGCCCGTGAGCACGACATCACCACCCGCTGACGCGGCATCCACAAGCAGCCCGGCGACCACTTCCGCCGGGTTCTCCTCCACTTGGATCTCCACTACACCACCATCGCCTCGGCCGATTTCAGGGCCGGACGATAGGTGGGATCGCGCAGGAGTGCTTGCCGGACGCCTTCGCCGAGGATGCCGCCCTCCCCGCGGGAGGCGCCCATGACGGTCCAGGCGCGCTCGGTTCCGTCGCGTTCACGGCGGCTCGCGCGCAGTCCGCCGGGGGAGCGGTCGAGCGAGACGGTCTGGCCGCTCGCCATCTCGATCGTCACCCCCGCGAGGCCGGGGGAGCTCATCTCGACGGGCTCGAGCGTGAGCCTGATGTCCTGCCGTCGCGTGTGCGCGGAGCCCGTCCACTTGCCGCGCCCCTGCGACAGCGCGCCCGGTTCCCAGCCCAGCCGGGAGGCGAGCCAGCCGCAGAACAGCACGCCCGACGCGAGCGAGTCCTCGCGGTGGCGGACCGTGACGGCGCTGATCGCCTTCAGGTCCGGCCGCCGGCGCGGCGAGTCGAACGCGGCCGCGATCCGCTCACGCCACGGCGTCGAGCGCAGCCACGCGAGATCGACGACGTACGTGTCGTGCGACAGGCTGTCCGCGCGGGCCAGCGCCCGCTCCACGTCCTGCTCGTCCTGGGAGTCGAGCAGGGCGATCTGGGCCAGCTGACGCAGCTCGTCGACCGCCTCGGGGTAGCCGTGCGGGGACCACACCATCGTCGCCAGGTCGGTGACGACGAGCGGGTCCAGGATCGTGTCGAGCTTCTTGAGGTGCTTCTCGCCCACGAGCAGCGACACGCGCTCGCGCCCGACGGAGATCGAGCCGGACTTGGGCGCGTCGACGGTGCCGATCCGCACGCTCGCGGCCAGCCGTGTGCGGCCGGGGTCGACCAGCACGAGCAGCAGCCGCGACGGGTGGAAGCGACCGACGCGCTGCAGCCGGTTCTCGACCTCGCCGCGGAACTCGCGGTCGGCGATCACGACCATGTTCATGACGCGCGCCGGCACGTACGCGCGCTCCTCCTTGTGGCGCTCGACGAACATGCGCCGCAGCGCCGCCTCGATCGCGCCGGGCGTCGTGTCGTCCTCGCGCCAGAGGTCCTCCATGGCGCTCAGAGGCCTCGCCACTTGTGCGGCGCAATCAGCTCGTCGGCGGCCTTCGGCCCGGCAGTGCCCGACTCGTAGGTGTGCAGCGGCTCGTCGTCCGCGGCCCACGCCTTCAAGATCGGGTCGATGATCGACCACTGGGCGATCACCTCGTCGTTGCGGGTGAAGAGCGTCGCCTCGCCGCGCATCGCGTCCATGATCAGCCGCTCGTACGCCTCCGGCGACTGCGACATGAACGCCGAGCCGTAGAGGAACTCCATGTTCACCGGCCGGATGCGCATGCTCGAGCCGGGGATCTTCGCCCCCAGCGACAGCGACACGCCTTCGTTGGGCTGCATGGTGAGCACGAGCTGGTTCGGCTGGACGCCGACGCTGCCGTGCGACTGGAACGCGAGGTGCGGGACCGGCTTGAGCTGCACCGCGATCTCGGTCACCTTGCGCGTGAGCCGCTTGCCCGTGCGCAGGTAGATCGGCACGCCCGCCCAGCGCCAGTTGTGGACCTCGAGCTTGATCGCCGCGTACGTCTCCGTGCGCGAGTCGTCGGGCACGCCCTCCTCCTGGAGGTAGCCGCCGACGTCCTCGCCGCCTTCGTCACCGGCGGTGTACTGCGCGCGCACCGTGCACTCGCGCACCTCCTCCGGCGTCGGCGGGGTGATCGACTGCAGGACCTTGACCTTCTCGTCGCGGACCTTGTCGGCCTCGAAGGAGGCGGGCGGCTCCATGCACACGAGCGTGAGCAGCTGGAGCATGTGGTTCTGGACGAGGTCACGCAGCGCGCCGGCCTGGTCGTAGTAACCCGCGCGGGTCCCGATGCCGATGTCCTCGGCGGCGGTGATCTGGATGTTCTCGATGTAGTTGCGGTTCCAGACCGGCTCGAACATGAAGTTCGCGAACCGGAACGCCATCACGTTCTGGACGGTCTCCTTGCCCAGGTAGTGATCGATGCGGTAGACCTGGTTCTCGCGGAAGACGTGCTCGACCACGGCCTGCAGCTCGACCGCGGACTCGAGGTCCGTGCCGAACGGCTTCTCGATGATGCAGCGCACGTCGACGTCGGCGTCGTAGTTGAGGTCGGCTTCCTTGAGCGCCCCGACGATCACCGGGAAGAACTCGGGCGCCGTCGACAGGTAGAACGCGCGGTTGAGCTTGCCGCCGCCCTCCTCGTCGAGCTCCTCGATGACCTTCTTGAGCTTCGCGTAGCTCGCGACGTCGTCGAACGAGAACCCGACGTAGCGCACGCGGCCGAGCAGGCCCTCGAGCACGGTCGGGTCGGTCTCGCGCCGCGAGTACTTGACGATCGCGTTGCGCGCGAGCTCGCGGAACTCGTCGTCGGGCATCTCCCGCCGCGAGATGCCGATCAGGTTGAAGCGCTCCGGCAGCGCGCCCTCGTGGGCGAGGTTGTAGAGCGCGGGCAGCAGCTTGCGGTGGGCGAGGTCACCCGTGGCGCCGAAGATCGTCAGCGTGGTCGCCGGGACCGGCAGCCGCTCGAGGCCCTCGATCAGCGGGTTCTCGCCGATGGACTGCGGGTCGGGCTTGACGTCCACCGCCATCTCAGGTCTCCTCGACCTTCTTCACGGCGTGGCCGCCGAACTGGTTGCGCAGCGCGGCGAGCACGCGCGCCGCGTAGTCGCCTTCCTTGCGCGAGTAGAAGCGCGCGTAGAGGCTCGCGGCCAGGGCGGGGGTCGGGACGGCCATCTCGATGCCGTCGTTCATCATCCAGCGGCCCTCGCCGGAGTCGTCGACGTAGCCGACGAGGCGCGCGAGGTCGTTGCCCTCCTGCTCGAAGGCGAGCTCGGCGAGCTCACACAGCCACGAGCGGACGACCGAGCCGCGGTTCCACAGCCCCGCGACCTCCTTGAGCTCGATCGGGAACGGCGCGGCGTGCATGAGGTCGAAGCCCTCGGCGTAGGCCTGCATCATCCCGTACTCGACGCCGTTGTGGACCATCTTCACGAAGTGCCCGGCGCCCGCCGCGCCGAAGTGGCGCCAGCCGTCCGGCGGCGCAAGCACGTCGAGGATCGGCTTCAGGTGGGCGATCGACTCGTCGGGCCCGCCGGCCATCATGCAGTAGCCGACGTCCAGGCCCCAGACGCCGCCGGAGGTGCCGACGTCCGCGTAGCGGATGCCCTTGGGCTCGAGCTCCTTCGAGCGGCGCTGGTCGTCGTGCCAGTTCGTGTTGCCGCCGTCGACGATCGTGTCGCCTTCCTCGAGCAGCCCGGTGAGGGCCGTGATCGTGTCCTCGGTGATCTTGCCCGAGGGCACCATCAGCCAGACCAGGCGCGGCTTCTCGAGCTTGGAGACGAGCTCCTCGAGCGAGTGCGCGCCGACGGCCCCGTGCCCCTCGGCGGTGGCGACGGCTTCCGGGTTCGGGTCGAAGGCGACGACCTCATGGTCCGAGTCGCGCTCGATTCGATGGACCATGTTGCCGCCCATCTTGCCGAGGCCGACGAATCCGATCTGCATGTCTAGAGCTGCTCCTTGATGGCGTCGATGTCGCCGACCGTAATGCGCACCGCGGGTAGGCCGTGACTGCGCAGGGTCTCGAGGTCGCCGTCCGCCTGAGCGCGGATCAGCGTCTTGAAGGTGAAGTCCTCGCCCGGGATCTCGAGGTCCTGCCCGGGCTCGTCCACCAGCTGCAGGAAGCGGCCCGTCTTGGGTCCGCCCTTGTGCAGCTGGCCGGTGGAGTGCAAAAAGCGCGGGCCGTAGCCCCAGGTGGTCGCGACCTTGTACTTCTCGACCACCGTCTCGCGCAGGCGCGCGACCGCGGCTTCCGTGTCGGAGGAGTACGGCAGATAGCCCATGATCGCGAAGTAGGCGGGCGGCTCGAGGCTGTCGGTCAGCTCGGACAGGCTTCCCGCATCGACACCGGCGGAACCCTCCTTGAGGACCCGGTTCGTGTTGTCCTTCGCTTCTTGGACGTTCGGCTGGTCGAACGGGTTGATCTCCAGCACCCAGCCGGCGACGGCGACCGCGAACTCGCTCAGGTAGAAGATCCGGCCGAGGTCGGTCGGGCCGAGCGCGTGGATCGTGATCACCGGGTGGCCGGCGTCCTTGAGCTTGGCGACCTTGGCGGCATTGCTGCCCTGCGCGGTCGCGACGTGCAGGAACACGCGGTCGTCGCCGTAGTGCTCGGGGTCCAGCAGCGGCTCGTCGGCGATCGGCAGGATGCCGCGGCCGAGCTTGCCGGTGGACTCGGCGACGAGCTGCTCGGCCCAGACGCCGTAGGAGCTCAGGGGGGCGTCGGCGACGAACGTGAGCTTGTCGCGGCCGGCCTTGGCCAGCTCGCCGAGCGTGACGCCGAGCCACAGGCCCGCGTTGCCCTGTTCGCCCTGGCACTCCTCCTGCGCGCCGATCGCCGACCCGAGCACGGCGGCCACGTCGTAGCCCGCGACCACCGCCGGCACGAGGCCGAAGGCGCTGAGGGCGCTGTAGCGGCCGCCGATGTCCGGGTCGCCGTAGAAGACGCGGCGGAAGCCCTTCGCGTTGGCGAGCTCCTCGAGCCCCGAGCCGGGGTCGGTGACCGCGACGAAGTGGGTGCTGTCGATGCGCTCGCTGAACGCCTTGTACATCGACAGCGGCTCGATCGTCCCGCCGGACTTGCTCGACACGATCGCGAGCGTGGTCTCCAGCGGGAGCGTGTCCAGGTACTTCTGGACCTCCTGCGGGTGGGTCGAGTCCAGCACGTGCAGCGTCAGGCCGGTGTCGGCCTTGCCGAACGACTGGCGGAACACCTCTGGGGCGAGGCTCGAGCCACCCATGCCGAGCACGACGGCGTCCGTGTAGCCGTCGCGCAACAGCTCGTCGCGCAGGCCCTGCAGTTCGGCGAGCTGCTCCTGGGAGCGCTCGGCGATATCCAGCCAGCCGAGGCGGTTCGTCACCTCCGGCGTACCTTCCGGCGCCCACAGCGTCCCGTCCTTGCGCCACAGGCGGCCGACGATGTCCTCGTCGGCGGCGCGGCGTAGGCGGGTCTGCACGGCGTCGGCGTAGCGCTCGGGGACGTCGGCCTCGATCGTCGTGACGTCACTCATAGCTCTATTCCTTCCCGTGGCGGCTCCAGGACGTACGCGCGTGGACGCTAGCGAACTGCGGACTCGAAAAAGTTCCTGATCGGTCGATGTACCGAACATGGAGACCGTCCCGACCCCTGACGAGCAGTTGACCGACGTCCGCCGATCCGCGGATCGCCTGCTGAGCCTGCTGCTGGTGCTCCACTTTCCGGCAGCGGTCGGCCTCGCGGCGCTGCACGGCACGTGGGTCGTGTCCGTGCTGGTGGCGGGGCTCGTGTCCGGCGGCGCGTACTTGATCGCGCAGCGCGCGCCGGGGGCCTTCTCCACGCGCGTCTTCATCGCGTTGAGCTTCCCGGCCTACGGCGCGCTGTTCGTGAGCCAGACGCACGGCCTGATCGAGATGCACTTCTACTTCTTCGCGTCGCTGGCGTTCCTGCTGGTCTACCGCGACTGGCGGATCGTGCTGGTCGCGGCGGGCGGCATCGCGGTCCACCACCTGGGCTTCATGGTGCTCCAGAACGCGGGCGCGCCGCTGTGGGTCATGCCCGAGGATCACCTGTCGCTGGGGATGGTCGTCCTGCACGCGACGTTCGTCGTGTTCGAGAGCGGCGTGCTGATCGTGCTGTCGCGCTCGATGGAGGCCGAGACGCTGGCGGTCGCCAAGCTGCGCGTGGACGAGGCCGCCGAGCGCGCCCAGCTCGCCGTGCTCGCGTCCGCGCTCGAGCGGCGTGACCTCACCGCCGTCGGTGGGTCCGGAGCTGGCGCCGCGGCGCTGCTGAGCACCGGCATCGGGCAGGTCGCGACGTTGGTCGAGACGATCCAGTCGACGGCCCTGGAGATCTCCGCGACGTCGGGCGAGGTGTCGCAGGCGAGCGCCGACTCCGAGCGTTCGAGCGAAGAGATCGCGGGTGCCGTGAACATGGTCGCGACCGTGACCGAGCGTCAGGCGCGGCTGGTGCTCGAGGCCGGCGAGGCCGCGGGTGAAGCCGCTTCGGCCGTGGACCGCGCCCGCGGCGCCGCCGAGTCGGCCGCGGAGGCCGCGTCCGCGGCGCTGAGCGACGCCGAGCGCGGCATGGCGACCGCCGACGACGCCCGCGTCGCGATGAGCGCGGTCGAGGAGTCGGCCGCGGCGATCATGGACGCGTCCGGCGCGCTGGTCCGCCGCTCCGCCGAGATCACCGGCTTCGTCGGCACGATCACCGCGATCGCCGAGCAGACCAACCTGCTGGCGCTGAACGCCGCGATCGAGGCCGCCCGCGCCGGCGAGAGCGGCAAGGGCTTCGCCGTCGTCGCGGACGAGGTTCGCAAGCTGGCCGAGGAGTCCGCGGAGGCCGCGGGCTCCACGAGCGAGATCATCAACGACATCGGCCGCATGACCGAGCGCGTCGCCAAGCTCGCCGGCGAGGGCGCCTCCCGCACCGAGAAGTCGGTCGCGACGGTCGCCCGCTCCCGCGGCGAGTTCGAGGACATCGCCTCCTCGGCCCGCTCGGTCGCGGAGCGCGTGTCCGTCATCACGGGCGCGTCCGTCGAGGCCGCGCGCTACGCGGAGGACACCCGCGGGCGCATGTCCGAGCTGGCCACGCTGGCCGAGTCCTCCTCGGCCACGACCCAGGAAGTCGCCGCGTCCACCCAGCAGACCGCGGCGACGGCAGGGGCGCTCAGCGCCTCGGCGGCCCGTCTGGACTCGGCCGCCGATGCGCTGAAGGACCTCGTGGTTCAGTTCACCGTCGCGCGCTGAACCTAAAGCGGGACAGTCCCTCTTTAGGAAGCGAGGACGCCGCGGGCCACGTCGGCGACGTTCTCGCCCGTGAACCCGAAGTGCTTGTAGAGGGCGCCGGCCGGAGCGGAGGCGCCGAACGTCGTCATGGCCACGACCGCGCCGCGGTCGCCGACCCAGCGGTGCCAGCCCAGCGGCGCCGCGGCCTCGACGGCCACGCGGGACGTGACCGACGGCGGCAGCACGGAGTCGCGGTAGGCCTGGTCCTGGGCCTCGAAGCGGTCCAGGCACGGGGCGGACACGAGACGCACCTTGACGCCCTCGGCCACGAGCAGCTCGCGGGCGTCGTCGGCGACCGCGACCTCGGTGCCGGACGCGATCAGGATCAGGTCGGGCTCGCCGTCGGCGTCCTTGAGCACGTAGGCGCCGCGCTCGATCGCGTCGCTCGGGACCGTGGCCGGGTCGAGCGTCGGCACGCCCTGACGGGACAGCGCGAGGGCCGTCGGCGTCTTCGTCGCGGACAGCGCGAAGCGCCAGGCCAGCGCGGTCTCGTTGAAGTCCGCGGGCCGCACGACGTTGATGTTCGGCGTCGCGCGCAGCGTGGCGAGCTGCTCGATCGGCTGGTGGGTCGGGCCGTCCTCGCCGACGCCGATCGAGTCGTGCGTGAAGACGAAGGTCGACGGGATGCCCATCAGCGCCGAGAGGCGGATCGACGCCTTCATGTAGTCGCTGAAGATGAAGAAGCCGGCGCCGAAGGCGCGGAAGCCGCTGAGCGTGAGGCCGTTGACGATCGCGCCCATGCCGTGCTCGCGGATGCCGAAGTGCAGGTTGCGACCGCCGTAGCTGGCGGTGTTGACCGACTCGGCGCCCTTGATCAGCGTCAGCGTCGACGGGGCGAGGTCGGCGCTGCCGCCGATCAGCTCCGGCACCTGCGCGGCCGCCCACTGGATGACGTCCGAGGACGACTTGCGCGTGGCGATCGAGCCGGCGTCCGGGCCCTTGGTCGGCACCTCCGCGTCCCAGCCCTCGGGCAGCTTGTGCGCGAGCTGGCGCTCGTACTGGTCGGCCAGCTCCGGGAACGCCTCACGGTAGGCCGCGAACTTCTCGTTCCAGGCCGACTCGACCTCTTCGCCCTTGGTCTCGCACTCGCGGAAGTGCGCGAGCGCCTCCTCCGGCACGAAGAACGGCTCCTCCGACGGCCAGTTGTAGGCCTGCTTGGTGAGCTTGATCTCGTCCTCGCCGAGCGGCGAGCCGTGCGCCTCGTGCGTGTCCTGCTTGTTCGGCGAGCCCGGGGCGATGTGCGTGCGGACGACGATCAGCGACGGCTTGTCGGTGACGTCCTTCGCGTTCGCGAGCGCCTCCTCGATCCGGTCCAGGCCGATGTCCTCGCCCAGGTTCTGCACGTGCCAGCCGTAGGCCTCATAGCGGGCGGCGACGTCCTCGGTGAAGGAGATCGCGGTGTCGCCCTCGATCGAGATGTGGTTGTCGTCCCAGAACGAGATGAGGCGGCCGAGCCCGAGGTGACCGGCGAGCGAGGAGGCCTCGGAGGCGATGCCCTCCTGCAGGTCGCCGTCGGACGCGATCACGTACGTGTAGTGATCGACGATCTCGTGGCCTTCGCGGTTGTAGCGCTCGGCCAGCATGCGCTCGCCCAGCGCCATGCCCACGGCGGTCGAGATGCCCTGGCCGAGCGGCCCGGTCGTCGTCTCGATGCCGGCGGCGTGGCCGTACTCCGGGTGCCCGGCGGTCGGCGAGCCGAGCTGACGGAAGTTCTTGAGGTCGTCGAGCGTGAGCCCGTACCCGGTCAGGTACAGCGTCGAGTACAGGAGCATCGACGCGTGCCCGCACGACAGGACGAAGCGGTCGCGATCAGCCCAGTTGGCGTTGCCGGGGTTGTGCTCCATGACGCGCGTGTAGAGCACGTACGCGAGCGGCGCGAGCGCCATCGGCGTGCCAGGGTGGCCGGAGTTGGCCTTCTGGACCGCATCCATCGAGAGGGTGCGGATCGTGTTCACGCAGAGCTCGTCGAGGGTGGACCGATCTTCTGCGACGGACAACGCTTGCCTCCAGGGGGTCGGGATAACGCGACCCCGGACGCTAGCGTGCGGCTTCGTCGAGGTGTCTTGCGATGACGACCGCGGCGTGTTCCTGAGCCTCGTAGGCCGCGGGAAGATCGCGGTCCGGCGGGTGCCGTTCGAGCACCCGGCCGACGTCGATCACGAGCTCCTCCCCGCCGACCGCGTCCGCCAGATGGGTGAGCATGCCCGCGCGCACGCGGGCGCCGTCCACGAACGCCGCGAGCACCGTGTCGGCCGACAGCGGCGCGCGCCCGAACACGCGCCCGTGGAGCACGGCGGCGTTCGTCTTGTGCGCCTCGACCTGCTCACGGTGGACGTCGAGCCCGGCCGCGTCGCCGAGGTGGTCGAGCGCCTGCGAGATGCCGGTGGCGTCCACCGGCAGCGACGCCTGGAGCGCGGGCGAGAGCTGTGCGAGCAGTGCCGCCCGCTCGGCTCGCGCCCCGGCCAGGATCGCCTGAACCTCGGCCTGATGCGTCATGCCTCAGAAGCGTAAGGGAGGCGCCCGACGGCCCTAAGGGGTGCGGCGCCGCAGCTCGCTCCGAACGCCCGATGTGCGGATTGCCTCGTAGCCGCAGACTGGCTCTCATGCACCCCCAGCTGATGACGATGTACGCCGACGCGCAGTCGCAGGCGCTGCGCTCTGACGCCGACACGCGCCGCCGCGGCCGCACCGCTCGTGGCCGCGTGGGATGGTCGTTCTCGATCCGCCTTCCACGGCGCAGGAGCACTCGCATCGCCGTCTAGAATGTGAGTCATGGCGACTGAGATTGAGAAGACTGACGCGCAGTGGCGTGAGGAGCTCACGCCCGAGCAGTACGCGGTGCTCCGGCAGGCCGGCACCGAGCGGGCCTTCACGGGCAAGTACTGGGACAACCACGAGGACGGCATGTTCCGCTGTGCCGGCTGCGGGGCCGAGCTGTTCTCGAGCGACACCAAGTTCGAGTCCGGTTCCGGCTGGCCGTCCTTCACCGAGCCCGCGTTCGCCGAGAACGTGGACGTCAAGGAGGACCGCTCGCACGGCATGGTCCGCACCGAGGTGACCTGCAAGAAGTGCGGTGGCCACCTCGGTCACGTGTTCCCGGACGGCCCGCGCGACGCCGGCGGCCTGCGCTACTGCATCAACAGCGCGGCGCTGGACCTCGAGGCCAAGTAGGCACACCCGCCCCGCTCCCCGTGAGCGGGGCTTTATAGAGCGGCCTACGGTGGGTAGATGGCCGCCGTGATCGCCGCTACGGGCGTCGTGAAGTCGTTCGGGGAAGGCCGGGCCGCGCGACGCGTGCTGGACGGCGCGTCGCTCCACGTCCACCCGGGCGAGGTGGTGGCGATCCTCGGGCGCTCCGGCACCGGCAAGTCGACGATGCTGCACCTGGTCGGCGGGCTGGACCGGCCGGACGCGGGGACGATCTCTGTGGCCGGCGAGCCCGTCACGGGCACGAGCGAACGGGCGCTGTCGCGGCTGCGGCGGCGCCGGATCGGCTTCGTCTTCCAGTTCTTCCACCTGCTGCCCGAGCTCAGCGGCGAGGCGAACGTCCTGCTCGCCGGCCGCGTGCGCGGAGCCGCTCCCGACGCGGCGGCACGCGGGCAGGACCTGATCGACCGGCTCGGCCTGCGCGAGGTCGCCCGCTCGCTCCCCCACCAGCTCAGCGGCGGCGAGCAGCAGCGCTTCGCGATCGCCCGGGCGCTGGTCAACGACCCGCCCGTGCTGCTCGCCGACGAGCCGACCGGCAACCTGGATACGACCGCGGGCGCCGAAGTGCTGCGCCTGCTGCGTGCGGGAGCGGAAGAGGGTCGTGCGGTCGTGATGGTCACGCACGAGACGGCCGCGGCGAACATCGCCGACCGCGTCCTCACCCTCCGTGACGGGCAGCTGATCGGGTGATCCGCGACGCGCTCGCGGCGCTCCGTGCCCGCCGCGGGCGCACCGTCCTCGCCGCACTCGGCGTGCTCGCCGCGTCGCTGGTCGTCGGCACGAGCGTGACCGTCGGCTACTCGCTCGCGACCGGCTTCGAGCGCTCGGCCGAGCGGGCGCAGCTGCCCGACGTGATCGCGCGCTTCCCCGAGCAGCGGCTGCGGCGGATCGACGCGCGCGTGTCCGCCTTGCCGAACCTCGAGACCCGCTCCTACCGGTTCGAGGCGCTCAACGAGGACGTCTCCGGCAACGGGCACTACACGGGCAAGGGCGCCGTGACGACGGTCTTCGAGGGCCGGCGCGGCTACACGGTCGTCGACGGCCGTGACGTACGCGACGGCGAGTCGGGCGCCGTCGTCGTCGAGCGCGGCGTCGCGCGCGAGTGGGACCTGCACGTCGGCGACGAGCTGTCCGTCGAGGAGCACGGGACGCTGCGCGTGAGCGGGATCGCGGTCTCGCCCGACAACGTGGCCTTCCCGCTCGCAAGCACGGCGCGGGTCTACGTGTCGCGCGCCGAGCACGGCGGGCGCGTGCGACCGAACGTCGCGCTGCTCTGGCTCAACGACCCCGACAAGGCCGACGTCACGCTCGCCCAGGCCCGCGCGGTCACCTTCGGGCTCGGCAAGCTCCAGTTCATCACCCGCACGGGCGTGGAGATCCTGCTCTCCCAGGCCGCGGGGATCGTGATCTCGCTGCTGGTGGCGTTCTCGCTGGTGGCGCTCGTCGCCGCCGGAACGATGCTCGCCGCGAGCGCGCACGCCGAGGTGCAGCGCCGCCTGACCGGGTTGGGCGTGCAGCGCGCGCTCGGCTTCGGCCCGGGCCGGATCGCCGCCCAGCAGGCGGTCGAGGCCACGCTCCTGGCGGTGCCCGCGGCCGCGCTCGGCATCACGCTGGGCGCGCTGCTCGTGGCGCGTCCCGCCGCGGAGCTCCTCGCCGCGCTCAACGAGCTCGGCCCTGGGCCCACGGGCATCGCCGTGCCGCTCGTGCTGTCGACCGCGGGCGTCGTCGCCCTGGTCGTGGCGGCCGCGACCTGGCCCGCGTGGCGCGCGGCGAGAAGGCCGCCGATCGAGATCCTCCGCGGCGGCGATCTCGCACGAAAGCCGCGCGGCCGGGCGCGCCGGCGCGGCGAGAGTTCTGGCCCCCTGGGCCATAAGTCTCACCCGAACGAGCCCGCAGGGCGAGGCTCGGGCCTGTTCGCCCTCGGTGTGCGCTTCGCCACGGCCGCGCGCGGTCGTTGGTTCGCGGCGGTCGCGACCATCGCCGTGTGCGCCGGCGTCGTCACGCTCATGCTCGCGCTCGCCTCCCTCCTGGAGCGCCTGCGCGAGGACCCGGGCACGGTCGGCAAGCGCTACCAGCTCGCCGTGCAGCTCGACCCGAGCCTGATCCCCGACGCCGAGCGCCTGCCCGGCGTCCGCGACGTCGGCGAGCGCTACTCGATCGACGCCGCGGACTCCTTCCGCCTCGGCGAGCCGATCCGGCTCGTCGCCTACCCGGGTGACCACACGCGCTTCGAGAACCCGCCGCTCGCCGAGGGGCGCCGCATCCAGAGGCCGAACGAGGTCGAGGTCGGCGTGGGCATGGCGGACGCGCTCGGGCTCAAGCCGGGCAGCACGCTCGCCGCGCAGATCCCCGACGGCGGCGAGATCCGCTTCAAGGTCGCCGGCATCGTGCGCGCGCTCGAGAACGACGGGCGGATCGCCTGGATCCAGCCCGACAAGCTGCTCGCGACGCGCCCCGACCTGAACCCGCAGGTCGTCGTCCGGCTGGACTCGAACAGCAACGCCGCCGCCGTCACGGAAGGCCTCGTCGAACTGGGCGCCGAGCTGCAGCCCGTCGGCGCCGCGCAGACCGACAACGCCGCGTTCCTCGCCGTGCTCGCGGCGGTCCTCAGGGGCGTCGGCCTCGCGGTCGGGCTCGTCTGCCTCTACGCGCTCGTCCAGGCCCTGACCGTGACCGCGCGGGAGCGACGGGGCGCCGTCGCCCTCCTCCGCGCCACCGGCGCCGACGCGCCCACCGTCGGCCTCGTGCTCGCGGGCGCCGCCGTGGCCGTCGCCGTGCCCGCCGCGATCGCGGGCGTGGTCCTCGAGCTGGCCATCTTCGGCCCGGCGGTGTCGCGGCTCGCGGCGAGCTTCGCGTCGCTGCCGCTCGGCGCCTCCGTCGGCCAGATCGCGCTCGTGATCGGCGGCCTGCTGCTCCTGGCGGCGCTCGCGACGCTGCTCGTCGCGCGCCGCGTGATGCGCGAGCCGATCATCGCGGGGCTGAGGGAAGAATGAGCGCGCCGCGCACCCGCCGCCCCGCACGCGCCGCGCACGGCGTGCGAGCCGCCGCCGCGGCCGCGCTCGCCGCGGCCGCCCTCGTCCTCCCCGCGTGCGGCGACGACTCGCGCCCTGCGGCCACCGGCGGCGACTCGACCCTGAAGTCGACGCTCGTCGACTCCGGCGGCGACGGCTTCCTCGAGGCCGGCCCGGGCGAGCCGCTGCGCAACCGCGGCAACACGGCGAAGCTCGGCCGCACGCTCGTCACCTTCGGCCAGCTCACGGACACGCACGTCCGCGACGAGGAGTCGCCGGCGCGCGTCCCGTTCATGGACCGGATCGGCGCGCCGTTCACCTCCACGTTCCGCCCGCAGGAGGCGTTCAGCACCCAGACGCTCGACGCCGCCGTGCGCGCGCTCAACCGCCAGAACCCCGACGCCGTGTTCGTCACCGGCGACATCACCGACAACGCGCAGCGCAACGAGCTCGCGCTCGCCATCAAGACCCTCGAGGGCGGCCGGGTGAACCCCGACAGCGGCCGGCCCGGCTACCGCGGCGTCCAGCAGCCCGACTCCGCCGACCCGTTCTACTACCGCCCCGACTTCGACGCTCCCTCGCACCCCGGCGCGATCGGCGACGCCCAGCGCGCCTTCACGGCCGAGGGCCTGAAGGCGCCGTTCTACGCGCTGGTCGGCAACCACGACGTGCTCGCGCAGGGCGAGGTCCCGCCGACCGACGCGATCAACGCCTACGCCACCGGCGACCAGATGGTGCAGAGCCTCGACCCCGAGCTGCTCGACCGTCTGCCGCAGGAGGAGATCGACGCCAAGCAGGCCACCGAGGCCCTGCTGTCGAACCCGTTCCAGCTCCCGAGCGTCACCGTCCCCACAGACGAGCAGCGGCATCTCGTCGAACCCGGAGAAGCCGAGCGCGAGCTCGGCCACCCGAGCATGGACTACACCGTCGACCTCACCGACAGGGTCCGCGCGGTCACCGTCGACACCGTCAACCGCGACGGCACGTCGAGAGCCCGCATCAACCCCGAGCAGCTGCAGCGCCTCGACCAGCAACTCGACACGGACCGGTTCGTCGTCGTGTTCAGCCACAACCCGCTCACGCCCGAGGCGCTGGCCGTGCTCGACCGCCACCCCAATGTCGTCGCGAGCGTCGCCGGCAACAGCCATCGCAACCGGATCACGCAGCACGGCCGCTTCTGGCAGATCAGCACCTCCTCGCTCGCCGACTTCCCCCAGCAGTCCCGGATGTTCCGCCTGCGAGAGACCACGAACGGCGTCGCGCTGGAGACCTGGATGGTCGACCACGACGGCAAGGGCCTCGCCGGCACGAGCCGGGAGCTCGCCTACCTCGACGCGCAGGGCGGACGCCCGCAGGACTTCGCCGGCACCCGGCAGGACCGCAACGCCCGGCTGTTCGTGCAAGCTCCTTAGCGATGCCCCAGTGGACGAAGCGCCCCGTCGAGGACCTCACCCCTCGTCAGCGAGCGGCCTACGAGCAGCGGGTCGAGGCGATCGCGGTCGCGGCCGAGCAGCTGATGCGCGAGCGCGGCGCGGGCGTGACGATGGCCGACGTCGCGCAGGCCGCGGGGATCGGCATGTCGAGCGTGTACCGGACGTTCGCCTCCAAGGACGAGCTGCTCGCCGAACTGGCCCGCCGGCGCGTCGGGCGGTGGGCCGAGATCTGGCGCGAGGCGCAGCAGCGTGAGGACCCGCGCGCGGCCCTGGTCGACGCGATCTGGGCGTTCGTCGGCATGGACCGCGGTGAGCAGGAGCTGGCCGACGCGGTCCGGGCCTGGGTGCTCGCCAACCGCGACGACTTCCTCGAGGTCGCGCGCCTCGGCGAGACGGTCGTCGAGCGCGCCCGCGACGCGGGGCTGCGATCGGACGTGAACCACGACGACGTCATCCGCGCTTCCGAGCTGATGGCGGCGCTCCATCGCAGCGGCGCGCCCGACGCCTGGCGGCGCGTGCTGACGATCTACGTCGACGGGCTGTTCACGCCTGGCGCGGAGCCGCTCCCAAACGTGGAATAGCCATTCCACATCCTGCTAGATTGGTTGTCACCGCAACCGTTCGACCGGAAGGACCCGATGGAGACGATCACCCGCAGCGTCCGGCTCGGTGCCGAGCCCGACGCCGTCTGGGCCGTCGTGGGCGACTTCGCCCGCATCGCGGACTGGCATCCGGACGTGTCGGCACCCGAGCTGCGAGGCGCCGAGCGCGTCTTCGCCGACGGGCTCGTCGAGCGCCTCGTCGAGCGCGACCCCGGTAGCCGCCGGCTCGTGTACTCGATGCCGCAGCCACCGTTCCCGATCCGCGACCACGTCGCACGCCTGACCGTCTCCGGACTCGAGGACGGCACCTGCGAGGTCACCTGGAGCGCGAGCTTCAACGCTGACCCGCAGGTCGCCCGCGAGCTGGAGGGCGCGCTGGGCGACGGCGTCTTCGCGACCGGCCTCGCCGCGCTGACCGAGCGGTTCGGAGGCGCCTGACCCACCCACAGAGAGAAGGACACCATGCGCGACGCCAAGACCGCGGCCCGCATCCAGAACTTCGGTGACGCCGAGTACTTCGCGCGCAAGCGCCTGCCGGCCGCCCTGTTCCAGACCTACGAGGCCGGCAGCGGCTCCAACGCCACCGCGATCGCCAACGAGCAGGCGTTCCGCGACGTCATGTTCCGCCCGAACGGGAACGTCTTCAACGCCTCCCGCGACCAGACGACCACGGTGCTCGGCCACCAGATCTCGATGCCGGTGATCGCGTCCTCGGTGGGGATGCTCAAGCTCGGCCACAAGGACGGCGAGGCGGGCGTCGCGAAGGCGGCCGGCGACGCCGGGACGCTGACGTTCACCAGCGGCGCGACGGGCGCGCCGATCGAGGAGGTCATGGCCCGCGCGACCGGGCCGGTCTTCTACCAGCTCTACTACTTCGGCGGCCGCGACGCGTCCGCGGCGATCGTCGAGCGCGTCAAGCGCGCCGGCGTCCACGGCCTGGTGCTCACGATCGACACCGCGGCGCCGGTCACGGCGAAGGAGCGCCCGTACCCGGAGCGGCGCTCGCTCCCGCTCGACACGAGCCTGCGCGAGACCCTGAAGTTCGCCCCACAGGCACTCAGCCGGCCGACCTGGACGGCCGACTTCCTGCGCGGCGGCCGCGAGCTGAAGATGCCGATGTCGCTGCGCCAGGACGGGACGGCGATGGAAGTCTTCGAGTCCTTCCCCGGCATGTACCAGCAGACGCCGGACTGGAAGGACATCGCGTGGCTGCGTGAGCACTTCGACGGCCCGCTCGTGATCAAGGGCGTCCTCACCCCCGAGGACGCGCGCCGCGCGGTCGACGCCGGCGCCTCGGCCGTCGTCGTCTCCAACCACGGCGGCAACGCGCTCGACGGCGCGATGCCGACGCTGAAGGCGCTGCCCGCGATCGTCGCCGCGGTCGGCGATCAGACCGAGGTGCTCCTCGACAGCGGTGTGCGTCGCGGCTCGGACGTGCTGAAGGCGATGGCCCTCGGCGCCCGCGCGGTGCTGCTCGGCCGGGCGTACGTCTACGCGCTGATGGCGGCCGGCGAGCCCGGCGTGGCGCGGATGTTCGAGCTCTTCCACCAGCAGATCGACGAGTCACTCGCGTTCCTCGGCGTCCGCACCCCGCAGGAGCTCGACGCGTCGTTCCTCGACCTCCCGGCCGGCTGGAGCGAGCAAGACCGCAACGACCGCCCGCTCGTGAACGTTCCATAAAGCGCAACCAATCCTCTCGACCTGCGTTTCACCGCCAGGCACCACAGCGAGAGGAGTTTTAGCGTGATTTCCAGGGCTTTTCTGGGCACCTGCGCTGCCCTGAGCCTGGCCGCGGCATGCCCGCAGGTCAGCTCGGCGGCCGTGCAGGTGAGCCAGTCCGGATGGCAGTGGGGCAACCCGACGCCGCAGGGCAACACGATCCGCGCGATCGACATCTCCGGCGGCCGCGGCTACGCGATCGGTGACGACGGCACCGCGCTGCGCACCGACGACGGCGGCGCCACGTGGTCGGGCCTGCCGACCGGCACGTCGCTCGACCTCAACCGCGTCCAGGCGGTCACGCCCGACGTGGTCACGATCCTGGGCGGCAACGGCTGCGTGCTGCGCCGCTCCGACGACGGCGGCCGGACGTTCCGCAAGTTCTACGTCCTGACCGAGATCAACTGCCCGGAGCCCGTCGCGGCGACGTACTTCGTCACGCCGCAACTCGGCTACCTGCTGCTGCGCAACGGCAACGTGCTGCGCACGACGGACGCGGGCGAGAGCTTCAGCCGCGTCACCGCGATCCCGGGCACGCCGGGCAGCGCGGGCGGCGGCAACGCGGCGCCCGCCGACGCGATCTTCACCACCCCGGACGCGGGCATCGTGTTCCTGAACAACTCGAGCACGGCGTTCCGCACGACCGACGCGGGCGCCTCCTGGACGCCCGAGCCCGACGTACCCGGCGGCACCGTCCAGCGCCTGAAGGCGATCGACGCGACCACGTTCTACGCGTTCGGCCCGAACACGCTGCTGCGCTCCGCCGACGCCGGCCAGACCTGGCAGGCCAAGCCGGTCGGGGGCACGATCACCGGCATCAGCTGCGCGACGCTGGACCTGTGCCTGCTGACCACCGACCGCGGCGACAGCCTGCTGCGCACGGAGAACGGCGGCGACACCTTCGAGTCGATCACCGCCTCCACCGCGCCGCTGTACGCGGCGGGCTTCACCTCCCCCGCGCGCGCGGTCGCGGCCGGCAACGGCGGCGCCACCGCGGTCTCCAACGACGGCGGGCGCAACTACACGCCGGTCGGCGGGGACATCGCGGGCTCGTTCCAGTTCGGCCTGCGGCTCGGCCCGGCGCCGAACATCGCGCTCGCGCTCGGCGCCCGCGGCCAGCTCGCCCGCACCACCGACAACGGCGTCACGTGGAAGGCGATCAACGTCGCGACCTCCTCCGACATGCGCGACACGTCCTTCTCCAGCGAGGCCGACGGCTACGCGCTCGACGTCCGCGGCGGCCTCTTCCGGACCACCAACGGCGGCGCGAGCTGGCAGCCGATCGACCCCGGCACGACGTCCGCGCCGCTGGCCGTGATCACGAGCGGAACCACGGTGCTGCTCGCCGGTCCGCGCGGGGTGCGCCGCGCCTCCGGCGGCGGTCAGTTCAGCGTCGCCGAGAACCGTGCCCGCGTCGCCGCCTTCGACCGGGCCGGCAGCGCGATCTTCGCCTACGGGACGAACGCGATCATCCGCACCACCAACGGCGGGCGCGCGTGGAAGACGGTCAAGCGCCCCGGCCGCCTCGCGGACCTGGAGATGACGTCGGCGAACGGCGGCTACGCGCTGACCACGAACGGCCGCGTGTGGCGCACGACGAACGGCGGCAAGCGCTGGACGGAGCTGCCGGCGGTCGGAACGGGCAAGGGCCTGGCGCTCGCGTTCGGCTCGGGCACGGACGGCTACCTGACGCTCGGCAGCTACCCCGCCGACGACGGCGTCGCCTACGTGCAGCGCACCACCGACGGCGGCAAGCACTGGCGCCCGCAGCGGATCGCCAGCGGCCGCTTCCCGGGCACGGAGGGCGTCATCAGCCCGAGCGCCGCACGCTCCTACGCGCTGACCTCCACCCCCGCCGCGGGCGCGAACGTCTTCCGCAGCCTGTTCACCACGGCCAGCGGCGGCGACTTCGGCTCGCAGTCGACGATCACGCTCTCCCGCGCTCGCCGCTCCGGCCGCACCGTCACCGTGACCGGCCAGCTCAAGGGCGCGCAGGGCGGCGAGCCGATCGTCGTCTCCGCGCGCGCCGGCACCCGCTGGACGGAGCAGCTCGTCACCGCCGGCGCGAATGGCGGCCGCTTCACCGCGAGCTTCCGCGTCTCCGGGCGCGCGCAATTCGTCGCCCGCTGGGCCGGCGACTCGGGTCGCCAGGGCGCGGGCTCGTCCGTCCTCACACTGCGGAAGAGGTAAGCCTCCTAACCTCAGACAGATGGCAGTTGCCCGCGTCGCACTCGGCGCCACGTTCATCACCACCGGGGTCCTGCACTTCCTGCGGCCCCGGATGTACGAGGCGATCATGCCGCGCTCTCTGCCCGCCCACCGCGAGCTCGTGTACGCGAGCGGTGTGGCGGAGATCGTCGGCGGCGCGGGCGTGCTGCACCCGAAGACGCGGCGCGCCGCGGGCTGGTGGCTCATCGCGACGCTGGTCGCGGTCTTCCCGGCCAACGTCGAGATGGCCGCGCACCCCGAGCGCTTCAAGAAGATCCCGAAGTCCTTGCTGTACGCACGCCTGCCGCTGCAGGGTGCGATGATCGCGTCGGTGTGGAAGACCGCTCTGCGCTAGAGGCAGCGGTCGCGGTGGCGCGGGTTCACGGCCTCAAGGTCGAGGACCCGATCATCCTGCGCGACCAGCTCAACGTGCTGGTGCACCTGCGCCCGGCACCCGTGGTGGCACGTGTCGCCGGCACGATCACGCGTGCGCGGCGGGGCACCACCTGGCAGGAGCGCGAGCTGAGCGTCGCCGGCCACCTCGCGCGCGCGGGCGCGCCCGTGGTCGCTCCCAGCGCCGAGCTCCCGCCCGGGCCACACGTCCACAACGGGCGCGTCCTGTCGTTCTGGGACTACGCGCCGCCCGCCGACGCCGTGGACCCCGCCGCCGCGGGCGAGGCGCTCGCGCAGTGCCACGAGGCCCTGCGCAGCTACGGCGGCTCGCTCCCGCTGCTCGGCACGATCACCGAGGCCGAGGCGGTGCTCGCCCGGCTCGCCGCCGAGGAGACGATCGACCCGGACACGGCGACGACGCTGCTGCTGCGCATCCACGAGCTCGTGCCGATGCTGACCGAGCTGCGCTCCCCGGTCCAACCGCTCCACGGCGACGCGCACCTGGGCAACGTGCTCGGTGGGCCGCTGTGGAACGACTGGGAGGACACTTGCCTCGGACCCGTCGGCTGGGACGCGGCCTGCCTCCTGGCCGGGCGTCACGGCCGCGAGCGTCAGGAGGCGGCCTACGCCGCCTCCCGCATGGGCGTCGATCCGGGGGAGCTGAACCTGTGGATCGAAGCCCGCTCGCTTCAGGTCACGATCTGGCGCTGGGTGCGCTGAAGCATCGACGGTGGGTCTGACGTGGTGCAGCCGTGGATGCCTCGGGCCGCACGCGAGCGCAGGCGGGCGCTAGCCCGTTGAGCATCGTGGGTGGCGCGAGGCGCCGCGGATGTGCCGCGGCAGGCCCGCCGGAATGCTTCAGGGTGCCCTACGTGAGCGCGGGCACGACGTCGACCTCGCCGTCCGGGTCGACCGGGGTGCGCGGCGACACCAGGATGTAGGCGAGCAACGCGCCGACGACGGCCATGCCGGCGCCGACGGTGATCGCGACCTGGAAGCCCTCGGTCATCGCGGTCGGCAAGGCGGCGCCCGTCTCGAGCACCGAGTCCCGGCGCGAGTTGGCGATCGACGCCAGCACGGCGAGGCCGAGCGCGCCGCCGATCTGCTGGCTCGTGTTGATCAGGCCGGAGGCGAGCCCGGCCTCGTGCGGCTCGACGCCCGCGACGGCGGCGATCGTCATCGGTACGAACGCGAAGCCGAGGCCGAAGGCGCTGATGATCGACGGGAACAGGATGTCGCTGACGTAGCTGCCGCCGACCGAGATCTGCGAGAACCACAGCAGGCCGATCGCGGTCAGCAGCATGCCGGAGACCAGCACGGGCCGCACGCCGACGCGCGTGACCAGCACGGAGGCGACGCCGGCCGAGACGATGATGCCGCCCGCCAGCGGCAGGTAGCCGAGGCCGGTCTTCAGCGCGTCGAAGCCCAGCACCTGCTGCAGGTAGAGCGAGATGAAGAAGAACATCGAGAACAGCGACGCCGCGACCAGCAGGCCGACGAGGTTCACGCCGCGCACGGTGCGCAGGCGGAAGATGCCCGGGAACGGGACGAGCGGCGCCTTGTTGCGGCGCTCGATCACGTAGAAGGCGCCGAGGATGACGACCGCGATGCCGACCAGCAGCAGCGTCTCGGGGGACGTCCAGCCGGCGTCGTTGGCGTTCACGAGCGAGTAGACGAGCAGCGAGAGGCCGGCGGTGACCGTGACGGCGCCGGCGATGTCGAAGTGGCGGTGACCGTCGTTGCGCGACTCGGGCAGCAGGCGCGGGGCGATCGCGGCCGCGGCGAGGCCGATCGGCACGTTCACGAACAGCACCCACTCCCAGCCGGCCCACTCGGTGAGCATGCCGCCGAGGAGCACGCCGGCGGCGCCGCCGGAGCCGGCGACCGCACCCCAGACGCCCATGGCCTTGTTGCGCTCGGCGCCTTCCTTGAACAGCTCGGTGACGAGCGAGAGGGCGGCGGGCGAGAGCAGTGCGGCGCCGAGACCCTGGACGGCGCGCGCGGCGATCAACCAGACGTCGCTCTGCGCCAGTCCACCCGCGAGTGAAGCGCCGGCGAACAGGATCAGGCCGAGGATGAAGAGGCGGCGGCGGCCGAGCAGGTCGGCGAGTCGACCGCCGAGCAGCAGGAAGCCGCCGAAGGTGAGCGTGTAGGCGTTGACGACCCAGGACAGGTTGTCCGGGCTGAAGTCGAGCGCCGTCCCGATCGACGGCAGCGCGACGTTCACGATCGATGCGTCGAGCACGACGACGAATTGCGCCAGCGCGAGGAGTGCCAGCGCGAGCCAGCGCCGGTCGGTGGTGGAAGACATTGCAGGTGACCCCTGGGGAGAAGAAATAGAAATGGAGGTGGAGTTCCGGTTCTGTTTAGCACGATACGGAGTTGAGGTTCCGTTTGTCAAGCACTACAGTCGACATATGACCCAGCCCGCCGAACGCCCGCTCCGCGCCGATGCGCGCCGCAACCGCGAGCGAGTTCTGGAGGGCGCGCGCGAAGTGTTCGCGGAGCACGGCCGGGACGCGCAGATGGACGACGTGGCCCGCGCGGCCGGCGTCGGCGTCGGCACCGTCTACCGCCACTTCCCGACCAAGGAAGCGCTCATCTCCGCGCTGGCGGTGTCGCTGTTCGAGCAGGTGCTGGCGTCCGCCCAGGCCGCGCTCGAGATCGAGGACCCGTGGGAGGCGTTCACGTCCGCCCTGTGGGCCGGCGTCGAGGTGCTCGCCTCCGACCGCGCGTTCACCGAGATCATCGGGCAGGCCGAGATGCCGTTCGAGACGTGCCTCATCAGCGACATGAACAACGCCTACATCGAGCTGATGGACCGCGCGAAGGCCTCCGGCGACCTGCGCCCGGACGTCGTGATCGACGACATCCCGATGTTCACCTGCGGCATCGGCATGGCGACGGTCAAGCCGCACCAGTGCCAGGAAGCGTGGCGCCGGCACCTGAGTGTGCTGATCGACGGCCTGCGCGCCGCCAACGCGTCCGGCCCTTTGCCCTAAGTAGCCTTGGTGGGATGACCTCCCCCGATACCGTGAGCGACCCGGAGCTGCAGGAGGTCGCCTGGGACCTCACCGACCTTCTGAACGGCGCCGGGAGCGGCGATCCCCAGGCCGGCGTGGACGCGCTGCTGGCCGAAGCGCAGACGCGCGCGGACGCGTTCGCCGACCGCTACGCCGGCAAGCTGGCCGAGATCGACGGCGCGGGCCTCATCGCCGCGATGCAAGCGCTCGCGGAGATCGAGGAGATCGCGGCCCGCGCGGGCACCTACGCGCATCTCGCGTTCAGCGTCGACACGCAGTCGCCGACCAACGGCGCGCTGCTGCAGCGCGTCGAGGAGAAGGGCACGGCGATCGAGACCAAGCTGCTGTTCTTCCACCTCGAGTGGGCGGCGCTGGACGACGCCAAGGCGGAGGAGCTGCTCGCCACCGACGGCCTGGACTTCGCGCGCCACCACCTGGCGACCGCGCGCCGCTACCGCCCGCACCTGCTCAGCGAGCCCGAGGAGCGCATCCTCACGGAGAAGCAGCTCTCGGGCCGGTCGGCCTGGACGCGGCTGTTCGAGGAGCAGACGGCCGCGATCACGGTCGAGCTGCCCGAGGTCGGGGACGTGCCGCTGGACGCCGCGCTCTCGCAGCTGTTCAACCCGGACCGTGAGGTGCGCCAGGACATCGCCGCGCGCGTCACCAAGGCGCTGCAGCCCGGGCTGCGCACGCGCGCCTACGCCTTCAACACGCTGCTCGCCGACAAGATGACCGACGACCGGCTGCGCAACTACCCGCACTGGCTGTCGGCGCGCAACCTCTCCAACGAGGCCTCCGACGAGTCGGTGCAGGCGCTGATCGACGCGGTCCGCGCGCGCTACGAGCTGCCGCGCCGCTGGTACCGCCTGAAGGCGCAGCTGCTCGGCGTCGACAAGCTCGCCGACTACGACCGCATGGCCGCCGTCACGCAGGACAACGAGACGATCGCCTGGCCCGAGGCCAAGCGCATCGTGCGTGAGTCCTACGCGAACTTCTCGCCCGAGCTGGGCGGGATCATCGACGACTTCCTGTCGAACCCGTGGATCGACGGCCCGGTGCGCCCGGGCAAGCGCGGCGGCGCGTTCTGCTCGTACGGCGTGCCGAGCGCGCACCCGTACGTGATGCTCAACTACACGCACCTGCGCCGGGACGTGCTGACGCTGGCGCACGAGCTCGGGCACGGCGTGCACGCGGTGCTCGGCGGCTCGCAGGGCGTGTTCCACATGGCGACGCCGCTGACGCTCGCCGAGACCGCCTCGGTGTTCGGCGAGACGCTCGTGTTCGGTGAGCTGCTCGAGGCCTCCCCCACGCCGGAGTCGCGGCTGTCGCTGCTGGCGGAGTCGATCGAGGGCTCGATCGCGACCGTCTTCCGCCAGGTGGCGATGAACCGCTTCGAGCACCTCGTGCACACCTCGCGCCGCGAGGAGGGCGAGATCTCGGTCGACCGCTTCGGCGAGCTGTGGGCGCAGTCGCAGGAGGAGCTCCTCGGCGACGCGGTCGAGGTCACCGAGGGCTACCGGTCCTGGTGGTCGTACGTCCCCCACTTCGTCGCCTCGCCGGGCTACGTGTACGCGTACGCCTATGGGCAGCTGCTCGCGCTCGCGGTCTACGGCCGCTTCGAGGAGGAGGGCCCGGGCTTCGAGGCCGACTACGTGAACCTGCTCCGCGCGGGCGGCTCCAAGTCGCCGGAGGAGCTGGGCCAGATCGTCGGCGTCGACCTCGCCGACCCGGGCTTCTGGGACAAGGGCCTGGACCTCGTCGAGCGCAAGCTGGACGCGGCCGAGCAGGCCGCGAAGGACGCCGGCCGGATCTAAAGGCTTCTTAAGGCCCTGGGTCTTTAACTTCGCGCGATCGCCCGGATCATCGTCCGGGCGATCGTGGCGAGCTCGTCCGCAGAGACGTTCTCGTCGACGGCGTGCGCGAGCTCGATCCCGCGCGTGCCGACCATCACGGTCGGGATGCCGCGGGCGGTGAACAGCCGCAGGTCGGCGCCCCAGGGCACGCCGGCGAGCGGCGCGCGGCCGGTCTCGGCGGCAAGCGCGTCCTGGACCGTCTTCACCCACGGGTGCTCGGGATCGGTGGTGCCGGAGGCGAAGGCGCCGCCCTCCCAGGTGAGGACGCAGCGCGGGAGGTCGTCGTCGAGGGCGGCGTCCACGACGCGCTGCAGCTCCTCGCGAGCGGTCTCGGGCGCGACGCCGACTGGCACGCCGAGGCGGCCCTCGAACACCAGCTGGTCCGGCACCATGCTCGACCACTCGCCCGCGCGCAGCTGGCCGACCACCAGCGGGTACGGCAGCTCGAGCTCGCGCATGAGTGGATGCGCGACGTCGGCGTTCACCGCCTGCTCGTGGCGCGCCAGCGCGGCGTGGACCTTGACGTAGCGGTCGATCGCGGAGTGGCCGGCGAGGCGCTCCGCGGCGTGCGTGGCGACGCCCCGGATCTCCCCCTTGAACGTGAGCGCGCCCGCCTGGGCGCAGACGACGCGCAGGCCGGTCGGCTCGGGGATGAGCGCGGCGTCGAAGCGCGCGTCCCGCTGCAACGCCGCGAAGGTGCCGAGCCCGCCGTCCTCCTCCGACGGCACGGCCATCAGCACCACCTCGGGGTGGTCGACCTCGCGCAGCGCGACGAGCGCGTGCAGGGCGCTGATCACCGGACCCTTCATGTCGACGCTGCCGCGGCCGTGCAGCCGGCCGTCCTCGACAGCGCCCGACCAGGGGCCGAGGCGCCACGGCTCGGTGCCAGGCGAGACGACGTCCACGTGGCCGTTGAGCGCGATCCGGCCGGGTCTGGAGCCGGGCAGCCGGACCGTCAAGCCCCACAGCTGCTCACGCGGCGCTTCCTCGCCGGGATGCTCGGGGTGCGCACGCAGCGCCGCCAGGTCGTGCTGGTGGAGGTCGGCTTCGAGACCGTACGCAGCCGCCTGCGCGGCCAGCCACTCGAGTGCCGCGCGCTCGTCGCCGGTGACGCTCGGAATGCGCACGAACGCCGACGCGTCGCGGATCAGCGCCTCTGTGTCGAGCGCTGCGAGCGCCGCCTCCTCCATCCCGCGAGCCTAGTACGTCCGTGGAGACCTGGACGATCGGGGAGGGCGCTACGGCACCCTTTGACCAGATGATCGACGGTATGCAAGCGGCACTTGTCACGAGCACCGGGCTCGACCTGCACTTCGGTCGGCGGACGGTGCTGTCGGGCATCGACCTCGTCGTCCGTGCGGGCGAGGTCCACGGCGTGCTCGGCCCGCGCGGGTGCGGGAAGAGCGTGCTGCTCGGCGTCCTCGCCGGGGACCTGGCGCCGACGTCCGGCTCCGTGTCCGCGAACGGCGCCGTGCTGATCGCCGACGAGACCGGGGCGTCGCTCGCGCTCGCACGGGCGCTGGCGGGCTCGCCGCTCGTGCTGCTCGTCGACGAGCCCTCGGACGGGTTCGACGCCGCGACGCGCGCCGCCGTACGCGAGCTCGTCCTGCGGCACGCCCGGCGCGGAGGCGCGGCCCTGTGGGCGACCCGGCGACTCGACGCGCTCCATGGCGTGGCAAGAACGCTGACACTCCTGGCGGGCGGACGCGTACGGTACGCGGGCAGCGTCGAGGCGCTCGTGATGCGCTCGATGGCCGAATCCGCCGAGGATGTGGCCGATCGGCTGGAGCGCGCCGCGTAAGTCTGATCAAAAGCCCAGGTTGTGGCGAGGTGACAGTTTTCGTCGCGTCAGGCGTTAGTCTGAAAGACGGTGCTTAGTGACGCTGCTTCCACCAATGGTTTTGAGACGGACCTCGGCGCCCGCGTTCGTTCGCTGCGCCGGGAACGTGGGCTGACGCTCAAGGGCCTCGGCCGCTTGGCCGGGCTCTCACATCCCTTCCTCTCGCAGGTCGAGCGCGGGCTCGCGCGGCCGAGCGTCGGCTCGGTCGAGCGGATCGCGGCCGCCCTGGACGTGTCCGTGGCGCACCTGTGGGCGCCGCCCCGCCGCGGCGACGCCGTGCGGATCGTCCGCCGCGACGAGGGCGCGGTGGACGACCGCGGTGGCGACGTGTTCCGCGAGCTGCCGGGAGACCCGGGCGCGCCGTCCCTGCGCGAGTGGTCGGCTCCCGGCCGGCGCTGGCCCGCGGAGCCGACGGTCACGCGCGGCGAGGTCGCGATCTACGTCGCCCGCGGCTCACTCGAGGTCGACCTCGACGGCACGGTCCAGAAGCTCGAAGAGGGCGACACGCTCCGCTTCGACGGCGCGATCCCGCACCGCCTGCGTCGCGCGGGCGGCACGAACACCCGCGCGCTGCTCGTCACTTCTTAAACGTCCTGGACGTTTATTGACCCGGCAACTACGGGCGGTTCGCGAGGTCCGCGGGTGGTTCGCCGCCGCCGAGCAGGGTCTTGGCGGTGCGGCCGAGCGCGGCCATCGCTGAGCCGAGCGGTCCGGGGCCGTAGCTCACGCGCGGGATGCCGAGGCGGGCGAGCTCGTCCAGCGTGGGTCCGGCGGCGCTGCCGAACACGCTGATCGGGCCGCGGATCTTGATCACCAGCTGCTCGAGCCGCTCGACGTCGTTGACGCCCGGGACGAAGATCACGTCGGCGCCGGCGGCCAGGTAGGCGCGGGCCCGTTCGACGGCGTCGTCGAACTCGCCGCCCTGCAGGAAGACGTCGGTGCGGGCGTTGATGACGATCGGGACGCCGGCCGCCTCACCCGCCGCGCGGGCGGCTTGCACGTTCGCGACGTGCTCCTCGATCGGCTCGAGCGTGCCGTCGGCGGTGGAGTCCTCCAGGTTGCAGCCGACCGCGCCCGCCTCGATCGCGCGGGCGACCGTGGCGCCGGCGTCGCCGAAGCCCCGCTCCAGGTCCGCGCTGACGGGCAGCTCGACGGCGCGGGCGACGATCCCGATCGCGTCGAGCATCTGGTCGAGCGGGATCTGCTCGCCGTCCCCGTAGCCACGCGAGGCGGCGATCGACCAGCTCGCGGTGGCGATCGCCTTCGCGCCGGCGTCGGCGACCACGCGGGCGCTCACGGCGTCCCAGGCGTTGACGAGGACCAGCGGCTCGGGCGCCGCGTGCAGGCGGCGCAGCTCTTCGGCTTTCTCTCGCTGCGTCATGGACGGGAGCCTGCCACACGCATCTTGTGGATCGCGCCCTGGGGGATCTCCTTCGCCTTGCGCGTCTCGATCGTGAACGTCTCGGCCGCGCGCTCCAGGAACGGGCCGGCATGCTCGCGGCCGGGGTCGGCCAGCCAGATCTCGCCGCGCGCGTCGATCAGGCGGGGCAGCAGCGGCAGCAGCGCGATGCCGTTGCGCGGCTCGTAGAGGACGTCGCTCGCCAGCACGAGGTCCCACGGCGCGCGAGCCACGATCGCGTCCGGCGCGCTCCAGTCGACGCACAGCGCTTCGAGCGTGAGCCCGTTGCGCTTGGCGTTGCGCTCGAGCAGCGCGATCGAGTCGGGCGCCCAGTCGGTCGCCGTCACCCGGCCTCCCGCGGCCGCCGCCGCGAGGCTCACGAGGCCGAGCCCGCACCCGAGCTCCAACGTGCGCGCGCCGCGCAGCGCCCGGGCGGCGACCACCCGTGAGAGCGCGAGCGCGCTCGGCCAGAGATCCGCCCAATAGGGCAGGAACTCGTCGTGCGCGAACGCCTCTTCGCTGATCAGCGCCTCGGCGTCGCGCGGCCGCAGCAACGCCAGGTCGCGCCCCGCGACGCCGACGACTTCCTCCACAAGATCGTGCACACCCCTAGCATTGCGGAGATCTCCGCTCCTCCACGCGTCACCAGCGTCGACGTCGCCCGCCGTGCCGGCGTCTCGCAGTCGACGGTCTCGCTCGTCCTCTCGGGGAAGGCCCGCGGCCGCATCTCCGCGCGCACCGAGGAAGCCGTCCGCGCGGCCGCCGCCGAGCTCGGCTACCGGCCGAACGTCGCCGCCCGCGCGCTGCGCACCGGCGTCGCCCGCAGCGTCGCGCTCGTCGTCCCGGACATCACGAACCCGTTCTTCGGCCGTGTCCTGCGCGGCGCCCAGCGCTCCGCCCAGGAGGCGGGCTACACGGTCGTCCTCGTCGACATCGGCAACAACCGCGCCTGGGAGGCGGCTTCCGTCGAGGCGCTCCTCGCCGGCCCCGCCGACGGCCTGCTCCTGTTCGAGGCCGACCTCCCCCCGGGCGCGAGCGAGCACGCGATCCAGATCGAGATGACCCCCGGCGGCAAGTTCCCGGTCGTGCGCCTGGACGTCGAAGCGGGCGTGGACTGCGCGATCGACCACCTCCAGTCGCTCGGCCACACGAAGATCGGCCACGTGGCCTCCAACTTCGACGCGCCGACCTTCGACCTGCGCCGCGACCGCATGCGTGCCCGCCTCGGCGACGACGTCCCGACCGTCGCGGCCCCGTTCAACTTCGAGGGCGCGAAGACCGCCGCGGCGCCGATGCTGGACGAGGACGTCACGGCGGTGTTCTGCGACGACGACATCCTCGCGGGCGGCGTCTACATGGCGGCCCGCGAGCGTGGCCTGTCGATTCCGGGCGACCTCTCGGTCGTGGGCTTCGACGACCTGGACTTCGCGCGGGTGCTCGCGCCGCCTCTGACGACGGTCGCGGTCGACGCGGAACGACTCGGCGCCCTGGCCTTCTCGGCGCTGGCCGCCGACCTCGCGGGCGAGCCCGTCCCGGCCGAGCAGGTCATGCCGGTCTCGCTGACCGTGCGCGAGTCGACCGCCCCGCCGCGCTAACGGCGAGCACACCCGCGGCCGCCGCGTCAAGCGAACTCGCGCTTCGCGGCGAGCCCGCTTGACCCGTCGGGGCGGGCGCGCTCATGTGCCAATGAGCCGGGTTCCCCGGACTGTGGAACGCGTTGCGTTCCCCGTCGGGCGATTCGCTCGGGCTCGTTCCGCGATGCAAAACGAACATCGCCGTCTGCCACGCGAGGGCTCGCCGCGCGTTAAGACCCGCGCAACCTCAAGTTCTCGCCTTGAACGTCGAAGTCATACGTATTATGCTCATTCGTATGAACAGGATCCAGATGAAGCTCGCCGCCGTGGCGGGCGTGCTCGCGGTGTTCGCGGGCTCTGCGATCGCGAGTCCCGAGGACAACCGGTCCAAGGGCGCGATCGTGGTCGCCGGCTCAGCCGCGACGGACAAGGCGGCGCTCGCGAGCGCCCACGCGGTCGCGGATGCGACCGGCTCCGACCTGAAGGTCGTGAAGACGAACGCCGAGCAGCTCGGCGTCATCCACATGCTTGCCGCTCGCGGCTACGACACGGTCGTGACCGTCGGCGTGGACCGGCGCACGGCGGTGGCGCCGGTCGCGGACAAGTACCCGCGCGTCCGCTTCGTCGCGGCCAAGGCCAATGGCCTCGGCGCGGCGATGAGCGGCGCGGTGTAGCGCCTACGGCCTACTTGTAGCGGTAGACGATGCGCCCGCGGTTGAGGTCGTAAGGCGAGACCTCGACCCGGACCTTGTCGCCCGGAAGCACGCGGATGCGGAACCGGCGCATCTTGCCGGCCAGGTGCGCGAGGAGCTCGTGATCGTTCTCGAGCTTGACGCGGAACAGCAGGTTCGGGAGGGCTTCAGTGACCTCGCCGTCGATCTCTAGCTTCTGCTCTACTGCCATAAACGCCTTTCATGCGTGGTGAGGTAATGCGGGCGCGCGGAGACGCGGCTGCCGCTGGAGATATTCATTCTACCCCTCACACCTAGGGGTCCAGTCGCGTTTCACGGGTCATGCACACTGCACTGCTCCAGAGTCCGATCGGCCCGCTCCACGTGACGGTCGACGAGGGCGGCCTGACCGCGCTCTACACGGCCGAGCACCGGCTCTACGCGGCGACTGAAGCACCGCGGGACGAGACGTTCGGCGCCGTCCGCGAGCAACTCGACGAGTACTTCGCCGGCACCCGGCAGACGTTCGAGCTGCCGCTGCACGAGCGGGGCACGCCGTTCGAGCGCGCCGTCTGGGCCCGGCTACGCACCATCCCCTTCGGCGAGACCGCCACGTACGGGGAGATCGCTCGCGAGCTGGGCAGCGCACCACGAGCCGTGGGTCGCGCGAACGGCCGCAACGCGATCTCGATCATCGTCCCCTGCCACCGGGTGGTGGGAACGAACGGCAGCCTGACGGGCTACGCCGGCGGACTCCCGACGAAGCAGCAGCTCCTCAGACACGAGAGCTTGTTCGCCGGGCGGCTATCGGAGCCGCCCGGCGTCGCGTTCTAACGAGGCGTGTCGTCGAGGGCGCCGCCGCAATGCGGGCAACCTGCCCGCTCTGCAACGCGCGCCTCCGGCCACAGCCGAAGACAGCGAAGGCACAGGATCCTCATTTAGATCCTCCTTTCATCACGCTGAGAGCGCTATGTGGCGCTCGATCAGCACCTGCAAGCTTATCGGCAGGCCAGAAGGGAAGCTAAAGACCTATGCTGGCCCACGTGCAAGCAGGCAGCCGCGACCTTGAGCGAGCCGCCCAGGCCCTCGCCACACGTCTTCCAGACAGCCTGGGCGTCTTCGCCCGTCTCGCCTACAACTACCGCTGGGCTTGGGACCCGGACGGCCCCGACGTCTTCCGCGACATCGATCCCGATCGCTGGGAGAAAGTCGCCGAGAACCCGGTCAAGCAATTGCAGGAGGCCGCGACCGAGCGGCTGATCGCCGCGTCGGAGGACGCGGCGCTGCTCGAGCGGGCCGCCGCGGTCGAGGAGCGCGTGAGCGCCGACCTCAACCGCCCGGCCCACGACGGCCCCGCGACGACCGACCGCCCGATCGCGTACTTCTCCGCCGAGTACGGCTTCCACGGCTCGTTCCCGATCTACTCGGGCGGCCTCGGTGCCCTCGCCGGCGACATCCTCAAAGAGGCCTCCGACCGCGCCTGGCCGCTGGTCGCGATCGGCCTCCTGTACCGCCACGGCTACTTCCGCCAGCGGATCGACAACCGCGGCTGGCAGCACGAGTACTGGGTCGACACCGACCCGGACCGCCTGCCCGCGGCGCTCGTCACCGGTGATGACGGGGAGCCGATCACGGTCAGCGTCACGATCGGCACCGAGGCAGTCGTCGCCCAGGTGTGGCGCACGAACGTCGGCCGTGTGCCGCTCTACCTGCTCGACGCGGAGCGGCCCGAGAACTCGGAGTCGGCGCGCTGGATCACCTCGCGCCTGTACATCGGCGACGAGGACACGCGCCTCGCCCAGTACCTGCTGCTCGGCATCGGCGGCGTGCGCGCGCTCGAGGCGATGAACATCGACCCGAGCATCGTGCACCTGAACGAGGGCCACGCCGCGTTCGCCTCGCTGGAGCTCGCGAAGCGCGAGTACAGCGGGCACGGCACGCTCGGCGCCGCGCTGGAGGTCGCCCGCAAGCGGACGATCTTCACGACGCACACGCCGGTCCCGGCGGGCAACGACACCTACCCGGCCTCGCAGGTCGAGACCGTGCTCGAGCACATGGCGGGCACGCTCGGCGTCGAGGCGTCGGAGATCATCAGCCTCGGCCGCACCAACCCGGAGGAGGAGGCCGAGCCGTTCGGCGTGACCCAGTTCGCGCTGCGCACGAGCCGTGCCGCCAACGGCGTCGCCCGCCGCCACGGCGAGGTCGCCCGCGAGATGTGGCAGGCGATGTGGCCCGACAAGGCCGTCGACGACGTCCCGATCACCTACGTCACCAACGGCGTGCACATCCCGACCTGGCTCGGCAAGCCGATCTGGAACCTCCTCAACAAGCACCTGGGTGAGGACTGGCTGGACCGCGCGACCGACCCCGCGACCTGGGCGCCGGTCGACGACATCCCCGCCAAGGAGCTGTGGGACGTCCGCCACCAGCAGCGCGCCGAGCTGATCGAGTACGTCCGCCATCGCGCCGTCGTCGACCGCCTCGCACGCGACGAACCGCGGCCGTACGCGGAGGCCGCCGCGAGCTTCGACCCCGACGTGCTGACGATCGGCTTCGCCCGCCGGCTCGCCACCTACAAGCGGCTGAACCTGCTCCTGCAGGACGTCGAGCGCGCGATCCGCGTCGTCGGCGGCGACCGCCCGATCCAGGTGCTGCTGGCCGGCAAGGCGCACCCGCGCGACGACGCCGGCAAGTCCCTCGTCCAGGGCCTGTTCTCCATGAAGCACGCGCCGGGCTTCGCCGGCCGCGTCGCCTACCTGGACGACTACGACCTGCGCATGGCAGCGCACCTCGTCCGCGGCTGCGACGTCTGGATCAACCTCCCGCGCCCGCCGCTGGAGGCCTCCGGCACGTCCGGCATGAAGAACGCGGTCAACGGCGGCCTGCAGCTGTCCGTGCTCGACGGCTGGTGGGCGGAGGGCTACGACGGCCACAACGGCTGGGCGCTGTCCGGCGACGTCGACCCCGACCACGGCGCGCAGGACGCCCGTCACGCGCACGAGCTCTTCCGGCTGCTGGAGGAAGAGGTCGCGCCCGAGTTCTACAAGGCCAGCGGCGACGGCATCCCGCGCGACTGGGTCGCCCGCATCCGCCGCTCGCTGCGCACGCTCGGGCCGGAGTTCGGCGCCGGGCGCATGCTCGAGGACTACGAGAAGAAGGTCTACACGTAGGCCGGTCCCCCGGGGCGGCTGCGCGCCGCCCCGGGTGTTCTCCGCCTAGTGTCCGCGGACCGTCACGCCGAAGCTGCGCGTGACGGTGCGTGCGCTGCCGCCCGTGGGCGTGAAGCGCAGCGTCGCCTTCACCGTCGCCTTGTGCGAGCGGCCCTTGGCGATCGCCGCGCGCGTGCGCGCCGACAGCTTGAGCGTGACCTTCACCGTGCCGGCCGAGCGGGCGGTCGTGGTGTGCGAGCCGACCGTGACGGCCTTGCGGCCCTTCGGCGTCGCCTTCGCGCTGACGACCAGGCGGCCCGCGCCCGGCACGCTGACCTTGAACGTCAGCGCGGTCGACGAGCCCGCGGCCGAGAGCACGCGGATGACGTTGCTCGGCATACGGATGGGCATGGGCTGGAGCGGCGGTCCGGGCGGTGCCGGAACCACGACCGGCGCCTCGGTGCCCGGCGGGGCCGGCGTCGGCTCCGGGTCCGGCTCCTGCTCCACGGGCGCGGCGGTGACCTGCACGGCCTGCTCCGCGTGAGCGCCGTCGGCGTCCACAGCGACGGTCACCGTGCCGGCCTTCAGCCCGGTCAGCGTGCGCGTCGCGGGGTCGAGGATCGCCACCGCGCCGAGGGCTCGCGCCGCTTCGACGTCCGCGCCGATCACCAGCCCGGAGCCCGACCAGCGCGGGGAGAGCGGGAAGCGGGCGGGCACACGGCGCGTGGCCTGCGTGAGCGTCGCCGCGACGGCCGTGGAAGCGCCGGTCGCGAGCGTGGCGGGCACGGACAGCTCGATCGTGTCCGCGAGCGCGTGCACGTCGGCGACCAGCCCGCGCGGGCCGGCCGTCAGGCGCGTCCACCCCGTGAACCCGCCGCGCGCGGCGTTGCCCCGCGGGGCGGTCAGCGGCGGCAGCGACAGCTCGGCAACCCCCTCGACACGCCGCACCTCGGCGAGGCGCGAGCCCGCGGTGAGCAACGCGACCGGCTTGCCGGAGCGCTCCGCGAAGCCGGCGAGCGCCTGCTCGAGCAGCACGCCCTCGCGCGGGTCGGTGAGCGCCCGCGCGGCGTCGCCGAGCGCGTCGGTGACCGGGCGGTAGGACGCCACGACCACCCCGTCGACGGCCGGGTTCGCGGCTGCGTCGTCGAGGGCGGTGGCGAGCGCCGTGACCTGCGTGGCGCCGGCGTCGAGCAGCGTGCCGCTCGCGGAGTCCAACAGCACGAACCTCGTCCCGTGATGGTCGAACGTGCGACGGGCGGGACCGAACGTCGTGGTGAAGCTGCCGCCGTCCGCGCCGCCGGGCGTGACGACGCACGGCACCTTGCCGGCCGGGGCGGCGGGGAGGGTCGAGCCGGTGACGAGGACGCAGCCGCCGCGCGTGAGCGCTTCGGCCGCTGCGGTCGTCTGGCCGTCCTCGCCCGCGGAGGTCACGCCGCCGCCGACGAGCACGAAGTCCGCGCCGCCGGCACGGGCACGGGTGAGCGCGGCGACCGTCGCGTCGGCGCCCGCGTCGTCCGCTGTCGCGATGCCAGGGTTGGCGAGCGCCGCGAACGTCCACGGCTGCGCGCCGTCGCCCTGGCTCGCGACGAGCGGATCGGGCGTGGGCGGCAGCTCGAGCGCGGGCGGGCTCGCCGCGCCGACGGTGACCGTGAGCTCGCTCGCGACGTTCCCGGAGCGGATCCGCAGCAGCGTCGCCCCGACCGCCCGCGGAGCGATCCGCACCGACCCGTCGCTCGCGGCCGTCGCGCTGATCACGGCCGCGTCGAACGAGAGGGTCGTGTCAGCCGCGTCGAGTGGGCCCGAGAACCCCTGCGCGTCGCGTCCGGTGAGCGGGATGTTCGTGGCCCGCGCGGTCGTGCCGGCGAACGCGACGGCGGCCTGCGCGGGCGTGATCGTGGCGAGTGGCCCGAGCACGCGCACGCTCGACGTGCCGGTGGCCGTCGCGCCCGTCGCCGTCACCGTCAGCCCGCCAGGGGTGGCCGGCGCGGTCAGGCGGCCGTCGGCGTCGATCGTGCCGCGCGTCGTCGACCAGCTCACCGAGGCGGGCAGCGGCGCCGGCGCCCAGCCCGCGTCGACCGCCGTCGCAAGGCGGAGGCGCAGGCGGGCGCCCGGGAACACGCGCGCGACTGTGCCGCCGGAGCGGGCGGCGTCGCCGTCCGGGTCGAGCAGCAGCGTGCGGGCGGTGCCGTCGCCGGGCGTGACGATCAGCCCGATGCCGTTGGCGTCCGTGCGCTCGCGGCCGTCCGACGGGACGTTGCGGATCGCGGGCGTGGCCTGTCCGGCCGCTCGGGCCAGCAGCTCGGAGGAGCCGCCGCCGTCGAGGTTCTGCGCGTTCCACGCTCCGGACGCGGCGAGCAGCGCGCCGAGTTGGCTCTGGGAGATGCCCGGGAAGCCGGAGCGGCGGCCGTCGACCACGGCGAGGTACACGTGCGTCGCGTCGCGGTCGAACCCGATCGCCGTGCGCGGGTTCGGGTTCAGCGGGTCGCCGAACGCGTCGGACGGGACCGTTTGGACGATGCCGTCGCGCAGGATCGCGGCGCCGCCGCTGACCGCGAGGCGCACGCTTTCACCGCCGGCGGTGGTGACGCCCGCGGTCACGGACACCGCGTCGCCGACCTGCAGTGAGGCGAGGCTTGTCGCGCCCGCGCCCCGCCCGACCAGGTAGAAACCGTCGGCCGGAATCGCGCCCGCGCCGGGCGTGGTGGTGCTCACGGACACGACCTTGCCGGCGCGCACGAGCACCTCGGCGGTGCTGCTCGCGCCGCTCGTCGGCCGCGCGCGGGAGTAGGTGCCCCACTGCGGGGTGAACTGGACGATGCCGTCGGCGGTCGTCGCGTAGGTGTTGACGCCGGCCAGCGAGGCGAGCGTGCCGCCGTTCGCGGTGATCGACCCGGCGAACGCCAGCTGCGTCTGCAGCGCCTTGCCGGCCGTCGTGATCACCGACGCCAGGCTGCCCGCGGCGGCCGGCGTGGACGTCTTGCGCAGCGCCCCGTCCTTGACCTCGAAGCCCTGCGACGCGTACGAGTTGTTGATGTCGAAGAAGTCGGCGTTCACGCCGGCCATCGCGCCCGCGCTCTTGGCCTGCTCGCTCAGCACCTGGCCCTGCGCGATCACCGGCGGGTGCAGCAGGTCGAGCTTGACGTCCGGACGCGCGAGGTCGGCGCGGAGCACGTACGCGTCGACCCAGCCGCCCGCGGCCGGGTACTGCAGGTGCCGCAACGTGATGTCGGGACCGACCTGCTCGCTCGTGTCGAGCGCCGGGAGGACCTGCGCCCGCGCCGACGGCACGGCCGGGCCGACGGCGACGGCGGCGACCACCGCCGCCGCCGTCAGCAGCGCGCGCCTCACGCCTTCACCGTGATCGCCTTCGTGGTGGTCACCGTCTTGCCGTCGGCGCGCTGTGCCGCGATCACCACCGTGACCTTGAGCTTGCGCACGCGCTTGAGCTCCTTCCGCGCGGCCGCGCTGAGCTTGAGCGACAGCGTCTTCGTCGCGCCGTTGCCGAGCGTCACGCTGCCGCGACCGACCACGACCGTGCGCGAGCGCAGCTTCGCCTTCAGCTGCACGGCCGCGGAGGCGATCGAGCCCTTCGGCACGGAGACCGTCAGCTGGATCGCGGTGCGCGTCGCCTTCAGCCGCGGCGACAGCGACGTGGTGCGCGTCGCCGCCGGTGCGGGCGTCGGGCTCGCGGTCGGCGCGGGGAGCGGCAGCGGCGTGGCCGTCGCGGACGGCGTCCCCGACGGCGACGGCGTGGCGGTCACGGTGGGCGTCGCCGTGGCGGTCGGCGTGGGCGTGGGCGTGGGCGTCGGGGTCGGCTCCACCTCGGGCTCCTCGGCCGCGACGATCTCCACCTTCGCCTGCCCGGTGACCGGCGCGTCGGCGTTGCGGCCGTCGATCGTCGCGGCGATCGTCACCTCACCCGCCTTCAGGCCGGTCAGCAACCCGGTGCGCGGGTCCAGCAGCGCGAGCTTGCCGGCCGCCCGCGCGTCCCGCAGCGCCGCCGGCCCCGAGCCGATCGCGAGGCCGGTCGAGCCAGACCAGCGCGGCGTGGCCGGGTAGCGCAGCGGGATCGTGCGGACACCTTCGTGAGCGTCGGCGTAGACCGGATCGGACGCGTCGACCTCGACCGTCTCGCTCGCGTCGACGACCACGCTCGTGCCCGCCGGACGCAGGTCCGCGCCGATCCAGTCGCTGCCGGCGTCCGACGCCTCGGAGTCCACGTCGAACCGGGCCCAGCCGTTGAAGCCGCCCGCGTCGGCGCTGCCGCGCGGGTCGCGGTTGACCGCCGGGACGCCGACCTCGGCCAGCCCGGCCGAACGCCGGACGCCCGCGATCCGCGCCTCGCCGTCGATCAGCACGACACCCTTGTGCGTCTCCGCGCGGAAGCGCTGCAGCAGGCTCTGGAGCATCGCGCGCTCGTTGGCGTCGGTCAGGCCGAGCGACGCGTCACCCGTCGGATCGGTGGTGGGACGCGTGGTGATGACGGCCACGGCCCGGATGGACGCGTCCGTCTCGGCGCCCGTGAGCGCTTCGCGCAGGACGGCGAGCTGGGCCGCGTTCGCGCGCAGCGTCGCGGCCGAGGAGTCGAGCAGGACGAAGCGGACGCCGTCGTGGTCGAAGGTGCGGTGGGCGGGCCCGAAGCTCGCGGTCCACTCGGTGAGCGAGCCGGCGCCGCGGTCGGCGGGCGCCGGCACGGCCACGCACGGCACGCCGTCACCGTCCGGGAGGCTCGTGCCGGTGGCGAGGTCGCAGCCGGCTGCGATCAGGGCGCTCGCGGCCGCGGCGGCCTGCCCGGTCGCGCCGCTCGCGGTGACGTCGGAGAGCAGGACGAAGTCGACGCCGGCCGCGCGGGCGGCACGCACCGAGCGCGCCGCGCGCGCCGCGGCGTCGTCGCCCGCACCGGCGACGCCCAGGCCGGAGAGCATCGCGAAGCTCCACGGCGCGAGCGTGGACGTGCCGTCGACCGAGACCATCCGGTCGGCCGGGTCCGCGGCCGGGATGACCGTCGGCAGCGGCACGTCGCCGACCCGCACGGCGACGGCGGCGGTCGCGTCTCCGGCGGTGATCCAGAGCACGGTCGAGCCGGTCGCGCGCGGCGCGATCTGCAGCCGGCCGTCGCCCTGCACCGTGGCGGCGATGATGTCCTCGTCGAACTCGAGCGTCGCGGCGGCGGCGTCGACCGGAGCGTCGAAGCCCTCCGCGTCCTTGCCGGCGAGCGCGATCGGGGACGGCGACGCGTCCTTGTCGGCGAACGAGAGCGTGGTGGGCGTCGCGGTGAGCGAGTGCACCTCGTCGAGCACCTGCACGTCAGCGGTGCCGGTCGCGCCGCCGGAGGTGGCCGTGACGGACACGCTGCCCGGCGTCAGCGGAGCCGTCAGGACGCCCGACGTGTCGACGCTGCCGCCGCTCGTGGCCCAGGTCACCGGGTCGGTCAGCGTCGCCTTCCCCCACGCGCCGTCGAGGGGCGTCGCGGTCAGCGCCAGCCGGCCGCCCGCGAACACGCGCGGCGCCGACTTGACCAGGAGCGCCGCGAGCGAGCCGTCGCCCGGGGCCGTGAGCACGCCGACGGCGCCGTTCTCGTTGCGCTCGCTGCTCGTTCGCAGCGTCATGTCGTTCGTGCCGGCAGAGCGCGCCGAGAGCGTCGTCGAGCCGCCGCCACCGAGGTTGATCGCGTTGAACGCGCCGAGCTCGCGCATCAGCCTGCCGAGGTCGGTCAGCGACGTGTTGCGGACGGCGGCGAGGAAGGCCGTGCGCCCGTCGGCCGAGAAGCCCATCGCGGTGCGCGCGGCGGCGCCGGCCGTGTCGTCGGTCGCCGTGACGGCGCCGGCGGTGACCAGCGGCGCGACGATCGCGTGCCCGCCGAGCGCCTGCGCGAAGTCCGGCGCGGCACCGCCGGCCGCGGTCTTGAGCGCGTAGTCGAGCGCCACCCGGTCGCCCTCCTTGAACTGCGCGAGCGCGGTCCCGCCCGCCTCGCGGCCGACCAGGTAGAGCTCGTTCGCGGCGATCGCGCCGCTGCCCGGCGTGCCGCTCCGGACCTGCGTCACGACGCCGTCGACGACCTTGACCTCGACGATGCCGCTCCCGCCCGTGCGGTTGCGCGTCTCGCTCCCCCACAGCCCCGTGAACGCCTCGATGTCGCCGGACTTGGCGGCGCTGTAGTTGTTGATCGCCGCGAGCGGCAGCGTCGAGACCGCCGCCGCGGCGTCGGTACGCGTGATCGTGCCGGTGAACAGCAGGCTCTGCATCGCGCCGAGCCCCTGCGCGGTGACGCCCGCGACCGGCCACGGCCGCGTCTCCTTCGGATCACCCGAGGCGCGCAGCACGCCGTCGGCGATCTGCGCGTGGTTGGGCGCGAACGAGTTGCCGTTGTCGTAGGCGTCGCCGTTGACCGCGCCGACCGCGCCCGCGGCCTTGGCCAGCGCGCCCGGCGTCGTGCTGTTGCCGACCGGCTTGAAGCTGACCGTCGGCGACGTCAGGAACTTCAGCCGCGCGCCGCTCTCCCCCATGCGCACCTCCAGCACGCTGGCGTCCGCCCAGCCGGGCGTGAGCAGCGGCTTGAGCGTGCGCAGCGTGACGCCGGGCGCGAGTGGCTCGGTGGTGTCGAGCGCCGTCAGCGGGCCGGCCGCGACGGCGGCGGGCGGGAACGCGGTGAGGGCGACGACGCCGGCCGCGAGCGTGCGGCGACGGCCGCGCAAGGACGCGCGGGATCGACGAGAAACCGTGGGCATGAGAACTCCTTGTTCACGCGCCGCCAGACCGGAGCGCGCGCAGATGACCGACCGGGCGGGCCCTCATCCACGGGCCGCGCCAGTTAGTCCGCCACTGTGACCGCTCGCCGCGGCTCGTTCGTGAACGAGCCGTTACACCCGCGCGAGCGGATTAAGGGTTGATGATCTCGGGCTCTTCGGGTGTCGGCGTCGCGCCGGCGCCCGGGTCCGGGGTCGTCTCACCCTCGACCGTCGGCGTCTCCGTCGCCTCCGGCGTCACGGGGTCCACGGTCGGGACCTCCGTCGGGACCGGCGCGACGGTCGGTACCGGGACCGTGCCCGCACCCGCACCCGCGCCCGCCTGGAACGCGTCGAGCTGCTGCTGCACGTCCGTCCGGATGCGGTTGAAGTTGGTGTCGATCTTGCTGTTCACCTCGTCCACGCGGTCGTTGACCTCCTGGACGGTGATGTAGAACATCAACCCGACGCCGAGCAGGACCACCAACGCGGCGACCGCGAGCATCCAGGGCGCGACGCCGCCAGAGCGGCGGAAGCTCGCCGTGCAGTACGGGCACTGCGGACCCGTCGCCCACGAGATGCGAGCGCACTTTGGACACACGCGCTGCGGGGGCGCGCCGACTGAACCCTCCATGCCCCTAGCGTAGAAGCGAAACGCCCCCACCACCGGTGTGGCGGGGGCGAACGTTTATGAAGCGGCGGCTAGGGGCGCGAGAAGCTCAGCGTGAACGCACCACTGCCACGCCAGGAAGTGACGCGCCAGTAGTAGTAACCGGCCGTGCCGGCATAGCTGATCTGCTCGGTCGAGGTTGACCCCTCGGAGTTGGCCACGCGCGTCCAAGTGGACCCGTTCCACTTGTTGAGCGAGAGGTCGAAGTCGGCGCTCGACGGTCCCGTCAGGCACGCGCGGTGCGTGCCGGAGGCGGTCGACTGGTAGTAGGTGCCGCCCGGGACGACGGCCGAGGCGCCGCTGCCGGAGAGGTTGCCCGACTCGGTCTCGGTCCCGCACGTCGGGTTCGGGGTCGGGGTCGGCGTGCTGGTCGGCGTCGGCGTGACCGTCGGGCTCGGTGTCGGCGTCGGGTTGGTCCCGCCGCCCGGCGGCGCGATGTACAGCAGCCGGTTCGGCGACCCGCTGCCCGGGCTCGTGACCTTGCCCGTGGTCGCCTGCGCGATCAGGTAGCTCGCCACGGTCGCCGGGCTCGCGCCCGGGTTGCCCTGCAGGTACACGGCCGCCGCTCCCGCCACGTGCGGCGAGGCCATCGACGTGCCGCTGATCGTGTTCGTGGCGGTGTTGCTCGTGTACCAGGCGGACGTGATCCCGTTGCCGGGCGCGAAGATGTCCACGCACGTGCCGTAGTTGGAGAACGAGGCGCGCGCGTCGGTGCGCGTCGTCGCGCCGACCGTGATCGCCTCGGCCGTGCGCGCCGGCGAGGAGTTGCACGCGTTGGTGTTCTCGTTGCCGGCCGCGAGCGCGTACGTCACGCCGTCCGCGATCGAGTTGCGGACCGCCGTGTCGAGCGCGCTCGAGACGCCGCCGCCGAGGCTCATGTTCGCGACCGCGGCCTGTCCGGCCGCATGGTTGGTGGTGACCCAGTTCACGCCGGCAATCACGCCCGACGTCGAGCCCGACCCGTTGCAGTCGAGCACGCGCACGGCGACGAGCGACACGCCCTTGGCCACGCCGTAGAGCGAACCGCCGACCGTGCCCGCGACGTGCGTGCCGTGGCCGTTGCAGTCGTCGGCCGAGCCGCCGTCGATCGCGTCGTAGCCACTCGTCGCGCGCCCGTTCGCGAACTCACCGTGGGTGAGCCGGATGCCGGTGTCGATGATGTACGCCTTCACGCCCGCGCCCGGGTTCCCGTACGAGTACGTCGTGCTGAGCGGCAGGTCGCGCTGGTCGAGGCGATCGAGCCCCCACGTCGCGTTCGTCTGCGTCGCGCTGAGCCGGATCACGCGGTCCTGCTCGACGAAGTCCACGGCCGCGTCCTGCTTGACGGCCGCGAGCGCCTTGCTGTCGAGCTTGGCGCTGAACCCGTTGAGGACCCGCCCGAAGCTCTCGCGCTGGATCCGCCCGCCGCGGTCCCGCGCTTTCGTCTTCGCCCGATCCGCCGACGCCGTGCCCGCGTTCGCCTTGAGCACGACGATGTACTGCCCGTCGATCGCTTCCTGCGCCTGCGCGCTCGACGGAACGACCACGAGCGCTGCCGCAAGCAGCGCAAGGGTGAATGACTTCACAGTGGCCTCCCTTTAGCCCCTGCCTGAATTGTTCGGAACGCCAACACGTTCCGCTCCCGCGGCGGAGAGTAGGCGCTCGCGACGACCGCTGCTGACGGCGTGTCCGCACGGAGACCTACGATCCTCCCGTGTCCTCCCTGACCCTTCTCCACAACCCGCACTGCCCGACCTCCGTGCACGCGCTGGACGCGCTCACCGAGGCCGGGCACGAGGTGCAGATCCGCAAGTACCTGCTCGTCGCCGAGCGCCTCGACGAGGCCGAGCTGCGCTCGCTCGCCGAGCGCCTGCAGGGCGACCCCGTCGACGCGCTGATCCGGCGCGACAAGAAGTACAAGGACCTCGGGCTGGAGGCCGACGGCTGGGACATCGACCAGGTCGTCGCGACGCTGCTGCAGCACCCGTCGCTGCTGCAGCGCCCGATCCTCGACGACGGGGAGGCGACGATGATCGGGCGCCCGCGCTCGCGCCCCGCGGAGTGGGCGAAGGCGGGGAAGGTCGCCGGCTAGGCGGCAGCTGCCGCGGCGGCGGCCTCGATCTCCGCCTGCTCGCGCGGGACGACCCGGCCGCCGCGCCACAGCGCGAGCGCCGCGCCGAGCACGCCCCAGCCGACCAGCACGACGATCGGGCCGAGGATCCGCGCGCCGTCGAAGTAGAGGATCGAGCGGACCAGATCCACGCCCGCGCCGGGCGGGAGCAGACCGCCGACCGTGCCCCAGAAGCCGGGCAGCAGCGGCCGCGCGTAGGCGCCACCCGCGGCCGGGTTGCCGAGGATCACGAACAGCAGGATCACGAGGCCGGTGCCCGCCATCCCGGCGAGCGCCTGCAGCCCGGAGCTTGCCACGGCGGTCGCGAACACGATCAGCGCGCCCGCGGCCCACAGCGCGAGGAACGGTCCGCTGAGCACGTCGAAGGCGAGCCGCACGACGAGCAGCGTGAGGAGGCTCCCGAGCACGGCGAACGCGGCGAGCGCGCCGACGCGCAGGCCGGCGAGGTTGCGAGTGGAGCTGCGGTTGCCCGCGACCATCCCGAGCAGCACGGCCGCGAAGTAGCCGCCGAACACCCACGCGATCACGACGTAGAACAGCGACGTGCCGTTCGGGTCGGCGCTGTCGGGCGGCTTGACGTCCTGCACCTTCGCCGCCGGCTGATTCTGCTCGGCCAGGACGCGGTTGACGGTCAGCTCGAGCGCGGTCGCGGCCGCCCGGTTGGGACCCGAGGCGGTGTAGAGCGTGTTCGCGCTCGGGTCGTACACGCCGTAGATCTCGCGGTCGTCGAGTTGCTGGAGCGCGGCCTGACGGTCGGCGACGGCGTGGACGTCGAGCGGTTGACCGGGCAGGTCGTTCAGCTGCTGCGCCTGCTGGGCGGTGCCGACGAGGGCGACCGGCATGTGCCGCGGCGTCGGGTCGTGGAACGCGCCGACGTAGGACGTGGCGAACGCGACCATCAGGATCAGGGCGCCGACCAGCAGCAGGGCGGCGGCTTTGCGGGGGTTCTCAGGCATGGGAGACCAGTCGTTCGAGGAAGTCGGTGGCGACGGGCGCGACGGCGCGGATGTCGTCAGCGCGGAGGGCGAGCTCGTTGATGGCGGCGACGGCGCCGAGCGCGAGCGGCGGGGACAGCGGTCGCAGCTCGGGGAACTGCGCGGCCAGCTCGATGCTGATCTCGACGACCACGGCGGCGAAGCGATCCTGCCCGTCCTGGCGCGAGGCACGCCCGGCCGGTCCGATCGATGCCACCTCGAGCAGCGACGCGCGCTCGCCGTCCGACGCCGAGGCCAGTGCCTCGACGTACGCGCCGACCATCGCCGCCAGCCGGTCACGCCAGGCACCGTCGGCGGCGCGGTGCGCGTCGAGGACGGCCTCGACCACGCGCGCCCCGAACTCCTGGTGCAGCGCGATCAGCGCGCTGTCCTTGTCGGGGAACTGCGCGTAGACCGTCGTGCGCGAGGCGCGCGCGGCCTTGGCGATGTCGGCGATCGTCGTCGCCGAGTAGCCCTTCGCCGCGATCGCGTCGGCGACGCCACGGAGGACCTGCTGTCGCTGCGCTTCTGAGCTCACAGTACGAAATCGTACTCAGGGGTACGATTCCGTACTGTGCGCTTCCTCCGGACGGTCAGGCGGCGACGGGCGCGACCGCGCGCACGGCCTCCCGGATGACGTCGGCGACGACCTCCGGCTGCGACAGCGCGACAGCGTGCGACGCGCCCTCGACCTCGCGCACGGTCATGCCGGCGCGCTCGAACCCGAAGCGATGCACGTCCGGGTTGATCGTCGTGTCCGCGGTCGGGACGATCCCCCACGACGGCTTGACCTTCCACGCCGCGGCGCTCGCCGGCTCCTCGAAGGCCGAAGCGGCCAGCGGGCGCTGGGACACGGCGAGGAACTCGGTCTGCGCGCGCGGCACGTCGGCCGCGAAGACCTCCGGGAACGCGGCGGGATCCACGGAGACGTCGGTACCCGGCTCGCCGCCGGCGATCGGGAACGGCGCGAACTTGAGGTTGGCGGCGAGCGCCGAGTCCGGGAAGCGGCCCTGCAGCTCGCCCAGGCTCTCCCCCTCGTCGAGCGCGTAGGCGGCGACGTAGACGAGGCCGACGACGTTCTCGTGCGTGCCGGCGAGCGTGATCACCGCGCCGCCGTAGGAGTGGCCGACGAGCACGACCGGCCCGTCGATCTGGTCCAGCACGGACCGCGTGTAGGCGGCGTCGGACTCGACGCCCCGCAGGGGGTTCGGCGGAGCCACGACCGTGTACTCGTCCTTGAGCTGGGCGTGCACCGCGGCCCAGCTGGAGGCGTCGGCGAACGCGCCGTGGACGAGCACGACCATGGGTGAGGCAGACATGGAAGTCATGCCCCGGCACTCTTGCGGCCCGGGCGAAGGTCAGACATGCGGGAGGGCAGGACAGCGGGACCGAGCAACCGGACACGGCTGTCCGGCCTGCCGTACACCTCCACCGGCCGGGCGGCACATACGGTCCAGGGCCATGACGCTTCGCGCTCTGGATGGCTTCGCACCGCTTCGAGGCCGGGCGTTCCGCACGCTCTGGCTGGCCCAGTTCGCGAGCAACATCGGCGGTTGGATGCAGACCGTCGGCGCGCAGTGGCTGATGCTGTCGCTCAGCGGCTCGGCCGCGTACCTGGCCTTCGTGCAGTCGGCGGCGAGCCTGCCCGTGCTGCTGTTCGCGATCCCCGCGGGCGTCGCCGGCGACCTGTTCGACCGGCGCCGGCTGCTGCTGGTCTGCGAGGCGGCGATGGCGCTGGCGTCGCTGGCGCTCGCCGGGCTCGCCGTGGCGGGCCTCGTGACCCCGTGGATCCTGCTGGCGCTGCTGTTCGCGATCGGTGCCGGACAGGCGTGGTCGGCGCCCACCTGGCAGTCGCTCCAGCCCGAGCTCGTCCCGGCCGAGCAGCGCCCGCAGGCGATCGCGCTCGGCTCGGTCAACCAGAACCTCGCGCGCGCGATCGGCCCCGCGATCGGCGGCGTGCTGATCGCGGTGAGCGCCCCGAGCACGACGTTCTTCGTCAACGCGGCCAGCTTCCTCGTGGTGATCGTCGCCGTCGCCCGCTGGCGCGAGCGGACCCGTGACCTCGCGGCCACGACCCTGCCGCGCGAGCACGCGCTCGCCGCGACGCGCTCGAGCGGCCGGTACGTCGCGCACAGCCCGCTGCTGAAGGCGATCCTGCTGCGCGCCGGCGTCTTCGTGTTCTTCGCGAGCGCCGTGTGGGCGCTGCTGCCGTCGGTCGCCACCCGGGAGCTCGGGCTCGGCTCGGGCGGCTACGGCCTCCTCCTCGGCTGCGTGGGGATCGGCGCGGTGGCGGGCGCGGTCGCGCTGCCGGCCGTGCGCGCCGCGCTGCGCCCCGAGCGCGTGCTGGCGCTCGGGACGGTGCTCGTCGCCGGGGCGGCCGCGGTGCTGGCCGCCGTGCCGGTGGTCGCCGTCGCGTGCGTCGCGCTCGTGGTCGCGGGCACGGGCTGGATCCTGTCGCTCGCCACGCTCAACTCGACCTTCCAGGCATCTCTGCCGGGGTGGGTCAAGGCGCGCGGGCTCGCGTTCTACCTGGTCGTCTTCCAGGGCGGGAACGCGATCGGCAGCGCCGTGATCGGCCTGCTCGCCGCGCGCTTCGGGGTGACCGGGACGCTGGGCGCCGCGGCCGCGCTGCTCGCCCTGTCGCCGCTGATCGCGCGCTTGGCGCCGATCCCGGACATCACGCCCGACGAGCTCCGGCCGGCCGGCGACGTCCCCGCCTCACACGCGCTCGCGACGGATGTGGGCGGCCCGGTGATGGTCACGCTCGAGTGGCGGGCGCGGCCGGGCGAGGCGGGTGCGCTGGCGGCCACGATCGCGGCGGGCGAGCCCGCGCGCCGGCGAACCGGCGCGACGGCCTGGAGCAGCTGGGCCGACGCCGAGGACCCCGACCGGATCGTCGAGCAGTTCGTCGTCACCAGCGCGCTCGAGCATCAGCGCCAGCACGAGCGGATGACCGTCCGTGACCGCGCGCGGATCGCGGACGCGGCGGCCCTGGCCGTCGGGCCGCCGGTCACGACGCACTGGACGCACGCGCAGCCGTGAAGGTGTTAGGGCACCCTAACACGCGTTGTTAGGCTAGTGGTCATGCCTCGCCTCCTCGCCGCGGTGGTCGCCGCGCTGCTCCTGCTGCCCGCCACGGCGGGCGCCTCCACCACGCTGACGCTCAGCGGCAGCGCCGTGACCAGCCTCAAGTCGCAGGGCGTGAAGCTCTCCGCGGTCAAGCCGGCGACGCTCAAGGGCTCCAAGCTCGCGCTGAAGGCGAAGAGCGTGAGCCTCACGCGCGTGGACTACGACGGCGCGCTGCGGCTGAAGAAGGGCTCGCGCACGGTCACGATCAAGGGCTGGCAGGCCGCGCTCAGCAACCAGCCGACGTTCAGCACCCAGGTCGGAAGCAAGCGGAGCACGCTGCTGAGCACCTCCGGCGACGTGTCCAAGGGCGCGAAGCTCACGCTCACGACCAAGGGCGCGGCGACGATCAAGAAGGCGCTCAAGCTCAAGCGCCTCAAGCGCGGCGCGTTCGGGCGCGTGACGCTCTCCGAGCAGCTCCCCGACGGTGGCACGGGCACGCCGACCAACCCCGCCGCGGGTGGACCGCCGCCGGCGACCGCCCCGATCACCAACGAGCCGCCGCTGCTGGCCCGCCCCGCGACCGCGGTCGACATCAAGGCGAGCACGATCACGTGGCGTGTGCGCGACTCCTTCGTCCAGTACCTCAACGCCGGCGGCAAGCCCACCGACGGCACGCAGCCGATCGCGCCCGGGACCGCGGACGCGCCGATGCGCGGCTGCACGAGCAGCGGCGCGGCCAACGACGCCGAGCTGCTCTACCAGTTCCACTTCCCGTTCAAGAGCGGCTGGTACGACCCGGCCTCCGGGACCGCGGCGCTGTACTACAGCGGCGGCGTGCACTTCGGCTACGCCGACCACACGATCGACCTCAACGGCGGCGACCCCGAGATCGAGCTCAACGGCGCGAGCTCGCGCGCGATCTTCCGCTTCAACGGCTCCGGCGGCACAGCGGTCGCCAACAAGCGCGAGGTGCTGATGAACCTCGCCACGGCGGCCGGCCCGGTCGCCAAGGCGTGCACGGTCGACCCCGGGCCCGCCGGCCTGCCCGCCTCCGCGGCCAACCCGGACGGCACGACCACGTACACGTACGAGCGCATCGCGGGCGTGATCCCGGACGGCTCCGCCCAGACCGTGTTCGCGGGCTTCTACCTGCCCGGCGACAAGTTCGGCTGGATGACGGTGTCGTTCACCGTCTAGCCGCGCTCGTTCCTTCGTCGGCGGAGCCGTCGATCAAGCTCTGCGTGTCATCACGGATCGCCTGCAGCAGGGCGAGTGCAAATTGGTCTGCGGTGGCGTCGAACTCGCGCACAAGCGCGTCATGCGCGTGCTCGAACTAGGCGTGCTCGTCCAGGAACCTGTGCACGCGAGCGGCGAACTTTGCACCGTCAATCTGAGGGAAACGGAACAGGCGCGGCTCCATCTCCACTAGACCCTCGACGATGGCCGTAGACGAGACCAGTCGAGTCTCCAACAGAGTCCGCCACCCACGGACTCTGCTCGCGCCATCCTTCTAGTTCCGGCAGGAAGTCCAGCGGACTCGCCAGCTCGATGCTGAGGTCGAGCGCACCAACTCGCGGATGCGCGTCGAGTCGGCGTCAGCGCGCACGGTCGAACGCGTGGTCCGGGGCGATCGTCGTCATTGAAGGCACTCTCGCAGCTTCCCAATCCTTCAAGAGCGTTTCGTTCCGGCCGCCTATCCCACCCAGGTGGGGTTGACGCCGCTCGGCAGCCGACGGATGCGCGGCTGGGCGGCGTCGACGTCCAACAGGGTGATCGCCCCGTCGCCCGTCGCGCGCTGGCCACTGCGGAGCGCGACGTGGCGGCCGGTCGCGGCGAGCTCGTGGCCGGTCAGCGCGGGGAAGTCCTTCACGGCGCTGAACGTGCCGTCGGCGTTGCGGGTGAGCACGCGCAGGTGCGCCGGCGCGCCCACGTGGTCGGCGACGAGGACCGCGACGCGCTGGTTGGAGAGCCACGCCGCGGAGCGGATCGAGCCCGCGCGGTACGCGGTCCTCGGCGCGGGCCAGGCGGTGGCGTCGCCGCCCTTGGCCGCGTAGGTCACCAGGCGTGTGTAGGCGCTGTCGCCGGTGGAGGCGAGGGCGAGGACCGAGCGGCCGTTCGGCGCCCAGGCCGGACGGCCGACGCGCAGGCCGCGAGGCTTGGCGCACGTCGGCGCGGTCGCCGGGTCCTGCGGGTCGAGCACGCACAGCAGGCCCGCGTCGGACGGGCCCTTGGGCTCGCGCGCGATCACGGCGAGCAGACCACGGTCGGGGGAGAACACGGGCCGGTGGAAGTCACCCTCGGCGAGCGGCTCGACCGCCGTGCCGTCGGCGGAGATGCGCACGAGCCGGCGTGCGTCGTCGGCGACGTGCACGGCCGCGAAGCCATCGTCGGTCGTGGTCGGCGTCTCGAGCCGGTACTTCGGCGCGGTGAGCCGCACGGCCTCCTCGTCGGCGCTCGTCCAGCGGTAGAGCTGGCCGGTCGTCGCGCCGGCGAACACGACGTGCCCGGGAACGGCCGCGACCTTGGCGCTGGCCTTGGCCTTCGCCGCGCCGCCGGCCTTCGCCGCGTCCGCGTCGGCCGTGCCACTGCCCGCCTTCGTCGCACCCGCGTCGGCCGCATCGCCGGCGTTCGCTGCGTCCGCGCCCGCCGCGCCCACGCCGCCCGCCGCCGC
>NZ_JAPDDP010000022.1 GCF_027587195.1 Solirubrobacter phytolaccae | reverse complement strand
GCGCGGACAGCGCAGGCGGCGCGGACGGCCGGGCGCCCGAGCGGCGCGGCGCGGGCGCGGGGCGGCGCGGTCGGGTCCGCTGGGTCATGCCGGGGATTCTCCGGACGCGCGCGTGTCGTGTCTGTCGCGCTACGTCACAATCCTGTGCGGTGTTTGTGCCGACTTTGCTGGGCGCCGCGGAGCCGGTCGACGCGGGGTGGAACTTCGCGCCGATCATCCTGATCGCGCTGATCGCGTACGTGTGGGTCTACGTCGCGCGTTGGCGGACGTCGCGGCGTGAGGGTGGGGCGCGCGCGGCGGGCTACGGGCGGCTCGCGCTGTGGCTGCTCGGGATCGCGTTGTTGGGGGTCGCGCTCATCTCCCCGGTGGACCGGTTGGGTGAGCAGTTCGCGACGTTCCACATGGTCCAGCACCTGATCCTCGCGGACCTGGTGCCGATCTGCCTGACGGTCGCGTTGACCAAGCACATCCTGCGGCCGGTCACGCGGCGGATCCACTGGATCGAGAAGAAGGCCGGGCCGTTCGGGCATCCCGCGTTCGGCGTGATCGCGTACGCGGCGGCGATGTGGATCTGGCACATCCCGGTCATGTACGAGGCAGCGCTCGAGCACAGCTTCGTCCACACGCTCGAGCACCTCAGCTTCGCGGCGGCGGGCGCGTTGTACTGGTGGCACCTGCTCTCCCCCATCCGCTCCCGCCTGCGGCTCGGCGGGCTCGGACCGGTGCTGTACATGGCCTCCACGAAGATCGCGGTCGGCTTCCTCGGAATCATGCTCGGCTTCGCGCCGAACCTGCTGTACGACTACTACGAGCACAGCGGCACCCGCTGGGGCCTGAGCCCGATCGACGACCAGCACATCGCCGGCGTCCTGATGGCGCTCGAGCAGTCGCTCGTGATGGGCGTCGCGCTCGCCTACCTGTTCATCCGCATGCTCGCGGAGTCCGACGAAGCAGACGAGCGCGAAGAGCGCTACGGCACCGTGTAGGGCTCGCGCGCCGCGAGCACCTTCAGGTTCCCGGCCGCCCGCGCCGCGAGCGCGACCAGCATCACGCCCGCGCCACCCAGCGCGACGACGTCGAGCAGCGTGAGCCCGAACCAAGCGACCTCGACCCCCAGCGCCACCGCCGAGAGAAGCCCGATCAGCGCGAGCCGCGCCTCGGTCGGCCCGAGCCGCCCGTAGCCCAACGAGAAGCGCCCGAACGCGTGCGTCTCCAGGTACGAGTTGATCGACAGCGCCAGGTAGGCGATCACGAGCACGAGCCCGGCGGTCAGGTGCATCGACGTCGACAGCCCGAGGCCGAGCCCGACGAGCGCCGTCGCGGCCGCGTCGGCGAGGTGGTCGACGTAGTAGCCGTACTTGGGCCGCTCCGCGCGCCGCACCCGCGCCAGCGTCCCGTCCAGCGAGTCGCCGAACCAGTGCACGACGAGCAGCGCGGCCGCCGTCCAGAAGTGCCCGGTCGCGGCGGCAACGGCGAACGCCACGGCCGCCACCAGCGCCAGCACCGTCAGGTGGTCGGGCCGGATGAAGCCCGGCAGCCGCGCGGCGATCGCGCGTAGCAACCACCGCTCGGGCCGGGCGAGGAGGAAGGTCATCTCGCGGTCCTGCATCGCAGGTCTCCTTGTTGACCGTCGTTCAACAAAAGGTACACGACTGTTGACCATCGGTTACTAGGAGCGCCCTACGAGCTTGAGACATCTCGCACGCGCCCGGCAGTGATTGGGTTAAGGTCGCTCGTGAATGCCCTCCGGCACCGGCTATGAATGCTCGTTCGCCGTCATCACAGTCGTGCCCGAGGCGCATCGCCTGTGGGTAGACGGTCTGCCGAGCCACCAGACGACGTTTCGCGACGGGTACCGCTGGACGGTGTCGAACCTTCCTGCAGCCGGAAACGGGACCCATCTTGTGGTCGAGGCGCAGCAGCCTGAACGATCTCTTCTCCCCGCTGGGTCGTTTGCCGCGCACTTCTTGGATGTCTGGCGCCCTCGTTGCCTAATCATCGCCGACATCGGTGGGGGCATTTGGGGGCCCGGACCTATAGCGCGCGACGGGCTCGCGTTGGGCGACGTGGTCGCCGCCGACCGGCTCGACTACTACGAGCTCATCAAGATCGTCCCGCCGAGCGGCAACCAGCAGACGCGAATCCCGCGGTCTATGAAGTTCCAACAGCCATCAACGTGGCTTTCAACGCTCGCCCGTGACCTCGCGCACGAGAGCCACTGGCATCAACGGCTCCGGGTAGGGCGTCCATCAGCGACCCACCCGCCGAAGCTGCTGCCCGGTGGCGTTGTGTCTGGCGACAAGCTCCTGACGGATACCAACGCCCACGAAACGCGCCGCATTGTCGATACGTACGACAAGGCGCTGGCCGTCGACATGGAATCAGTGGGCGCCGCACACGCTGTTTTTCTGAAGGTCGACGCAGGGCACGCAGTCAGCTTCGCTGCGCTGCGAGGAATCTCGGACTGGATTGACCAGCCCGACAATCAGGAAACGCGTGATGCATGGAAGGCCGCTGCGTCCGATGCCGCGATCGCCGTTCTGCGCGAGCTGATCGAACAGACCCCCGGCGAACTCGTCGGTGTCACGCCTGCGGAGGCGGAGTCGATCGCCGAGCTGCGACGCCGACTTCACAACGACTACTACGTCCCACCGATCGCCTACGAGTCGCACATCGACGCAGGAGGCCAGCGAATCACACGCGAGGGAGTGCTCGGGCACGCTTTGAAACGCCACGGCGTAGCGCTCGTCGGCGGCGCGGGCCTTGGCAAGAGCACCATGCTGCACCACGCCGCGATGGCGGCTTCCGGACCACTAGAGGCGTTCCCGGTCCTTGTTGACCTCAAGCGGTGGCGCCCGAAGTACGCCGACCGGCTCGACGGGATTCCGACCGCTGAGCGCCTGTCGCCGTTCATGGACGTGCTGCTTAGCGCGTCGGTGCAGCGAATCGGGGTCGGCCTGTTTGAGGAAATTCTCGCGCGGCGTGAGGTGCTCCTCATGGTGGACGGGCTCAACGAGGTCCCGTTCACACCGGTCGCCAGCCGCATCTTGGAACTTCTGGATGAGTACATGCGTGCCCACCCGGAGGTCCGGGTCCTGGTCACCGACCGCGGCGGTGAGGGGTTCTACCGCGATTCCGGCTGGGACGTCTTGAAGCTGCGCCCACTCGACGCCGTCCAAGTGACGCACATCATCGAGCAGAACTTCGGGGCCGGCGCCGCCACGACGCTCGACGACGAAGCGGGGCTCCTCGAGAACCCGTTCTTCCTCGATCGCGCGCTGCGTGGTCGCAACCTGGACCTCGCCTCGCGCGCCTCGGCGCTTGGCACGTTCTTCTCCGAGCAATTGCGGATGACCGACGAGCACATCGACGCCCTCGCAGCGATGGCCTTCAACGTCTATGCCGAGCGACGTCAGCGGACCTTCCCTGAGAGCGAGGTAGAAGAGCTCCTCGGCACTGATGGTTTTCACGCGCTGCGAGCAGGCGGAGCGCTGAAATCTCACGACTCGCTAGCGACCTTCAGCCATCAACTCGAGCACGACTACCTGGCTGCGCGACATATGGCACGCCATCCGCACTACTGGACCACGAGCGTGCTCGATGCCCTCACGTTCAACGCTGCGTCGTTCGACGTCCCCGCGCTGGTTTTGGAGCTACTCGATGATGAATCCGCTCGCGACATATTCGTGCGCAAGCTCTACGACTGGAACTGGCGGGGGACGATCACGGCAGTCGCGTCCGCCGAACAAGAAGGCCATCAGGCGACGAGTGCGTTCTTGCACACCGCGATCCTCGCCGTAGCCGCCGAGAAGCGATTCGACCCCGTGCGCGGGACGCGGGACCGGGCCGACAATCAACTTCAACGGTTCCGGGGATACCACGCGCAACAGCTGCGCAGTGCCGCGACGCTGCGCGAGCTCACCACCTTCGTACGGGAGGTCGAGGGTGGTCCGGAATGGTTCGCCAGCTGGCAGAATCTGTTCTGCGGCGACCCTCTCGACCGCCCGCTTCGAGACGACGTGATCGACGCCCTCACGAGCTCCGACGCGTTGCACGGCTGGACTGCTGCGAACGTAATCAAGCGCTACGAGGGAACGGACGATGCTTCGCGCCGGATGCGGGAGATGGTGCGCACGGCCAGCGATACCACGCGCTGGCGTGCGGTACATGTGCTCGGTGCGTGGCCGTCAGACGCCAACGCCGCCGTACTCGTCGACGCGTTGAGTTACCCCCACCGATGGGTGGTCTACGGCGCCGTACGCTCGTTGATGGAAATGGCAGCGAGAACCGGCGATGACGCTCTCCGCCGGCGCGTGCTCGCCGCACTGGCCGACCGGGTCGACACGATCCCCAACGAGGCGTTGAGCCAGATCGCTTTGACGCCGCTCTACGAGGGCGCGCCCGCGGACTACCAGCGTGCCGTTCGCCCGTTGATCACCTCGATCATCAAGAGCCGGCACAACGTCGGTGAGCGGGAACGCTGGCGTTCGCGACTCGCACGCTTCGACGAGTTCTGGGATCGAGCATGATGCCAGCCGTGAATGCTCCTAATGGGCTGAAGGTCTCACTGCTCGAGGAATGCGATCGTTTTATCGCCGAGCACACCAATAAGGCTGATCGTAATAAGCGGCGCGCGCGTTTGGGAACGGTGGCCATGGCGGCATCAACGGCCTTGATCCCGGCGTCGATCGTTGTGTCCACGGCCGGGCACGAGTTCTTCTGGGGCAAACTGGTCCCGTCCCTGCTCGCCGCGGTCGCCGCGATTATCGCCGGGTTGCTCACTGCCGAGCGCCCGCACGAACGCTGGTCGCTGTACCGCCGGTACCAGCGCATGTTCGAGGCCGAGCGGCTCCGGTACACGAGTGGAGTCGCCCCGTATCGAGGCGCTGACGCCGACGCCACCTTCGCCAGCTGGCTCGCGGCGGCGCGACTGTCGGTGCACGAAGAGTGGGCAGGCCTAATTCCGGCTAGCGGCGAGGTCGCGTCCACGACCAGACCGACCGCATAACCGAACCTTGCCCAGGGGTTACAGAATCGTGATGACGAGCTAGCCGCACCGACGACGGGCCGCGCCACTGCCACGATCGAAGCCATGACCGCGATCTTGAGCTACGCCGCCTTCACCGAGACCCCCGAGGGCGGAAATCCCGCCGGCGTCGTGCTCGACGCCAGCGGCCTGCAGGCCGACGAGATGCTCAAGATCGCCGCCGACCTCGGCTACAGCGAGACCGCGTTCGTGGTCGCCCGCGAGGACGCCAACGAGTACGACGTCCGCTACTTCGCGCCCGAGGCCGAGGTCCCGTTCTGCGGGCACGCGACGATCGCCACCGGCGTCGCGCTCGCCGAGCGCGACGGCACCGGCACGCTCGTCTTCCACACCCAGGCCGGCACGATCCCGGTGCACACTGAGGGCAGCAACGGCAACGTCACGGCCACGCTCACGAGCGTCACGCCGCACATCGAGGTCGTCTCCTCGCAGACCCTCGCCGCCGCGCTGCTCGCGCTGGGCTGGTCCCACGAGGACCTCGACCCGGCGCTGCCGCCGCGGATCGCCTACGCCGGAGCCCGCCACCTCGTCCTCGCGGCGGCCACCCGCGAACGCCTCGCCGACCTCGACTACGCCTTCGAGGACCTCAAGCAGCTCATGCTCGACCTGGACCTGATCACGGTCGACCTGGTCTACCGCGAGGACGAGACCACGTTCCACGCGCGCAACCCGTTCCCGATCGGCGGCGTCGTGGAGGACCCGGCGACCGGCGCCGCAGCGGCCGCGTTCGGCAACTACCTGCGCGAGGTCGGCGCGGTCACCCCGCCCGCCACGATCACGATCCACCAAGGCGTCGACATGGGCCGGCCGAGCCTGCTCACCGTCACCCTCGACGGCGAGCAGCCCGAGATCCGCGTCAGCGGTCGAGCGGTGGCGATGTAAGCGAGCGGTACGCGACCTGCGCGGGCGTCAGCTCGTCGATCTCGACGCCCAGCGCGGCCAGCTTCAGCGCCGCGACCTCGCGCTCGATCCCGTCCGGGACGGGATGCACGCCCGGCGTGAACGAGCCCGTGGCCAGCGCCTCCGCGGCCAAGGCCTGCAGCGCGAAGGAGACGTCCATGACCGCCGCCGGGTGCCCGTCGGCGGCGGCGAGGTTCACGACCCGGCCGCCGGCCAGCAGGTTCAGGCGACGATCGCCGAGGTCGTACTGACGCACGAGCGGCAGCACCTCGCGCACCTCCACCGCTGCGCCCCGCAGGTCGGGCAGCGAGATCTCGACGTCGAAGTGCCCGGCGTTGGCCAGCACCGCGCCGTCCTTCATCCGCACGAAGTGCTCGCCGCGCAGCACGTCCTGCCCACCGGTCACGGTGATGAAGACGTCACCGCGCTCGGCGGCGACGGACGCGGGCATCACGGAGAAGCCCTCCATGCGTGCCTCGAGCGCCCGCAGCGGGTCGACTTCGCAGACGATCACCGAGGCGCCCAGCCCGTGCGCGGCCAGCGCGACGCCGCGCCCCGTCCAGCCGTAGCCCAGGACCACGACGGTCTGGCCGGCCAGCAGGATGTTCGTCGCGCGCAGGATGCCGTCCAGCACGGACTGCCCGGTGCCGAAGCGGTCGTTGAGCGCCTTCTCGGCGCGCGCCTCGTTGACGGCGATGACCGGCACGGCCAGACGGCCCTCGGCCTCCATCGCCCGCAGCCGGACGAGCCCCGTCGTGGTCTCCTCGGTCCCGCCGAGCATGCCGTCCAGCAGCTCCGGCACGGCGTGGAGCGCGCTCAGCAGGTCGGCGCCGTCGTCCAGGGTGATCCGGGGCGCGCGCGCCGCGACGGCGGCCACGCTGTCGGCCCAGTCGTCGGGCCCACCCGTGTGGACCTCGACCTCATCGCTCAGCGCCGCGGCCACGTCGTGCTGCGTGGCGTACGGGTTGGAGGCGCAGAGCGCGACGGACGCGCCGCCCGCCGCAAGCGCCCGCACGAGGCACCCCGTCTCGGAGGTCACGTGCAGGCACAGACCCACGGTCAGCCCCTCCAGGGGCCGCTCGCGGGCGAACCGCTCGCGGATCGAGCGGAGGACGGGCATCTGCCCGTCCGCCCACTCGATCCGCAGAAGCCCAGAAGCTGAGGGCTTAGTAGCGATAGTGATCCGGCTTGTACGGGCCCTCGACGGGCACGTCGATGTACGAGGCCTGCTCCGGGGTGAGCTCCGTCAGGCGCACGCCGAGCGCGTCGAGGTGCAGGCGCGCGACCTTCTCGTCGAGGTGCTTCGGCAGGACGTAGACCTGCTTCTCGTACTCGTCGGTCTTCGTGAACAGCTCGATCTGGGCGATCGTCTGGTTCGTGAACGAGTTCGACATCACGAACGACGGGTGGCCGGTCGCGTTGCCGAGGTTGAGCAGGCGGCCCTCGGACAGGACGATGATCGTCGAGCCGTCGGCGAAGCGCCACTCGTGGACCTGCGGCTTGATCTCGATCCGCTCGATCCCGTCGATCTTGGCCAGGCCGGCCATGTCGATCTCGTTGTCGAAGTGGCCGATGTTGCCGACGATCGCCTGGTGCTTCATCCGCTCCATCTGGGCGGCGGAGATGACGTCCTTGTTGCCGGTCGTCGTGATGAAGATGTCGGCGGTCTCGACGACGTCCTCGAGCGTGGCGACCTGGTAGCCCTCCATCGCGGCCTGCAGCGCGCAGATGGGGTCGATCTCGGTGACGATGACGCGGCCACCCTGGCCACGGAGCGCCTCGGCGCAGCCCTTGCCGACGTCGCCGTAGCCGAGCACGACGCAGACCTTGCCGGCGATCATGACGTCGGTCGCGCGGTTGAGGCCGTCGACGAGCGAGTGGCGGCAGCCGTAGAGGTTGTCGAACTTGGACTTGGTGACGGCGTCATTGACGTTGATCGCCGGGAAGAGCAGCTTGCCCTGGGAGGCGAACTGGTACAGGCGGTGCACGCCCGTCGTCGTCTCCTCCGTCACGCCCTTGATCGAGGCGGCGGCCTTCGTCCACTTCTGCGAGTCCTCACCCAGCGTGCGGGTGAGCGTCTCGAGGATGATGCGGTGCTCGTCGTTGTCGGCCGTGTCGGGCGACGGGACGGCGCCGGCCGCCTCGTACTCCTTGCCGAGGTGGATGAGCAGCGTCGCGTCGCCACCGTCGTCGAGGATCATGTTCGGGCCGTCGCCGTCGGGCCACGTGAGGGCCTGATCCGTGCACCACCAGTACTCGTCGAGCGTCTCGCCCTTCCAGGCGTAGACCGGGATGCCGGCCTCGGCGATGGCCGCCGCGGCGTGATCCTGCGTCGAGAAGATGTTGCAGGAGGCCCAGCGGACCTCAGCACCAAGGGCGACGAGCGTCTCGATCAGGACGGCCGTCTGGATGGTCATGTGCAGCGAGCCGGTGATGCGCGCGCCCTTGAGCGGCTGCGCCTCCGCGTACTCGGCACGCGTCTGCATCAGGCCGGGCATCTCGTGCTCGGCGAGCTGGATCTCCTTGCGGCCATAGGCGGCAAGGCCGATGTCAGCGACCTTGTAGTCGGGCGTCGTGATGGCGGTCATACGGTCTCCGGGGTGGGGGTGGGAATGCGGCGCGCGAGCGCGGCGAGGAGCTTCTCGTGCTTGTGCTGCTCGAAGCTCAGCCAGTCGTCCGACGGGACGCCGGCGGGACGTTGCGCTTCAGCTTCGAACCAGGCGTCCGTCGCCCGGCGAAGTTCCTCGTCACGGCGCAACCGCAGGGCGAACGCGAGATCGGACAGGCCGATGTCGTGCTCGTCCAGCAGCTCGCGCAGGGTGCGCAGGCGCTGCAGCTCGGCCGGGCCGTACAGCCGGTAGCCGGCGGCCGAGCGTTTGGGCTCGAGGAGCCCGACGCGCTCGACGTAACGGAGCATCCGCGGGCTCCAGCCCGTGGTCTCAGCCGCTTCGTTGATCGTCAGCGCGTCCACTGGCCGCCAGTGTAGCGGCACCTTGACAGAGTTGTGTCAAGGTTTGCCCGCGCCGCGACCTTTGCGTGGTCTTCAGGAAGTGTGGGCAGGCTGAAGGCACATGTCTCCCCTGCTCAAGACGCTGATGAAGTTCTCCAAGACCCGCCAGGGCCGCAAGCTGACCAGCCAGGCGATGACCTACGCCCGCAGCCCGCAGGGGCGCAAGCAGCTCGCCCAGGTGCAGCGCCAGCTCAGCCAGCGGCGGAAGCCGCGCTGAGGTTCGCGACGATGCGCGGCGCCTCGTCGTCGCGCACCGCGGTCGGAGCGAGCCGCCGCGCGAACTCGGCCGTCAGCTCGGCCGCGAGGTCCTCGCCCACGAAGCGCTCGGCGAGCAGCGTGGCAAGCACGTCGCGCGCCTGGCTGGCCTGATCCGCCCGGCGCCGCCGCTTGCGCGCGTACATCCGCTCGTCGGCGCGCTGCAGCGCTTCGCCGGCGGTGTCGACCTCGTCCGGGATCAGCACGAGCCCGTGTGACGCGGTGATTTCGACGGTGCCCTCACGCTCCTGCAGCGCGCGCACGGCGGCGAGGATCTCGGGCGAGGCGTCGTCCAGGCGCGCGGGGACGAGCAGGCAGAACTCGTCGCCCCCGAGCCGGTACGAGCGGCCCGCGCACGCGTCCAGCTGCGGCGCCAGGCGCTGGAGCAGGGCGTCGCCGGCGGCGTGGCCGAAGGCATCGTTGTACTCCTTGAAGCCGTCCAGGTCGAAGAAGACGAGCGTGTGCGGCGTGCGCGCGGCGATCGCGCGGTCCAGGTCCTCGAGCAGCGCGCGCCGGTTCGGCAGCCCGGTCAGCTTGTCCGTGACCGCCTCCGCGCGGGCGACGCGCATGAGCTTCTGGTTCTCGCCGAGCAGGAACGCGGCGCGGATCAGGCCGACGAACAGCGCCGTGCCCGCGAGCGTGACCGTGATCGCGCTCCCGCCGGTGAGGGCCGCGTGCATCAGCAGCCCGACGCTGATCGCTCCGCCGGTGATCGGCACGGCCGCGGCCAGCACGCCCCCAACCCGGCGCTCGCGCGGCGCGGATGGGTGGAATGCGGCGTAGGAGGTGAGCAGCAGCGCGGCGCCCCAGGCGAAGAGCGCCGTCCGCGGCGGCGCTTGCGGGTTCGTGAGCGTGAGGTCGTTGGCGACCAGGAACACCTCGCCGAGCGCGATGATCCACCACGCGCGGGCGGGCCGCCAGCCGTTGACGGCGAACGCCAGCACGATCGTGGTCACGAGCATCGCGTCGCCCGCGAGCGCGGTCGCGGGCACCCGGAGGCCGAGGCCGACGAGCGAGTCGCTGACGTAAGCGGTCAGGATCGCGCCGGCGGTGAGGCCGACGATGATCCCGTCGAACGCGAGCCAGCGGCTGCGGAGCTGTGTCGCGGCGAGCGAGACGAGGCCGGCCTGGGCGAAGGCGAAGGAGACGAGGAACAGCGCGTTCAGGCGGGCGGGGTCGAGGTCGCCGATCGCCCACGACGCGTTGGCGACGGTCAGCAGGCCCCAGGCGAGCCGCGCGTCGGAGCGGCGGGCGGTCTGGACCGCGAGCATCGTGACCGCGATCAGCTGGGCGCTGACGCGGAGCACGTCCGCACCCGTCACCAGGTAGGCGGCACAGGCCGCGAGGAGAAGGCCGAAGACGGCGTGCGGGAAACGGGCCACTGGCCTCGCGATCGGCGAAACCGGCTGGAACTTGAGCGCTTTCGTCAGATAGCGTCAGGACCATGTCCAGCGGAGCGGAAGTTGTCGTCGAGGCGCTCGAACGAGCGGGGGTCGAAGTCGTCTTCGGGCTGCCCGGCGTGCACAACCTCGCGCTGTGGGCCGCGCTGCGGGAGTCATCCATCCGTCTGGTCGGCGTGCGCCACGAGCAGGCGGCGGCGTACGCAGCCGACGGGTACGCGCGAGCGACGGGCCAGCTCGGCGTCGCGATCGTCACGACCGGACCGGGCGCGGCCAACACGCTCGGCGCCGTCGGCGAGGCGTGGGCCTCGCGCTCGCCGATCCTCGTGATCGCGACCGACATCCCCTCGACGCTCCGCCGCAGCGGCGAGTACCGCGGCATCCTGCACGAGACGGACGGCCAGGCGGCGATGTTCGTGCCGGTCACGAAGTCCGTGCACCTGGCCCACGCCGCCGGGGACGTCGCTCGCGCGACGGTCGCCGCGCTGGACAGCGCCGACGGCGAGCCGGCACGACCGGTGTATCTGGAGATCGCGACAGATCTGCTGACGGCGGAAGCGCCGGGCCTCGAGCCGCTCGGCAACGACGCGCTCGACGTCGAGGGCAGGTCGCCCGGGGGATTCTGGGATGCGGTCGCCGCGTTGAACGGCGCCCGGCGCCCGCTGATCTGGGCCGGGGGCGGGGCGCGCGACGTCGGCCCGCACGTCGGCCACCTCGCCGAGCGCCTCGCCGCGCCCGTCCTGACGACGTACGGCGCCGCGGGCGTCCTCCCGCCCGGCCATCCGCACCTCGTCGGCCTGCCGCCGCACGTGGAGGCCGCCGGCCGGCTATGGGACGAAGCCGACGTCGTGCTCGCGATCGGCTCCGACCTGGACGGCGTGCAGACGCAGAACTTCGCCCAGCCGCAACCCGAGACGTTGATCGTGATCGGGCTCGAGGAGCCGACGAACTACCGCGCTGACGTGTTCGTGCGCGCCCACGCGGGGACCATCGCCCCGCTCGCCGCGTCGGTCGAGCAGCGCAGCGGGGGCGCGCCCGACCTCGCCGCGGTCCGCGCCGCCGCCTGCGCGACGCTCGACCCGACCGCGCTGCGCTTCCTGGACTCGCTGCGCTTCGCGCTCCCCGCCGACGCGAACCTCGTCGTCGACATGTGCATCCCGGGCTACTGGTGCGCCGGGTTCTTCACGCCGTCGGCCCCGCGCAAGCTGCAGGTGCCGCTGGGCTGGGGCACACTCGGCTACGCGTTCCCGGCCGCGCTCGGCACCGCGCTCGCCGATACCGGCCCGACGGTCTCGATCTCCGGCGACGGTGGGTTCCTGTTCGCGAGTGGGGAGCTCGCGACGATGGCCCAGGAGCAGATCCCGCTGACGGCCGTGATCGTCGACGACGGCGGCTACGGGATGCTCCGCTACGACCAGGTCCGCGCGGGCAGCGAGACGTTCGGCGTGGACCTGCACACGCCGGACTTCGAGGCGCTGGCCGCGTCGTTCGGCGTCTGGGCGGAGACGGTCTTCGGCCTCGACGACGACTTCGGCGAGGCGCTGGCCCGCCACATCGAGTCGGGCCAGCCGTCGGTGCTGGTGGCCAAGACGCCCGACCCGCTCGTCCCGCCGCCCAACACCTCGCCGAACTGGTACCGCAAGCGGTAGCGGACAGCCGACCGTGGTCGCGGCCACGGTGGAGGCCCTGACCCCGGACGGTACTCCGGGCCGGGCCCGTGGGTAGCGGCGCCGGATGAAGCTGCTCCGGGACGCGTCACTCATCCTCGCCGCGCTCGCGCTGTGTCCTGTCGTCGCGTTGCTGGCGCCCGCCGACGCGCCGCTCGGACGCACCCGCGCGCTGGCCGACGCCGAGCGCGCCCTGGGCCTCTTCTTCGAGCCTGCCGTGCACGCGTGGGTCGCCGCGCGGCCCGCGTTGCTGACCGCCGCCGGGCTCTTCTACGTGTGGGTGCACCTGCCGGCGACGATCGGTGCGCTCGTGTGGGTGCGGCTCGAGCGCCCGCACGCGTTCGCGGCCGCGCGCGACACCTTCCTCGCCACCCAGGTCCTCACCGTGATCGGGTACCTGGCGTTCCCGGTCGCACCCCCGCGGATGGCTCCGGAGCTCGGCTTCACGGACACGCTCGCGACCATCTACGGAACGGGCGGCGAAGCGCTGGCGCACACCGTGCAGAGCCCGTACGCGGCGATGCCGAGCGGACACGTCGCGTTCGCCGTCGTCGCCGCCGGGACGGTCTTCGCGCTGGTGCGCTCGCGGGTGCTCCGCGTGGGAGCCGTGGCCTACGTGCTGCTGGTGGTCGCCGTGATCATCGGCACCGCCAACCACTTCTGGTTGGACGCGGTCGGGGGCGCGGTCGCGGCGGCGCTGGGGTTCCTCACCGTCAGAGCCCGTACCCACCCAAAGCTCCGCCGCCGCGACGGCCGTAGTCGGGGCGATGACGGTGTCGGCGCTCGCGAAGCGCTCACGGGCGGTGGTGATCGGGGCGGGCCTCGGCGGGCTCGCGCTGGCGCTGCGCCTGCAGGGGCAGGGCTACGAGGTGACGGTGCTCGAGCAGCGGTCCGCGCCCGGCGGCCGGGCGGCGCGACTGCGTGACGGCGGCTTCACGTGGGACACCGGGCCGTCGCTGATCACGATGCCGTGGGTCCTGGAAGAGGCGTTCGCCGCCGGCGGGCTCGACCTGCACTCCGAGGTGACCCTGCGGCGTCTGGACCCGATGTATCGAATCCGCTGGGCCGGTGAGGAGCGCAGCTTCGACTTCAAGGACTCCGTCGACGGGCTGCGGGAGGAGATCGCGCGTTTCGACGAGCGCGACGCCCGCGCGCTCGACGGCTTCCTCGCGGCGCTCAAGCCGATCTACGAAGAGGGCCTGGTCGGCGCCGGGAGCCGCGCGTTCCCCGACCTGCGCTCGTTCGTGTCGTTGGTCCCCGCGATGGCCCGGCTGCGAGCCGTGCTGCCGCTGCACCGGTTCGTCGCCAAGCACTTCCGGAACGAGCGGGTGCGCGAGGCGTTCTCGTTCCACTCGCTGTTCATCGGCGGCGACCCGTATCGCGTGCCCGCGATCTACGCCGCGCTCGTGTACCTGCAGCTGCTCGACGGCGGCTGGTACGCGGACGGCGGCGTCTACTCGCTCGTGGAGGCGATGGCACGGCCGCTGGACGTGCGCTGCAACGTGCGCGTGGAGGCGGTGGAGACCGCGGCCGACGGCGTGCGCGCCGTGCGCCTCGCGGGCGGCGAGCGGATCGCCGCCGACATCGTGATCTCCAACGCCGACGTGCTGCGCACGCACGAGCTGCTCGGGCGGCGCGCGCCGGTGCGCAAGCTGCGCCCGACGATGTCGTGCTTCCTGCTCTACCTCGGCTGCGACCGGCAGTTCGACTCGCTGCTGCACCACACGCTGCTGGTCGGGCACGGCTACCGGGACTTCATCGCCGACGTCACCCGTCGCGGGCGGCTCGCGCAGACGTTCTCGACCTACGTGCACGCGCCCGCGCGCAGCGAGGCGGCGATGGCCGCGCCCGGCGGCGACTCGCTGGCCGTCCTGCTGCCCGTGCCGAACCTGCGCGGCGACGTCGACTGGGCGCGCGCCGCGGACGGGCTGCGCGACGCGCTCGTGCGCGACCTGGAGGAGACGTTCGGGCTGTCAGGGCTCGACGCGTCGGTGCAGGTGGAGCACCGGATGGCCCCGCCGGACTTCGCGCGCCAGTTCGGGGCCGTCGACGGCAACGCGTTCGCGGTGGAGCCCACGCTGCACCAGTCGGCCTACTTCCGCGCCCCGAACCGGGTGCCGGGCGTGCGCGGCTTCTACCACGTCGGCGGTGGCACGCATCCCGGCGCGGGCATCCCGGGCGTGCTGATGGGCGCGGCGGTCACGGCCGGCCTGATCGAGGCGGACGCGGGGGTGCGGGCATGAGCGCCGTGCTCGACGAAGCCCGCGCGACCACCAAGCAGGTCGCGCGCACCTTCGCGCTCGCGTGCCGCCTGCTCCCGCGCGATGTCCGCGACGACGTCTACCTGCTCTACCTCGTCTTCCGGACGCTGGACGACCTCGTGGACGACGGCCGGCCCGAGGCGACGGAGCGGGTCGACGCGGTGGTGGCGTGGGCGACGGGCGCACCGACGCCTCAGACCCCGGAGATCGCCATCCTCACCGACCTCGCGACGCGCTACGACCTCCCCCGCGACGCGCTGGCCGATTTCTGCGCCGGCATGCGCGAGGATCTCGCCGGGGTGACCTACGAGACCGAGGCCGACGTCGACCGCTACTGCTACCGCGTCGCGGGTACCGTCGGCGTCGTGATGGCGGCGGTGCTCGGCACGGACGAGCCCGAGCGTGCGCGCCCTGCGGCCGCCGCGCTCGGGATGGCGATGCAGCGCACGAACATCCTGCGCGACATCGACGAGGACCTCGCCAACGGGCGCGTGTACGTCGCCCGCGAGACGCTCGCGCGCCACGGCAGCCTCGTGCCCGGGCAGCGCGAGGACGTGCTGCGCGACCAGATCGCCCGCGCCGACGCCCTCTACGAGCAGGGCATCGCGGGGATCTCCGAGCTGCGCCGCGGGCGCCGCGCGATCGGCGCCGCCGCGCGGATGTACCGCGAGCTGCTGCGCCGCCTCGAGGTCGAGGGCTACGGCGCGCGCCCGGGCCGCGCCGTGGTGCCGCGCCGGCGCAAGCTGAAGATCGTCGCCCGCGCGGCGTGGCGCCCGTGAACGTGCGCCGCCGCGCGTTCCCGCTGCTCTTCGGCGCGCTGGCGGTGACGCAGGTCGTGTACGGACGCTCGCGGCGGACACCCGCCGCGACCCGCGGGGTCGTCGGGCTGATGCTCGCGACCTCGCTCGCCGAGGCGCGCCGCCCGGTGCCCGTCCTCGCCGCGGGTGCGATCGGCTTCGGCGCGGAGCTCGTCGGCGTGGCGACCGGCCATCCGTTCGGGCACTACAGCTACTCCGACCGGCTCGGACCGCGGGTGGGCGGCGTGCCGCTGCTGGCCGCCGCGGCCTGGGCGATGATGGCCCGCCCCGCCTGGGCGGTGGCGGGGCGGATCGCCTCCCGCCCGGCCGCACGGATCCCGCTCGCCGCCGCCGCGCTCACGGCGTGGGACGTGTACCTGGACCCGCGCATGGTCCGCGAGGGCTACTGGACGTGGCCGGGCGGCGGCCGCTACGAGGGCGTGCCCGCGACGAACTTCGCGGGCTGGTTCGCGACCGGGCTGGTCGTGTTCGCCGCCCTCGGCGCACTGGAGGCGCAGGACGCGCGCCGCGAGGCGGGGCGCGACCAGCCGCCGGAGGCGCGTGCCGCCGCGCCCGGTCTCGGCGCCCCGGCAGGGGCGCGGGTCGCGGCCCGCGGCGACGACGGTGCGGTCGCCCTCTACGCGTGGACGTGGCTCGGCGAGGCGATCGCCAACGCGTTCATCTGGCGCCACCCGCGCGTCGCCCTGGCCGGCGGCGCGGCGATGGGCGCGTTCGCGATCCCGGCCCTGCTGCGGCGGCCATGAAGGTCGCGGTCGTCGGCGCCGGGGTGGGCGGGCTCGCCGCGGCGATCGAGCTCGCCGAGGCCGGGCACCGCGTGACCGTGTTCGAACGGGGCGCCGCCCCCGGCGGCAAGTGCGCCCGGGTCCAGAGCGGCGGGTTCACGTGGGACGCCGGCCCTTCGCTGCTGACGATGCCGTGGGTGTTCGCCGACCTCGACGTCGAGCTGCTGCGGGTGGAGCCGGTCACGCGCTACGAGTTCGCGGACGGCAGCACGCTCGAGCTGTCGGCCGACCTCCCGCGGGCGCTCGCGGCGCTCGAGGCGTGGTCGCCGGGCGCGGGCAGCGACTGGATGCGCTTCCTCGCCGTGTGCGCGTCGATGTGGCGGGCTTCCGAGCGCTTCCTCACCGGGCCGCCGCCGTGGCCGCCGCGCCGCCCCGCACCGGGTGAGCCGCCGCCGGACCCGCGGGACGCGCTGGCCGTCAAGCCGTGGTGGACGCTGCGCGACCTCGCCCGCGCCACGGCCCGGGACCCGCGGCTGCGGATGGTGATCGAGCGGTTCGCGACCTACGCGGGCGCCGACCCGCGCCGGGCGCCCGCCGCACTGGCCGTCGCGGGCTACGTCGAGCACGCGTTCGGCGCCTGGCACCCACGCGGCGGGATGTACGCGCTCGTGGAGGCCATGGTGCGGCGGCTCGAGGCGCTCGGGGGTGCGTTGCACCTGCGCTGCGCGGTCGAGCGGATCGGCGTGGCCCACGGCCGCGTCTGGGGCGTGGAGACGACGACGGGCGCGTTCGCCGCCGACGCGGTCGTGACCGACGTCGACGAGCGGGTCGTCCGCACGCAGCTGCTGGGCCGCGCCGCGCGCCGCCGCACGCCGTCGCTGTCCGGGCTCGCGCTGCTGCTCGGCACGACCGATCCCGCCCCCGCGCACCACCGGATCCTCTTCCCGGCCGACTATGACGCCGAGTTCGACGACGTCTTCACCCACCGGCGCATGCCGCGCGACCCGACGCTCTACGTCTGCGCGCCGCCCGGGCAGGGGTGGTTCGTGCTCGTCAACGCGCCCGCCTCCCCTGCCGATTGGGACGGGACGCAAGCCGCGGTGCTCGAGCGGCTGGACCTTCACCCCGGCGTCGTCGAGCGCGTCACCCCCGCCGACCTCGGCGGCCCGATCTACGGCGGCGCCCCGCACGGCCGCCTCGGCGCGATGCGCCGCCCCGGCAACACGATCCGCGGCATCGACGGCCTGTGGCTCTGCGGCGGCACCGTGCATCCGGGCGGCGGCCTCCCGCTCGTGACCCTCGGCGGCCGCAGCGTCGCCCGTCAGCTCAGCGGGTCACGCCCGTCCCACGTCCCCTCGGCGCGATAGGGCGCAAAGCGCGCGAACAGCTCCTCGGAGTACCAGCGCTCCGCCCGCGTGCGCCGGACGACCTCGGCGTGCGCGGCGTTGCGGTACGCGTAGCCCTTGACCGAGTCGAGGTCCTGCCAGAGCGAGAACGTCGCCTGCCGCAGCACCGGCACCTCACCGATGGCCACGGACGCGAGCAACCCGGGCGAGCCGTGGAGCGCCCGCGCCGGCCCGGGCACGGCGCGATGGAACGCGAGCAGCTTCCGCGGCCGGATCGCGGCCCGCGTGAGGATCGCGACCGGGCCGTCCGTGGAGTCCGCGGTGGACGGGCCCGTCAGCGGGTCGGCGCCGCCCCACGCGCCGTGGTGGCGCACGGGCGCGAGCCGCACGGTGTAGCGCTCGGCCCCGCGCCAGCGCTCGGCGATCGGCGAAGTCGCCAGGAACGTGTCGAGCGCGGCCTCGTCGTCCCAGACGGCGAAGAGCGCCCAGCGGCGCAGGTCGGCCGACAGCGTCATCGTGTCGCCCGCGCCCGTTCCGAGCTGGCGGAAGAACCGCAGGCCGGCGGTGCGGGCCAGCACGGGCCGGTCCCAGGCCATGTGTGGGAGACCGTCGCGCCTTCCGGGGTAGCGAACGAGATGGAACGACGCGAGGGGCACGAGTGGAGTACGGGCTAGCAGCCCTGTTGGGCTACATCTGCGGTGCGATCCCGGTCGCGCTGCTCGTGGCGCGCCGTCACGGCGTGAACCTGCTCGCGACGGGCGACGGCAACCCGGGCGCCTGGAACGCGCTCGAGCAGCTCGGCCCGAGCAAAGCGCTCCCCGCCTTCCTGGGCGACGGCGCGAAGGCCCTGCTCCCCGCGGCCGCGGCGCACCTCGCGTTCGGCTTCTGGCCCGCGTTCGCGGCCGTCGCCGGGGCGATGGTCGGCCACGCCTTCCCGCTCCCGCATCCGGGTCGGGGCGGCAAGTCGATCATGTGCTTCGTCGGCGGCGCCTTCGCGCTCTCGCCACTCGCCGCCGTCGCGTGCGGCGCGCTCGCGATCGTCGTCACCGTCGTGACCGCCTTCAAGTACGCCGCGCGCGTATCCGTCTTCGCCTTCCCGCTCGTCCAGCTGCTCACGGACCCCGTCGAGCACGTCATCGCGACGGGGGCGCTGATGACGTTCATCGGCGCCCTATTCGTCACGCGTCGTCGTACGAGCGCCCCCGCCAGCGCCGCGACGGGCGCGCCGCCGACCACGTGAGCCGCGCCGCCGCGGGCACGTCGGCGAGCGGTGAGAGCCAGTACGGGAGGCCGCGCCGGGCGTACGCGGGCGCTGTCGCGCCCAGCATCACGAGCCGGAGCACGAGCAGCGCGACGTCCAGCTTGCCCGCGCGCCGCGACGCCAGCCGCAGCCACGGGAGCCCCAGGGTCAGCCACACCACGCCCACGTCGGCGACACGCCAGGCCGGCGAGGTCACGTCGGTCAGCGCGATCGAACGCCCCCACTCGCGCCACGTCTCGGCCGCCGACTCGTGCATGTCGACGTCGATCAGCCCGCCGCCGTCGTGGAACGCCACCCGCCAGCCCCGCCGCGCCAGCGCCCGCGCGAAGGCCGCGTCGTCGGTCATGTGCCCCGAGGCCTCCGCGTACCCGCCCGCGTCGAGCAGCTCGCGACGCCGCACCGCGGTGCACTGCCCGTTGATCATCAACCGGTCCACGGCCACGCGCGCGTCGGCGTCCGGCGGCCCGTAGCGGTACACGAGCGTCGCCAGCAGCGCCGGGTGCAGCACCCGCTCGCCCGCGGTGGAGCAGACGAAGCGCGCGCCCACGCTCACCAGGTCCGCGTCCGCCAGCGCCGCGGCGGCCGCACCCGCCAGCCCGACCCGCGGCCGCGTGTCCGCGTCCACCGACACGACCACGTCGCCCCGCGCCGCCTCGAGCCCGCGCTGCAGCGCCCACGGCTTGCCGACCCACCCGGCCGGCGGCTCGCCCGCCGCCACCACACGTGCCCCGCGCGCCCGCGCCAGCTCGGCGGTGCCGTCGACCGAGCCGTCGTCCACGACCACGACCTCCAGCACGTCCGGGTCGGCGAGCACGCCGTCCAGGCACGGCCCGATCCGCGCCGCCTCGTCCCGCGCCGGGATGACCACAGAGACGGAGCCGTCGAAGGTCGTCCCCGACGCCAGCGGCGCGCGCCGCACCCGCCCTCGCCCGAGCCGCGCGAGCACGACGCCCGCGGCGAGCCCTTGCGCTAGCGGGAAGACAGCGAGGCCTTGAGCGAGTCGATCGCGGGGATGTCGACCGGGTCCGCGCCGCGCAGCACGGCCGCGTAGATCGAGACGAGATCGCCCAGCAGGACCAGCGACACGAGCCGCTCCACGCGCGTCTCACCGCGCGCCTGCACCCGCACCACCGGCGCGGCGCCGGCCTCGGCGATCTCCGCCGTCAGCTCGGCCCGCAGCTGGTTGCGCTCGTGCGCGCCCGGGTCCTCGAGCGAGACGTAGGAGAAGCGCCCGAGCTCACGCGCCGACTCCCAGCCCACGATCTCGTTGTGGTCGAGCTCCGGCAGCGCCGACGCGAACGCGGGCAGCTGGCCGTTCTCGTTGAACTGGCACTTCCAGCGGTAGGCCGCGGCGGCCGCGAGCTCCGCGCCCGCGATGACCGGGACGGTGCCGTGCAGCGCCCGCGCGATCGCCTTCGCCTCCGAGTCCGCACCGGACCCCGGGCCCCACTCGACGGCGAGCGTCTCCGCCAGGTCGGCCGCGGCCTCGATCTCGTCGCGCAGCGAGGGCGCCGCGCCGCCGAGCGCGGCCGCCTCCAGCGCGGAGACGAGCGCGTAGCCGACCGCGGCGCGCGGCTGGAAGCCGCCCGGGATCGGGATCACGGGGACGCCGTCGCGCCGCGCGTGGTCGACCAGCGCGCCGCCCGTGGAGGCGACGAGCTGCGCGGCGCCGCGCTGGGCCGCGTCGTCGTAGCCCGAGAGCGTCTCCTCCGTGTTGCCGGAGTAGCTCGAGTGCAGCACCAACGTCGACGGGCCTGCCCAGCCGGGCAGCGCGTAGCCGTCCGCGACCACCAGCGGCCGCTTCAGCCGCGGCCCGATCGCGCCCTGCGCCAGGCGCCCGCCGGACGCCGAGCCACCCATGCCCGAGATGATCACGCCGCCCGTCGCGTCGACCGGACGCGCCTGCGAGGAGTCCACCCGCCACAGCGCGTCGCGCAGATGCTCGGGAAGACCGAGGACCTCGTCGAGCTGTCCCGTGGTGTCGAGCGCGAAGTTCAGATCGAGCGCGGTGGTCAAAACAGGAGGGCCCTTTCCGGGAGCGAGACGTTCGGGAACAGCCGAGCGCCTCTCGAGACGGTGTTGCCGTCGCCAAGGCTAACGCCGGCGCCGAGGACGCTCATGTCGTCGATGACGCAATGATCGCCGATTTTCACGCCCGGACCGACGATGCAGTTGTGCAGCGCGCAGTGCTCGCCGATCTCCGCGCCGGCCATCACGACCGCGCTCTCGATCACGGTGTGCGCGCCCACGCGGACACCCCGCTCGAGCACCGCACGCCCGCCGACGCGCGCGCCCTCGCCGATCACGCAGCCTTCCTCGATCAGCACGGGCGGGATCACACGACCGTCACGGGTGACGCCCTGCTCGATGCAGGTGAACGTCTCCCCCAGGCGCTTGCTGACCTCGGTCTGCACGTTCCCCTCGAGGATGTCGAACGACGCCTCCAGGTAGCGCTGCGGCGTCCCGATGTCCATCCAGTAGCCCTCGAGCACGTGGCCGAACAGCCCGTTGCCGACGAGCCGCGGGAACACGTCGCGCTCGATCGAGGCCTTCTCGCCGTAGGTCAGCAGTTCCAGCACCGACTTCTCCAACACGTACGCGCCCGCGGAGATGTTGTTCGTGTCGATCTGATCCGCGGACGGCTTCTCGACGAACTCGCGCACGGCGCCGTCGGCCTCGAGCCGGACGAGCCCGTAGGCGCTGGGATCCTCGACCGGGTACAGCGCGAGCGTCGCGCGAGCGCCGGTCCGCTCGTGCTCCGCAAGCTGGGAGCTGAGGTCCAGGTCGGTCAGCACGTCGCCGTTGAGCATCAGGAAGCGCTCGTCGAGCCATTCCTCGGCGAACTTCAGCGCACCGCCGGTGCCGAGCGGCTTGGGCTCCTCGACGTAACGCAGGCGCACGCCGACGCCGGAGCCGTCGCCGAGCACGTCCCGCACGCCGTCGGCGAGATGCCCGCAGGACATGATCACGTCGTCCACGCCGTGCCGGCGCAGCCAGTCGATCATGAACACGATGAACGGCCGGTCGACCAGGGGGACGACCGGCTTGGGCACCGACGAGGTCAGCGGCCGCAGCCGCGTGCCCTCGCCGCCGGCGAGGATGAGGGCCTGCACGCCGCTCAGACCTCCTGGTGCGCGGAGCTCGCGGCCCGCCCGACCCCTTCGTAGATCAGCCCGGCGTCGCGCACGCGGCCCGGCTCGAACAGGTTGCGACCGTCGACCAGCAAGGTGCCGGCCATCGCGTTCTTGACCTCCGCCAGGTCCAGCTCGGCGAACTCCGGCCACTCCGTGACGAGCACGACGGCGTCGGCGCCTTCGATCGCGTCCAGCGCCGTGGACTTGAAGGACACGCCGCGGATGAGCTTGCGCGCCTCCTCCTCGGCGACCGGGTCATAGGCGCGCACGTGCGCGCCCGCGGCCTGCAGGCGGGACGAGAGGACCAGCGAGGACGCCTCGCGCATGTCGTCGGTGTTCGGCTTGAAGGCCAGGCCGAGCAGCGCGATCTTCTTGTCCACGAGCCGCCCGAGGTGCTTCTCGAGCTTGGCGATCACGCGGCGCTTCTGCAGCTCGTTGACCTCGATCACCGAGTTCAGCAGCTGGAAGTGGTAGCCCGAGTTGCCGGCGAGCTGCTTGAGCGCGGTGACGTCCTTCGGGAAGCACGAGCCGCCGAAGCCGATACCGGCCTGCAGGAACTTCGGGCCGATGCGGTTGTCCAGGCCCATGCCCTTGGCGACCTCGACGACGTCGGCGCCGGTCTCTTCGCACACGTTGGCGATCTCGTTGATGAACGAGATCTTCGTCGCCAGGAAGGCGTTGGAGGCGAGCTTGACCATCTCGGCGCTCTTGATGTCCGTGCGCACGAGCGGCGCGTTCAGCGGCGCGTAGAGGTCGACCACGGCGTCGCCGGCCCAGTCGCCGTCGTCGCCCACGACCACGCGGTCGGGCTCCAGGAAGTCCTTGATCGCCGAGCCCTCCTTGAGGAACTCGGGGCAGGACACGTAGCGGAAGCCCTGCTTGCCCTGCTCGGCGAAGACGCGCTTGATCGTCTCGCCCGTGCCGACCGGGACGGTCGACTTCATCACGAGCGCGTGCTGATCGGACGGCGGCATCGCGTCGACGACCGCGTTGACGGCGGACAGGTCCGCGTCGCCGGAGTACGTGGGCGGCGTGCCCACCGCGACGAAGAGCAGGCGCGCCCGCTGCAGCGCGTCGCCGAGGTCGGTGGAGAAGTGCAGGCGGTCGCGGTGCTTGGCGACCAGCTCCTCCAGGCCCGGTTCCCAGATCGGAATCTGGCCGTTCTTGAGGCCTTCGATCTTCTCGCTGTCGATGTCGACGCAGAAGACCTCGTTGCCGAGCTCCGCGAACCCCGCGGCGGTGACCAGCCCGACGTAGCCCGTGCCGATCACGCCGATCGGTTCTCGATTGGTGCTCATAAGGGCGCTTCAGCTTAGAAGGACAAGGTCGATAAGAAGACCATGTCCTCCCGGATCCCCGCTCTCCTCGCCACGGCGCTGGTCGCCGCGCTCGCTCCGGCCACGACCGCCATGGCGAAGACCGTCACCGGTTCCAACGCTGCCGAGGCGCTCACGGGGACCGAGGGTCCGGACAAGATCAACGGCAACGGCGGCGCCGATCGCGTCCGCGGGCTGGGCGGCAACGACACCCTCTTCGGCGACACCGGCCCCGACGACGTCGCCGGCGGCGCGGGCGACGACGTCCTGGACGGCTCGTCCGGCGACGACATCCTCAACGGCGACGAGGGCAACGACGTCGCGACCGGCGGCTTCGGCCACGACTCGCTCTACGGCGGCCTGGGCGACGACAACCTCGACGGCGGCGCGGCCCCGGACCGCGTCGAGGGCGGCGACGGCAACGACACGCTCCACGGCGGCTCCGGCGGCGACGAGATCTTCGGCGGCCCGGGCAACGACACCATCTACTTCGACAGCGGCCCCGACCACATCTTCGGCGAGGACGGCGACGACGTCATCTACATCAACGGCGACAGCCTGGTGGACGACGTCGACTGCGGCAACGGCAACGACACGCTCTACGTCCCGCCGCGCGGCACGAGCTGGGGCCGTGCGGTCGCGGCGCGCATCCGCGACGCCCGCATCGTCAACTGCGAGATCGTCATCGAGCAGGCCGCGGCGGTCGACCCGACCAAGGGCATCAGCGCCACCACCGGCAACGAGGGCGGCAGCCGCACCGGCACCGACCTCAACGACAACCTGCGCGGCGGCGCGGGCTCGGACAAGATCTCCGGCCTCGCGGGCGAGGACGTGCTCTGGGGCGACCAGAACCACGACGCGCTCGCCGGCGCCAAGCAGGCCAGCGACGTGCTCGACGGCGGCGCCGGCAACGACACGATCTACGGCGGCCGCGGCACGAACACCATCTTCGGGCAGGACGGCGACGACTTCCTGCAGGGCGGCGGCCTGCGCTCGCTGATCAACGGCGGCGCCGGCAACGACAAGATCAAGGTCACCTCGGGCGCCAAGACCACGGTCGACGCGGGCGACGGCGACGACGCGATCACGGCGATCATCGCCCGCGGCCGCGCGACCATCAAATGCGGCCCCGGCAACGACACGGTCATCGAGTCCGAGTGGCCCGGCAACCGCAAGCTCGTGAAGATCTCGGGCGACTGCGAGAAGCGCACCCGCCACAAGACCTCCAAGTAGCCGCGCGAACCTAAACGTCCTGGACGTTTATGTGCTGCGCAACTACTTGAGGCGGCGGAGCGAGCTCGCCATGGCGATCAGCCGCGAGTTCGGGATCGACAGTGTGAGCGTGTTCGTCACCCAGTAGGCGGCCTTGCTCGTGCGCCAGGCGACGAGCCGCAGATGGCTGCCGTCGTAGAAGAGCTCCAGCTTGCGCCCGTCGACCTCGCGCACCCGGTCGGGATCGTCGAGGATCGGCGGGCTGCGCCACGTCGTGCCCTGGATGCCGTAGTACTCGCTCCAGCTGCCCGCGTTGAGCGTGAGCCGGTAGGCGCGGTGCAGCTTGTTCTGGCCGTCGCGGAGCGAGTACACGCGCGGCTCCGGGTCGGCGTAGCGCGAGCCGGTCTTGCGCAGCGCCGGGAAGTAGAACGGGAACTTGAGCTTGTTCTCGGTCGCGACGATCAGGGCCATGTTCTCGCCCTCGGTCTTCGCCTGCTCGAGCCCCTCGACCGAGGACTGCTTGTTCTTCTTCTTGGTCCGCGCGGGCGTCGCCGTGGCCTTCGGGCGCGTCGTCTCGTCGAGCCGGCGCGGGTTCGACGAGCCCTCGCCCGTCATGAACTCGTCGAAGGTCTTCTTCAGGTCGGAGTCCTTGACGTACAGGTACGAGTCGACCGCCGGGTTCTTGGCCTCGGTCGCCGGGAAGCGGACCTCGTTGACCGGCGCCTTCTCCTGCGCCATATAGAGGCCGAGCTGGCCCAGCGCGAGCAGGTTGCCGGTGTCCGTGAAGCTGTCGTCGACCTCGAAGTAGCGGCCGAAGATCTTCGCCAGCTCGTGGCGCTTGCCCACGTTCAGCAGCTGCCGGATCGCGTCCTGGTGCGTGAGCTGGCGCAGGAAGTCCTGCTGGCGCGCCGCGCGGAAGAAGTCGTTGTCGCCGTGGCGGTAGCGGACGTAGTCGAGCGCGTCCTGGCCCTTGAGCTTCTGATAGCCGGGCTGGACGTCGATCGTCGCGTAGTTCTCACCGGCCGCGGCGGTGGAGTTGTCGTTGTAGTAGCGACGGTCGATGTCGACGTAGACGCCGCCGACGTAGTCCACCGCGCGCCGGAAGCCGCCGAAGGAGACCGCGATCACGTTCGTGATCGGGAACGACTCACCCGTGGCGTCCCGGAACAGCTTCTTGATCGTCGACACCGTCTTGCCGGGGCCGCCGATCTCGTACGCGACGTTGATCTTGTTCGTGCCGGCGCCGGGGATCTTGACCTTCAGGTCGCGGGGCAGCGACATCAGCGCGATGCGGCGCGACTTCGGGTCGACGCGGGCGAGCAGGATCGTGTCCGAGCGCGGCTTGACGCCCGCCTTCTTGTCCGCGTAGCGCTCGTCGGTGCCGAGGATGAGGAACGTGCGCGCGCCGCCCGCGTCCTCGATGTCGAGGTCCGGGATCTTGACCGTCGTGCGTCCGTCCTGCGTGAAGTCGTCGACGAGGCTGTCGACCTCGCTCAGCACGGCGTACGCGACCGCGGTCGCCGACAGCGACAGGATCAGCACCGCCGCGAGCAGCCCGCGGACCAGCACGCCGCGGCCTGGCCGCGGTACGCGGTTCGCGTCGCTCACGCGGCGGCCTTTCGTGCGCGCGAGCGCGAGCCCCGTGGGCGAGTGCTCGCAGCGACGCGAGCCGTCAGGCGAGCGTCGCCGTTCATGCCAGGCCGCCCTCCACGGCGCGCAGCCCGTCACCGTCGGAGTCGACGGGGAAGCGCACGGGGACGTCACGCGCGAAGTCCACCAACGCGCGGCGGTAACGCGCGAGCGAGTCGATCGAGACCCACTCGTCCGGGCCGTGGTGGCCGCTGCCGGTGGGGCCGAACTCGACCGCGGGCACGCCGGCCTTCTGGAAGGCCACGGCATCGCTCGCGCCGTCACGCCCGACGCTCATCGACTCGCCGTCCGTGAGCCGGGAAGCGGCCTGGCAGAGCGCGACGACGTAGGGGTTGCGCGGCGAGACGCGCGCGGGCGGCCAGATGAACGAGCGGGCGACGTGGACGTCCGGGAGCGCGCGGATCTGGGCGAGGAGCTCACCGGGATCCTGCTCGGGCAAGTAGCGGATGTCCACGTCCATGGCGCATTCCTCGGGCACCTTGTTCGGCGCGTCGCCGCCGACGATCCGGCCCAGGTTGACCGAGGGCCGATCGAACAGCTCCGAGGACTCAAGGGTGAACGGCATCGACTCAATTCGCCTAAAGACGTCGATCGCCTTCAACACCGCGTTGTCGCCGAGCCACGGCGTGGAGCCGTGCGCGGACGTGCCGAAGACCATGATCCGCAGCGCCAGGACGCCCTTGGCCTGGACGCCGACGTGCAGGTTGGTCGGCTCGCCGGTGATCGCGAAGTCGCCCACGTAGCCGGCCTTGACGAGCAGGTCGGACGTGCGCTGGTCGATCTCCTCGGACTCCTCGTCCGGGACGGCGACGAAGCGGATCCGCACGTCCTGCTGGTCGCGCAGGTCGTGCATCGCGCACATCATCGCCGCGAGCCCGCCCTTCATGTCGTAGGAGCCGCGGCCCTCGAGCCGGTCCCCCTGGATGCGGGGCGTGAACTGCTCCGGACGCGCCGGGACGACGTCGTAGTGCCCGTGGAAGACCAGGGTCGGGCCGCTCTTCGGGCCGACCTCCGCGGTGAGCGCGAACAGGTCGCCGTACTGGTGGTCCTCGACCGCGATGTCACGCGCCTCGAGCCAGCCCTTGATGAAGCCGGCGCAGGCACGAAGCCCTTCGGCGTTCGACGTGTCGTACGTGATGAGCCGCTCGGTGAGGACCCGTTCGTCCATCCGCCGGAGGGTAGCGGCGGGGCCGCCCCCGCGACGGTCGCGGGGGCGGACGCCGACCGTCCTACTCCGTGTACTCGACCTCGAGATACGGCCGCAGCGCGACCGTCTCGTTCTCCGAGCTGGAGAACTGGCTGCGCTGCTCACCGATGTACTTGGACTCGTCGTCGGCCACGGCCAGGCCGTAGTTCGGCAGGGTCGAGGTCGCCCAGTCGCTGACGAGCGCGGTGACGTCCCACTCCAGCGGCCCGTCGGCGGGCACGACCGTGTCCTCCGGCGTGTCCGAGGTGCCCGGGTTGTTCCAGTCGTCGCCGCCCAGCGTGAACCAGGTGTCGAAGACCGTGAACGGGGTCTCCATCGCGTACACCGAGAGCTCGTCGCTCGGCTCGTCGTACGAGCGGAAGTCGACCTCACGGTTCAGGTGCAGCGTCGCCGAGGTCACCTCGGCCCCGACCGGCAGGTTGCCGGCGACGTCGAACTTCAGCAGCGTCGCGAAGCGCCGGATCGACTCCGACGACCAGATCCCGGCATGGAGCGAGCCGCACTCCAACTCCGAGTAGTACGTCTCGACCCCGCACTCGAGGTCGGTCGCGATGTCCACGGAATCCGCCCGCGCGGGTTGCGCGAGCACCGCCATCGTCCCCATCACGCCCAGCAGACAGCCAACAGCCCTTCGGTTCAAGCCGAACATCTGCATCCTCCGCCCGTGTTGATATGGCTGCAAGGCGGGGCCCTCGCCGCGCAGTACCGACACCCTCATCGGTCCGGGGCGATGTTGTCAAGGTGGACAGGCCATGACCGCGTGGAGGTACGTCCACGCGGTCACGGCACTGACCTAACTAGGGCTGCGTGGTGCTCAGCGTGAACGTCAGCGTCGTGCTGTACGTCCCCGTGCGCAGCGGATCGGTGGACTTCACGAGCTGCTTGAGCGCGACGTCGACCGTGTCGTTGGTGACCGGAGCGGTCCACGCCGTCTTCGACAGCGAGACCCGCAGCGGCTCCGGCAGCGTGAACGCGCCGTTGGTGAGGTGGCCCGGGTCGGAGACCGACAGGGTCGCGTCACCGGCGGTGGAGATCACGGTGGCCGTCGTGGCCGCCGAGTAGTCCTTCTCCAGGCCCGGCGTGAACGTGCCGAACGTCGCCGGCGCGCCGAGCGTGAGGGCCAGCGTCGCCGGCACCGTGCCGCCGATGCCGCCCGGGGTGCTCGTGTAGGCGTACGTCTGCACCGCGGACGTGTTGCCCTTGAAGTCGACCGCGATCCACTTGATCGCCGCGCCCGCGGGCAGGGCGACCGGGTCGGGCTTCTCCCGCGGGCGGTTCGGCTTCCACTCGGTCGAGGCCGTGGTGGGCGTCGAGCCGTCCAGCGTGTAGTAGATCGACGACGCCTCGTCGGTGGTGAACGTCACGGCCCGGTCGTTGCCGGCGATCGGCTTGACCGTCGCCGTCGGCGCCTTCGTGTCGTTCGCGTACTCGAGCGCGGACGCGAGCAGCGCGTAGTTGCCGTTGGCGAACTCCATGCCCTCGTCGTGACCCTCGTTGACCAGGTTGGCGTTGCACGTGCCCGTGCCGCCACCCGTGCCGACCGCGCCGTAGCACGGCTGGAAGCCGGTGCCCTGGCTCGTGCCGTTCGGCAGGACCTTCGAGGCGCCGATCTCGAAGTCGTAGCCGATGATGCCGTGGTTGTAGTAGGCCTCGTCCGCCGAGTTGCCGGCGGCCGAGTACAGGACGTCGAGCACCGGGCCGGTCTGCTGCGGCAGGACCGCGGTGTGGCGGAAGTTGTAGATGCGGTCCAGGACCGCGTCCGCCGTCTGGTCGAAGTAGTTCAGCGTGCCGTAGGGCGGGTACGGCAGCGGCTCACGCGTGGTGGGCTTGTACGCGCCGGGAGGCCACATGAAGTAGCCACCGCTGGAGTGCACGTTCATCGCGAACTTGATGTTCGTGTACTTGGACTGGACCCACGCCTCGTTGCGCGTCTCGGGCTCGGAGAGCTCGGACGGGCCGGCGAACGTGTCGCCGGTGCAGGAGTTGCCCGCGCCCTGGAAGCCGTCGAAGAACGAGCCGACGGTGAAGTTGCGGTTCAGGTCGACGCCCCAGGAGTTGCGGGCGTACGGGTCGTTGTTGCCCGTCGGGTTCGACGCGCAGTAGTTGACCATGTTGCGGCGCTGCGAGTTGTAGTCGTACATCGAGTACGCGGCGCCGTCGGCGTTGATGGTCGGGACGATGAAGATGTCCAGGCCGTCGACGAGCGCCTTCGTCTCGGGATCGGTCGCGTAGTTGCGCAGCAGGCGCTCGGCCGTCTCGAGGCAGACCAGCGGCGTGCCCCACTCGCGGGCGTGCTCCTGGCAGTAGATGAAGACACCGGTCTTGGTGCCGTCACGCTGCTTGCCGATCCGCAGCATCTTCACCGTCTGCGGGCCGCGCGGGTAGGACGCCGGGGCCTTGAGCCAGTCGCTCAGGATCGACGTCGCCGCGCCGGGCGAGACGATGCCCGCACCGGTGTTGGTGCGGTACAGGCTCGCGGTGACGAGCTCGGCCGCCTGCGCGTTGGCGTTGATCGCGTCCACGACGTCCTTCGCCGTGGTCGTGATCGCGCCGGACGCGTCCGTGGCGAGGTTGACGCGGATCATCCGGTTGTTGGAGACGCCCACCACGAGCGGCTCGTCGGAGGCGCCCGGGTTCACCAGGCGGACGCCGATCGTGTTGCCGCCGTCCTGGCCCCACGCCTTCGAGGTCACGACGACCGCCTTGGCCTGGTCAGCCGCCGCCGGAGCGGTGGTGGAGCCGGTGTACGCCGTCGCGAGGCCGACGACCGTCTGCGCCTTGCGCTGGTAGCCGGCCGTCTTGTTCGGCAGGTCGACGAGCTCGGCGATGTTGGAGAACTCGCTCGCGAGGGAGCTGATCCGCGCGTAGCCCTCCTGCGGGTCCACGTAGTGGGTGTTGAAGTCCTGGAGGAACCCGGCGGGCGTCTGCGGGGCGCCGTTGCCGACCCACTTCTTGACCGCGATCGTCGCCACGTCGCCGTTCGGCGCCGCGATCTTGACCGTGGTCGGCATCGGCGTGCCGATGGTGCTGGCGTCGCCGAGCCGGAAGCGCGACACGTGGTACAGGTACGGCGGCAGCGGCGTGACGTCCGTGTCCAGGTAGGCGGACAGGTTGCCCGTGCCGACCTGCGCGCCGTTGGCGTCGTACCAGGAGGCGACGAGCGGCGGGCCGTTGTAAGCGCACGCCGGGCGATTGTTGACGACCGGGCACGGGTTCGTGACCGAGGCCTCGGTCGTGGTGCCCTCGATCGACAGCCAGCGTCCGCCGGCGTCCTCCCAGTAGTCCGCGTGCTGCGCGCGGACCGTGCCGACGACCGCGCTCTTGCTCTTCGCGCCGGCCGCGCCCTTGAGCGCGTCCTTCGCGGCCGTCTCGGCGTCGATCGTGGCCTGGCGCTCGGCGCGCAGCGCGTCGACGTCCGCCTGCGTCTGGATGGTGCCGACGACGGGGTAGCCCATCGCCTCCAGCTGCGCCTGCTCCTCAGGCGTGGCGACGATCGTCGCCTTGACCTGGCCGGCGACCGACTGGTCGAGACCGTCGCTGAGGTCGTAGCCGAGCTTGATCAGCTGCTCGGCCGCCGCCTTGCTCGGCAGCTTGAACTCCAGGACGGACTCGCCGTCGTCCGCCAGCGCACTGGCTGGCAGGAAGGCGATCGCAGCGACAGCCGCGATCGCGCCCAACATTGGCCGCATCGGCCAGACCCCCTCGTTGTAGACCCGTACTACGAACTGCGTGTTACTGGCAGCTCGGGTTTGTACGGGACGACACGAGGGGGCGGTAGAGGGCCTAGACGGACGTACGAGTCCGCTTATGGGTCGGGGATGAGAAAAGGGCCGGGTTCACTCATCTTCGAGTGAACCCAGCCCTTTCAGGAACTGCCTCGTGCCTACGGCTGCGTCGTCGACAGCGTGAAGGTCACGGCCTTCGAGTAGGTGCCGGTGCGCAGGCCCTCGTTCGCACCGATCGCCTGCTTGAACGTGATGCCGACCTTCTCGTTGGAGGTCGGACCCGTCCAGGACGACTTCGCCAGCGTCACGCCGAGCGGCGAGGCCAGCGAGAACGCGCCGTTGCTCAGGTGGACCGGACCGGCGACGCTCAGCGTCGCGTTGCCGGCCGTGCTGATGATCGTCGCCTCGCTGGTGGCCGTGTACTCCTTGGCCACACCCGGGACGAACGGGCCGAGCGTCGTCGGGCCGCTCAGCGACAGCGACAGGGTCGCCGGCACCGTGCCGCCGACCGTGCCCTCGGTGAACCCGAACGCCTTGGTCTTGACCGCGGACAGGTTGCCCTTGAAGTCGGTCGCGACCCACTTCAGGACCTGGTTCGGGGCGAGCTGCAGCGGGAGCGGCAGCGCGCGAGCGCGCGTCGGCTTCCACTCGGTGGACGCCGTGGTCGGCGTCGAGCCGTCGAGCGTGTAGTAGATCGACGACGCCTCGTTCGAGGTGAAGCGGACGTCGATCTTGCCGGCCGAGACCGAGCCGGACACGGCCTCGACGACCGGCGCCGCGGTGTCGCGGGCGTAGTCGAGCGCGGACTGCATCAGGCCGTAGTTGCCGGAAGCGAACTCCATCGACTCGTGCCAGCCCTCGTTGTCGAGGCAGTCGTTGGTCGAGTCGCCGAACGGCGGCTGCTGGCCCGCGCTGCACTCGGAGATCACGCCGGTCGCCGGGTTCTTGTACTCGTTGTTGGAGTCACCGATCTCGAAGTCGTAACCGATGATGCCGTTCTTGTAGTACGCCTCGTCCGCGGAGTTGCCGGCGGCCGAGTAGAGCACGTCGATCACGGGGCCGGTCTTCTGCGGGCGGACCGCCAGGCGGCGGTGCGACTTGATGCCGTCGAGGACCTGCTTGGCGGCCTGGTCGAAGAAGTTCAGCGTCCCGTACGGCGGGTACGGCAGCGTCTCACGCGTGGGCGTGTAGGCGCCGGGCGGCCACATGAAGTAGCCACCGGAGGAGTGGATGTTGTTGGCGAACTTGATGTTGCGGAACGTCGTCTGGATCCAGCTCTCGTTGCGCGCCTCGGGCTCGGAGAACTCGTCGAGGCCCGCGAAGTTGCCGCTGAGGCAGTTCGTGGCCGACGCGCCCTGGAAGCCGTCGAAGATCGTGCCGACCGAGAAGTTGCGGTTCAGGTCGACGCCCCAGCTGTTGCGGTTCGCCGGGTCGGTCGAGTTGTCCGTGAACTTCGAGTTGTCGCAGTGGTGCGACAGGTTCTTACGACGGTTGGAGTCGTACAGGGAGTGCGTCGCGCCGTCCGGGTTGATCTGCGGGACGATGAAGATGTCGAGGTTGTCGATCAGCTCCGTCGTCTTGGGATCGGTGCCGTAGTTGCGCACCAGCCGCTCCGCGGTCTCGATGCAGACGCCCGAGGTCGCGATCTCGTTGCCGTGCTCCTGGCAGTAGAAGAACACGCCGACCTTGCTGCCGTCGCGCTGCTTGCCGATGCGGATCGCGTACTGATCCATCGGCCCACGCCCCACGGTGACGGGCGCGCGGAGCAGGTCGCTGAGCGGCGAGACCACGCCGGCCTCGACGATGCCGTCGCCGCTGAAGTTGCGGTACTTGGTCGCGACGACGAGCTGGTTGACGTCCGGATGCGCGTTGACCGCGGCGACGACCTGGTTGGCGGTCGACGTGATCGCGCCGGTGGCGTCCGTGGCGGGGTTGATGCGGATCGAGTTGCCGACCAGCGACACCGACAGCGCCTGGTTGTTGGCCGTCGGCGGGACGATCCGCGCGGTCAGGGTGTTGCCGCCCTGGTGGCCGTACAGGCGCGTCGTCAGGACGACGATCCGCTGCGGCGTGATCAGGTCCGGAGTCTGGCCGGTGGCCGGCGCGGTGCCCGCCACGGGCAGGTTGCCGTCGTCGAAGCGGACGTACGGCGTCGTCGCGTTCGGCGCCGGCGGGTTCGGCTGCGCGGCGGTCGGCGCCCAGTTGTAGCCGAGCATCGTCTGGGCCTTGCGCATGTAGCCGCGTGTCTGCTCGGGAAGCTTGATCGCCTCCGAGATGTTCGGGAACTCGGCGGCGAGGTCACGGACGCGCTTGTGCGCCTCCTGGCCGTTGAGGTAGCGCGTCATGAAGCCGGAGCGGAAGCCGGGCGCCGACGTGTAGCTCGGCGGGTCCTTGGCGATCCACTCCTTGGCGGCGATCGTGTCGACGTCGCCGTTGCTGGACGCGATCTTGATCGTCGCCGGGGTGGGCTTGCCGTCGCCGACGTCGCCGAGGCGGAAGATCGAGTAGTGGTACTGGTAGTAGTCCGGGCTGACGTCGGGATCGCGGTAGACGCCGAGCTGGCCCTCGCCCATCTTGTTGCCGGACGCGTCGTACCACTCGGCGGTCAGCGTCGGGCCGACGTACGTGTTGGCGTTGTCGCCGGTGTAGCTGGCGCCGTCGGCGTTGGCCTCGATCGACAGGTACCGGCTCTGGTTGTTCTCGTAGAAGTCGGCGCGCTGCGCGCGGACCGAGGCCGGCCCGGCGCTGCGCTGCGACCTCCCGGCGGCATGGTCACGGAGGGCGCGCTTGGCGGCCTCTTCCTTCTCCACGACGGCGTTCATCTCGGCGCGGACGCCGTCGATGTTGAACTTGTCGTGCACTACACCGACGTGCTCGAAGCCGGCCGAGCGCGCGATGTCGATCTGCTCGTCGGTGACCCAGGCGCGGACGATGATGTCGTCGCCTTCGCCGTTCTCGACGGCGTGATCCATGCTGAAGCCGAGCGCTTCGAACTCGTCGTACAGCAGCGCGTTGTCGAGCTTGAACTTCAGCAGCGCCGGATCATCCGGGCCTGCGAGCGCGACGCTCGGCGCGACGAAAATCGCCGTCGCTGCCGCGACGGCCCCCAACCATGGCTTCACGAGCCAACCCCTCCTGTTTGGACCACACCCTCCGAACGGTCGATTGTGAGCCAAGGGTGAGCTTGTGCGCAACCGAACGAGCGTTGAGAGACATCAACGGCCCGCAACTAGCACTTCCGTCCGGTTTTTGTGCCTGTGGTTGACACTGGGTGTCCGCCCAGACAAAGTACGCCCGGGTCCCGGGGGGAGTCTTCAAATTGCAGAGGGTGTTCATGATCAGGCCATGGAAGGTGTTTGTCTCGATTGCGGTGGGTGCGGCGGTGCTGCCGTGCACCGCGCTGGCCGCGCCGACGATCACCATCACCACCCCTGAGAGCGGCAAGGCGTACACGAAGGGCGCGGCGGTCACCGTCGCCTACTCGTGCAGCGCGGACGCCGTCAGCTGCGTCGGCACGATCGGGTCGGGCAACGTCCCGGCCGCGAACGGCTCGGCGCTGGACACCTCGACCGTCGGCCAGAGCTACATCACGGTCACGGCCAAGGACGCCGGCAACGCCACGTCGGTCGCCCAGGCCGTCTACAGCATCGTCGAGGGCGGCGGCGACCCGGGCGGCCAGGTCCCGGCGACCCTGAACCTGGTCCTCGGCACCCCGACCGCGTTCTCCCCGTTCGTCCCGGGCCTGACCAAGGACTACCTGGCGACGCTGAACGCCCAGATCCTCTCGACGGCCGGCGACGCCACCCTGACGGTCAACGACGCGTCCGCCACCAACGTCGGCAAGCTCGTCAACGGCACGTTCCCCCTGCCGACCCCGGTCCAGGCCGGCGCGGTCAAGGTCCCGGACACGGGCCCGACGCCCGCTCCGTCGTCCTACGCCCCGCTCGGCGGCGCCGCCACCCCGACGCCCCTGCTGACCTACGACGGCCCGGTCTCCGGCTCCGCCGCGATCACCTTCAAGCAGGCGATCAACCAGGCCGACGCGCTCCGCACGGGCTCGTACTCGAAGACGCTGACCTTCACGCTGTCGACGACGAACCCGTAGTCGCCGGCGCCTAGCGCCGCACTGAAAGCCCGCCCTTCCGGCGGGCTTTTTTGTGCCCGCATGCCGTTGCCGTTAAACGCGGAGAGCCCGCACAAGGCGGGCTCTCGGCACAACATCTATCGGACTGAAGCTACGCGTTGTCCGCCAGCTTGAGGAAGGCCTCGTAGCGGCGCTTGTCGCGCTCCGCGGCGCGGCGCTCCTCCGTGCCTTCCTCGGCCGAGGCGAGCTCGTCCTCGGCGCGCTTGAGGCGCTCCTGCAGGTCGGACGCGTTGAGCTTGTCCACCGAGAAGACCTCGTCCACGAGCACGAGCGCGCGGTCGCCGGTCATCTGGAGGAAGCCCTCGCCCTGCGCGAAGCGGATGACCTCGGAGTCCGACTTGTAGAGCCGGAGCTCGGTCGGGTTGAGCATCGCCAGCAGCGGCTGGTGGTTGGCGAGGATGCCGATGGACCCCACGCTGGTGCGCGTGGAGACCATCTCGACCTCGTCGTTGAAGACCTCGCCTTCCGGGGTGAGGACCTCGACCTTGAAAGGCGTGCGGGCCACTAGCGGTCCTTCTTGGCCGCCTCGACGACGTCCTCGATCTTGCCCTTGAGCAGGAACGCGGACTCGGGGAGGTCGTCGTGGTCGCCGTTGAGGATCTCGCGGAAGGAGCGCACGGTGTCGGCGATCGGCACGTAGGCACCCGGGGTGCCCGTGAACTGCTCGGCGACGTGGAACGGCTGGGACAGGAAGCGCTCGATCTTGCGGGCGCGCTGCACCAGGACGCGGTCCTCGTCGGAGAGCTCGTCGATGCCGAGGATCGCGATGATGTCCTGCAGCTCGCGGTAGCGCTGGAGGACGTTCTTGACCTCGTTGGCGACCGTGTAGTGCTCCTCGCCGACGATGTCGGGCTTGAGGATGGTCGACGTCGAGTCCAGCGGGTCCACGGCCGGGTAGATGCCCTTCTCGGCGATGCCGCGCGAGAGCACGGTGGTCGCGTTGAGGTGGGCGAACACGGACGCGGGCGCCGGGTCGGTGAGGTCGTCGGCCGGCACGTAGATGGCCTGCACCGAGGTGACCGAGCCCTTACGCGTCGACGTGATCCGCTCCTGCAGCTGCCCCATCTCCGACTCGAGGGTCGGCTGGTAGCCCACCTGCGACGGCATGCGGCCCAGAAGCGCGGACACCTCGGAGCCGGCCTGCACGAACCGGAAGATGTTGTCGATGAACAGCAGCACGTCCTGGCCGTGCTCGTCGCGGAAGTACTCGGCCATGGTGAGGCCGGTCAGCGCGACGCGCATGCGGGCTCCGGGAGGCTCGTTCATCTGGCCGAACACGAGCATCGTCTTGTCGATGACGCCCGACTCGGTCATCTCGAGCCACAGGTCGTTGCCCTCGCGGGAGCGCTCGCCCACGCCGCAGAACGCGGACAGGCCGCCGTGCTCCTTGGCGAGGTTGTGGATGAGCTCCTGGATGAGCACCGTCTTGCCCACGCCGGCGCCGCCGAACAGGCCGACCTTGCCGCCCTGCGCGTACGGGGCGAGCAGGTCCACGACCTTGATGCCCGTCTCGAACATCTCGGTGGTCGGGGTGAGCTCCTCCACGGTCGGAGCGGGACGGTGGATCGGCCAGCGCTCCTTGACCTGGATCGCCTCGCCCTCGTCGATCGGGTCGCCGAGGAGGTTGAAGATGCGGCCGAGCGTCACGTCGCCGACCGGCACCGTGATCGGGCCGCCGGTGTCGACGACCTCCATGCCACGGGCCAGGCCGTCGGTGGAGTCCATGGCCACGGCGCGGACACGGTCGTCACCGAGGTGCTGCTGCACCTCGCACACGAGCGTCTCGCCCTTGCTCGTCTGGATGGTGATCGCGGAGTAGATCCCGGGCAGCTCGTCCGGGAAGACGGCCTCGATAACCACGCCCTGGATCTCCTCGATCCGGCCGACGTTGGTCTTCTGCGTATCAGCGGTCGCAGCCATAAATGAGTCTCCTTAGACCAGCGACTCGGCGCCGGCGACAACTTCCATGATTTCCTGCGTGATCGCGGCCTGGCGCTCGCGGTTGAACTCCAGGGTGAGGTCCTTGATGATGTCGCCCGCGTTCTCGGAGGCGTTGCGCATGGCGGTCATGCGCGCGCCGTGCTCGGACGCGGTCGACTCCAGCAGCGCGCGGAAGATCGAGATCTCCACGTAGGCCGGGATCAGACGCTCGAGGATCTCCTCGGGGTCGGGCTCGTACTCGACCAGCGCGGTGTGCTCGTGGTCGTGGTCGAGCGCCTCGTCCTCCGCCGCACGCTCACCGAGCGAGTCGACGGCACCGTCGTCGCCCATGATCGTCGCGTGCTGCAGCGGCAGCAGCGTCTCCCGCGTGACCTCCTGGGTCAGCGCGGACACGTAGCGGTTGTAGATGATCTCCACGCGGTCGACCTCGCCGTCCACGTACGCGGACACGAGCTCGGCCGCGATCTCACGCGCGTTGGCGTAGGACGGGCGGTCCGTGAAGCCGGTGTACGCGCCCTTGGCCTCACGGCCGCGGAACGCCAGCGACGACACGCCGCGGCGGCCGGACGCGTACCAGACCGTGCTCTTGCCGGCCGTCTCGTACTCGTTGCCCGCGCGCATGCCCGCTCGCACGATCTGCGAGTTGAACGCGCCCGCCAGGCCGCGATCGCCCGTGACGATGAGGATCGCGACCTTGTCCTCCGAGTCGTGCTCGTTGAGGATCGGCAGGTTCGGGACGTTCCCGGCCGCCTGCGCCGCCTGACGGGTCATCCGTCGGATGGCACCCGCGTACGGTCGCAGCGACTCGATGCGCTGCTCGGCGCGGCGCAGACGCGCCGCGGCGACCATCTCCATCGCACGCGTGATCTTCTGGATGTTCTTGACCGACGCGATGCGGCTCTTGACGTCCTTGAGCGCCATGGCTGCGGGTTACGCCTCCGCCCCGACCGGCTGCTCGTCCTTGGACTTGCGGCCCTCTTCGGCGCGCAGCGCGTCCTCCTCGGAGAGCGGCTGGCCCTCCTCGTCGAGGTCGTAGCCGAAGTCGCCGACGAACGTCTCGATCGACGAGCGCAGCGCCTCCTGGGTCTCCTTCGACCAGTCGCCGTCGCGGATCGCCTTCAGCGTCTCGGCGGCGTCGGCGTGCAGGCGCTCGACGAGACCCTCGTGGAACTCGCCCACGCGGTCGGCGTTGATGCGGTCCACGAAGCCGTTGGTGGCGGCGTAGATGACCGCGACCTGGTCCTCGACCGCGAGCGGCGAGCGCTCGTTCTGGTTGAGCGTCTTGACCAGGCGCTCACCGCGGGCCAGCGTGCGCTGCGTGTCCGGGTCCAGGTCGGAGCCGAACTGCGCGAACGCCTCGAGGTCGCGGAACTGCGAGAGCTCGATCTTCAGGCGGCCGGCGACCTTCTTCATGGGGCTGATCTGCGCGTTGCCGCCCACGCGGGACACCGAGATGCCCACGTTGATGGCCGGGCGCACGCCCGAGTTGAAGAGGTTCGGCTCGAGGAAGATCTGACCGTCGGTGATCGAGATCACGTTGGTCGGGATGTACGCGGACACGTCGCCGGCCTGCGTCTCGATGATCGGCAGCGCCGTCATCGAACCGCCGCCGAGCGAGTCGTTGAGCTTGACCGCGCGCTCGAGCAGGCGGCTGTGCAGGTAGAAGACGTCGCCCGGGTAGGCCTCGCGACCCGGCGGGCGGCGGAGGAGCAGCGACATCTGGCGGTAGGCGTACGCGTGCTTGGTGAGGTCGTCGTAGACCACCAGCGCGTGCTTGCCGTTGTAGAGGAAGAACTCGGCCATGGCGCAACCCGCGTAGGGCGCCATGAACTTGATCGGCGCGGCCTCGTCGGCCGGGGCGGCGACGATGATCGTGTTGTCGAGCGCGCCCGCGTCCTCGAGGGTCTTCGCGAGACCCACGATCGTGGACATGCGCTGGCCGATCGCCACGTACACCGACACGACGCCGGTGTCCTTGTTGTTGATGATCGTGTCGATCGCGATCGCGGTCTTGCCGGTCTGGCGGTCGCCGATGATCAGCTCGCGCTGGCCGCGGCCGATCGGGATCATGCCGTCGACGGCCTTGATGCCCGTCTGCATCGGCTCGGTGACCGGCTGACGCTGGACGACGCCCGGGGCCTTGAACTCGGCCGCGCGGAACTCGTCCGTCGCGATCGGGCCCTTGCCGTCGAGCGGCGCGCCGAGCGGGGAGACGATGCGGCCGAGCATCGCTTCGCCGACCGGGATCTCCAGCAGGCGGTTGGTGCGCTTGACCGTGTCGCCCTCGACGATCTTCTCCCACGGGCCGAAGAGCACGGCACCGACGTTGTCGGACTCGAGGTTGAGGGCGAGACCGACCACGTCGTGCGGAAGCTCGAGCATCTCGAACGACATGCAGTTCTCGAGCCCGTGGATGCGGGCGATGCCGTCACCGACCGAAAGGACGGTGCCGACCTCGGTCAGGTCGGCCTGGCCGGCCTCAAGGCCTTCGATGCGGGACTTGAGGATGGAAGTGATCTCGTCGGGCTTGATTTGCACGCTTGGCTCCTTAGCGCCGGGTCAGGCCCGAGCGACCTGCTTGCGAAGTTGTTCGAGGCGGTTGCGGATCGAGGCGTCGAGAATCGAGTTGCCGACGCGCACCACGATGCCGCCGAGGATTTCCGGCTCCACCGAGGCGGACAGATCGATCTTCTGACCGGTCTGCTGGGCGATCCGATCACCGATCTGGTTCACGGTGGCCTGATCGAGCTCGACCGCGGAGGTGACCTGCACGGGCAGGCGCTTGTTCTCCTGCCGCCACAGCCGGTCCAGCTCGCGCCGGACACGGAAGATGGCCGGCGTGCGGTGGTTCTCGATCAGGAGCTTCAGGAAGTTGACGACGATCGGGTCGGCGTCGGTGACCGCGCGGTCCAGCCCGTCCGACTTCTCGGCCGTGGAAAAGTACGGCGAGAAGAAGAACGTCTGCAGCTCGCGGGAATCGTTGAGCGCGTCAGCGAACGCGCCGAGCTGGTCACGCACGGTGTCGAGCTTGGACTGCTCCTGCGCGACTTCGAACAGCGAGCGTGCGTAGACCGCGGCGATCTCTTCCATCGCTAACGGCGCTCCTCGTTGGCCAGGGCGGCGAAGTCCAGCTCGGCCAGCGCCTCGTCGACCAGACGCTTCTGGTCGGAGGAGTCAAGCGACTTGCGCGTGACCTTCTCGGTCGCGAGCACGGTGAGGTCGGCGACCTCACTGCGGATCTGCTGGATCGCACGGCGCGTCTCGGCCTCGATGTCGCGACGCGTCTGATCCATCATCTCTTCACGCTTGGTGCGCGCCTCGGCCTGGCTCTCCTGCTCGTGCGCGTCCGCGGTGCGGCGGGCACGGGCGACGATGTCGTCGGCCTGGCCACGGGCGTCCGACAGACGCTCGCGGTATTCGCGCAGAAGCTCGTCGGCTTCGCGCTTGGTCTTCTCGGCCGTGTCGATCGATTCCTCGATCATCCGCTGGCGCTTGTCGAGCGCCTCGGCGATCCGCGGGAACGCGACCTTCCAGAGGACGATGAGCGTGATGCCGAAGACGATCAGCGTCCAGAGCATCACCCCGATGACCGGGGAGACGAGGCCGCTGCCGCCCTCCTCGGCTTCTTCGGCTGCGAACAGGAGGTTCATCGCGCTCCTACAGGAAGAAGGCGATCAGGCCCGCCACGAGGCCGTAGAAGAAGCAGGCCTCGGTAAGGGCGAAGCCGAGCCACTGGATAGAAGTGATCTCGTCACGCATCTCGGGCTGGCGAGTAACGGACTCGATGACCTTGCCGAAGATGATGCCGATGCCGACGCCGGCGCCCACGGCGCCGAGGCCGCCGCCAACGCCGAGGGCGATCGCCTTACCAGCGTCGGCGCCGTCGTCCACGGCGGCGAAGATGAACGCCAGGATCGTGCTCAGGGTGGTCACGGGAAGAGCTCCTTAGTGGGACTCGGCGACGGCGCCGCCGATGTAGATCGCGGACAGGGTGGCGAAGATGAAGGCCTGCAGGGTGGCCACGAGGCCGACCTCGAACAGGTAGAGCGCGATGCCGATCGGCAGCAAGAAGACGCCGATGCCCGCAATGCCGAGCAGGATCGCCAGACCGCCGGCCATGAAGAGGATGATCAAGTGGCCCGCGAGCATGTTGGCGAACAGACGCACGGAGAGCGAGACGATCCGCATGATGTTCGAGAGCAGCTCGAGCACGAAGATGAAGCCCGCCATGGCGCCGGTGACGCCCGCCGGGATCAGGCTCTTGAGGTAGCCGCCGACACCCTTGGCGCGGATGCCCTCGAACGTGTACGAGAAGAACACGAGCAGCGACAGGACGAGCGGGACCGACACGTTCGCGGTGGCCGCGTAGATGCCGAAGGTCGGGATCTCGAGGCCGAGGACCGTGAAGTGGTGATGACCGGTCGGCAGCGGGATGAAGCCGATCAGGTTGTTGAACCAGATGAAGAGGAAGAGCGCCCCGATGAACGGGAACCACTTCGCGGCCATCTTGTCGTTCATGTTCCCGCGGGTGATGTTGTCCCGCATGACGCCATAGAGCACCTCGACGGCGGTCTGAATGCGGTTCGGCTTCGCCTCCATGCGCTTGGCGATGTAGACCATCGTCACGCACGTGAGGATCCCGGAGATGAGGAGGTACAGGACCGCCTTGTTGATGTCGAGCGGGCCGAGCTCGATCCAGGTCGGGAGCTCGAACTCCTCCTGCGGCACGAAGTCCTGACGACCGGCCGACCCGAAGAGGATGAACGCGAGGACGACCAGCAGCAGATACGCGCCGCCGGCTCCCAGCAGGATCTTCCGGGACTGGCTCATGAGCTTGGCTTGTTCCTCTCCGTCGGGCGAATGATCAGCGTGGTGGCGAGATAGACCGAGAACGCCACGAGCGCAAGGAGCGCCGCCATGAGACCGTCTTCCCGTTCTCCGGCGAGGCCGACCACGAGGATGGCGATGCCCATGACCCACGCGCGTCCCATCAGGACGCCGAAGCTGATGCCGACCTGCGCCTTCGGCGACCGCGACTTGCGCGCGGAGCGCTCGATGGCCGCCGCGACGAAGCGGCTGACGATCCAGACGCCGCCGGCGACGGCGTAGCCGAGCAGCGGGCCGCCCATCAGCACCACGAACGGCGCCGCGAGGACGATCAGCGCCACATCGAGGTAGCGAAGGAAGACCAGGGGGTCAGAATGGGACATTGTCGTAGAGCTCATGGCAGGCTGACGCGCCGCACCAGGCCATCCCCACGCGGACTCGCGTGGCAGGAGCACTGGCGAGCTCCCCGGCCGGTTCGGCGGGGGCCAATATAGCGGCTTCTCCGAGTTTGTAACAACTTTGTGACACCCGCCTCTAGCAGGAAAGCTTGAGGGGTGGGTGAACGCCGCGGCCGCGCTCCTCTCGCGCGACACCGCGGGAAGGCTAGCCGTATGGTGGCTGCGACGTAGTCCGACCCCCTTCAGGAGGAACACAATGCCGACACGTAGCGCGAAGGCCGACTGGCAGGGCGACTTCAAGCGGGGAGGCGGGTCCGTTTCGACGGAGACCGGGATCCTCGACGCCCAGTACAACTTCAGCGGCCGCTTCGAGAGCGGTTCCGGCACCAACCCGGAGGAGCTCCTGGCCGCGACGCACGCCTCGTGCTTCACGATGGCGCTGAGCGTCGGGCTCACGCAGGCGGGCACGCCGCCGGAGTCGCTCGCCACCGAGGCGCACGTCACCGTCGACCAGGTCGAAGGCGGCTTCGGAATCACCAAGATCGCGCTGTCGGTCACCGGCAAGGTGCCCGGCCTGGACGCCGACGGCTTCGCCGCGGCCGCTCAGGGCGCGAAGGAAGGCTGCCCGATCTCCAAGGCGCTGGCCGCCGTTCCGGAGATCACGCTCGAGACGAGCTTCGAGAGCTAGAGGTAGCTGTCGATCACGCGGGTGCGGTCGTTGCCGGCCGCGCCCGCGGTCTTGATCGCGGCGAGGGTCGCCGCCATCGCGCGGTAGCCGTTCTCGGCGTTCTGGTCCGGCGCGCGGTTGAAGGCCTGCTCGTAGCGGGCCGCGAAGTCGCCCGGCACCGTGCCCTCGAGCTGGCCGACCGTGGATTTCCCGGACGGCAGCTCGTCCGGGTTGTCGATCAGGCCCGGGTCGCCGCTCGGCGCGACCTGCAGGATGCCCGCGGCGTTGAACAGCGGCACGGTCACGCGCGTGGCGTCGGCGATCGTGGCGATGATCTGCGGGTCGTTGATGGCGCGCCGGGAGGTCTCGGCCTGCGCCTCCTCGTCGGTCCCGAGGTCCAGCGAGTTGAAGTTCACGGCGAAGTCGCCGGCCTTGCCGCCCGCGTCCGAGAGCGCCAACTTCTCGCCGTCGACGAACGAGCGGCTCACGCCGCCCGGGTCGTTCGTCAGGGAATAGACCGTGACGGTGCGGCCGATGACGTTGCCGCCGCCCGAGATCCCCTCGTCCTTCTCCTGCCCGCAGCCGGCCACGAGCGCCGTCGTGGCCGCGAGCAGCGCGAGGCGCTTCACTCGCCCTCCAGCAACACGGTGTCCTCGTGCGAGTACGCGGGCGAGCAGCAACACAGCAGCACGAGCGGCTCCGCGCCGGGATTCCACAGCTTGTGCTTGGTCCCCGGAGCGATCACGACCATGTCGCCGGCTTTGACGTCGGCCTCTTCATCGCCGAGACGCAGCCGGCCGGCCCCGCTCGTGAAGTAGTAGATCTCCTCGGAGACCCGGTGGAAGTGCTCGAACGTCTCGCCGCTCGGCGGGACCGTCGCCTCGGCGAGCGACTGGTTGACGGCGTTGCCGGACGGGACGCCGGCGAGCTCGCGGATGGAGGAGCCGTCGGCGGTGATGAACGACTCGCGATGTTCGAGGCGGGTGATCTCCACGGGGCACCGAGGGTATCGGCGCCCCGTGAAATCACGTTGTTAGATCACGCCTCAGATGACGGCGCGGCGGGCCATCTCACGGTCCAGGCGGGCTGCCAGACGGCCGGTCACGAAGGCCGCCCGGGCGCGCAAAGGCGCACTGGGCGGGCGTTCCGGTCGCTGCGGCTTGACCGCACGGATCCGGGCTCGGTCGGCGCGCTCTGCGGCGACGACGTGACCCAGGATGGCCTGATTGAGCGTATGCATTTGGTGGCTCCAGTTGATGTGAACGGAGCCGCCCGCACGCGGGGGCGCTGAAGACCTCGGGCTATAGGTGAGGAGGTCGCGGGCGGCAGATGGACTGCCCGCGACCAAGATCAATCTTGCGACGCGAGCAGGACGGAGACGTGACGGAACGCGTCTCCGAAGCCGGGCATGTAGGCCGGCTGCCTGAGGGAAATCGCGTACGTCGTCTTCACGGTCCTGCTCACCTCCTCACGGACGTAAGTCCGAGGGTTGATCTCGTCCTGAAGAAGGAAACCAGTCATCGCGAAATCGCGCAAGTGCGGTTAGCCGCACAGTTCAGGTTCGAACCTGCCCGAACTCTCCGGTTTCGAGCTCGTGGTCGACGGCCTCGTCGATGTCGTGCTCGGACGTGTCGGGATCGGAGCGGCGCAGCTGCCATTCCCGCAGCCGCCGCAGCTTGATGATCTCGAGCACCCAGATCAGGTACAGGCTCACCGCCACGCACAGCAGCAGCAGCGCGGCCATCAGCAGCGCCCAGCCGGTCAGCGTGCCGTCGCGCTCCGAATACGGGATGAACCGCAGTGCGACCGCGGTGCCGGCCATCAGGGACGTCCACGCGTACAGCCACAGGATCGAGCGCCGCGTGGACCACTTCATCCGGTAGAAGCGATGGTGGAAGTGGTTGGAGTCGCCGCGGTAGATCGGCCGCCGGTACTTCAGACGCTTGAGCACCACGAAGCCCGTGTCCAGCAGCGGCACGGCAAGCACCACGAGCGGGCCGACCAGCGCGATCAAGGCGTTGGTCTTGAGCGTGCCCTCGATGATCACCGCGCCGAGCAGCAGGCCGAGCAGGTTCGATCCGCAGTCGCCCATGAAGATCTTCGCCGGCGGGAAGTTCCACAGCAGGAAGCCGAGCGCGGCGCCGGCGGTGATCGCGGCGAGCGTGCCGGCGGTGCGGCGCTCCAGGTCGAAGGCGATGACCGCGAAGGCGAGCGCGGCGATCGCGCACACGCCCGCGGCGAGCCCGTCCGCGCCGTCGCTGAAGTTGACGATGTTCATCAGCAGCACGAGCGCGAAGACGCTGAGCGGGCCGCCGAAGTCGCCGAGCTCGACCCGGTGCAGGAACGGGAACGTGAACGCGTCCACCACCACGCCGGAGGCGACGAGCACGACCGCCGCGGCGATCTGCCCCGCGAACTTGACGACCGGCGGCAGGTCGAAGCGGTCGTCCAGCGCGCCGACGATCGTGATCAGCGCCGCCGCCGCAAGAATTCCTTCAGTCCGGTCGTTGTCCGGCAGGAACAGCAGGCCCGCCACGAGCGCGCCGCCGAAGATCGCGAGGCCACCCAGCAGCGGGGTCGCGTCCTTGGCGAGGCCGATGTCCTTCTGCGCGTCGATCGCGCCGATCCGCCGCGCAAAGCGCGCTGCGAGGGGCGTGAGGATGGCCGCCACGGCGAAGGCGACCAGCGCGGCGAGGACGGCCTTGGTGACCATGGTTGCGGCCACAGGATCGCAGGGCGCCCCGACAACCTCACGTCGGCGCAACTCTCGCCCTGCGGGCTCGCGTTGCGCTTGGGGTATCGCCCAGGGGGCGATTCCCCCGGTCTCGGGGCCGTCAAAGGGTGTTGACATCCCGTAAAGCGGGATTGTGGAGCGGCGGCTGCGGGCATGACTCGCCGCGACACCGGCTGCCCCGCCGCGGTCGCCCGAGTTCCCATGCCCCAGCCGCTTGCCCACGCCTTCCTGGCCCTGGCCGACGACCCCGAGCCGGTCGACCAGCGCACCCTTCCGCGCGTCTTCGCGGCGGCGGTCGCGACGGTCGTGCTCGCCGTCGGCGCGCCGCTCGGCTTCCTCGTCGTGAACCCGGCCGACCACGCGATCGGCCCGCTCGCGGGCTCCAAGTTCACGCTCACGCTCGACGACGGCGACTGATGGACACCACGGTCGCCTACACGCCTCCCTGGGAAGTGGAGAAGCCGCGTGAGCGACCCACTTGGGGCCTCGCGGAGGGCGACGAGATCGCTCCGGGCCGGACCGTGCTGCGCCGGATCGGCGGCGGGCGCCGGTACGAGGCGCTGCTGGTCTGGGACGAGCACCGGCTCGCCGTGCTCGTGGCCAAGGTGCTGCGGCCCGACCAGGCGCGCAGCCCGGTCGCGCTCCACGATCTCGGCCGCGAGGCGGAGCTGCTCGAGCGCCTCGCGCACCCGGTGGTCGTGCGCGGGTTCGGGTCCGTCGTCGACGGACCTTTCCCCCACCTCGTCCTCGAGCACCTGGATGGCCCGACGCTCGATGAGCTGCTCGCCCAGGGCGGTCCGCTCGCGATCGAGCAGCTGCTGCCGCTCGGCCTGCACGTCGCCAGCGCGCTGCACTACCTCGCGAACGAGGGCATCGTGCACCTCGACGTCAAGCCGAGCAACATCGTCATGGGCGGCCCGCCGCGGCTCATCGACCTCAGCGTCGCGCGTGAGCTCGCCGAGGCGGCGGCGCTGCGTAGCCCGATCGGCACCGACGCCTTCATGGCCCCCGAGCAGTGCGCGCCGGACGGCCGCCTCGGCCCGCCCGCGGACGTCTTCGGCCTGGCCGCGACGCTCTACACCGGGTTGACCGGCGCCCGCCCCTTCCCGCCGTGCGAGGACCGCTGGCCGCAGCTCACCACGCAGGCCGGCCCGCTCCCCCGCCGCACCCCGCCGGCCCTGGCCGAGATCGTGACGGCGGGCCTGGCGCCGGATCCGAGCGCGCGTCCCAGCGCCCGCGACTTCGCCGTGGCCCTCGAACCGCTCGTCGCGGCCCTCCCCCGCCGGATGACGCTCGGCCGCCGCGGCTAGCCTCAACCGATCTCTCGCCCGTCCTCACGCACCGCGCTCGCCGCCGGCACGCTCCTCGGCGCCATCACGCTCGTCCTGCTGCACGAATGGCGCGGGCTCGAGTACTGGAACTACAGCGAGGGCGTGTACGCGCTGACGTCGAAGCTGTGGCTCGACGGCGCGGACCTGTACGGGCACGTCGTCGTCGCGCAGCCGCCGTGGCAGTTCTTCTACGGCGCCGGTGCCCTCGCGCTCGACGACTCGATGACGTGGCTGCGACTCGCGGTCGGGCTCGCGCAGCTCGGCGGGGGCGTGCTCGGCGCCGTCGCAGTCAAGCGCCTCACGGACAACCCGTGGGCGATCGCAGCAGCGCCCGCCCTCACGCTCCTCACGCCCTGGGCGGTGCGTGAGCACGGCGCGCTCACGCCGGAGCTGCTCGCGCCGCCCGTGCTGCTGGGCGCGGCGCTGCTCGCGTCCAAGCCCAAGACGGCGCTGGCGGCGGGTGCGCTCGCATCCGTCGCGGTGTTCCTGAAGTGGCCGTACGCGCTGCCGGTGCTGGCACTCGTGCTCTTCTCCGCGGCGCCGAAGCGGGTGTTCGTCGGTGCCGTGGTCGCCGGCGTCGTGCAGGCGGTCGTGTTCACCGCGATCTTTGGCTGGGGCCTGTGGGACGACACCGTGATCGCCCAGATGGCGTCCGAGCGGCGCGGCTTCGACGTCCTGCGCGGCGTCTGGGGCCAGGCGTTCTGGAGCCTGATCGGGCTCACCGCGCTCGCCTTCTTTGCCTGGCGTCACCGCGAGAAGGCGCAGGACCGCGCGCTGCTGAAGGTGCTGCTCGCGCTCGCGGTCGGCATGCTCGCCACCCTGGCGTCGAACACCAAGGACGGCACGGGCCTGAACATCCTCGTGCCGATCGAGACCGCGCTCGTGCCGCTCGCGCTCGCCGGCGCCGTGTTCTCTGGCCGCCGGCTCGTCCCCGCGCTCCTGCTCGCCTTCACGCTCGCGCAGTCGCTCTCGCTGATCATCACCCCGCGCAGCGCGACGCCGTTCATCTACCCCACCTCAGAGCGCGGCGCCTGGGGCATCGCGGGTGACGAGCGGGCCGTCGAGCGCGCGATCGAGCAGGCCGCTGCGTGCCCGCCCGGCGTCGTCTACTCGGGCGCGCCGTACCTGGCGTTCCTCACCGACCGCCCGATGCCCGACGGCCAGCCCGACCAGTTCCTCCCGCTGCACTCACCGCACCTGAAGGACGTCGGCGCGGCGATCAACGCCGCCCAGCCCCGCTGCCCCTAGAAACCTAAAGAGGGACTGTCCCTCTTTAAGGTTCTGGCGGCGCGGCGACAGGCCCCGTACGGCCAGCCGCACCACCTCGCGTTGCGCTCCCTGAGAGCGTGAGCGCATCATGAGAGTTCCAGCGCGCCGGGAATCCGAAGTGGCCGCGCAGCGCCGCCGCGAGCCACCGCCGCCGCATCCGCTCCTCGCCCTCCAGCAGAGCGCCGGCAACCAGGCCGTCGTCCGTCACCTCGCCCGCTTCGCCGAGCCCGAGCTGGACACGGAGCAGGTCATGGAGCGGCTCGCGTACGGCCGTCAGACGCTGTTCGCCGCGATGCGCAGCGCCAAGGATGAGAAGGAGCGGCGCCTGCGCACGATGGCGCTGCGCGCGTTCGACGCGCCGTGGCTCGCGCGGCTCCGCGCGGCCGGCACGGACAAGCAGCATCCCGACCCCGACGTGCAGGACATGGTCCTCGCAGCGCTCCAGCTCGAGGCGATCAGCACCGCCGAGGGCGTGCTCCGCGACCCCGAGGACGCGGCGCGGATCACCAAAGACTCCGTCGGGATGCGCGACGACCACCTCCCGCCGAAGGAGAAGTACGACTGGTGCGGCTTCTTCGCGGTCGACAAGTTCATGGAGTCCGACCTCGACCGCGAGCTCAAGGCCGGCTACTTCCACGTCGCGAACGTCTACGCGTACTTCACCTACGTGTACGGCAAGCGCGTGCCGCAGTGGATCTACGCCGACGACGCCTGGCACGAGACGCGCGAGTACCACAAGCTCCGCGGTGCCGAGCGCCGGTGGCTGACCGCCGAGGACATGGAGTGCCAGGAGGAGCTGGACATCCGCCCGGGCGACCTCGCGCTCGTCGACCACTCGTGGGGCGGCCGCGGCGACCACATCGTGATGGTCCACTCCTTCAACCCGCAGACCCGCGTCCTGCACACGATCGGCGGCAACGACTCCGGGCTGCAGGTGGACACCCGCAAGGGCGAACATGCGCCCGCGAACGAGAAGGAGGGCCGGCTCGAGGACGCCACGGGCACGCCGCTGCGCACCTACCGCAAGGGTGACGACCGCGTCGGCATGCGCGAGTACGACCTCGCCCACCAGCCGGACGTCACCGAGCGCACGCGCGACTACACGAAGATCCGGATCGCCGCGATCGGCCGCCCCTCGATCGTCGACTTCGAGAACCACCGCTACTCGGGGGAGGAGTTCCCACCCGCGACGGCGCCCCGCTGAACATAAAGCGGGACTGTCCCTCTTTAAGTTCGGGGTGGGCTCCCGATTGTCGGATCAGGGCGCCGGTGGGACGGTGGCGAGGTGCGCGAATACGCCCCCACGAGCCCCGAGCACCCGTCGCGGCGACGCCAGGCGCCGGACCTCCCGACGCACGCGCTGCTCGCGCTCCAGCGCACGGCGGGCAACCAGGCGGTCGCCCGCTACCTCGCGCGGCGCGAGGCCACGCCGACCGACGAGGTGCCACTCACGGCGCGGCACCGGACGGCGATGGAGGAGCTCGCGCGGACCCGCCTGAAGCTCTTCCTCCAGATGCAGGCCGCGCCCGACGAGGCCGAGCGGCGCACGCGGACGATCGCCCTGCGCGCCCACGACGCGCCGTACCTGGCCGACATCCGCAGGTTCGCGCCGTCGCCGCAGCAGCGGTTCGCGCACGAGGATCCGGTCGTCCAGGACGCGGTGCTCGCCGCCATCCAGCTCGAGGCCGTCGCCGACGCCGAGGGGGACCTCGCGAGCCCCAAGGACGCCCACAAGCAGGCCTACGAGGCGGCGGGCATGGCGCCCGAGCACCAGTGGTGCGGCTTCTTCGCGCTCGAGAAGTACCTGACCTCGAACTTCGACCAAGAGCTGCGCGCCGGCCTCTTCCACACCAACGACATCCAGCGCTTCTTCACGTACACCTACACGTTCGGGAAGGGCGCGCGGTCGCTGAAGTGGATCTACGCCGACGGCGAGTGGCAGGACGTCCGCGCCTACCACGCCAAGCGCGGCTCGCTCCGGCAGTGGATCTCGTCCGACCAGATCAACGGCCGCTCGTCGCTCGACATCCGCCCCGGGGACATCGTCACGGTCGACCACTCCGGGACGGCCGAAGCGGACCACATCATGATGGTCCACTCCTTCCACGCGGCCACCAACACGCTGTTCACGATCGGCGGCAACGACGGCGGCTACATGGTCGACACCAAGCCGGCGGCCAAGCGCGCCGACGATCCCAAGCGCGACCAGCTTGAAGCCGCGAGCGGCCAGTCGCTCAAGCCCGGCGGCGGCGGGAAGGTCGCGATGAACTCCTACGACCTCGACGACCAGGGCCGGATCCGGCTGCGGATCGCGGGCGTGGGCCGGATGTCGATCTCCGACTTCGAGGATCACCGCTACGACAGCACCAGCGAGAAGCACCCGCCTAAGACGGCCTAGGCGCCGTCCAGCACCTCACGCACCTTCGTCGTCAGCGCACGCTCGGTGAACGGCTTCTCGATGAACGCCGCCCGCTCCGACAGCACGCCCTGGCGCTGCACCGCCGCGTCGGAGTAGCCGGACATGAACAGGATGCGGACCGCCGGCGCCGCCGTGGAGATCCGCTCGGCCAGGGAAGGGCCGCTCACGTCGGGCATCACCACATCGGTCAGCAGCAGGTCGACGCCGAGCTCCACGCACGCGCGCTCGGCCTCGTAGGCGTCCTGCACCGTGAGCACCTTGTAGCCGTTGTGCTCGAGCAGCAGCCGGACGAGGTCGCGGACGTTCGTGTCGTCCTCGACCACGAGCACGGTTTCGGTGCCGCCGACGGGGTCGGACTCCACGACCACCTCGGCGGGACGGGCCGCGGGGCGCTCCGCCGCCGGCAGGTAGATCTTGAAAGACGTGCCGCTGCCGCGCTCGCTGTAGACGTAGATCCCGCCGCCGCTCTGCTTGACGACGCCGAACACCGTCGCCAGCCCGAGCCCGGTCCCCTCGCCGCCCTGCTTGGTGGTGAAGAACGGCTCGAACAGGTGCGCGCGGACCTCCTCGTCCATGCCCACGCCCGTGTCGGACACGGCGAGCAGCACGTGCGGGCCGTTCAGGTCGTCCTCGCCGTAGTGCTCGAGCTCGATGTTGGCGGTCTCGATCGTGAGCGCGCCGCCGTCGGGCATCGCGTCACGCGCGTTGGCGGCGAGGTTGACGATCACGCGCTCGATCTGCGCGCGGTCGGCCTTGACCGGCGCGAGGTCGGCGGCGAGGTGCGTCGCGACGCTCACGTCGTCGCCGATGATGCGGTGCAGCATCGACTCCATCCCGGCCACGATCTCGTTGAGGTCGAGCACGGTCGGGTGCAGCACCTGCCGGCGGCTGAACGCGAGCAGCTGGCGCGTGAGCCCGGCGGCCTGGCGCGCGGCGCGGGCGATCTCCTCGATCTCCTCCCCTTTGTCGCGAGCGCGCAGGATCTCCGCGTAGCCGGAGATGACGGTCAGCAGGTTGTTGAAGTCGTGCGCGACGCCGCCCGCGAGGCGCCCGATCGCCTCCATCTTCTCGGCGTCCGCGAGCCGCCGCTCGAGCCGCTTGCGCTCGCTCACGTCGTGCGCGACGACGAGCGCGGCGCGCCGCCCCTCGAAGTCGATCCGCCCGGACGTGATCTCCACGTCGATCAGCGAGCCGTCCGCGCGGCGGTGGCGCCAGGTCGCGGAGTTGCGGGACCCCGGACCGCCCTGGCTGGCGACGTCCGCGAGCAGCTTCGGGACGTCCTCGGGCGGCCGGATGTCCTTGATCGACATCGCCAGGAACTGCTCACGCGCGTAGCCGTAGTGCTCGACGGCGGCGTCGTTGACGGCGAGGAAGGCGAGCGTGTCCGCGTCGTAGACCCACATCGGGGTCGGCGACGCCTCGAACAGCATCTGGGTGCGGGCGCGGGTGCGGTCGGACTCGATCGCCGCGGCGGTGCGGCGGCCGATCTCCGTCATCAGCTCGAGCTCGGCGTTGCCGTAGTGGCGCTCGGTCGCGAGCAGCGAGAGCGTCCCGATCGCGCGGTTGCCGGTGCTCAGCGGCACGCACATGGCGGACTTCAGGCCGAGCTCGCGCATCACCGCCAGCGCCGCCCAGTTCCCACGCGCCGCAGCGAACAGCGCGTCCTCGGTCACCTCGCGCACGAGCTCGGGCTCGCCCGTGCGCATCACGATCGCGGGCCCGTGTGGCGCGTCCGGCGGCAGCGGCGGGAACGCCTTCGGGAGCGCGACCCGCCGTTCGAGCTCGCCGTGCTCACCTTCGAGGTCGATCGCGCACCAGCCCGCGAAGGCCGGCACGAGCAGGTCCGCGACGCGTTCGAGCGTCTCCTGGCGCGGCAGGCCCGACCCGAGGATCGCCCCCACCCGCGCCAGCAGCGTCAGCTGTGCCGCGGCTCCCATCGGAGCAAGTGTGGACTAAACGGCGGTAGGGGCGCCCAGTTGGGCGTAGAGCGGGAACTTGTCGGCGATCGCGGTGACGCGCTCGGTCAGCTCGGCCTTCGCGGACTCGAAGTCGGGCTGCAGCGCGCGGGCGATCAGCTTGCCGACCTCGACGAAGTCCTCCTGCTGGAGGCCGCGCGTGGCCAACGCCGGCGTGCCGACGCGCAGGCCGCTGGTGACCATCGGCGGGCGCGGGTCGAACGGCACCGCGTTGCGGTTGACGGTGATGCCGATGCTGTGCAGCCGGTCCTCGGCCTGCTGGCCGTCGAGCTCGGAGTCGCGCAGGTCCACGAGCACGAGGTGCACGTCGGTGCCGCCCGTGAGGACGTCGCTGCCGGCCTCCAGCAGCTCGGCCGCCACGGCCTGAGCGCCGGCGACGGTGCGCTCCTGGCGCTCCTTGAAGAGGTCGGTCGCGGCGATCTTGAAGGCGACGGCCTTGGCGGCGATCGCGTGCTCGAGCGGGCCGCCCTGCTGGCCCGGGAAGACCGCGGAGTTGATCTTCTTCGCGTACTCCTCGCGGGAGAGGATGAGGCCGGAGCGCGGGCCGCCAAGGGTCTTGTGGACGGTCGTGGTGACGACGTCGGCGTACGGCACCGGGTTCGGGTGCACGCCCGCGGCGACGAGGCCGGCGAAGTGCGCCATGTCCACCATCAGGAGCGCGCCGACCTCGTCGGCGATCTCGCGGAAGCGCGGGAAGTCCAGCACGCGCGGGTAGGCCGACCAGCCGGCGAGCAGCAGCTTGGGGCGGTGCTCCTTGGCGAGCCGCTCGACCTCGTCCATGTCGATCCGGTGGTCGGTCGGCGAGACCTCGTACGGGACGATGTCGTACAGCCGGCCGGACACGTTGAGCTTCATGCCGTGGCTGAGGTGACCGCCGTGTGGGAGGCTCAGGCCCATGATCCGGTCTCCCGGCTGCAGCAGCGCGTGGTAGACGGCCGTGTTGGCCTGCGCGCCCGCGTGCGGCTGGACGTTCGCGTGCTCGGCGCCGAACAGCGACTTCGCGCGGTCGATCGCGAGCTGCTCGATGATGTCGACGAACTCGCAGCCGCCGTAGTAGCGCTTGCCCGGGTAGCCCTCGGCGTACTTGTTGGTCAGGACGGAGCCCTGACACTCGAGCACGGCCTGGGGCACGAAGTTCTCTGAAGCGATCATCTCCAGCGTGCGCTGCTGGCGCTCCAGCTCATGGCCGATGGCCTCGGCGACCTCGGGGTCGACTTCGGCGAGCGGCCGATCGAAGTAGTCGGGCTGCAGGGCGGTCATGACAATTGACGGTAGCGCGTCACAAAGACGATCCCGGACGCCAGTAAGGCAGTGGTGGACGACGACGAGCTCCTGTCCCGCAGCGTGCGGGATCCCTCGGCCTTCGGGCTGTTCTACGAGCGCCACGAGCGGCTCGTGCTCGGCTATTTCGTGCGCCGGGTCCACGATCCGGAGCTCGCGGCCGACCTCGCCGCGGAGACGTTCGCCGCGGCGATGCTCGCGGCGCGCCGGTTCCGCGGCAACGGCGCGCCCGCCTCGGCGTGGCTGCTCGGCATTGCGCGGCACGTGCTGCTCGGGTCGCTGCGCAAGGCCCGCGTGGAGGACAAGGCGCGCCGGCGGCTCGGCATGGAGCCGATCGCGCTCGACGACGAGCTGCTCGACCGGATCGGGCGGATCGACATCGAGACGCTGCTCGCCCGCCTCGGACCCGACCAGGCCGCGGCGGTTCGCGCGCGGGTGCTCGACGACGAGGACTACGGCGTGATTGCCGCGCGCCTGCGCTGCTCGGAGAGCGTCGTCCGCCAACGGGTGAGCCGCGGCCTGGCGACCTTGCGAAAGCTGTACGAGGAGGAAGTCTCGTGACCGAGATGCCGGCCCTTCGAGACGCGTTGGTGCGCGCGGGTGAGCGGCGCCGTCGGCGCCGTCGCACGGTCGGCGCGGCCGTGCCGACGTTCGCCATCGCGGCCGCGGCGGTCGTGTTCGTGCTCGCACAGCCTTCGTCGCCCGAGCGTGACCTCACGCCCGCGAGCACACCGCTCGCGCGCACGTTCTCGGTGTTCGCGCGCCCGCAGACGTATCTGGACCGCACGCTGCCCGAGACGATGGCGTCGGCGATGACCGAGGGCAACCTGGACCCGGCGCTCACGCGGAGGGTCAGCGGCGCCTACGTGCTCGCGACCACCACCGGCTCCGTGTGCATCACGCAGCGCGACGGGGACCAGATCACCGGCAGCTGCGCACCCGCCGAGCTGGTCGTCGCCGGCGCACGGGTCGCGGCGCGGACCGCCGAGTCCCTGACGCTGCTGGTCCCGGACGGCGTGCGCGACATCCGCCTCGACTACCGGGACACCGCGCAGATGGTGTCCGCGATGGCGCAGGACAACGTGATCGCCGCCGTGAATCCCGACAAGCTGGCGTACCTGTCGTGGACGGACGCCGACGACGTCCGCCGCATCCAGCAGTACGGCAAGCGGCAGCGCTGGGCCGGCGGCAGGCGGTGCGTCGGCGTGTTCCCGTTCGACGCGCTGCCCGCCGACGCCGCGGCACTCGCGCGCCGCCAGGCGCTGCTCGACGCCGTCCAGATCGAGCCGACGGCCGCGTCGGCCCGGGTGCTGAGCGTCGAGGTCGCGCCGAGAACGCAATGCTCGAGGGACGTCTCCCAGCGCCTGGTCAAGGTCAAGATGGAGTTCGACGCGCGGCCGCAGACGGTGCTCGTCGGCTGGACCAAGGGCAATGCGCAGACGTTCAAGCCCCCGGCACGGTGAGCGTGACCGTCTTGCCGACGCGCAACCGGTTGCCGTTGAGGCGCAGCCGCACCAGGTCGTTCCCGCGCAGCCTCGGGACTTCGAAGCGGCGCACGCGCTGGGTGACGGTGTCGAGCGCCTGCACCCACGACGCGTCGCCCTGGTTGAGGGTGTAGGCCCAGCGGCCGTCGGTGGCACGGGCGGTCGGCAGGCCGGAGGCGGGCGCCGAGATCGCTTCCGGCGCGCCGGGGTTCCCGCGGTCGAAGACGACCACCTCCGAGCGGCTCGGGTCCCGCGACGGTGCGGTGTAGCGCTGCAGGTAGACGTAGCGGCCGTGCGGCGAGATCGCGGTGACGCTGTACCAGCCGGGGAACGAGAACCGCTCGATCCGGTGGAAGCGGGTCGGGTTCATGATCAGGAGCCTCGTCCGGCGGATCGGGAACGTGCGCGGAATCTCGGTAAGCACGAGCACCCGGCCATCCGCGGACAGCCCGGTCATCGAGCCGTCGTAGCCGACCTGCGGCACGCCGTAGCGGCCGGAGAAGTGGCGCCAGCGGTCGATCTCGCCGCTCCAGCGCTGCACGGCGGCGACGAGCGTGCCGCGCTCGGTCGGGAGCGTCACGTAGGTGTACACGCGGCCCGGCGCGCTCGCGCCTTGGCCGCCCCAGTTGGCGCTCATGCCGCCGCCGGACGCATGTGCCACGGCCGGCACGAGCAACGCCGCGGCGAGCGGGAGTGTGAGGCGCATGCCCCGACTACGCGCACCGCCGCCGGGGAGGTCCGAAAGTTAAACGTCCTGGACGTTTATTGACGCCGCAACCACATCCGCGGGGACGGCGTCGCAGGCCGAACCTAAAGGCCCTGGGTCTTTATTGACGCGGCAACCACATCCGCGGGGACGGCGCCCTGGCGCAGAATCGACCAGTCGCCCGTCGCTTCGTACGCGCGCAGGTCGATCACGGTGGAAGGCGTGCCGGGGAGCTCGCCGCCGTCGAGCACGAGGTCGGCCGCCGCGCGGATCTCCGCCGGGACGTCCTCGAGCCGCCGCGCGTCCGGGCCGCCGGAGAAGTTCGCCGAGGACTGCATGATCGGCCGGCCGACCGGCGCGAGGAACGGCACGCGCACGCCGAGTCCGCCGGGCAGGATCAGCGTCACGCCGCCGGGAAGCAGCCGGGTGACGGCCGCGTCGGTGCGCTCGCCCACCTTCGGCACCGACTCCACGTCGAAGTACATCGTCGCCGACGGCTTGTCGGGCGCACGCCCCTTGAGCGCGTAGAGCCGCGCGATCGCGTCCGCGTTGTCGGGGTCGCACGCGAGCCCGTACACGGTGTCGGCGGGGAAGACGGCGACGCCGCCCGCGGCAACGCACGCGCCGAGCGCGGCCGCGTCGTCGGGCGACATCACGCCGCGGCCTCGCGGCGCGCCACCGCGACGCGTTCGATGCCCGCGAGGTCCCGGACCCGTGACACGTCGTCGAAGTCGGCCTCGCGCAGCAGCGCCTCGATCGCGTCGGCCTGGCCCAGGCCGTGCTCGAGCGCGAGGAACGGCACCGGCGCGGCCACGAGCCGGCGAATCACGTCGAGGCCGTCCTCGCCGGCGAACAGCGCGCCGTGCGGCTCGAACATGCCGACGTCGGGCATCAGCCGGGAACCGGTCTCCACGTACGGCGGGTTCGACACCACCGCGTCCGCCTCGAGCCCGGCCCACAGGTCCCCCGCGACGAACGTGACGTCCAGCCCGAGCCGCAGCGCGTTGTGGCGCGCGACGTCGAGCGCGTCCTCGGACACGTCCGTCGCGACCACGTCCAGGTCCGGCCGCTCGTGCTTCAACGCCAGCGCGATCGCGCCCGAGCCGGTTCCCACATCCACGACCCGCGCCCCCGACGGCAACGACAACGCCGCCTCGACCACGAACTCGGTCTCCGGCCGCGGGATCAGCACGCGCCGGTCCACCGCCAGCTCGATGTGGCGGAAGCCCTTGCGGCCCGTGATGTAGGCGACTGGCTCGCGCTCGCGGCGCCGGCGCACGGAGTCCATGAACACGCGCGCGGCCGGCCCCGCCACGTCCCGCCGCGAGTCGGTGATCAGCTCGAGGCGCGAGATGCCCAAAGCCGCCGCGAGCAGCACCTCCGCGTCGAGCCGCGGCGTGTCGCAGCCCGCCGCGGTCAGCGGGATCGTCGCGGAGTCGAGCGCGTCGCGGACCGGAGTGCCCGCGCGGGTCACCCGACCGCTTGCTCTTCGAGCCGCCGGCGCTTCTCGGCGTCCTGCAGCGCGGCGCTGATGTCGTCCAGCTCGCCGGCCAGCACGGCCTCGAGGTTGTGGACGGTCAGGTTGATGCGGTGGTCGGTGATCCGGCGCTGCGGATAGTTGTAGGTGCGGATCTTCTCCGCGCGGTCGCCGGTGCCGACCTGCGACTTGCGCTCCGCCGACAGCGCGTCCTGCTGCTTCTGCAGCTCGGCCTCGTAGAGCTTCGCGCGCAGCAGCTTCATCGCCCGCTCGCGGTTCTGCAGCTGGGACTTCTCGTCCTGCATCGAGATCACGATCCCGGACGGCTTGTGCGTGATGCGCACGGCCGAGTCCGTCGTGTTCACCGACTGGCCGCCCGGCCCGGAGGAGCGGAAGACGTCGATCTGCAGGTCGTTCTGGTTGACCTCGACCTCGACGTCCTCGACCTCGGGCAGCACCGCGACCGTCGCCGTAGACGTGTGGATGCGCCCCTGCGACTCGGTCTCGGGCACGCGCTGCACGCGGTGCGTGCCGCCTTCGAACTTGAAGATCGAGTAGGCGCTGTCGCCCTTGATCTCGAACGTGTACGCGCCGTCGTCCGCGCTCATCGTCTCGAACTTGTAGCCCAGCCGGGCCGCGAACCGCTCGTACATGCGGAACAGGTCGCCGGCCCAGATGCCGGCCTCGTCGCCGCCCGCGCCGCCCCGGATCTCGACGATGACGTTCTTGTCGTCGTTGGGGTCCCGTTCGACCATGGCGAGCCGGAGCTCCTCCTCCAGGCGCTCGATCCGCGCCCGGGCGTCCTCCAGCTCGGCGCGCATGTCCGCGTCCTCGCCGCCCTCCTCGAGCATCTCCTTCGCGCCCTCGGCGTCCGACTGCGCCAGCCGCCACTCCCCCGCCAGCTTGTGCGCGGGCGCCAGGCGGTTGTACGCCCGTCCGGCCTCGGCGAAGCGCTCACGATCTCCGATCACGTCGGGGTCGGACATCGACGCCTCAGCTTCGGTGAAGCGCGCTTCGATTTGCTCGACGAGGGACTCGATCATCTCGAGTCCAAGTCTAGGCGGCTACTTCAACCCCCACGCGCGCCTCTTCCGAAGCGCTTCGAGGATCCTCGACCGCGAGCACCGCCTCCAGCGCCGTGATGGCGACGACGACCTGGTCGTCCTCGGGCTCACGCGTGGTCAGCTTCTGCAGCTGCATGCCCGGCCAGATGATCAGCTGGACCCACGCGCGGCCGCGGTTGCGCCCCGCGAACTTGATCAGCTCGAAGGAGACGCCGGCGACCAGCGGCACGCCGATCACGCGCGTCAGCAGCAGGATCCACCAGGCCGGAAGGCCGACCGGCGCGAAGACGAAGATCGCGACGACCATCACCACGAGCAGGAAGGACGTGCCGCAGCGGGGATGCAGGCGCCCGAAGCGCTGCACGTTCTCGACGGTCAGGTCCTGCCCGGCCTCGTAGCACGAGATCGTCTTGTGCTCGGCGCCGTGGTACTGGAAGAGCCGGAAGAGATCCTTCGCGCGCGCCAGCATCCAGATGTAGCCGAGGAAGATGACCGTGCGGACGACGCCCTCGACGAGCCAGAACAGCCACGCGGAGCCGAGCTGCTCCTTGATCAGGCTGGTCAGCAGCACCGGGACGGCGAAGAAGAGCCCCGTCGCCAGCGCCAGCGCGGCGACGATCGTGAACGCCCAAGTGCCCTTGCCGATCGGCGGGGCGTCCGGGTCTTCTTGCGCGTTGGCGCTGATCTCGAGCGCCTTGAAGCCGATCGACATCGACTGCGCGAGCGCGACGACGCCGCGGACGACCGGCCAGCGGAGCGCGCGAGAGCGCGTCACCCAGGACACGACCGGATGGGTCTCGACGGCGATCTCGCCGTCCTTGCCGCGGGTCGCCACCGACCAGGTGGAGACGCCGCGCATCATCACGCCCTCGAGGACGGCTTGACCGCCGACGGGGGCATCGCGCTGCTCCGGGCTGTTGCTCACACCTAGGTGATCGGCAGCCCGGAGCGCGCCTGAAGCGCCAAAGCGCTCCGCTAGCTCTTGTTACGCGCGGCGCCGGACTTGGCCAGCTTGCGCTGGAAGCGCTCGACGCGTCCACCCGTGTCGACAAGCTTCTGCTTGCCGGTGTAGAACGGATGGCAGTTGGAGCAGATCTCGACGCTGATGTCGCCCTTGGTGGAGCGAGTCACGAACTCGTTCCCACAGGTGCACCGAACGTTCGCGACTGCGTATTCGGGGTGGATCTCGGTCTTCATCGTTCTTCTTAGTGTAGGCCGGTGTTCAAGGTCAGCAGGAGGCCGTGAGGGAGTCGTTCTCCTCGTTGGCCTCGTCCACTTCCGAGCGGGGGTCGACGACCGCCTCGAGCGCCTCGCCGTCCGTGCAGGCCGCGCCGGGCATGAACACGTCGATCGACTCGCCCGGCGCCAGTCCGGCGACCCGCGCGCTGCCCAGCGGGACGCCGCCGACGATGAAAGAGACGTCGAACGGGCCGGCGGCCGAGCGGCCCCGGTTGACGACCTGCGCGACGTAGCCCGCCGAGTCGTCGGCGACGTCGCGCAGGACCAGGTCCGGTCGCGAGTCGGGCACCTTGCAGACCGGCGACGTCGCGCGCTCGCTCTTGATCGTGCGCCCCTTGGCATTGCGCCAGCGGAAGTTCACCAGCGTGCGGTAGTTCGAGCCCGGCAGCAGCCCTTCGACCGTCTTGTCGTACGTGTACTTGGCGAAGCCGCCCGGGATGCTGATCCACTCGCCGAAGCCGTCGGCCTCGACCGTGCGCCACTTCGCGCCCGCGGCGGACACCTGCAGCGTGAACTTCAGCTGCATCTTGCTCTCGCGGAACGCGGCCATGCGCCCCTGGAAGACGGCCGTGCCGGCCTTCGGGTCGCAACTGCCCAGCGTGGCCTTGCCGAGCCCAGCGGCGTTCGCCGCCGGCGTGACCAGGCAGAACAGGGCAACGCAGAGCCCGATGATGCGCCTCCAGCGAATCATGCGAGCCACAAAACCCACGAACGTCGCGTAAGTTGCGCCTATGCCCTCCTACGACTGGGAACGTTCGCTCACTGACCTGAAGGAGCTCGCGGACTTGACCGGCGGGCCCGAAGGCGCGCGCCGGCTCGCCTGGAGCGAGGACTGGCGCACCGCGCGCGAGTGGCTGCTCAAGAAGCTCGAGGAGACCGACGCGTCGGTGGAGCGCGACGTCGCCGGGAACCTGTGGGCGACGGTCCCCGGCGAGAGCGAGAAGATCGTCGTGGTCGGCTCGCACATCGACGCCGTCCCGCACGGCGGCTGGCTGGACGGCTGCCTGGGCGTGTGCGCCGCGCTCGAGGTGCTGCGCGCGCACAAGGGCGAGACGCCGAAGGTGACGCTGAAGCTGATCGACTGGGCCGACGAGGAGGGCGCGCGCTTCGGACGCTCCCTGCTGGGTTCGAGCGCCGCCGCCGGCACGCTCGTGCCCGACGAGGTGCGCCACCTCAAGGACGCGCAGGGCATCACGCTCCCGGACGCGCTGGCCGAGAACGGCGTCGACCTGGACACGATGGGCGAGGCGGAGCTGCCGGAGATCGCCGCCTACCTGGAGCTCCACATCGAGCAGGGTCCGCGGCTGGAGGAGGCCGGCAAGCCCGCCGCGGCGGTGATCGGCTGCTTCGGCGTCGAGCGCCACAGCATCACCTTCACCGGCAAGGCCAGCCACGCGGGTTCGACCCCGATGAACCTGCGCCGCGACGCCTTCCTGGCCGCGGCCCGGTTCGGCCTGGCGGCGCGGGAGAGCGCGATCGAGCGCGGCGGCGTGGCCACGATCGGCACCGTCACCGCCGAGCCCGGCATCCCGACGATCATCAACCAGCGCTGCGAGGTCACGCTCGACCAGCGCGCGTTCACGCCCGAGCAGTTGAAGGACATGCTCGCCGATGTGAAGGCCGCGGCCGACCGGATCGCGGACGAGGACGGCGTGAGCGTCGAGTGGAAGCGGATCTGGCAGATCGACCCGATCCCGTTCGACTCGCGGCTGGTCGACCTCGCCGCGCAGGCCGTCGGCGAGATCACCGGCGACGAGGACCCGCCACGGCTGCCATCCGGCGCGCTGCACGACGCCGCCGAGGTCGCCCGCCGCTACCCGACCGTGATGGTGTTCTCGTCCAGCATCGACGGCGTCAGCCACAACCCGACCGAGGACACCAAGGAGGAAGACCTGCGCGTCGCCCTCCGGGCCTACGGCCGGCTCTACGACTTGACCGCGGGGATGATCTCCGAGCCGTAGGCCTCGAGCGTCTCGTCCTGGCCCTCGGTCATCAGGTAGACGATCCACTCGTCGACGCCGATCGCCTCCAGGCCTTTCAGGCGCTCCACGACCTGAGAGGCCGAGCCGATCACGGTGAAGCGATCGCAGATCTCGTCGCTGACGAACGAGCCGTGCGCCGCGCCCACGCGCGAGTGGTCCTTGTAGTCGTAGGCGTCGCGCTGCTTGATGTAGTCCGTGAGCTCGCGCGGGATGTCGGACGTCTCGCCGTGCACGCGGATGATGTCGGCGACGTGGTTGCCGACCATCGCCGGGAACCAGCGCACCTCGTCGCGCGCCTGGGCGATGTCGTCGGTGACCTTCGACGGCGCGCACACCAGGCAGCGCAGCGCGGCCGGATCACGCCCGGCCTCCTCGGCCGCGCGTCGCGCCGTGGCCATCGTCCACTCGATGATCGCGGGGTCGGCGAGCTGGATGATCACGCCGTCCGCCACCCGCCCGGCGACGCCCAGCGCGCGCGGCCCGTACGCGGCGACGTAGAGCGGGATCTCCGGCTTGTCCTGCGCCCACTTGAGCTGGATCTCCGTGCCCTCCCAGTCCACCGGGCGGCCGTTCATGAAGTTCTTGATCATCGCGCAGCGCTGCTCGAACATCGCGATCGGCGTGGGCTTGCGCCCCATCACGCGCACGGCGCTGTCGCCGCGGCCGATCCCCATGACCATGCGGCCGCCGGAGATGTCCTGCAGGGTCGCGTGGGCGGAGGCCGTCACGGCCGGCTCGCGCGTGACCGGGTTGGTCACGCACATGCCGATCCGCATGGTCGACGTGCGGTCGGCGAGCAGCGTGATGAGCGGGTACGGCTCCTGCCAGAGGATCGGGGAGTCGTAGGTCCAGCCCGAGTCGAAGCCCAGTGACTCGGCCTTCACGACGAGGTCGACGAGCCGCTGGAACGGCGGATCGGGCAGAACGGTGACACCGAAATCGAGCACCGCCGGACCGTACTAGACGAAGGTCGCGGGCGGTGCCCCAGCCGCCTCGCGACGATCACCGGCGTGGCCCACTTGCTCAAGGTTCTCGCCGTGCTCCTCGCCGGCCTCGTCTTCGCTGCCCCGGCGTCGGCCGGGACGATCAACGTCTCGGCGTCGATCTCGGGCGCCGGCTCGATCACCAGCGGCTCGGGTGGCTGCGCGCGGTCCGGAGTGACCAACGGGACGCTCACGCCGTGCGGAACCATCGTCGGGAACACGATCCTCGTGCTCAACGCCACACCGACCGGCAACGGGACCTTCACGCGCTGGGACGGCACCGGCTGCGCGGGGCAGGGCAGTCAGTGCGTGATGGTCGACGGCTCCGCGGGCTCGTCCTCGTTCGCGCCGCGCGCGGTCTTCACGGACTCCACCGGGCCGACGCTCGGCGCGCCCGTCGCCACGCTCTCCACCGTCACCGACCGCACGGTCACGGTGTCCTGGACGACGGACGAGACGCTGACCGCCGCCGAGTGCGTGATCGACGGCACCGCCCGCCCCTGCTCCGGCCTGGGCTCGCACACCGCGACGCTCGCGGAAGGCGCGCATACCTTTCGCGTCCGCGGCTTCGACATCAACGGCACCCCCGGCGCGCTGACGACGGCGATCTCGTTCCGGATCCTCGACACGGCGCTGGTGAGCACGCCCGCCGCGAGCTCCAACGACAAGAACCCGACGTTCGTGTTCTCGTCGGTGACCGGCCTCTCGTTCGACTGCAGGCTCGACCTGCCCGCCTTCGCGGGCTGCGGGAACAAGAACCCGGGCGACAATCGCGGCTCGATCACGCTGTCGAACCTGGCCGACGGCACGCACACGTTCCGCGTGCGGGCTCGCGACAACACGGAGCTGGACGCCGTGCCCGCGATCTACACCTGGACGGTCGACACGGTCGCGCCGACCGCCACGCTCGGCGCGGCCGGCCCGGGCGAAGGCGCGCTGCAGGCCGTCAACCGCGAGACGTTCGTCTTCTCCTCCAGCGAGGTCGGGACGTTCGAGTGCCAGCTCGACAGCGCCGGCTTCGCGCCCTGCGCGTCCGGCATCACGCTCGAGAACCTGAGCGCCGCCCCGCACCGCTTCGAGGTCCGCGCCGTCGACGCCGCCGGCAACGTCGGCGCCGCCGTCGCGCGCAACTGGGTCGTCTTCGCCTTCCCGGCCGCCGCCCCGACCCCGCCGGTCGTGGTGAACCCCGCGCCGAAGACCGAGCAGGTCCTCGTCACGCTCGCGTTCTTCGTCAAGGCCGGCAAGAGGACGACGAAGTTCTCGTCGCTGCAGGTCAAGAACGTGCCGCTCGACGCGACCGTCAAGGTCACGTGCGCCGGCAAGGGCTGCCCCTCGGGTCTGAAGGGCAAGGGCTTCACCAAGACCAAGGCGTTCGGAACCGTGACGCTCGCGAAGTTCATCAAGAAGCCGCTCAGGGCGGGCGACAAGATCACGGTCACGGTGTCCAAGCCGAACGCGATCGCCGCGGTCAAGGTCCTCACCGTCCGGGCGGGCAAGAAGCCGCTGATCGCGACCCGGTGCGTGCCGCCCGGAACGGCGAAGCCGGTGACCTGCTAACCCATCGCGGGCTCGAACAGGGAGCGCTTGAGGAAGCGGCCGCGGCCGGGCTCGGAGATGATCTTGCCGTCCGCGTAGACCGTCTCGCCGCGAGAGAGGGTGAAGCGCGGCTTGCCCTGCACCTCCCAGCCCTCGAACGGGTCGTAGTCGACGTTCATGACGTGCGTCTCGGCGCTGATCGTGTGCTTGACCTCGGGGTCGAAGACGACGATGTCGGCGTCGAAGCCCGGGGCGATCGCGCCCTTCTTGTCGAGGCCGAAGATCCGCGCCGGGCCCCACGACCCGTGGCGGACGACGTCGACGATGTCCATGTGACCGCCGCGCACGGAGCGGTCGTAGAGCAGCGTCAGCCGGTGCTCGATCGCCGGGAGCCCGTTCGGGATCTTCGTGAAGTCGCCGAGCCCGAGCTCCTTCTGCTCCTTGAAGTTGAACGGGCAGTGGTCGGTGCTGATGCCCTGGAGCGCGCCCTGGCGCAGCGCCTGGTAGAGCACGTGCTGGTTGTAGGCCTCGCGCAGCGGCGGCGAGCAGACGTACTTGGCGCCCTCGAAGCCCGGCCGGTCCAGGTCGTCGACGGTCAGGTAGAGGTACTGGATGCAGGTCTCGCCGAAGATGGGAAGCCCTCGGTCGCGCGCGGCCTGGATCTCCTTCACCGCCTCCTCGCACGTGACGTGCACGACGAAGAGCGGCCGGCCGGTCCACTCGGCGAGCCGGATGGCGCGTGACGTCGCCTCGCCCTCGACCTCCGGCGGCCGCGTGGACGCGTGGAACTTCGGGTCGGTGTCCCCGGCCTCGAGCGCCTCCTTCTGGTAGCGCACGACGGCGTCGCCGTTCTCGCAGTGCACCATCACGAGCCCGCCGGTCTTCCCGGTCTGCTCGAGCACGGCGATGAACTGCTCGTCGTCGACCATCAGCGCGCCCTTGTAGGCCATGAAGACCTTGAAGGACGTCACGCCGTCGGCCACGCACTGCTCCATCTCGGCCACGACCTCGGGCCGCGCGTCGGTGATCGCGCAGTGGAAGCCGTAGTCGATGTGCGCCGCGCCGTCGGCGCGGCCGTGCCACTCCGCCAGCGCGTCCTTGAGCGACCCGCCGACGTACTGGATGCAGAAGTCGACGATCGACGTCGTCCCGCCCGCGGCGGCCGCCGCGGTGCCCGTCGTGTAGTCGTCGCAACTCCACGTGCCGCCGAACGGCATCGAGAGGTGCGTGTGGTTGTCGACCAAGCCCGGCAGCACGAGGCAGCCGGAGGCGTCGATCTCCTCGTCGCCGGAAAGGCCGGTGCCGACCGCCACGATCGTCTCTCCATCGATCAGGACGTCGGCGTCGAACGCGTCGGTCGCGGTGACCACGCGCCCCCCGCGGATGAGCCGTGTCATCGGCCGAAGCGTACTGGTGGATGATGGAACGTGTTTGGGACTACCCGCGGCCGCCGGCGGTCGAGCCCTGCGCACGACGCGCACGGGTCGAGCTGGGCGGCGAGACGATCGCGGACTCCACGCGCGCGCTGCGCGTGCTGGAGACGAGCCACCCGCCGGTGATCTACATCCCGCCCCACGACGTCGTGGACGGCTGGCTGGTGCGCAGCCACTCCCGCACCAGCTGGTGTGAGTTCAAGGGCCGCGCGCACTACTTCTACGCCGTCGACCGCCCGGACGCCAAACCGGTCGCGTGGACCTACCTCAGCCCGACCCCGGGCTACGAGGCGCTCAAGGACCACATCGCCTTTTACCCGGGCCGGGTGGACGCCGCGTACCTCGACGACGAGCGCATCGAAGCGCAGGAGAGCGACTTCTACGGCGGCTGGATCACCAGCGACCTGGTGGGCCCGTTCAAGGGCCCAGCAGGCACGCTCGGCTGGTGACACACCTGCGATTCATCCTGTGTCTTCGCGTTGGTGACCTTCGAGCACGTCGAGAGTCGAGGCGACTCTCGTGGAGCGCCGACGCCGGTCGTCGCAGCGAGCACCCCGCCTCGTCGATCCGTCGCATCGCGTACGTCGCGGTACGACTGGCGACGGCGATCGCCCGGAGCCTAGGTTGTCGGGCCCAGCAGGGCTCCCGGAGGGATCATCGCCAACTCCGGCAGCAGCTGAGGCATCGCCATGAAATTGGTCGTATCAAACGTGAAATGGGCCGGCCAGTCGACCGCCTCACGCAAAGGGCCAACCTCTACCCACGCATTGCCGAGATGACCGATTTCCAGCGCCTGAACTAGCCCGGCGTCGCGCGATCCCATGACCATCAGCGTCAGACGATCGAAGGCGACCAATGAAGTGAACATCCGGGCGTGCCGACCACGGTGTGCAATCTTGCCGCCGAAAGCGTGCTGGAACGCCCCTAGAGCCTGTACACGACCTGCCCAAACACGCACGGTGGATGGGAGCGTGGACGACCGCCGAAACTGCGGGTATAGCTCGGCCGGGACAACCCGGTTCACCAGAGGCTCCAAGGCCTGAAACATGAGTGCTGTCTTCGCGCCCCATCGGGCCAGAACCGCCGCCTCAGCAGGTCGAAGAGTCTGCGGTGTTCCTCGCATCAGCGATGTCACCAGCGTCTGCGCATCGACCTCGAGAGCCGACATCCAGCCGTTGTTGCAGCTCTCGCAAACAACCTTGGCCTTGAAGTCAGGCCGAACCGCACTCCATTGAAGGGTAGGACTATCGGCTCCGTAGTCCGTGTACTCGTGATCGAGCTTCCCGGCCCCGTGCAGCGAGTGCATCATCCACTTCGGAATCACGTGCTCGAGGGTGAGTGGCCCCTCCCTGCCGCACCACCAGCACGTACGCCGAGACGTGGGCGGCGCGATCGCGCCCGAGAAGTTCGATCCTCCCGGCAGCGATGAAGCGAGAGGAGCGCTCGCCTGGCGACGAGCCACTGCGAGTGCCTTCTGATACGGGATACGCAACTCCCTTTGGAGCCTCCGCGCATCGCGTTGCAACTGTCGATTCGGGCCTCTTGACACAATGACCTCCGAGAACGACGCCCATGCCACGTCATCGTTGATCACCGTGCTGATGGCGCGCGGGCGTCGTTGCCGCTTCTCCGCGTAACCGCCGCGGGCATGGGCCGCGACATCGCTGGAACGCCTCCGCAGGCGCATCTCCGAAGGTACCTCACCGGAGGCGCTCCAGCAAGTTACTCCCGACCGGTGTGACTGATGCCGAGGGTTCGAATCCAACGATGACATACGCGCGCGAACTGCTCACTTGCTTGGTGAAGGCGATGGGCCGGTTGTTTACCACGCCAACACGAAGGCCCGGCGTCGGGCGTGCCGATCACTCGCGGCGAATAGACGCAGCCGGTCGCGCTGCAGTCAACCAGTGAAGGCGCGCCGCCCACAATGGCGCGGCGGCGCAAACGCTGTCAGGTGATCTGGTAGACGGGACCGTCTCCGCCCTCAGGGGGCGTCAGGCGGCCGCCCTTGGCGGTGATGGCGCCGCACTGGACGCAGTTGGAGGGGTTGACGATCAGGTCGACCATCCCCTCCTCCGGTGCGTCCTCCGGCACCTCATAGACGCCGGCCGGGCACATGTAGGTCCAGGCGTCGGCGACCTCACGCGGGACGCGCTGCTGGAGCTTGATGTGCGACGGCGCGTCGTCACGGGTGGCGTTGCCGGTGAGGAAGACGCCGCTCAGCTTGTCGAACGTGTACTTGCCGTCCGGCTTCGGGTAGCGCTCCTCGCGGCCCGAGTAGCGCAGCGGCGCCTCCGAGTCGCGGTGCGTCGCCCAGTGGCCGCCCGGGAAGCGGCCCTTGGTCAGGACCATCGCGTTCGTGAGCGCGCCGCCGACGACCAGGCCCTTGCCGAACGGCTGCTTCATGTTGCGCGACTCGTAGAGCTCCTGGCCCATCTTGGACTTGTAGACCGCGTCCTCGTAGCCCTTGAAGTCCGACGAGCCGTCCTTGAGCTGGCGGTAGATCGTCTCCGCGGCCAGGCGGCCCGACTCGATCGCGTAGTGGATGCCCTTGAGCTTGGGCACGTTGACCATGCCGCCCGCGTCACCGGCGATGACCATGCCCGGCGCGTGCAGCTTGGGCATCGCCCAGTAGCCGCCCTCGGGGATCGCCTTCGCGCCCCAGGCGACGCGCTTGCCGTCACCGAGGATCTTCTTGACGAGCGGGTGGAGCTTGAACTCCTGCAGCACGTCGTGGACGGAGAAGCGCGCGTCGGTCCAGTCCAGGCCGGTGACGAAGCCGATCGAGACCTTCGGCGTCTCGCCCTCGCGGTTCATGCCGTAGATCCAGGAGCCGCCGAACTCCTTCCACTTGGCGCCCGCGCGCAGCGGCCAGCCGAGCGTGTGGACGACCTTCTCGAACGGCTGCTCGATCTCCCAGACCTCTTTGACGCCGAGCGCCCACACCTGCGGGTCCTTCGGCGCGAGGTCCAGCGCCTTCAGCGCCGCGCCGGTGAGGTGACCCCAGCAGCCCTCGGCGAGCACCGTGGCCTGGGCCATGACGTCGCTGCCCGGCTCGAAGTTGCCCTTCTCACCGCCGGCCTTGTCGCGGCCCTTGTCGCCCGTGCGGACGCCGACGACCTTGCCCTCGTCCACGAGGAGCTTCTGGCCCGTGGTCTCGGTGAGGATGTAGGCGCCCATCTCCTCTGCCTTCTCGCCCAGCCAGCGGTTGAGCTCGGCGACGGAGACCACGTAGTTCCCGTGGTTCTTGAACGGCGGCGGCGTCGGCTTGAGCGGGATCGCGCGCTTGCGATTCGGCATGAAGTACACCGTCTCGCGCTTGACCTCGCCGTAGTGCGGCCACGAGTCGTCGTCCGGGAGCAGCTCCCGGATCGCGCTCGGGTTCATCACGCCCCCGGAGAGCTGGTGCGCCCCCGCGACCCGCCCCTTCTCGATCACGGCCACCGGCACCTCGCCGAGGCGCTCGGTCAGCTCCTCGTCGTCGGCCAGCAGCTGCAGCAGGCGGATCGCGCAGGCCAGCCCGGCCTGCCCGCCGCCGACGATCGCGACGCCGACCTCGATGCGCTCATCCGGGTCGTCCGTCGGCGGGCCGACGAACTCCGCCGCCGAGTCGACCGGCGGCGGGAACTCGATCGGGGCGTGAGCCACTAGGACCCCTTCTTCGCCTTCACGGCCTCGGTGAGCTTGGGCACGATCTTGTTGAGGTCGCCGACGATGCCGAGGTCGGAGAACTCGAAGATCGGGGCGTTGGAGTCCTTGTTGATGGCGACGATGTTCTCGCTCGCCTGCATGCCGACCTTGTGCTGGATCGCACCGGAGATGCCCGCCGCGAGGTAGAGCTTCGGCGACACGGTCTTGCCCGTCTGGCCGATCTGCGCGGAGTACGAGTACCAGCCCGCGTCGACCACCGCGCGCGTCGCCGCGACGGCACCGCCGAGCGCGCCGGCCAGCTCCTCGAGCGCGTCGAAGCCTTCCTTCTTGCCCAGGCCGCGGCCACCGGCGACGAGGATGTTCGCGTCCTCGATGTTCACGTCGGCGCCACGCTGCTCGCCGCGCTGGACCATCTTCGCCTTCAGCGAGTGCGCCTTGAACTCGACGGCGAGGTCCTCGACCGTGGCGGTGCCGCCGGTCTCCTTGATCTCGAACGCGTTGAGGCGGCTGATGATCACGCCGACGCCCGAGCGGTAGTGGACGGACGAGATCTGCGAGTCCTGCAGGATCGGCCGCTCGGCGACGAGCTTGCCGTCCTCCACGCGGACGTTCGTGACCTCCATGCAGACGCCGGCGTCCAGGCGCGCGGCGAGGCCGGCGCCGATCTCGAAGCCGAGCAGGCCGCCGCCGAACAGCGCGTACTCGTGCCCACCCGCGGCGATCGCGGCTTCCATGGCGTCGATGACCGGCTGCGCGAGGCCCTCGGGCCCTTCGACGCGGAAGACCTTCGACGCGCCGTACTTGCCCAGCTGCGCCGCGAGGTCGTCGCTGACGCCCTCGCCGATGACGATCGCGTGGCACTCGGTGCCGAGCTCGGCCGCAAGGCGCGCGCCCTCGGAGACGGCGCCGAGCGAGTTCTTGTTGAACGCGCCCTCGTAGTGGAGCGCGTAGACCAGGATCCCACTCATGCCAGAAGCTTCCTCTCGTCCAGCCACGCGACGATCTTCTCGACCGTCTCGTTGGTGTCCTCGTCCTCGATGATCTGGCCCGCGGCCTTGGCCGGCGGGGCGGCGAAGTCGCTGCAGTGGGCGCGCGCGTTGTCGTAGCCGACGCGGTCGGCCTCGATGCCGACCTCGCCCGCCGCCTTGGTCTCCAGCGGCTTCTTCTTGGCGCCCATGATCGCCTTCAGCGACGGGTAGCGCGGCTCGTTGATCGCGTCACCGACGGAGATCACGGCCGGCAGCTCCACCAGCACGGTGTCGTAGCCGTACTCGGCCTGACGCTCGCAGCGCAGCGCACCGTCCTCGACGTCGATCTTGATCACCTGCGTGAGCGACGGCATCGCCAGGTGGTCGGCGACGACGGCGCCGATCGTGTAGCACTCGCCGTCATCGGACTGCTGGCCGAGCAGCACCAGGTCCGGCGACTCGGAGGCGAGCACCTGCGCGAGCGCGTAGCCCGTGCCGTTGACGTCCGAGCCGGCCAGCGCCTCGTCGCTCAGGTGCACGGAGCGATCCGCGCCCAGCGACACCGCCTTGGTGAGCGCGCGCTTGGCGCTCTCCGGGCCCATCGTGACCGCCACCACCTCGTCGACCGAGAGGGCACCGCCCTCCTTGAGCTGCATGGCCGCCTCGATGGCGTGCGTGTCGAACGGGTTGAGGTTCTTCTCCCCGCCTCTGTCCAGCCGCCCCGTCGAGGGGTTGATGCGCTTCTCGACGGCGGCGTCCGGCACCTCTTTGACCAGGACGCAGATCTTCACAGGGTCAACTCCTAGGAACTCAGACGATCGGAGGCCATCGTAGCCAATTGACTGACCAGTCAATCCAGTGGTTCGGCCAGGTCCAACAAACGTTGGAGTACCCGCTCACGCAACTCACCTGTCGGAGGTCCCATGCCGAGGAGCTCGGCGAGCCAGAGCCCGTCGGCGGCGAGCCGCGCGACGGTGGCGTCGACTGGATCACGCCCTTCGCGCTGGACGCGATCCTGCCAGATGCCGTACTGGTCGCGCACCGCGACCAGCAACGAGGGATCGGCGACGAGCGCGGCCAGCATCCCGAGCTCGTGCTCATCAGGAGTGCTGGCCTTGATGTAGCCGCGCACGAAGGCCTCGTCGGCCTCTTCCATCTCGGCGCCGAACTGGCTGAGCCAGCGGTCCACCATGGCCTGGACGAGGTCGTTCTTGGACTTGAAGTGGTAGAGCAGCCCGCCCTTGGAGACCGAGGCCTCCTTGGCGACGGCGTCGAGCGTCAGCGCCTGCGCACCGTCGCGATGGACGACGGTGCCGGCGGCGTCGAGGAGGCGGTCCCTAGTTCCGGTCGTGGGAGTCATTGACTCCCAGCAAGGCTAAGGAGCCGACGATGGACGAGAAGGCGGCAGCAGCGATCTTGATGGTCTTCATGCCACCACTGTACCGTCTGGACGGTACAGTTCAAGTGCGCTCGCGCACAGTGGACTCGATGAAGTCGATGATCGTCTGCGTCGGCGCGCCCGGCGTGAACACCTCGGCCACGCCGAGCTTCTTGAGCTCCGGGATGTCCTGGTTGGGGATCGTGCCCCCGACGGTGACGACGACGTCGCCCGCCTCCTGCTCGCGCAGCAGCTCGATGATGCGCGGGACGAGCGTCATGTGGGCGCCGGACAGGATCGAGAGGCCGACGGCGTCGGCGTCCTCCTGCAGCACCGTCTCGACGATCTGCTCAGGGGTCTGATGGAGGCCGGTGTAGATGACCTCCATGCCCGCGTCCCGTAATGCGCGCGCGATGATCTTCGCGCCGCGATCGTGGCCGTCGAGACCGGGTTTGGCCACGACGACGCGAATTTTGCGTGCCATGGCCGTGCACCGTAGTACGAGGAGTTCCTCCTATGCGCTGCGGATGTGCGAGCGCACCGCGCCGACCAGCTCGTCCGGGATCTCCGTGAGGCCGTGGTCGTGACGGGCGTGGTGGGCGACCTGGGCGAGGATCTCGCCGTCGTCGGCGCCGCGGAAGGTGGCGGTGCAGCCGGGGACGACGGCGCCGCAGGAGAACGACTTCATGGGTGGGTCCTTTCGGTGGAGGCCAGATGGCGGACGAGTTGCTCGAACGGGAGCAGCCCGATCAGGCGGCCCCGTTCGTCGATGCAGCAGATGGGGTCGAAGCGCTCGACGCTCGTGCGGGTGAGCGCGCGTTGCGCGACGTCGGCGGGCTGATCGGTGACCAGCGCCGTCATCGGCAGGCGCACCTCACGGCCCTGCGTGAGCAGCGCGGCGGGGCGCAGCAGGCGGTCGACGACGACCGCCGCCTCGCTGCCCGCCGGCGGATGCTCACCGTCGCCGAGTACCGGGAAGGCGGTGCACAGCAGCGCGCTGAGCGCGTCGGGCGCCGCGGGCGCGCCCGGGACGCGCAGGCCGGCGTGCATGTCGGCGGCGGGGCGGCCGAGGCCGAAGCCCTGCGCCAGCGGCACGCCCATCGCGGCCAGGACCTCGCGCTCGCCGTCGCGCTCGATGCCCTCGGCGAGCAGCCACGCGTCCAGCCGGCCGGCAAGGACCCCGAACGTCTCGACCAGCGCGTGCTTGGCGGGATCGCGATCCACGTCCATGACCAGCGCCCGGTCGAGCTTCACGAAGTCCGGGCGGATCTGCATGACGTGGTTGAGGCTCGCGTAGCCCGCCCCCGCGTCGTCGACGGCGATCATCGCGCCCGCATCCCGCAGCACCGAGAGCGCGCGCAGCAGCGCGTCGTAGTCCTCGACCGGCGCGGCCTCGGTGACCTCGACCACGATCCGGCTGAGGTCCTGCCCGGCGAGCACGGCCCCGACGGTGTCCGACAGCAGCGCGTCCGGGCCGACGTTGACGGCGAGGAAGCAGTTCTCGGGCAGGCGGTGGCGCGCTTCCAGCCCGCGGGCGATCAGCGCGGCCTCGAGCTGGTGACCGATCCCGAGCTGGGCGGCCGCGGCGAACCACTTGTCCGGCGCGGCCTGCAGCTCGGAGTCGAAGCGGGCGAGCATCTCGAACCCGCAGACCACTCCGCGCTGGAGGTCGAAGATCGGCTGGAAGACCGGGCGGATGCGCTCGGGCTGATCCAGCACTGCAGGCACTGCGGTGCGCCACTCGGGTACGGCCATGGTCGCTGCCACCTTCTGGTGGATCGGCACCGCTGAGCGAAAACCTCAGTCAAGAGTTGATCAAGGGACAGCGAGTCGACAAGCTTGGCGCGCGCGTGCCCGCTCACGAGTCACTTGACGCTGCCGATCTGCTCCGCACGGGGCACGTCGTCGTGCGCGTTCTGGCGGAGGCGCAGGGCGAGGCCGACGCCTATCCCGCGCTGCTCGAGGCGATCGGAACCTCGCTCGGGAGCGCGGGCGGCGCGATGTGGCTGCCGGTGGCGCGCGCGACGCACCGCCGCGCCCACGCGTGGGGTGACCCGCCGGACGCGCCCGACGAAGGGCTCAGCTTCGACGTCCCGCGCATCGGAGTCATGAACTTCAGCGCCCGCGTCGCGCCCGACGCGATGTTGCTCGAGACGATGCACAGCCTCGGGCTGCTGATCTCGCACTTCGCCGAGCGCTGCCGTGCCCAGCGGGCGGTGGCGGCGAACGTCGCCGACGCTTCCGAGCGCGAGCGCGTGCTGCGCCACCTCGCGACCGAGCAGGCGGCGCTGCGGCGCGTGGCGACCGCGATCGCAACCGAGAGCGACCCGCGCAACGCGTTCGCGGTGGTCACGGAAGAGGTCGGCCGGCTGCTGCGCGCGCCCAGCGCGAACATGATCCGCTTCAACGAGGACGAGACGGCCACGGTCCTCGCGCGCTGGCACGACACGGACATCCCCGTGCACGAGGTCGGCGCGACCGTGCCGCTCGGCGGCGACAGCGTGTCGGCGCGCGTGTACCGGTCCGGCGCCCCCGCACGGGTGGACAGCTACGAGGACCTCGAAGGAGAGCTCGCGGCCAGCCTGCGCCAGCTCGGGCACAACTCCGCCGTGGCCGGGCCGATCTTCCAGGAGGGCCGGCTGTGGGGCGCGGTGATCGTCTCCGGCGGCGCCGGCGACCCGTTCCCGCGCGGCGCGGAGCAGCGCATCACCAGCTTCGCCGAGCTGGCGGGGCAGGCGCTCGCGAGCGCGCAGGCGCGGGAGGACCTCGCGGCGTCGCGCGCCCGCATCGTCCAGGCCGGCGACGACGAGCGCCGGCGGCTGGAGCGCAACCTGCACGACGGCGCGCAGCAGCGCCTCGTCTCGCTCGCCCTGATGCTGCGGCTCGCGTCGCGCCGCCACCCCGACGACGTCGAGCTCGTCCGCGCCGGCGAGGAGCTCAACTTCGCGCTGCAGGAGCTGCGCGAGCTGGCCCGCGGCATCCACCCCGCCGTGCTCACCGAGCGTGGCCTCGAGCCCGCCGTGCGTGCGGTCGCCGACCGCGCGCCGATGGCCGTGGAGCTCAACGTGGTCCTGGACGAGCGGCTGCCGGGCCCGGTGGAGGCGGCCGCGTACTACGTCGTCGCCGAGGCGCTGACCAACGTGGCCAAGTACGCGCAGGCGTCCGAGGTGTCGGTGGGCGTGGAGCGCACGAACGCGCACGCGCGGATCGAGGTCCGCGACGACGGGGTCGGCGGCGCCTCGCCGGGCGGCGGGACCGGGCTGCGCGGGCTGGCCGACCGCGTCGAGGCGCTTGGCGGGCGGTTCGAGATCGACAGCCCCGCCGGCGCGGGCACCACGCTACGGGCGGAGATCCCGGTTGCGGCCGGCTGAGCTGCTGCGCGCGGTCACCGCCGCGCTCGCCTCCCCGGACGAGGAGACGGCGTTCGCGCGGCTCCCCGGGAAGCTGGCGCGCAGCCTCAACGGCCACAAGGTGCGCTGGGACGGCGCGCTGCTGGCGATCCCGATCGCGGGCGTGGGCGAGCTGCTCGTCCGGACGCCGCCGCCCGACGACGACCTGATGGCCGCGGCGGAGAGCGTGGGCGTGCAGATCGCCCAGTTCGTCGAGCGCTGCGCGGCCGAGCGCGAGATGCGCGACTTCGAAGCGCGTCGGAAGGCGATGCTCGACGTCGCGTTCGACTCGGTGTTCACGATGGACGACGACGGCATCGTGCTGTCGGCCAACCGCGCCGCCGAGCGCACGTTCGGCTACAAGGCGGAGGAGATCGTCGGGCGCGAGCTCGCCGCGTTGATCATCCCGGAGAGCCTGCGCGACGCCCACCGAGACGGCCTCTCGCGCTACCTGAAGACCGGGCGCGGACCGATCGTCGGCCGGCGCGTGGAGTTGACCGCGATGCGCCGCGACGGCACCGAGTTCCCGGTCGAGCTGGTCGTGACGCGGCCGGAGATCCCCGGCGAGCGCATCTTCTACGGCTACCTGCGGGACCTGACCGCGCGCAACGTCGCGGAGGCCGCGCTGCACCGGCTCGCGGACGAGCAGGCGGCGCTGCGGCGCGTGGCGACGGCGGTCGCGGCGTTCAGCGATCCGGCGCGGCTGTTCGACCTGCTCAGCGAGGAGGTCGGCAAGCTGCTGGAGGCGGAGACCGCCCACATGTTCCGCTTCGACTCCGACGGGCGTGGGGGTGAGATCGTCGGTGGCTGGGCGCTGAAGCCCGAGCACGTGCTCGGGCACGGGACGCGGATGCCGATGGACGGCGACACCGCCGCCACCCGCGTCTGGCGGACCGGGCAGGCCGCGCGAATGGACAGCTACGCGGGCGCCGAGGGCGATCTCGCGCGGATCATGCGCGACTACGGCGTGCAGGCCGTGGTCGCCGCGCCGGTGTTCCTCGGCGGGTCCCTGTGGGGCGCGGTGATCGTCTCCTCGATGAGCGCCGGGCCGTTCCCGGACAGTGCCGAGCAGCGGATCGCCTATTTCGCCGAGCTGGCCGCGCAGGCGCTCGCGAACGCGCAGGCTCGGGAGGACCTCGCGGCGTCGCGGGCGCGCATCGTCCAGGCCGGCGACGCCGAGCGCCGGCGGCTCGAGCGCAACCTGCACGATGGCGCGCAGCAGCGCCTGGTCTCGCTCGCGCTGATGCTGCGCCTGGCCGCGCGGCGCCACCCGGACGATCCCGACCTCGGTCGCGCGGGCGAGGAGCTCGCGCACGCGCTGCAGGAGCTGCGGGAGCTCGCGCGCGGCATCCACCCGGCGGTGCTGACCGAGCGCGGGCTGGAGCCCGCCGTGCGTGCGGTCGCCGACCGCGCGCCGATCCCGGTCGAGCTGGAGGTCGACCTCGAGGAGCGCCTGCCCGGGCCGGTCGAGGCCGCCGCCTACTACGTCGTCAGCGAGGCGCTCACGAACGTCGCCAAGTACGCCCAGGCGTCGATCGTGCGCGTCAGCGTCTCGCGCGCGGGCGACCGGGCGCTGATCGGGGTCGCCGACGACGGCCTCGGCGGGGCCGATCCGACCGGTGGATCCGGTCTGCGCGGGCTCTCGGACCGTGTCGAGGCGCTCGGTGGCCGGCTGGAGATCGACAGCCCGCTCGGGCTCGGCACGACCCTGCGTGCAGACATCCCGGTCGCAGACCTCCGGTGAACCCCCCGAACGTGCACGTCCTGGACGTCTAGCTTTCGAGGCATGCCGCGTTCCGTGCTCGTCGTCGACGACTCCGCCGCCTTCCGGGCGACGGCACGGGTGCTGCTCAACGCGCGCGGCTACGAGGTCGTGGGCGTGGCCGACAGCGTGGCGGCCGGGCTGGCCGCGGCGCGCGAGCTGCGCCCCGACTGCGTGCTGCTGGACGTCAACCTGCCCGACGGTGACGGGCTGTCGGTGGCCGGCGCGTTCGACGCGACGGTCGTGCTCGTGTCGACGTTGGACGCGGACGAGCTCGGGGACGCGCTGGCCGGGTCCGGCGCGCGCGGGTTCGTAGGGAAGGCGCAACTGGCATCGCCGCGTCTGATTGAGTTGCTGGGACCGCCGTGAATATCCGCGAAGCGATATTCAAAGTGACCCCCGATGGCGCCGCGTCAGCGGCTGCCCGGTTGGTTCACCCGTGAGAATCGTCATCGGTGAAGATCAGGCGCTGCTGCGCCAGGGGATCGTGAGCCTGCTCGTGGCCGCGGGCTTCGAGGTCGTGGCCGAGGCCGGGGACGCACCCGACCTGCTGCGCAAGGTCGCCGCGCACAAGCCCGACGTGGCGATCGTCGACGTGCAGATGCCGCCCGACCACACCGACGACGGGCTGCGGGCGGCGCTGGAGATCCGCGCGTCCCTTCCCTCGGTCGGCGTGCTGGTGCTCTCCCAGTACGCGGAGGAGCGCTACGCCGTGGACCTGATCGGCGACAACGCCGAGGGCGTCGGGTACCTCTTGAAGGACCGCGTGACCGACTTCACGGGCTTCGCGGACGCGGTGCGGCGCGTGGCCGCGGGCGGCTCCGTGCTCGACCCGACGGTCGTCGCGCACATGCTCGGCCGGCGCCGCCGCGACGACCCGGTCGACCTGCTCACGCCCCGCGAGCGCGAGGTGCTGGAGCTGATGGCCGAGGGCCGCTCGAACAAGGGCATCGCCGAGCAGCTCGTCGTCACGCCCCACGCCGTCGAGAAGCACGTCACGAACATCTTCGGCAAGCTCGACGTGGCCGCCGGCGCCGAGGACCACCGCCGCGTCCTGGCGGTCCTCGAGTTCCTCCGCCGAACCTAAAGCAAGTTAAAGGGGTCTGACCCCTTTAGGTTGCTTTAGGTTGGGATGACAGCCCGGATGTGGGTGCCGGCGCCCGTCGGGGAGTGGATCTCGAGGGCGCCGTCGAGCGCGCCGACGCGGTCGCTGAGGCCGCGTAGACCGGAGCCGGTGGACGTGTCCGCGCCGCCGATGCCGTCGTCGCGGATGTCGATCACGGCGTGGCCGTTCTCGCGTCGGACCTCGACCTTGGCGTGCGTGGCGTGGGCGTACTTGGCGACGTTGGTGAGCGCCTCGGCGACGACGAAGTAGGCGGCGGTCTCGACCGGGCTCGGGAGGCGCTCGGCGAGGTCGCTCTCCAGCTCGACCGGCACGGTGGAGCGACTGGCGAGCGACTCGAGCGCCGCGTCGAGGCCGCGCTGGGAGAGCACCGCCGGGTGGATGCCGGCGGCCAGGTCGCGCAGCTCGTGCACCGCCTCCTGCGCGTTGGCGAACGCGCTGTCGATCAGGCCCTTGGCGTTGGCGGGGTCGCTCTCGAAGTGCTCGCGGGCGAGCTGGAGCTCGATCATCAGCGCGACGAGGCGCTGCTGGGCGCCGTCGTGGAGGTCCCGGCCCAGCCGCCTCCGCTCGGCGTCGCCGGCCTCGACGAGGCGGGCGCGCGAGGCGCGGAGCGCTTCCAGTCGCGCTCGCAGCTCGACCTCCAGGCGCTGGTTCTCGAGCGCCAGCGCCGCGGCCGCGGCCGCCTCGCGCAGCAGCTCCGGCTCCTCGTTCAGCGCGGCCGAGTGGGTCAGGGCGCCGACGCGGCGGCCCTCGTGGTCGATCTCGGTCAGCGTCTCCGTGGTGGCCTCCGCGGGGCGGCCGTCGCGGTGGACGTAGCCGCCGTCGACCCAGTACAGGACGTCGAGCGTGGGGTCGCTGAGCTCGATCGCGAGCGCGTCACGGATGCCGCGCGGGTCCAGGCTCAGCCGCTCGATCACGCGACCGACGGCGGCGGTGCGGAAGAAGCGGGTGCGCACGAGGCCGAGCAGGAAGGCCGCGGGCACGAGCGCGAACGCGGAGAAGGACGCGATCTGCAGCGCCTGCGTGATGCCGGCGTCGAAGCTGATCGCGAACACGGTCGCGACGCCGAGCACGAGGATCGCGGCGCCGAGCAGCAGCACCGGCTCCAGCCCGCGACGCAGGAGCGGGCTCGCGGCCTGGCGGCGGCCGATCAGCACCACCAGCGTCGACACGAGCATGAACAGCAGCAGCGTGACCTGGGGCAGCGTGAAGAGCGCGGAGAGCACGTCGCTGTCCAGGACCAGCCACGGGTTGCCGGCCGGGCAGTCGCCGCACGACGTGACCAGCAGCGCGGGGAGCTGGAGCGCGGCCGCGGCGTACGCGGCGACGACCGCGCGACGCGGCCACCTCCCCTCCACCCGGCCGGACGGGAACGCGATCAGCAGGTGCACGAGGGCCGAGATCGAGGCCGTGTCGAACAGCGCGCCGATCGCGAACAGCACGGGCTCGTCGAAGAACTGCAGCCCGGTCACCGCGACGAGCGTGCCGGTCATCACCATCAGCCGGCCCGTGCGGTTGTCCGGCCGGCGCGCGTGCGCGAACGCGCCGACCGCGACGAAGCCCCACGCGATGATCACGCCGATATAGAGGATCGACCGGCCGCCGGGCGGGAGCCGCGTCACATCCGGCGCCCGGATGAGCAGGGCGACGCCGATCCCCGTCGAGATCAGGCAGGCTGTGGCGATGGCCCAGCGCATCACGATCGCGAGCCTATGCCTCTGGCTCGCGCTTGTGGGTACGGCGGAGGCTACGTCCTATGTAGGGAAGACCTCACAGGGGCGCCGCGCGACGGTCGTCACCGGCACCGACGGGCTGGTCACCCGGATCCGGATCGGCTACAGCGCGCCGTGCCGCTCCGGCAAGGACTACCGGTTTCCGAACATCTTTCGCCTGGAGCCACCGTTCAAGACTTCGACAGCCGACGACGTGACGGACACCGTGGTCGTGCGCGACCGCCTCAAGGGCGGCGGACGCACGCGCCAGACGGTCACCGTGACGGCACACCGGACGATCGATGCGGCGGGGGTCGAGACATGGAGCGGGACGTTCAAGACGCGGGTGGTGCTCACGCGCTCGGGCAAGCGGCTCGACGTCTGCGAGCTCGAGCGCGTCTCCTGGTCGGCCTCGTCGGCCTGATCGCGCTGGCGCTCCCGGCGATGGCCGACGCGCGCCGGGTTCAGGTGCGGATCTATCACGACGGCCGGTTCGGCCCCTACGGACCACCGATCCAGGAGCGACTGCGCGTCACGCTGCCGGACACGGGCAAGGTCTCAGACGGCTCCTTCGCCCGCGAGTACCGGAGCGGACGCTGCAAGCTCGTGCTGGAGGCGTACACGTATCCCGACGCCAAGCGCAAGACCGCGAGCCTCGTGCGCCGCTTCCCGTACGCGAACGGCTACGTCTACCTCCGTGCCCGGGGAGGGCAGCGCTGCGCGTCGGGGTTCGCCGCGCGGACCGTGCGCTCGGCCAGGCTGGACCGCTCGCGCCTGCCCTGCGACGCCCTCGGGACGACGCGGGCCGAGAACGACCAGGTTCGCGTCTACGAAGTCCGCACCCGGCTGTGGGTGTGCGCGACCGCGAACCGCTACCGGTTCGACATCGGCATCTCGAGCGCCGGGAACGGCTGCGGGGGCGGCGACTTCTGCAGCGAGAACCTCCCGACGGTGGCCGGGCCGTTCGTCGCGTACACGTCCGAGTACGCGGGCCGTCGCGACTCGTCCAGCCAGGTGTCCGTGCGTGACGCGCGAACCGGCGCCGAGGTCCACAGCCTGCAATCCGGGCGCGATTGCGGCGACCCGCGGTACCAGGCGGGTCCGGTGCACTCGCTCGTGCTCACGCCCGAGGGGACGCCCGCGTGGATCGTCGCGGACTGCTTCGTCTATCAGGAGCCCCGGGTCTACGAGGTGCGCACGCTCGCCGGGGTCGTGAGCTCGGGGGCCGGGATCGACCCCGGGTCGCTCACGCTCGCCGGGGACACGATCAGCTGGGTGCAGGACGGCGCGGTGCGTCAGTCGCGCATCGACTCGCCGAGGATCGCGCGGGCGATGACGAGCTTCTGAATCTCGCTCGTGCCCTCGTAGATCTCGGTGACCTTCGCGTCGCGGTAGTAGCGCTCGGCCGGGAACTCCTTGGTGTAGCCGTAGCCGCCGAGGATCTGGATCGCCTCGCCGGTCTGGTGGCGGGCGACGCGGGACGCGAAGAGCTTGGCCTGCGCACCCTCGACGGTGTGGGGCTTGCCGGCCTCCTTCAGGCGCGCGGCGCGCCAGACGAGCGCGCGGGCGGCCTCGATCTCGGTCTGCATGTCCGCGAGCTTGTGCTGGATGGCCTGGAAGCGGGCGATCGGGCCGCCGAACGCGTTGCGCTCTTTCGCGTAGCCCGCGGCGGTGTCGAACGCGGCCTGGGCGATGCCGACGGCCTGCGCGGCGATGCCGATCCGGCCGCCGTCGAGCGTGCGCAGCGCGACGCGCATGCCGTTGCCCGGCTCCCCCAGGCGCTCGGCGGGCGTGTCCTCGAACGCGAGGTCGGCCGTGGAGCTCGAGTTCAGCCCCATCTTCTCCTCCTCGCGCGTGACCGCGAAGCCGTCGGCGCCGGCGCGGACGAGGAAGGACGACGCGCGCTCACCCTCCTTCGCGAACACGATGAACGTGGACGCGAACGAGCCGTTCGTGATCCACTGCTTGGCGCCGGAGATCTTGTCGTCGGCGGCGCGGGTGCGCATGGCACTCGCGTCGGAGCCGCTGCCGGACTCGGTGAGCGCGAACGCGGCGAGCTCCTCACCGGACGCGAGCCGCGGGACGTACTCGGCGATCTGCTCCGCGGACCCGTGGTTGAGGATCGGCAATGTGCCCGCGCTCGTGTGCACGGCGACCGTCACGCCGACGCCTGCGTCGGCACGCGACAGCTCCTCGAGCACGAGCATGTAGGTGAGGAAGTCGGCGCCGGCGCCGCCGTGCTCCTCGGGCACGCACACGCCCATCAGGCCGAGCTCGCCCAGCTCGGCGAACAGCTCGCGCGGGAAGTGGTGCTCGCGGTCCCACTTGGCCGCGTGCGGCGCGACCTGCTCGTCCGCGAAGCGCTTGGCCAGCTCGCGGATCTCCCGCTGGTCGTCGGTCAGCTCGTGGAGACTCATTTGGCGGTCGCCACCCGCGCCGCCGCCGCACCGCCCGCCACCGCCGCCGCGGCGCCGAGTACTCGAAGCTTCCGTCCCAGCCGTTCGAAGCGCATGATCTCCCACCCCTCCTCACGCGCGACGCGCGCGAGCTCCTTGTCCGGATTGACGGCCACAGGATGGCCGACGAGCCGCAGCATCGGCAGGTCGGACTCGCTGTCGCTGTACGCGTAGCTCGCCGCGAGGTCGATGTCCTCGCGCTCGGCCAGCTCGCGGAGCGCCTGCGCCTTGCCCTCGCGATAGTTGAACGGCCCGCCTTCGCGGCCCGTGTAGACGCCGTCGATGACCTCGGCGACCGAGCCGACGGCACCGTCGAACGTGAGCACGACCGCCAGCAGCTCCGCCATCTCCTGCGCGGCAGCCGTGCAGATGAAGATCGGGCGGCCTTCGTCCTGGTGCGCGTAGGCCGTCGCGAGCATGCGCGGGTACAGCCGCGGGAGCACGCCCGCGAGGACCGGGCCCGAGAGGCGCTGCAGGTCCCGCACCTTCGCGCCCTCGAGCAGCTTGCCGACGCGCTCTTTGACGAGGTCCGCGGTGGCGTCGGTGGAGCCCTGCAGGCGGAACTTGACGTTCTCGTACGCGTCGCGGGCGAGATCCCGGCGGGAGACCATCCCGGCCTTGTAGGCGGCGCGGCCGAACTGGAAGCTCGAGCTGCCGGCGATCAGCGTGCGGTCCAGGTCGAAGAACGCGGCGCCCTTCTCCCCTTCGCGCTTGATCGCTCCCCCGCCCGGCGGCGGGGGCAAGATATGTGGTCTCTCCGTCAAACCTGGACGATGATGGCGTCGCCCTGGCCACCGCCGGAGCAGATCGCCGCGCAGCCGTAGCCGCCGCCGCGCCGGCGCAGCTCGAGCACGAGCGCGCCGATGATGCGCGCGCCGGACGCGCCGATCGGGTGCCCGAGCGCGACCGCGCCGCCGTTGACGTTCACGCGCGCCTCGTCGATGCCGAGCATGCGGGTGCTGTTCAGCGCGACCGAGGAGAACGCCTCGTTGATCTCCCACAGGTCGATGTCGCCGGGCTGCAGGCCCGCCTTGTCGAGCGCCTTGATCGCCGCGTTGGCGGGCGTGCGGGCGAGGTAGGCGAACTCGTCGGCGACGGCGGCCTGAGCGATGATCGTGGCGAGGATGTCCTTGCCGTTGCGCTCGGCCCAGTCCTCGGACGCGAGCACGAGCGCGCCGGCGCCGTCGTTGACGCCCGGCGAGTTGCCGGCCGTGTGGCTGCCGCCCTTGGTCAGGCCCGGGAGCTTGGCGAGCGACTCCAGGCTGGACTCGCGGCGCGGCGACTCGTCCGTCTCGACGACGGTGTCGCCCTTGCGGCCGTGGACCGTGACGGCGACGATCTCGTCCGCCAGGCGGCCCTCGTCGGTGGCCGCGATCGCGCGCTCGTGGCTGCGCAGCGCCCACTTGTCGAGGTCGGCGCGCGTGATCTCCAGCTCGTCGCTGACGTCCGTGGCCTCTTCGAACATCTGCTTGCCGGAGAACGGGCTGCGCAGGCCGTCCTGGATCATCGCGTCGAGCGCCTGCACGTCGCCCATGCGGAAGCCGCCGCGGGCGCCCGGCAGCAGGTACGGCGCCTGCGACATCGACTCCATGCCGCCGCCGACCGCGACCTCGAGGTCCCCGGCGCGCACGGCCTGGTCGATCATGCCGACGGCGCGCACGCTGCTGGCGCACACCTTGTTGATCGTCTCGGAGGTGACCGCGATCGGGATGCCCGCCTCGATCTGCGCCTGGCGGCTCGGGATCTGCCCCTGGCCGGCCTGCAGGACCGTGCCCATGACGACGTGCTGGACCTGCTCGGGCGCGACGTCGGCACGGTCGAGCGCTTCGCGGATCACGACGCCGCCGAGATGGGTCGCGGGGAGGGTGGACAGGCCTCCGCCGAGCTTGCCGATCGGTGTCCGGGCGCTGCTCAGGATCACGGTACGAGGCATGCTGCGAGTCTATTGCGATGCGAGTGACAGCCACGACGGACGCCCCTCCCGCCACCGACGCCGACACGATCGTCGTCGGCGTGTTCGAGGATGAGGGCATCGCCCACGACCACGGCGGCGCCTTGCAGGCGCTGGTGGACAGCGGCGAGGCGAAGCGGGGGCTGCGCAAGCTCGCGGTGACGCATGCGGAAGGGCGCCGGTACCTCGTCGCGGGCCTCGGCGGACGCGGCGACTTCGACCCCGAGCGCGCTCGTGTGGTCGCGGCGGCGGTCGTCGGGCGTGCGAAGGAGCTCGGCACCAAGACGCTGTGCTGGGAGGTCCCGCACCACGTGTCGGACGCCCACGTGGCGGGGCTCGTCGAGGGCACGCTGCTCGCCGCGTACACGTACCGCGAGTTCAAGGAGCCCGAGACCGACGGGATCGAGGCGCTGGTCCTGTCCGCGCATCACGACGTGGGCGCGGCGTCGACGGCGGCCGCGACCGTGGCTTCGTTCGTGAACCGCGCACGTGACCTGCAGAACAAGCCGGCGAACGTCCTGACGCCGACGGCGCTGGCCGAACGGGCGTCGGAGCTGGAGGGCGTGCGCGTCGAGGTGCTCGACGGCGACGGCATCCGCGCCGCGGGGATGGGCGCCTTCGCGGCGGTCGCGCAGGGCTCCTACGAGGACCCGCGGCTGATCACGATCCGCTACGAGGGCGAAGGCGCGACCGGGCCGCTGCTCGGCTACGTCGGCAAGGCCGTCACCTTCGACTCGGGCGGCATCTCGATCAAGCCCGCCGCGAAGATGCACGAGATGAAGTTCGACATGTCGGGCGGCGCCGCGGTGCTCGAGGCGCTGGGCGCGATCGCCGCGCTCAAGCTCCCGGTGCGGGTCGCGGGCGTGATCGGCGCGACGGAGAACCTCCCGTCCGGCCGTTCGATGAAGCCGGGCGACATCGTGCGCTCCAAGTCCGGCGTGTCGATCGAGATCAACAACACGGACGCCGAAGGGCGGCTCGTGCTGGCGGACTGCCTCACGCACGCGATCGAGCTCGGCGCGGAGCGGCTGATCGACCTCGCGACGCTGACCGGCGCGATGGTCGTCGCGCTGGGCAAGACCCACGCGGGCCTGCTGGCGAGCAACGACGACTGGGCCGCCGCGGTCGAGTCGGCCGGGGCGCGCGCGGGCGAGCTGAACTGGCGACTGCCGCTGCACGCCGAGTACGACGAGCAGATCAAGGGCCGCTACGCGGACATCGTCAACTCGCCGGCGGACCGCGGCGCGGGCGGCATCACCGCCGCGCAGTTCCTCAAGCGGTTCACCGGCGACGTGCCGTGGGCGCACCTGGACATCGCGGGGACGGCCTACGACAACAAGAAGCCCTACACGCCCAACGGCGGCGCCGGCTACGGCGTGCGCACGCTGGTCGAGCTCGCCCGCGGAGCCTAAGGGACGGATAAAGGGGTCTGACCCCTTTAGGTTTGTAGGGGTGCGGTTCGTCGGGTTGTGGATCCTGCTGGTCGCCGTGTACGCGGCGACCCTCGGCGTTCCGGCCCAGCCCGGGCTGGATTACGCGGGCAACGAGCCGCATCACCTGCTCGCGGCCGAGTCGCTCGTGTCCGACCGTGACGTCGACCTGACCGACGAGTACGCGAGCCGCTCCTACGCGGGCTGGTACCCGCGGGAGCTCAAGACGGACGGGCGCGTGGTGCAGGGCCGGCTGGTGGAGCCGCACGGCGTCGGCTTCGCGGTGCTGATCGCACCCGCCTACGCGATCGGCGGCGCGCGGGCCGTGCAGTGGCAGATGCTCGCGATGCTTGCCCTGGCGTTCGTGCTGGCCGCGGCGCTCGCGCGCCGGATGGTCCCCGAGCCGTGGGCGACGCTCGGCGTCGGGCTCGTCGGCCTCTCGCCGCCCGCCGTCGCCGCTTCGACCACGATCACGCCCGGGGTCGCCGCGGCGGTGCTGCTGGCGGGTGCGACGCTGTGCGCGCTCGCGGTACGCGAACGCCCGCGCCGGCGGTACGTCGCCGTCGGCGCACTGCTGCTCGCCGGGTTGCCCTGGCTCGGCTGGAGCTACCTCGCCGCGGGCGCCGTCGTGGCGTGGGCGCTCGTCGTCTGGACGCTGCGGGAGCGCCGCCGCTTCGCCGCGCTCGTGGCCGGTGAGGCGCTCGCGGCCTCGCTCGTCTTCTACGCCACGGTCAACGACCGCTTCTACGGCGGGATCACGCCCCGCTCCGCCAGCACGGCGACCAAGGCGGACACGCCGGTCGAGTACCTGGAGCGCATCCCCCGGCTCGTCGGCGTGTGGCTGGACCGCGAGATCGGCCTGCTGCGCTGGGCGCCGCTGCTCGCGCTGGCCTTCTTCGCCGCCTGGCTCCTGTACCGCTCACGCCGCGACCAGCTCGCCCGTGTCGCGCCCGCTCGCCGCGAGGCCGAGGCGACCGCCGGGCTGCTGCTGGTGGTGATCGGGGTGCAGCTCGCGGTGACCGCGCTGCTGGCCTCCGGCGCGCTCCGCGCCGGGACGTCGTTCCCGGGCGTGTCGATGGTCGCGGTGTTGCCCGCGCTGGCCGCCCTCTCGGCGTGGGGGCTCCGGCATGTCCCGCGCGTGGTCGGCGGCGTGCTTGCGCTGCTCACGCTCGGCGGGACCGCATGGCTGCTGTGGCTGACCGACGTGCCCGGGTGGCTCGACGTGGACAGCGACGCGCCGTGGGGGCCGCTGGTCGTGGTGTTCCCGGACTTCACGTCGCTGACCTGGTGGCCGGTGGTGGCGTGCGTGCTGATCGCGGTCGGCGTCGCCGTGCTGGTGTGGCGCGAACGGCGCGCGGCAGGACGGTGGCGGCGTGAAGCCGCGGCGTCACGCACTTCGAAGGCGCTGCACTAAAACTCCGCGGCGATGTTCGTCAGCCCCGATCCCAAGAGCCACGCCGACCTCCGCCACGCCACGATCGCGATGACCGAGGCGATCATCAGAGCGCTGAGCGTGCCCGGCCCGCGCAGCGCCCTCGACCCGACCGAGCTCGCGGCGCAGGTCGCCGCGATCGATCCGCTGCCCGAGCAGGGCGCTTCACTCGACGCGGTGCTGACCGACCTCGCGCCCATCCTCGAGGGCGGAATCCGGCTCGGGGACCCGAACTGCGTCGCGCATCTGCATCCCGCCCCGCTGATCGAGGCGGCGGTGGCGGAGCTGGCGGTCGGGGTGACGAACCAGTCGATGGACGCGTTCGACGCGTCACCGGCAGCGACGTTCGTGGAGGACGCGCTCGTCCAGCGGCTCGCGCAGCTGCACGGGTTCCCGGGCGGGTCGGGCGTGATGACGATGGGCGGGACCGCTTCGAACCTGCTCGGGCTGCTGCTCGCGCGGGACGCGGCGGGCGAGGACGTGCGGCGCAACGGCGTGCCGCAGAACCGCTGGCGGATCGCGGCGAGCGCGACCTCGCACGACAGCATCCGGCGCTCGGCCGCGCTGCTCGGGCTCGGGACCGAGGCCGTGATCGCGGTGCCGACGGAGCCGGACGGGCGGATGTCGGTGGACGCGCTGCACGCGGCCACGCGGGGCGAGGACGTGATCGCGATCGTCGGGACGGCCGGAACGACGGACCTCGGCGCGATCGACCCGCTCGACGCGCTCGCGGACCACGCGCGGGCGCTCGGCGCGTGGCTGCACGTCGACGCCGCGGTCGGCTCCGGGCTCATGCTCTCCGACACACACCGCTCCCGACTGGAAGGCATCGAGCGCGCGAACTCGATCACCGCGGACCTGCACAAGCTGTGGTGGATGCCGTTCGGCGCCTCCGCCCTGCTCGTGCCGGACGTGGGCGCGCTGCGCGCCGTGCACCACGCGAGCGTCTACCTCAACCGGCCGGAGGACGAGGCCGAGGGCCAGCTCAACCTCGTCGGCCGCTCGCTCGACACCTCGCGGCGGTTCGACGCCTTCAAAGTGCTGGTGGCGCTGCGCACGCGTGGCCGCCGGCAGCTCGGCGCGATGGTCGACACGGTGCTCGACCTCACGCGGTACGCGGGCGAGGCGATCGAGCGCCACCCGGAGCTCGAGCTGGTCGCGCCGCCGCACACCGTGATGGTCGCGTTCCGCCGCGTCGGCGACGACGCGCGCAACGTCGCCATCCACCGCGACCTGTTCGCCTCCGGCGAGGCCGTGATCGGGCGCACGACCGTCGACGGCCGCGTCGCGCTCAAGCTCACGTTGCTGAACCCGAGCACGACCCGCGCGCAGATCGACGCGCTGCTGGACCTGATCAGCGCAGCTTGATCCGCACGCCCCGGGTGCGGCCGTCCGCGCCCACGGCCTTGCCGCTCACGCGCGCCCACGCCACCGTGCGGCGCGGCGGGAGCGTGCCGCGCTTGAGTCGCAGCGTGACCGCGCCGCCGGCTGCCGCCTGCGCCCGCACGAGCCGACCGGAGATCACGCGCCCGCTGCCCAGCTTGACCCGCACGCGCAGCGAGACCGTGCACGCGCGGTCGCAGGTGCCGCGCACGGTGACGCGCCCGCGCCGGTCGAGCTTGAGCGTGCCCGCCGCGAGCGTGAGCTTCGGCGCCGCCGGCCGCGGCATCGCCGCGACGACGGCCACCGTCACGCGGATCGGCGCCGACACCCGACCTTCGCGGCTGACCGCGCGGAACGTGAACGTGTCCGGCCCGACGTAGCCCGCCGCCGAGCGGTAGCTCACGGCCCGCCGGGTCCCCGACGCGATCGTCACGGTCCCGTGCGCGGGCGCGTCGACGAGCTCCATGTGGTCCACGCCGACGTGGCAGCTGTACCCGACCGACGTCGAGCGCGCGGTCTGGACGGTCAGCGGCGAGCTCGTCGGCGAGAGCCGGCACTCCGGTCCGGGCCGCGCGGCCACCGGCGTCGTCGACGTGCACGACACGCGCGTGATCACCTCCGAGCACGGCTGCCAGTCCGGCTCGCTCTGGCCGCCGCCGAACGTGCTCAACGCCGAGCCGTCGAGCAGCCCCAGCTGCGGCACCCCGTTGACGGTGCGCGTGAAGATGATCCGCCCGTTCGGCGAGATGTCGGGGTCGCCGTCGACGACGCCGGGCTCGTTGGTGAGCCGCAGGTCCTCCGGCTCCTCGTCCTCGGCGGCCCGGAACAGGGACGTGGCGGAGCCGACGCGGCGCGGGAACACGACCGAGCCGTCGGCCCCCAGCGCGGGCCCGCCCGCGACGCCGTCGAACGCCGGCCCCTGGTCGGCGATCGGCGCGATCCACGCGTCGATCCGGTCCCCGACCAGCAGCGTCAGCACCTCACCGCCGTCGAACCACGCCAGATCGGTGACGCCGGTGCCGTCCGCGGCGACGACGGTCTCCGCGCCCGCCAGCGTGCGGGTCACGACCTGGGTGCCGCGCACGAAGGTGATGCCGGCCCCGTCGTGGGTCCAGGTCGGCGCGGCGCCCGCGACGAAGTCCGTGACCTCGCCGGAGACGGCCGAGTACACCTTCACGGTCCCGCCCTCGGCGAACAGGATCCGGTTGCCGTCGGGTGACCACTGCGGCGCGCTGAGGTCGCCACCGGCGTAGAGCTCGTGGCGTCCGCTCAAGCCCGCCACGTTGTAGGTCACGAGCGCCTCGCCGGCACCCGCCCGCGCGATCGTGACGATCTGCCCATCCGTGGTGGCCGCTGCCGCCGTCCCCGGGACGACGGCCAGCGCCGCGGCGACGAGCGCCGCGCAGCTGACCCTGCTCATTGCGCCCACCGTAAAGGCTCGCGCGCCGGCGGCGCAAGCTCAGCGGGCGGCGGTGACCGGCAATTTCACAGGCCGTGAAGTGCCGTTGGCGCCGCGGACGGTGCCGGTGATCCAGATCGACCTGACCTTGCCCGCCGGCTTGGCGGGCAGCTTGAGCTTGAGCGCCAGGAGCTGGTCCGGCGTGAGCGAACGGGTGAGGGCCTTGCCCTTGATCGTCTTCGTCTTCTTCTTGACCCGCACCGTGCCCTCGAGCCGGACCGTGAAGGTGCAGGCCTGGTCGCAGACGAGCCGCGCCGTGGTCTTGCGCTTGCGGTCCAGGCGCGGCTTGACCCGCAGGCTCAGGAACGGCGGCGCCGCCACCGTCGGCGGGGTGACGGCCGCGGGCGGCCCCGTGCCCGCCGGCCGCCGGACGACGAAGATCGAGACCTTGATCACCTCGGAAGCGCTCGCGCCGTTGCTGACCTTGTAGGTCACGGCGTCCTGCCCGACGAAGCCCGCGTTGGGCGTGTACACGGTGCCGGCCAACGTCCCGCTGTCCGGCCCCTTGACGAGCACGAACGAGAGCGGCAGCGCGTTCGGGTCGCTGCACGGCGCCGGCGGCAGCTGCACCGGCTGGTCCGTCTGCGTGAACACCTGGACGGAGTTGGTGACGCAGGTCGGCGGCACGCTCGAGCGGCACGTGACCGTCGCCACTCCACACGGCTGCCAGTCGATGGCGGACACGCCCAACAGGCCCGGGATCGCGGTCGACGTGGCGTCCTCGACCGCCGACACGGTCCGGGCCTGGCCGTCAGCGACGTAGACCAGCGCGGTGCCGTCGGGCGAGAAGCGCGGCGCGGCCGCCGCGGTGCGCGTCACGTAGAAGCGGGTGGACTGCGCGAGGCCGGGGCTCATCGCCACCCGCAGCCGGCCGCCCTGGATGTAGGCGAGCTTCGAGCTGTCGGCCGACCAGGCCGGTGCGCCGCTGACGCCCGCCTCGACCTCGAGTGGGTTGGTGGAGACGAGCAAGACGTCCAGCAGCGTGTACGCCCACCGGTCGAGCGACGACGCGTACGCGAACTCGACCGGAGCCGTCGCAAAGGTCCCGAGGACCGCTTCACGGGCGTCGAGCGTGACCCGCATGCGCTGGTGCGTCACGCCGGTGATGCGTCGAAACCCGATCGCGTCACCGCCTGGCGCCCAGGTGGGATTGATGTCCTGCGCCCCCACCGGCGCGGTCAGTGACGTCACGTCCCCGTTGCGCAGGTCGTAGAAGGCGATCTTGCCTGCGTACGAGAACGCGACCTGGTTGCCGTCGGGCGAGAACGAGAGCCCGGTGATCTCTCCCGTCGGGGCCCACAGGGTGCGCAGGCCGGTGCCGTCCGGGTTGACGGCGACGAGCTTGCCGCCGGCGACGGCCACGAGCTGGCCGTTCGCCGCGTGCGCAGGGGCAGCCACCGCCATGGCGAGCACGACGCAGGCGAACGCAACGACGGCCCTCCGCATGCCGAGACTCTAGGCCTCCCACCCCCGGTTGCAAACCGGGACTGGACGAAAATTGGGTCAGTCGGCGACGTCTTCGCGGGCGGCGGCGCCGGGGTCCACCGCGCCGCGGGCGAGGATGGCGCTGGCGGCGCTGGCGGGGTCCATCCGGCGGGCGACGACCTCGTCGAGCAGCGCCTGCACTTCCGTGTCTCGCTCGAGTGACGCCTCGAGCGCTCGCCGCAGGCGCATGGTCGCGATCCCCAGCACCTCGGCCATCAGGTTGCGACGGCGGCGCTCGGACAGCGTGCCCTCGGCCTCCACGAACGCCCGGTGCTCGTTGAGCTTCTCGGCCAGCGCCTCGATGCCCTCCCCACGCGAGGCCTCGGTCTTGAGGATCGGGACGCGCCAGCCCTCCTGCGGCGCCAGCGCGAGCACGCCGCGGATCTCGCGCACCATCGTGTCGGCGAGCGGGTGGTCGGACTTGTTGACGACGATGATGTCCGGGATCTCCATCACGCCCGCCTTGAGCGCCTGGATGCTGTCCCCGCTGCCCGGGATGAGCACGAGCACGACCGAGTCGGCGTGATCGATCACGTCGACCTCCGCCTGGCCCACGCCGACCGTCTCCAGGAAGACGTCGTCCTTGCCCGCCGCGTCCATCAGCAGCGCGGCCTGCAGCGACGCCTCGGCGAGCCCGCCGAGCGCCCCGCGGGTCGCCATCGAGCGGATGAACACGCCCGGGTCCAGGAAGTGCTCGGTGAGGCGGATGCGGTCGCCGAGCAGCGCGCCGCCGCGGAACGGCGAGGACGGGTCGATCGAGAGCACCGCGACGTCGCGCTCGGCGGCGCGTTGCACGCGGATGAGCGCGCCGATGAGCGTCGACTTGCCCGCGCCGGGTGGCCCGGTGAAGCCGACCACGGACGCGTTCCCCGTCTTCGGGTAGACCGCCTTGACCAGCGCCCAGCCGGCGGGATCGTCGTCCTCGACGAGCGAGATCCCGCGTGCGAGCGCCCGCTTGTCACCGTTCAGCAGCCGCTCGGCAAGATCCGACATCGAACGCCGCAGAATATCCTCGGGGGGAGATGGCGCCGTTGACGCTCCTGCGCTTCATGGCGCGCAACCGCATGCTCAACCCCAAGTACGCGCGGCTCATCGCGCGCTGGGCGTGGCTCAAGCTGCGCTGGGGCAAGCGGCTGCAGACCGACGGGCTGTGCTTCGTCGGCCCCGAAGTCACCTTCGAGATCGGCAAGGACGCGGTGCTCCGGCTCGGCCGCTGGTCGTGGATCGGCCACGGCACCAAGATCCGCGTCCACGAGGGCGAGTGCGCGATCGGCGCGAAGACCGTGCTCGGGCAGGAGTGCACGATCTCGTCCTTCCAGCACGTGTCGATCGGGCGTGAGTGCGTGATCGCCGACCGCGTGATGCTGATCGACTTCGACCACGGCGTGACCGAGGTGGAGCGCCCGATCCGCGCGCAGGGCATCTACAAGCGCGACGTGCGGGTCGGCTCGAACAACTGGATCGGCTACGGCGCGTGCATCCTGCGCGGCGTCACCGTCGGGGACAACTGCGTGATCGGCTCCAACACGGTGGTCACGAAGGACGTGAAGTCCAACTCCGTGGTCGGCGGCGCGCCCGCGAAGCTGCTGCGGATGCGCGAGACGCCGAAGACGCTGCGATGGCCGTGAGCGACGCGGACATCGAGCGCACGATCCTCGCGCTGCTCGAACAGCGTGACGAGGGCAAGACGATCTGCCCGTCGGAAGCCGCGCGTGCGCTCGCCGAGGGCGAGGGCTTTCGCGAGCTGATGGACCCCGTGCGGCGCGTGGCCGACGGGATGGCGCAGGTCGAGATCACGCAGAAAGGCCGCGTCGTGGAGCTCGACGCGGCCCGCGGTCCGATCCGCCTGCGCTTGAAGCGCTAGCGCTAGCGCTAGCGCTAGGAAGCGTCTTCTTCGTCGAGGCCGAGCTGCGCGGAGCAGGACGGCCACGGCGCGGTGCCGCGCTGCTGGTAGAGCTTGTAGGCGAGCTGGTCCTGCGTGGCCTCGTCGGCCGCCGCGGGGCTGCCGGTGCCGCCCATGGCCTCCCACGTGGGCTGGGAGAACTGGTACTTGCCGAAGTAGCGGCCGTTGGGCGACTCGGCGGCGATGTTCCCTCCGGACTCGCACTGCGCGAGCTGGTCGAGCACGGCCTTGTCCTCGGCCGGGATCGGCACGGGGGTGGCGAGCGTCGTCGAGTTCTGCGGCTGGCCGATGAGGCCGAGCGAGCGCAGCGTGGCCGTGTCGGCCTTGCCGGTGACCTTCAGGCCGTTGCGGCGCTGGTAGGTCTTCAGCGCGCGCTTGGTCTTCGGGCCGAAGACGCCGTCGGCCTTGATGCCGAGCGCCTTCTGGATCTGCTTCGTCGTCGGCTTCTTCGCCGGCGCCGGGGCCGTCTGCGCCGGCTGGGACTCCGCCGGCTGGGACTCGGCGCCGCCGGTCTGCGCCATCGCGGGCGCGCTCACGCAGAGCGACAGGCCCACGAACAGGGCGACCAACCGACGTAAATGCACTGCTTTTGACACGCGGGGAAACTCCTTGGTCTCATCGCGCCTACGGGGTTAGCTGTCGGGCTCGCGCGTAGACCTGCGCTACGCCACCACTGGTGGCGATTCGCCCCGGGAGCGCGACCAACGCTCCATCGGTTCCCCCGCTCCCATCCAGACAGACCGGACGGGACTCGGCTCTTATGCGGGCGACACTCTACACATCGCCTCATCCGAATGATCGACCGAACGGCCGATCGCTTAACCCCTAAGGCTGCACGAACGCCCAGTCCGCGAGGTTCGGCGCGAGGTTGCGAAGTTCGTCCTGCGAACCGTCACGGAGGGCGGTGGCGAACGCCGAGAGGTGGCCTTCGGCGCGGGCTCGCGGGTACTCGCCGGCGCTGTCGTTGGCGATCTGGAAGGCCCAGTCCGAGCTCTGCAGCGCGAGCAGCTCCCGCAGCGCCCGCGGGCTCGCCGCGGCGCCCAGCGCGGTCAACTCGGCGCGACGCTGAGCCCACGCCAGGCCGCCCGCCCGGGGCGCGCTCCAGGTGCGCAGGTCGCGCCCGGTGCCCCAGCTCGTCGGCGGGATGTCCGCGGGCGCGGCAGCGGGTTCCGCGACCTCCACCGGGACGACGTCGGCGAGCTCGAGCACGCGCTCCAGGAACGCGACGCCCTCGTGCCAGTGGTGGCCGAAGAGCTCGGTGTCGAACGCGACGACGGCGCCCTCTGTGACATCGCTCACGAAGCGCGCGGCGTCCTCGCGCGCGCGGGCGTGACCGCGCTCGGGGTCGTACGGCGCGCCGTCGACCGCCCACGCCTGGTGGGCGTGCGGCGTGAGCCGGTTCGTGTCCCGGTAGTCGCCGTGCGACGGGTAGCCCTGGTGGTCCCAGACGAGGTCGATGCCGTGTCGGTCCAGCGGGACGAGCGCGATGCCCGCCTCCGTGCGCCGCGGATCGGCGACGCCCACGTTGGTCCAGTCCACGCACGTGACGTGGACGCCGGCCTCCTCGAGCAGGTGGTCGATCCACGGCGCGTGCGCGCACTCGGGCAGCCAGAAGCCGCCTTCCCAGGCGCCGAACCGCGCGCGGTGGGAAGCGATCCCGGTCTCGATCTGCAGCCGCACGCCCGCGTCCGTGGCCAGCAGCGGCAGGACGGCGTGCGTCGCGGCGGAGGTCCAGCTCACGTGCGGGCGGAAGGCGGCGATCAGGTCTCCGCGGCGCTCGAGCGCGTCGGCGGCCTCGACGTACCGCTGCGCGCTGTACGCCAGCTGCGGGTAGTCGGGCTCATCCAGCGCGTGCGAGGCGGGGCGGATCTCGCGCAGGAACGTCAGGCAGCGCTCGAGCGCGCCCGGCGCCTCGAGCTGGTCGGCGAGCACCGGCGTGATGCTCAGCGTGACCTTGCCGGGCTGGCGGTCGAGGACGTCGAGCAGCGGCAGGTAGCTGGTCGCGACCGCCTCCCACAGCCATTCCTCGCCGAACGGCCACGTGCCGAAGCCCTCGACGTAGGGCATGTGGGTGTGCAGGACGATCGAGAGGCGCTTCACGGGCGCAGCACCGCCACCAGGTCCAGGCTGCGCTCCAGGTTGCCCGTGCGGAGCGTGAAGTCGCGCGCGCTGATCGCCGGGTTGAAGCGCTCGTAGAACGGGCGGGTGAGGTGCAGCGACTGGTGCACGCGGTCCCAGGCCAGGCGCTCGAGCGCCACCTGGTGCGCGCGCAGCTTGCGCGCGTGGAACAGGCCGAAGAGCTCGACGTCGCCGAAGTGGCGCTCGCACAGCTCCCGGTACTCCTCCGGCTTGTACTCGCGCACGTGCCACGGGTTGCCCGAGCGCTCCTCGCCCTTGGGCGCGAGCGTGAGCACGTTCGGCGTGGAGACGTAGGCCACACCGCCGGGCTCGATCAGCGACCGGATGTGGGCCATCATCGCGTCCGGGTCCTGGATGTGCTCGATCGTCTGCAGGAACACGACGCAGTCCACGTCGCCCCGCCAGATCTCGACCATCGTGCGCTGGAACTCGACCCGCTTGTACTTGGCGCTCGCGTGCGCGAAGGCCTCCGGGTTGGCGTCGACGCCGATCACGCGCGCGGCCGTGTTGGCGAGCACGTCGGAGCCGTAGCCCTCGCCGCACGCCAGGTCCACGACGCGCAGGCCGTGGACGCGGTCCGCGATCCACTCGTAGACCACGAGGTGGCGGCGGAACCAGTAGTTCTCCTCGGGGACGTCGGGGAGCGTGCGCTCGCCGGTCAGGTGCAGTGGCGGGACGCCTTCGGGCTGGTCGCGCTGGACGTAGAGCTCAGGGGAATCGGGCACTCGGCGCCGCAGCTTACGTGCCGCGGGCGGCGCTGTACGCCGCAAGTGTCCGTTGTCGTTCCACGGCGTGCTCGACGATCGGCGTGAGCGTCTGGCTGTCGGGCGCCCAGGTCTGCACGTAGACGCCGTCGGGATCGTGGCGCTGCTGCTGGAGCGCCGGGTTGTAGAGCCGCCGCGTGAGCGGTGCCGGATCCACGCCGACGGAGCTGATCCACTGCCAGTTGCCGTTGTTCTGGGCGACGTCGCCGTCGAGCAGGTAGCGCATGAAGTGCTGCTCGCCGCGACGCCAGTCGATGTGCAGGTCCTTGACCAGGAAGCACGCCGTGATCAGCCGGGCGCGGTTGTGCATCCAGCCCGTCTGGGCGAGCTGGCGCATGCCGGCGTCGACGACGGGATAGCCCGTGCGGCCTTCCTTCCACGCCTCGAAGTGCTCGTCGTCGCCGTCCCACTCGATCGCGTCCATCTGCTCCTGGTGGGCGTGATGGGTGTTGCGCGGGTGGTGGAGCAGCACGTGCGCGTAGAAGTCGCGCCACACGAGCTGGCGCGCGAACGCGCCGCCGACGCGCCCCTCGAGCTCCCGCGCGGAGACGCAGCCGAAGTGCAGGTACGCGGACAGCCGGCTCGTCTCGCGGTCCAGCCGGTTGCGGACGTCGTCGTAGGTCGTGTGGTCGAAGGCCAGCATCTGCTTGCGGCCGGCCGACTCTCCCCCGTGCTGGTCGCCGCGCGCTGTGCCGGTCGGGATCTCGCCGACTTTGAGGTCCGACGGTGTTCTGACCTTGCGCGGCGCGCCGTGCAACTCGCGGCGCGGGAGCTGGCTGTGCGCGCGCCAGAACGGCGTGAAGACGACGTACGGCTTGAGCTTGCCGATGTCGGCGATGAAGTTGCCGGGCGTGCGGCGCGGCTCGACGCCCGCCTCCTTCAGCGCCTCCTCCACCCGCTTGTCACGGGCCATCGCGAACGGGGACACGTCGGAGGCGAAGTAGGTCGCGGTCGCGCCGTGCTCGCGCGCCAGCTTCGGCAGCTCGGCCTCGGGCTTGCCGCGCACGACGACGAGGTTCCCGCCGCGCTCCTGCAGCGCCGTGCGCAGGTCCTTCAGGCAGTCGAACAGGAACGAGGCGCGGTTGGCGCTCTCGAAGCGCCCATCGAGCAGCCGGTCGTCGAGCACGAACACCGGGATCACGCGCTCGAATGCGTCGAGCGCCGCGCGCAGCGGCGGATGGTCGTGCACGCGCAGGTCGCGCCGGAACCAGACAAGGGCGGTCGAGGCCATCATCCGCTTTACGGGGCGAGCCGTAGACTGGATCGTCGTGGAGCTGGTGCGCGATTTCCCGCTGTTCCCGCTCGGCCTCGTGGCTTTGCCGAGTGAGCTCGTCCCGCTCCACATCTTCGAGGAGCGTTACAAGGCGATGGTCGCGCGCTGTGAGGAAGAGGGGTCCGAGTTCGGCATCGTGTGGCTCGCCGACGACGGGCTCCGGCCGATCGGCTGCGCGTGCGAGATCGTCGAGGTGCTCGAGCGGCTGCCGGACGGGCGCCTCAACCTGGTCGCGCGCGGCACGCGCCCGTTCCGGATCGAGGCCCGCCAGGATGAGCTCGCGTACCCGGCGGGCGTGGTGGAGTTCCTCGCCGACCGCGACGACGGCCTCGACGATGACGTCGCCGAAGCCGCTCACGGCGCCTACGCCGAGCTCGTGCTGCAGGCGTCCGACAAGGCGCCCGACCCGGCCGCGGTCGCCGCGATGAGCGCCTACGAGATGGCCGCGACCGTCGAGTTCGGGCTGGACGCCAAGCAGGGCCTGCTCGACCTGCGCTCGGAGACCGCGCGCCTGAAGCTCGTCACCCGCCTCTGCCGCGCCGCCGCCAAGCGCCTGGACTTCGTCGACCGCGCGCAGGCTCGCGCGCAGTCGAACGGCAAGGTCCACTTCACGGGTTGAACAACGCGCGGATGGCCTCGTCCGAGGTCATGTCGCGCGGGGTGTGGCCCTCGTCGTCGCGGATCTGCGGGTCCGCCTCGAACTCGAGCAGCAGCTTGATCATCTCCGCGTCGTTGTTGTGCGCGGCGGAGTGCATCGCCGTGTAGCCGCCCTCCTGCTGGAGGTTCGGGTTCGCGCCCGCCTCGAGCAGGAGCCGCGCGCTCGCGTGGTTGCCGACGGCGACCGCCGAGTGGATCGGGCGCGCCTTCATGCGGTTGACGGCGTCCGCGTCGACGGGCGCGCCGGCTTCGAGCAGCACGCGCACCGCCTCGGTCCCGCCCATGTAGGACGCGAGGTGCAGCGGCGTGAAGCCGTCGACGCCGCGGGCGTGGACGTCGGCGTCCTTGAGGAGCTCGACCTCGCCGAGCACCGCGGCTTCGAGCGGGCCGACCGGCACGCCGACCGCGATCAACGCGGCCGTCGCCTCTGGCAGGCGCAGGTAGCGCGAGAGCATCAGCGCCGAGGTGCCTTCGATGTGCGCGGTCGCCAGCTCCGGGTGCTCCCGCAGCAGCCACGGGAACCGGCCCGACTTGAGCGCTTCCATCAGGTCCATGTCAGCGCCTCACGATCCCACACACGTCCTCGCTCACGTCTTTGGTGAAAACGCTGAGCCGTGCGAAAGCTGGCGGAAGTGGGCGCGAGTTGTCCGCGAAAGCGAGGGTTCCGGCCTCCATACGCACACGGTACGCCAGCACGGAACCCTGACCGGGTTCGAGCACGAGGTGCAGTTCCGCGGACTCGGCGAGGTCCCGTTCGAGCTCGCGCGCCCGCAGCAGCAGCTCGTTCTCGATCGATTGGCGCTTGCCGCCGTTGCAGGTGACGCTGCCGTCGTCGGACACGAGCAACGTCAGGTTCGCCTTCGCGTCGGCGCCCGTGCGCGTGACCTCGAACAGGTCGGCCGACGGCGAGCCGCAGCCGGCGAACGCGACGGCGAGCGCGAGGATGGTCGCGCGCCTCACACGAACACCAGGCGCGCACCCGCGGTCTCTTTGAGGAACTGCGGCGTCGAGATCGTCGCCAGCCGGCTGACCCCGGTGGCCTGCGCGGCCGCCGCGCAGGCCTTGACGTCGCAGGTGGCGAGCGCCGTGTCGCGGAGCGCGCTGAGGGTCGCGCGGAAGGGCTCGCGCTCGGACTCGATCACGTGGGTCGGCGGCGGTGGGTCGAACAGCGCCCTGAGCGCGCCGAAGCCGACCAGCGCGCGGGCCTCCTCACCCGCGGACGCGGCGCTGACGAGCAGCGACAGGCCCATGTAGAGGCGCTCGGGGTCGTCGGTCTCGAGGATGGCGGCGAGCATGGTCAGAGGCGGATCCTGGCACGCAGGCGTGAGTCGTCCAGGTCCAGCTCGTGCTCCATCTCGCGGAGGATGTCGTCGGGGTAGGCGCTTTCGCGGCGCATGTCGCGCAGCACGTCGCGCTCGGCCTCGATCATCTCGGCCATCAGCTTGCCCGCTTGGGCGATGTCGGTCTGGCCGCCCTCGTCGTGGTCGCCTTCGACGCGGGCCTCCAGTCGCTCGAGGCGGGAGCCGTAGCGGTCGCGGAGACGCTGGACGACGTGGTCGGGCGCGTCGCCCTCGAGCTCGTCGAGGCGATCGAGCGCGGCCTGCGTGAGCTTCAGGCGCGCTTCGGCGTCCTGGCGCTTGTGGTCCTCGCTCTGCTGCAACCCGAGCCGCTTGACCAGCGTCGAGAGCGTCAGGCCGGGGATCACGAGCGTGAGGACGATCACGGCGTAGGCGACGAAGATCACGAGGTCGCGGTTCGGGAAGCCGTCGACGGTGATCGCGAGCGCCGCCGCCAGCGAGACACCGCCGCGCATGCCGCTCCAGGCGATCACCACCCGCTCGGCCCGGGTCGTCTCCGAGTGCAGGATCGTCGGGACGACCAGCATCCACAGGGCGCGGACGCCCATGACCACGGCGAAGATCAGCAGCGCGTAGAGGCCGAGCGTGACCTCGTCGGCGTCCTCGATGCGCTCGAGGATCGTCGGGACCTGCAGACCGATGATCACGAACAGCAGCCCGTCGAGCAGGAACGCCGTCGATTCCCAGAACGCGAGGGTGCGCAGGCGCGTCGAGGGCTCGATGATGTCGAGGCTGCGGGAGCCGACGTACAGGCCGGCGGTCACGGTCGCGAGCACGCCGGAGACGTGCAGCTCCTCGGCCGGGACGTAGGCGACGAACGGCGTCAGCACGGAGAGCGCCACATCGAGGCTGGGATCGGTGACGATCCGCCGCAGGTGGGCGAAGATCCAGCCCGCGACGAGCCCGATCGCGATGCCGGCGGCCGCGACGCCGACGAACTCGAGGCTGACGTCGAGGACGCTGCCGGCGGTCGAGCCGACCGCCGCGAGCGCGAGCCGGTACGCGGTGAGGCCGGTGGCGTCGTTGATCAGCGACTCGCCCTGGAGGATCGTCTTCGAGCGGCCGGTGACGCCGAGGCGGTCCAGCACGGCGGCGGCGGACACGGGGTCGGTCGGGCCGAGCACCGCGCCGAGCACGAACGCCGCCGCCCACGGCACGCCGAGCACGAGGTTGGCGACCGCCGCGACGGCCGCGATCGTGACGAACACCAGGCCGACGGCGAGCAGGCCGATCGGCTTGGCGTTCGCCCTCAGCTCGGACGCGGAGGCGCTGATCGCCGCGGAGTACAGCAGCGGCGGCAGGAAGACGAACAGGATGATCTCCGGGTCGACGACCGGCGACGGCAGGCCCGGGACGAGCCCGATGACCAGGCCGCCGAGCACGAGCACGACCGGGTACGGCACGCCGGAGCGCAGGCCGACGGCCGCCAGCACGACGACGGCGAACAGCAGGAACACGAACAGCTCGACTTCGGCCACGGCATCATCTAACCCGGATCGTGGAGGTACTACTCGACGCTCGCGGGTTGCTCTGCCCGTTGCCGCTGCTGCGGGCGCGTGAGGCGCTGCGCGGGTTGGCGCCCGACGACGTGCTCGTGGTGCTCGCGACCGACCGTGAGGCGCCGATCGACCTCGCGGCGCTGGCGGCGGACGTCGGGCGCGGGTGCGCGGTGACGTCGGCCGGCGACGTCTGGCGGGTGGAACTATCCGCCGAGGAGTGACAACAGGTTGATCGTCGTGCGCGGGTCGACGCCGTGCTCGGCCTCGAAGTCACGCGCACGGCTCTCGTCGAACACCGCGAGCGCCAGCTCCTCGCGGGAGACGCCGACCTTGCACGCGGCCTCGTTGAGCTCGTTGAGCACGCGGGCCTGGATCTCGCCCGCGAGCCCGCTCGAGCCGGGCACCGCGCGCGGGTCGCACGGGTCGGCGAGGGTGACCTTCGGGGCCGACTCGTCGTTGGCCTCGGTCGCGTAGACCACCGCGCACCCGGCGGCGACGGCGGCCGCGAGCAGGATCGCGGGACGGCGCAGGAGCGGCAGGTAGAACACGGCGGTCAGGAGCGCCAGCGCGGCCGCGATCAGGTACGCGACCTTGAACGCGTCCAGGACCGCGGCGACCACGACGTCGTCGAGTCGCTGCCCGAGCCGGTCGTACACGTCCGCGTTGTCCGTGAAGTCGCCGCGGCGGTTCTCGACGGCCTGCGTGAGCGTCTCGCGCGGCGCGTCGGTGTCGACGTCGTCGAGCAGCGCGGGCGCGAGCCGGAGCTTCTGCAGCGGGTCGATCTGCGCGTCCAGCACGAGCGACGCGCCCTTGAGGATCGCGTCGTCGGTGGCGGTCGTGAGCCGCGCGGTCGCGACCGGGGCGAGGATCGCCAGTACGAGCACGATGCCCACGTGGCGCGCGACGAGCGTGCGCGCGGCGTCGGTCAGGTCCCGCTCGGGGCTGAGCGCGGGCAGCGCGAGCCCCATGCCCGCGCCCGCGAGGAGCTGCGGGACCACCGTCCACGCGATGCCGGCGTCGGGCAGGAACGCGAGCGACGCCGCGCCGCCGGCGAGCAGGAGCGCGCCGGCGAGCGCGCGGGCGTCGGCGGGGCCGGGGATCGCGGCGGCCGCGAGAAGTCGGATCG